>CAJTTB010000015.1 GCA_910579175.1 uncultured Oscillospiraceae bacterium | reverse complement strand
AAAAACTTATTTTACTTCTACAGACTTGCTATATAGTAAGTCTGTTTTTTTATATCCTTTTTACAAAGGACTACCAATACTTTTTAAGAACTATAAAGTATACTTTTTATAAGTTTTATATCTTACACTAAGTATTATCGGCGTACTTCTCTGTTTTGAAATATATTTTTATTACAATTAAATCAATATTTTTTATAAAAATTTTAGGTATTATATCTATAATCGAATTATTTTTATGGACTACCTATCAATGTCCATCAACTCTATTTCATGTTCCACTTCCCAATATGAGACATCTTTTGTATGTTGCTGTAATACCATTTTCCCACCTTGATCTCCAGATAATTGCAATAATTCTCTACTATATTTTTTAGAAAAAATAACTGGATTTCCAGAGCGTCCCTGATAAGAAAGCGCAGCAATTCCCTTGTTACTGTGTACAAACAATTCCAACAACTTCTCTATACTATTTGCAGTCAAATATGGCTGATCACAGACAGAAAACAAATAGGCATCTGCCTGTAAATCCGCCTCAATTCCCAACTGAATAGAATGTGAAATCCCCAAATCAGGTTGATGGTTCCACACCACTTGTACCGTCTTGGGTACATTCTGGACTATCTCTGGATATTGTGTTACTAGAATCATGCGATTCCACGGAATCGGCAGTAAAATATCCAAAGCAGCTTGGTACAATGGTTTTCCATTGACTTGATATAATAATTTATTGCCTTTAAAGCGGCGGCTATTTCCCGCCGCCAATAAAACACAATTAATCTTCATGTTTTAGCATACCCATTGCAATCTTTTCCGCTGTCATAGGCAGCGTACGCAAATATAAACCAGAAGCATGATAAATTGCATTTGCAATTGCTGGTGCGGGTGTATTGATAACAATTTCTCCAATGGATTTTGCTCCAAAAGGTCCAGTCGGTTCATAACTGCTCTCAAAGTCCACTCGAATATTGCCGACATCCAAACGGGTAGGAATTTTATATTGCATAAAAGAACGGTTGAGCAGTCTTCCCTTTTTGTCATATTGTACATCTTCCATCAATGCCATGCCAATTCCCTGCAAAATGCCCCCCTCTGTTTGAATCCTTGCCAAATTTGGATTTACTACTGTACCACAGTCCACAACAGCAACATAATCAATCACATCCACTTGACCTGTCTGTTTATCCAGTTCAATCTCTACCATTCCCACCATAAACGGAGGCGGTGAGACTGGAGAAAAGTGGGATTCACTGGCAGTGATACAACGTCCGCCCCCCATAACTGACTGATATCCAATCTGTTGCAATGAAATTGTTTGTTGCGTTTGCAGGCAAATCACCTGCTTCCCATCAAACTCCACTTGATCTTCTGCACAATTTAGCATGTCAGCACCTTGTCTTACAATTTGTTCTCGTATCTTTTCACAGGTCTTGACCACTGCCATACCAGTGATATAGGTTGTACTAGAAGCATAAGAACCTGTATCATAGGGGGATTGGTCGGTATCGACACCATGTACTACAATATTATCCACATCACAGTCCAAACACTCTGCTGCCATTTGTGCCAAAATCGTATCACAACCTGTACCCATATCGGAAGCACCTATCATCAGGGTATAAAAGCCATCATCATTTAGTTTTATCTCTACCGAACCAACATCCACATTTGAAATTCCAGAGCCCTGCATTGCCAATGCCATTCCCACAGCGCGAATCTTGCCGTTTTCCAATTCTTTACAGGGATATTTATTATCCCAATCTATCATCTGTTTTGCTTTTTTTAGACAGCGGTCAAGCGCATTGCTGTTTGAAACTTCCCCATAGTAGGTTTTCATAATCTGCCCTTGCGCAGTCATATTCAGTTCACGCAATTTGACAGGATCCATCTTTAATTTTGCCGCCAATTCATTCACTGCAGATTCAAGTGCAAAAATCCCCTGTGTAGCACCATAACCGCGATAAGCACCTCCGCCCATGGTATTGGTATAAACAACATCATATTCAAATCGATAGGCTTCAGCTCCAGCATAAAGGGACATTGCTTTATGTCCAGTCAATCCCACTGTGGTAGGACCATGTTCTCCATAAGCACCTGCATTGGACAAGGTATACATATGAATTGCCTTGATAATTCCATTTTTATCTGCACCTATTCGCACTTTTATCTGCATTTCATGTCGAGGGCTTCCATTGGTAAAGCTCTCTGTACGAGTAAAAATCATCTTTGCCGGCTTTTTGGTTTTCATTGTGACCAAAGCTGGAAATACTTCACTTACCACACTTTGTTTTGCGCCAAATCCCCCTCCAATTCTGGGTTTTATCACGCGAATCTGTGCTTTTGGAATATCCAACGCATTTGCCAAAATTCTGCGCACGTGAAATGGTACCTGTGTGGAACTGACAATATTTAATCTTCCATAAACATCCAAATGTGTATAAGTGCAAAACGATTCCATCATCGCTTGACTGTTTTGTTTGGTGTGATAGGTTTGTTCTATCACATGTGCACACATTTTTAACTGTGCTTCCACATCACCACTTACAAACTCACCAGAGGCGCAAAGATTTCTCTGATTATCTGCACCTACCGGACAAAGCGCCTTCCAATCCGATTCAGGATGGACCAAAATCGCATGATCCTTTGCTTTGGTAAAATCCAACAATGGTTCTAACACCTGATAGTTCACCTTGATAATAGATAAAGCGCGATCAACTGATTTTTCATCTACTCCGGCAACAATTGCCACTGGATCGCCAACACAGCGCAAGTGTTTATCTAAAATCTTATGATCATATGGGCTTGGTTCAGGATAGGATTGACCTGCCATAGTAAAACGGGTATTCGGTGTATCTTGCCAAGTCAAAATACATTCGATTCCAGGAACTTTTTGAGCAATCGTCGTATTGATTTCCTCAATCATTGCATTTGCATAAGGGCTGCGCAACACCTTGACAATCAAACAGTCCTTTGGAGCAATATCATCTGTGTAAACTGGCTTGCCAGTAACCAAAGCCATCGCATCTTTTTTGCGAATCGGTTTATTGACTGCTTTCATCTGTTTGCTCCTTTCTTAGATAATTTTGAATCGCTCTCATTTGTCCCATATAACCAGTACAGCGACATAAATTTCCAGCCAAATACGCTTTTATTTGTTGTTCTGTGGGATTCATCAGCTCGCGTTTCATTGCCAATACATTCATAATCAGTCCAGGGCTGCAATATCCGCATTGCTCTGCGCCTTGATCGGCTAAAAATGCACCAAATTCCTCTGCTTCCTGCTGAATTCCCTCTAATGTAGTAACTTCTTTTCCATCTGCCTGCACTGCCAACACAGAACAGGAAAGTACTGGTTTTTGATTCAAATATACTGTACACAACCCACAATTTGCAGTATCACAGCCGCGCTTAACACTATAACATCCCTTTTCTCTCAAATAATCCAACAATATCTTATCTGGTGCAACTTCATCTTGTACCAGTTTTCCATTTAGTTTTAGCTTAATCTGCATGACTGTCCTCCAATATACTACCGATTGCCCGCTCTATCAAAACAATTGCCAAATGGGTACGATATGCTGCACTACCACGCATATTGTCTCCAAATACAACCTGCTTTTGTACAAATTCTAATAATCCATTGATGTCCTGTTGAGTTGGAAATTGCGGCAAATCATACCTTACCAATGTTGCTTTTTGAGGGCGAGCTCCTAAAACAATTCTCCACCCTGTTTCAAAACGCGCCACTGTACAGGTCAACACTGGAAAATCAGTCGCACTTAAACGCTGGGTCAAATAGCGCACCTGACAGGTTTGTTTTGGTATTTGAATCTTCATTAAAATATCCCGGTCATAGGGTTGCTGGATATATTCCTCCAGAGATAACATGCCCTTTTGATACAATTGTACTGATGCGTTTAAACACAACAACAATGTCAATATATCCGAAAATCCAAAACGAGAATATACACTTCCACCCATGGTTGCTGTGTTGCGAAATTGTGTTCCCACAATATGCTCAACACTTTTAAAAGGCGCTTGTTGAAAAAATGTATTTAATCCCTCATGTAGTTCAAAATCGCGCAAAGTACACATAGATCCAATTATAAATTCCTGTTGCGTCTCTTCTATTTGATTGAAACCAAGATTTGATAAATCTATCAAAGTATGAATCTTTTTGTTTCCCATACGCAGCCAAAACAAACCACCCAGTATTGCATTGCGTTTTGATTGATTGAGCTCATATGCCTGTTGTATACTTTCCGCCAATAAATAGTGTTTTGCTGTAAACAATGGTAAAATCCCCCTTTAATCGATGATTTCAATTTTCTTTCGACTTCTCTTCCAATGTTTTTCTTTGATTTGTTGTTTTATCACCTGTTCGATCTGTGCCTTGTGTTGTTCATTTGGTCTAGCATATCCAAATAATTTACAAGCTTCTTTGATTATTTCCTCTTCTTCTATCATCTTTTTTGAAATGATGAGATAATCAATGGCATTGCGAATTTCTATTTGTGAAATATCATTCCATTCCCTGCGGTCTTTGGTATTCTGTGCTGTGCGCACCAATGCAAATGACCCCGCTTCTGTAGGAGATCTCCAATAAAATGCATTGGTATCTTCTTGTGTTTGATTCCAAAATCTCATCTGATACAATTCCTCTAAACGACGGGTCAAACGAGCTCCACTGCGTGTAATTTTCCAACTGGATAACAGACGTTTATTCAGTAGTGTTTGACTGATGGGTGCTTCTAGCTTAATAATTTCTTCTATTTGTTGTAACAATGCTTCGTTGTATTCCGGATTACAAAACGCATCTGCACCAGTCACGGTAGAAGGCTGTTGATAGGCTTGATAAGCAACTGCTTTTATCTTCTTATTTTTTGACTTTTGGTCGCTAGATTGCTTTTTAGAAGTTGTTGTAACTTTTTTCCCTGTTTTTCCGGTTGCCAGTTGAGAAATGATCTCCTTGATATCAGTCTGATGTATAGTTTGTTTTTCTTTCTTAGTTGGTTGAATTTCTACATCTTCAACCTCTATCAATCTCTCCGGTTGTTGTATCCTATTTCCCTGACGATAAGCTGGGCGCAATGGTTGACGATAAAGTGCAGGTTTTCTCTTTGGAAGCGGAGCAGACTTTGAAACCAATTTCACTGCTTCAGCTATCATTTCTTTTGATGACAAAGATTGATCGAATTCTTCAGGTTCTTCTTTCATCTCTTCCCATTCATCCCATCTCCTGATAGCAGTCACCGCCTTTTGATATGGTTTTGGTTGTGTTTCTTCCTCCAATGCCAAAGCAATCCATTGTTTTATTTTTTCCAATTCCGCTTGGCTGTCATTCCACCAGTCTATCATCCACAAAAAGTGCAATTTCCAACCCAATCTTTCCAAGATAGAAGCCTTTAATAACATTCCATCTGCCGCTGACTGCATGGTCTCAAAATCTTGGTTGTCCAATAAAATTCCCAATAGATAACAATCTGTTTTTTCTGGGTGCATAATTGCAATATCCACCCTTTGTCGGTGTAGCCCCACATTTGTCTTTACAGAATACCCCAACTGTTTTATTCGATCTGCAACAATCTCAATCGCAGCATTTACCTGTATTGGCGCAACATAAGGGGGTATTTCATTTTGATGTGCCTGACAAAATTCCAACAGCGCTTTTAAATCCGCAACACCCCTTGCATGATACCGAAACAATAAAATTTGTTTTGGGTGCAAAATAGAAACAATTTTCCAAGCTCTTCTCGCTTTTGCCAAAGCTAAGTTTAGTTTTTTCCAACCATCTTTTTTACTCAATGTACCAAAATAAAGCGCTTCTCTTCCCATTTGGTCTGTTCCATAAACCACGGAAAAGAATACATAATCAAACTCATTGGGACGCAAACTATCCAAGCTATCCACAGAAATCGGTTTTAATAACCTTTTATCAGCCAACTCTAACATGGCATCTTTTTGGAAATTCTCATTCAGTAGTTGCAAAATCCAGTCTCTTTGTTCCTCCGTAACGGTTACAACACCAATACTAATTGGCTGTTCTTCTGGCTGCTTGAGCAAATTTACAATTTCTCTGACAATGGTTCTTGCCTCTACTGTATTTTTTCCATTGCCATCATAATATCCCTTTAAGAAAAGATAATTTATACTCATTTTTTCCTTCTCAAAGGCAGGAAATGTCAACAAGGCATTTTGGTAATAATATTGATTACTAAACGCCATAATATCCTCCTGTTGCAGACAACAGCCAACAGAAAGTTGGTACTGTGGAATCGATATGGACATACATTCTTCCAATACGCTATATTCTGGCTTTTGTTTGATATTGCAATCCTCTACCGCTGATGTGTTCTCCCATTTGGTTGTCTGTATACAATCCCCAATTACAATTGCTTGCTTTGCACGCATAAGCATATTGATTCCCTTTGTGATTTCCAATTGATTGGCATCATCTAATATCACACAATCAAATTTTGGATATTCTACTGCAAGAGATTGTACTGCTGATACTGGTGTCATCAACATACATGGCCATAATCTTTGCAAATAAGCCGCATATTGTATAAATGTTTCGCGACTTGCTTTGGATTCCTCTAAATCCTGCTGCAATTGAGAAAACTCTGGAATCGCTGAAATTCCAGTAGAAAGTTTTAAAACAATCTGTTGACGGCTGTATCCCTCAAACTGCTTTTGTAGCTGTTTTAATTGTTCTATCTGTTGTATAAACTGCTCTCCCTTTAATAAAAAGGCTTGTGGGTACTGCTTTTCTATAAAATCTTTACAGGCGGAGAAAAATCCCCAATGAAATGCTTGTAACAATTCATCATCTGGAAATCCTTTTTCATACACTTCCAAAACTTGTAGCAAATCATATTCAACCAATTGTTTACGACAAGCACAATAGGCAATCCAACGGTTGAGTTGTTCTAGATGTGTGCTCCAACGTTCTGCCATCTGTTGAATCTGTAATAAGGTCTGTCCCGCTTGTGAAAATATCCCAAGATCAATTCCTGTGAGCATACCCAACTGTGTCTGGCTTTGCTCCATAGCACGAAACGCCTGAACCATTGTACGAAATACATTGCTTCCCTGTTGTAATAAAGGGGATAAATGTTCTAACATCTGCTTTTTATGGTGGTCATCTAAATAAATTCCCTCTACGGATTGACGCACCTCCAATGCCTGTTGATAGACATCTTGTATTTCATCCCAATCTGGTCTGCCCTGATTCCAATAGGATCCAAAATACTCTTCCAATTTCTTATTTTGTATTAATTCCTGAATTGTTCGATACTCTACCAAAGCACTCAATTGCAAAAATACATCATCTTTGCGAAAGTGATCTGGGTCCAAAGCATACTCACGCACCAATTTCCAAACCTTGTGTTTGCGAACCCATTTCACTACTGCCCAACTTGCCTGTGCTTTTTCCCACTGTTGGTATGCTGATTTTTCATCAAATCGAAAAACTCTTTCTTCAAATACCTTTAAAATTTCTGTTTCTAAAAAATCTCTGTCTTTTCCCTTTTTACAGAGTTCTGAAATAATGGGTGCTATCACAAGGGTATCTTTCGCAGTCAAGAGTTTTGCCGGTATTGGCTGTACCTCTCCCAACAGTTCACACAGCGTTACAATGCCTCGTATTTGCGCCATATCCTCAATATCGGCAATGCCCAGTGCATTGGATAAATTTCCAAAGGCAATTTTAAAGCGGGTAAAATTTTGTAAATACTGTTTTAATTGCGCAGATAAATTTTTTTGTAAGTCTACATGAGTTTCATAAATACGGAATTCTCGCAACGGATGATCACAAACTCCCCCGCAATCCCTTCCGGCTGTTGTCAATTGTCTAATTAAACTGCGCCATTGACTATAACGTCCCATAGTCAAATCCGCAATCTGTTGTTCTGTAAAGGAAATGACCTCTTTTGCACCGCGATAATGCTCAAGCTCTACCAAAACTTCATAGAGGGAAAATCCAAACCACTGTTTTTTATAATAGTCAACAGATAATTCCTGCCATTGTTGTTCTAACAAAGATGGATTATTGAACTCTACTAAAAAATCATCTCCAGAATGCTGTTTAAACTCTATGATTTTTTGCAGTTGAAACAGCATAGCTGCCTGATTTGCACGATCTCCATAATAAGACAGTGCAAATAGATTTAAATGCGCTGTGGTCAGTTGAGATTGCATTTTTTCCAATGATTCTAGATTGGGAGAAATATATAGTACTGTCTTTCCGTGGTACATGAGGTTGGCAATGATATTTGTAATTGTCTTAATCTTCTCGGTCCCTGCCAGTGCATTGATAACAAAGCTATTCCCCTGCGTTGCCTGAAAAATAGCATTGCGCTGAATCTGATCCGCTGGCAACGGCAACATCATAGTAGGTGAATATAGTGGTTTCTCCTCTATTGGCAATTCTTCCATAGGTTTTATCTGTTTTCCAGAAATCAAATTCTGTAATAAGGGATAATCAACCATTAAATTTTTTTGTTCCTGTAAATCATTCCAAAGTATCAATCGATCAATTGGCATAAAATGCAGCATTGCTTTTCCTTCTACTGACCAATGTCTCTTTTTGACGATCATCTGACCAATCTGTTCCAAATAACGATTGACATCAAATTTTTTCTGCGCAAAGAGCTGTTCTCGATAAATGCTGATATCCAATCGAAAACGCTGCATCAAAAGCGCTTCTAACACGGTATTTGCAATGGGTTTTTCCGCATAAAATCGAATCTGATAACAATTTTGCATCTGTTTGCGAACCAACTTTACAGGAAAGAACAACAAAGGCGCTGTGTATAAGGTACTCTGCTTTTGTTCTGACCAACGTAGAAAACCCAATGTCAATACCAAATTGCTGCTTCCAGTTTGTTCTAATGTTCGGAGCAATGTTTGATGGGTCAAAAAAAGTTGCTGTTGCATTTGGTCTTGACCCAATAATACAACCAACGGTTTTGGCGATTTTTTAACTGAAGTCGTATTATCTTGTTGTGAAATTAGGTGTAGTGCTGTTTTGGAAAGCAACTGCGTTGCCAATCTATTACAATCCTGTACTTCCAATGGAATGTGATTGGAATCCTCCTGTAAACAGATAAATTGCCCTTGTACTTTTTGACTTAACAATTGTTCTGACCAAGTGGCAAGACGATCGATGTGTTCTAACTCTCCATAAAAAGCATCCAATACCTCTTGTGTTTGCAAACTGTAATTTGACTGATCACTCCACTCCAACACATAGCCAGAAGGGGTCTGTTTTCTAAATGGCAGCGGCTGAATCCCCAATTGCCTACTTTGAAAAACATCTACTATATATCGAAAGCGTTTTTGTGCATCTAAATTCCGGCTTCCCAACTCCACTGCTTCTTCAAATGTATAATTTTCATCTCCGGTCACACATACAGTCGTCTCTACCAAATAAATGTCTGTTCCCACCTTTGATCTCAACAACTGATAATCATCCTGAACAGCAGATGAAAAGCACATATCTCTTACCCAACATCCAATAAACACATGGTTTTGCATCCAGATAATGATTGGATGAAGTCCCAATGCCTCCAAACATCCCGCATAGAGTAATGTTAAGTCAAAACAGTTGCCCAACTGCTTCTCAAGCACTTTATCTGGCGGTTGTACCATTTGACCAGCTTGTTCAAAATTTGCCTGCGGTGTTTGATATTCAAATTCTTTGGCTTGTAATACCTGATAGATAGCCGCCATTTGATAATAGACATCGCTTGGTTGATGACTTTGATAGCCATAAAAACCGGTGCCGCCCCACTGTTTTAAAATCTGCTTTGCCTGTTCTGTCAACATCGTTACAGTCTCATGAGCTGGAAGTACAAAACAAGTAATGCTTTCTGGTATCACACTCATACCACCCCATTCCTGATAAGCAAGCAGTGTCACAGGAAAGACCTGCTTTGCTTTCAGTTGCCCTTGCACCATGACCAATACTGTAATGGTTCCAACCATTCTCCTATCCAATCCAGATAAAAATTCGGTGGATAAATTCAGTGGTATTTGTTGTATATGTGTTGGGGTTTGAGGTTCTAACTTTGGAAGATAAGTCGTCCAAGGCTGAAAAAATTCAGGTTCAGACTGAACAATCACTTTCACATTTGTATATTCTATTGGTTCATGAGATTGTATCCATAAATCTTGTATCAGCGGCAAATTGTTTTGACAGATAAAATAATGCACTGTTTGATTATAATTTCCTGTAATGGTAATCGGTTGGTTCATGAACAAATCTCCTTTATTCTCTTGATTGTATTTTCCACATCACTTTTTTAATGGTATTTATAAGCAAACAACATTTAGCCATTTTATTGTATTATATCATAAATCAACCATAAAATCACCAAAATACGATAAATCAAAAAATAATTATCGTTTTCTATATATCTAACTGAAACAACAAAGTATAAAATAATCAAATTATCTACTGTCAAACATGTTAAGCCATTTAGAACTTTCCTTTTCCCAAAAGTGTTTCTATGATAGAAAATCCAAAAAGACAAGGTATATTGATACCTATCATTGTAAAAACTGCATTTACCTCACTATTTTTCAACTCAGAAGTTTTATGATTCCTCATCAAGATACTCATATAAAAATTTTCCAAAAGTATCTGCAATGACTTCTATTTCGCCATCATTCACCTCAACAACAGGACATTCTCCACTTTTCATTTCACTCGTATCCAGACAGATGAAAGCATTAGACCAAAACCCGATAACAACCAGATTTTTAGGCAATCCTACACTGCGTTCTTCTTGTGTAATTATCACAATATCATCTTCCTGATGATTTGTGATGCCAAAGATAACTTCTCCACCAGCGTCACCACCGCCAAAATCAACTAAAAACGCCTTATAACTCTCAGAAAAAATAACAGACAATGCTTTCATTGCATTTTCTACTTCACTTTCCGAAACACCGCCAATAAACTCTGTGGCATTCATATCCATCATTTCTTTTGCTTTTTTATAATATTTCATAATAACCTCCATAAATTTCAAGTAATTTGATATATTTTATTATAAGTCATTTGTTTATTGCCTGTAATGTGTATTTATCAGATAATTTTAATAGAATACCAAAAGAATTTAAAATATGTTAAATAATCCGTTTTTAAAAAAGAGGACAACTGAAACAATTGATAAAACAAAGCTGTTGTAATGATTACAACAGCTTTGTTTATAAAATTTCATATTTGTCCAATACCTGCTCTTGACACAACCATGGCAAAGAAGGTTCTAACATCACTCCATAACGGGTATCTGTTCCATAACTAAAGGTTCTTTTAATTGCCAATTCCAAAAAACGTGTTGCCCGCTCCATTGCAATGGGAAGACTATCCCCCTTTAAAATAGAGCCCACCACAATACTACAAAATACATCTCCTGTTCCCGGATAGGATACAGGAACATAGCTGCATTTTACCCGCCAAAATGAATTTCTTTCTCGGTCATAACCCACATTGTTAATTGTCATATCTGCAAGTTCCACCCCTGTTACCACCACTGTAGAAGGACCCATATCACTGAGTTTTAACAGCTTTGTTTTCAATTCCTGATGGGTCATCGGTCTGGGGTCATATTCCTCTTCCAATAACAAACTCATTTCAGTCGGATTTGGGGTAATAAAATCCGCTTCCTTTACAAGCTCTTTCATACGCTTGCATAAAGAAATGGTATAAGTCTTATATCGCTTTCCATGGTCACCCATAACAGGGTCTACAATGGTCAATGCCTTGGGATATGCGCGAATAAAATCCAAACAATGATCAATTTGCTGTTCAGAACTCAAAAAGCCTGTATAAACGGATTCAAATCCCAGATGTTCTGACTGGTACTGTTTTAAAGCAGGTTCTACAAAATCACTTAAATCACGAAATACTACATTTTGAAATCCACCTGTATGGGTGGACAATACTGCCGTTGGCAGGGGTACAGGCTGGATTCCCATCACGGATAAAATGGGAATAATCACACTCAAAGAACATCTTCCAAAACCGGATAAATCATGTATTGCAGCGACTCTTGCTGGGCGTTTTCTCATATATTTATCTTTCCTTTCCACATCGGTTATCAATTGCTCACAACCGAAAACAGACAGATTTGTAACCGCTCAGTCGTAGCAATGGCTTATACTTTTGATTTTTCTCCTTATCTTATACCTGCTTTTATCTTGTCATCATCCAATCGGTACCCACAGTCTTTGTAGTGAAATAGATGTATTTCTGATGAGAATGCACTTGTATCAAAAAAATTGTTGTATGGATAAGTTTCTGCTTTAAATTGAGAAAGATGATATTTCTCTCATCCTTTACAGATAGCAAATCGTTATCGCTATTAAAATTTTAGAAAATTTTTCCTTTTTTTCCGAAACTGGCAGATTTATTTGACTATTTTCTACATACACTAACAATACATCTTCTATTTAAAATAATGATAACTAAAAAGGAGTAATTTTTATGAAAAGATCAATGAATCCAGTATTTACAGGACTTGCAACTGGGGCAGTGATTGGAACTGCCGCATATATGCTTTCCAACCATTCTAAACACAAACAAGTAACTGTAAAATCCATCAAAAGAAACACTGGAAAAGCCTTAAAAACAGTTGGCGGAATTATGGAAAATCTTTCTTATATGATGAGATAAAAACAATTGGGCGATTTTCGCCCAATACATAACTTTATCAAAAGTCATCGACCTCTAACAACAAAGAGCAAAATACCTTTCTCACCATAATATTTCTTATCATATCATGAATTTATAAAGTATGCAATCATAACTCATTCATTTCAAACATCATTTGCAAATCAAATCAGATTTTGCTATAATGAAAAACAAATTCATTTTAAAAATCTGTTACCTAAAAAATATAAAATCGTAAAAAGGATATTTTTTGATACCATTACAGATTGACTTTTATTTCCATTGGGAGGAAACCATCATGCCTATTTATATCCCGAATGACCTACCAGCCAAAAACCTACTAGAACAGGAAAACATTTATTTAATCACACAAGAACGCGCAGAACATCAGGACATTCGTCCACTTAAAATTATGATTCTCAATTTAATGCCCAAAAAAATTGAAACAGAAAATCAATTGCTGCGTCTTTTGGGAAATACGCCACTTCAATTGGACATTGAATTATTACAAATGGCTACCCATGTCTCTAAAAATACCAATGCAGAACACCTATTTAAATTTTATAAAACATTTTCCGAAATTCAAGACCAATATTACGATGGTCTCATTGTCACTGGCGCCCCAGTGGAACAAATTCCATTTGAACAGGTAGATTACTGGAAAGAACTGACCACCATTTTTGAATGGTCCAAAACCCATGTCTATGCTACACTACATATTTGTTGGGGTGCCCAAGCCGGATTATATCATCACTATGGCATCAAAAAAATCCCTTTATCAAAAAAGATGTTTGGAATCTTTCCACATCATATTACGGATCCCAATCACCTACTTGTTCGGGGATTTGATGAACTCTTTTATGTACCTCATTCCAGACATACTACCATTGACGAAGACGCTGTAATTGCCCACTCTCAACTGCGTATTTTATCTTATTCTGATATCTCTGGCGCAAATATCATTGCAGCAAAAGACGGCAGAAAGTTTTTTGTGTGTGGTCATGCGGAATACGATCGCAGAACGCTTGCTGAAGAATACTTTCGAGATAAACAAAAAGGGCTGGATATTGAACTTCCCTATCATTATTTTCCCAATGATGACCCCTCACAGCGTCCACCATTCGTCTGGAGAGGACATGCAAATTTACTGTTTAAAAATTGGATTAATATTGTTTATCAACATACTCCTTATCATTTAGAAGATTTAAAATTTATCAAAGAAACATCTTTTCCAGAATAATTTTTTCAGCTAATTACGCAGTGATTAGCTGACTTTTATGTTCTAGTACATTTGTTTTTTCATCTATGATAATTCTCCATACCAATGTGTATTTTATGGCAAAACGGCGTAAAAAAAGTTTACCATAACTGGTACCAATGCAGAACAGATCACACCGTTGAGGACTGACAATACAACAACATCTTCTTTTGTATACTTTATCATCATTGGCAGCGTTGTATCTTCACTCGTTGCACCAGCTGGAGCAATTGCAGTATAGGGATTCAACCACTTTACAATCAAAGGAATCATCAAAAAAGACAGTATTTCTCTAAATAAATTGCTTAAAAATGCAATTGCACCCATCTGTGCGCCTGCCAATTCATCCATTAAAACTCCACAAAGACTATACCAACCTAGCCCACTGGCAATGGATACACTGGCATTCAATGGCATCTTTAATATCCATGCACAGATTGCTCCTCCCGTCACAGAGCCCACCACAATTCCAAAAGGAATCAATAATACTGTCAAATTGTATTCTCTTAATTTATGTAAAATCATTTTGTTGGTTCCAATGCTAATTCCCACTGCAAACATCAGCAAATATAATACATACTCTGCAAGAAATTCAATGGTCTGGGCAAGCTGTATCGAAAACAACCACTGACCACAGATAACACCCAATAACAATGCGGAAACTGCAATGATTACCATGTTTCTTTCTCCTCAGTACTCTTTTTCTTTGATTTTTTCAAATATTTTTCTGTCAGCAGATAAACCAATAAAACAGATAATCCAATTGGAATCAATGCAAACAATAAACTAGAAAACCCCAGATGTGTTATTTCATATAAAAAGTTTTCACGACTTCCCAACTTAACCCCCATTGAAAAAATTAAAATAGCGATACAAACCATCTGTAACACTGTATTGACTTTAGACCATTTATGTGGAAACCACTGATAACCAATTAACACACCGATACACATGATAACTATTACAATCACTTCTTGTCAAATCCTTTCTCAAACAAACAAAGAAGGCGAAGCAAATCAGTTTGCTCACCTTCCTGTATCTCGATTATTCAGCCTCTGGATTCATCGGCGTATCTTCTGTTCCCTGAACGTATGGAGCTGCCTCTGAACTGCTATTTCCTGGCTCTTGTGTTACACCATTTGGGTCTGTCGGTTGTGATGAGGACTCTGGCTCCGAAGGAGCAATCGTCTTATTGGGATCAGGACCGATTGAGACAACCACCGTTATCACCGTGCCGATGGAACGATCAATTGTGGAGCCCTCAGAAGGTTCTACACGAATCACCTTTCCCGCAGCAACCACATCATGATATTCTTTTCTGGTACTTGCTACAATATCATAATTTGCCTGTAATTGCGCAATATAGCTGGTTGCATCCATACCGCCTACTGGTGGCAATACAATATATCGTGGACCCTTACTAACATATAAGGTCAACTGTTCTGTTGCGGTTACTTCTGTTCCAGGATCGATACTCTGTTTAAAAATCTGCCCTGCTGGAGCTTCATTATATTCATAAATCGGTGCTCCAATATGAAAGCGATCCTTATACTTTGCCATTTCAGAAACACTGTATACACTTCCCACAAAGGTTTCCATAGGGGTTTTAATCTGCATTGGCTCTGATTTAGAGGAAACTTCTTTTGAAGAGGGCTCTTCAGAGCTTTCCTCTGACAAAAGACTATTGAGCTGACTGCTTTGCATAGAATGTGTATCGCGATCTTTTGGAGAAAATCCAATCATTGCATCATATAAAAACAAACAAACCAAGATAATCACGGGAATACAACAGAGTAAAACAATAATCCAAATGGGCATCTTTCTTTTTCGTTTGTTCTTTTTTGGCTTTTTATGTATTTCCTCTTCCTCTTCTTCATAATACTCAATATATTTGTCCTGACGTTTATTTTTATAATAACTGATTTCATCTTCTTCAGGTTCCTGTTCTTTTAGACGAACAGAAGGTTGTTTGGCAATTGCAGTACTGGAAAATAATGTCGTTTGATCCATCCTAGTTGCAAAATACAACATATTAATCAAATCGCGCATAGTTTGTGTACGCTCTGTATATTCATAGCGCAATCCACCCATTACCGCTCTAGAAATATATTGAGGAACTGTATGATTAAGCTGATATAAATCAATTAAATTATCATTAATGGCACGACTAGAAGCATTGGGAGGCATGGTACCAGTCAACACCTTATACAATACAGCACAAATTGCATAGACATCTGTCCACTCTCCATGTGGTACCATCAGTGAATACTGTTCAGGAGCTGCATATCCTTCATATAATGTGCTTTGAATTTCACTTCCCACTGCACGAGCAGAACAGATTGCAAACCCCATCAATTTTAAATTTCCATTGCTGGAAACAGCAATTGTCTCTGGGCTAATCCCTCTATGAATCACTCCAGAACTGTGAATGACAACCAAAGATTCCAACAATGGTTTAAATAATCCGGCAGCCTGTTCCCAGGTCAATTCTCCTGCATGAGCAATTAAATAATCATTCAAAGACTGATTTTCTACATATTCACAAATGGCATACATTGTATTGTGTTCTTCAAATACCTCATACACCTTTAAAATATTTGGTAATACCTTCAAATCTGCAAGATGCAGATACAAATCGACAAAATCAGATTTTAACGCCTTAAACTTTGCCTCACATCCTGGTTTTACCACAATATCTTCTAGTTCTCTTGAAACCAAAGTCAATGGAAGATACTCCCGAATCATAACTGGACGGGAAATATTTTTATCATAACCTAAATAAGTAACACCTTCTCCATCTGTCCTTAACAGTTTTCCAACTAAATAAGCATTATGTAATAATGTTTCTGGAGGCAATAAATGTGGTGGCACTGGGTCATCTTTACAAAAACCACAATGGGGACATCGTGTGATATCTGCGCCAATTTCCCTCATGCAACCCAAACATTTTTGAATCTTCATTGTAATAGGACCAAGCCTTTCTATTTTCACATTAGCATTATTTGACCAATTTATACTTACATGCTACTATATGATACCAAGAAGCCTTTATTTTGTCAATATCATCGATACTTACCCTATCATACCAAATCAAAGCAGTAGCTTTGTGGATATCAACAGAATATCTTTATCCATATCCCATCATATGGTTGATTCATCTCGGACTGTATCAATAAAAATCATAAATATGGATAATTGTTGTATTTGATTGACAATCATCTGCCGGATAGATATAATAAAATTGTAAGCAATAGATAAATTTGCAGCAAATTTTAAATGATAGAAAGGAAACGATTTTATGGCAGTATTAGTCACAGGTGGCGCAGGATTTATTGGTTCTCATACCTGCGTCGAATTGTTAAATGCAGGTGAAAACATTGTAATTCTGGATAACTTTTCTAACAGCAAACCAGATGTTCTAGACAAAATCAAAGCAATTACCAAAAAAGATTTCAAATTTTATGAAGTAGACTTGCTGGATCCTGAAGGTGTAGAAAAGGTATTCTCTGAAAATGAAATTGACACTGTAATCCACTTTGCCGGTTTAAAAGCAGTTGGAGAATCTGTACAAAAGCCATTGGAATATTATTACAACAACATCACTGGAACACTTATTTTATGTGATGCAATGAGAAAACATCACTGTAAGAGAATTGTTTTTAGTTCTTCTGCAACCGTTTATGGTTCTCCCAAGACGGTTCCAATTCGAGAGGATTTCCCACTTTCCACAACAAACCCATATGGTAGCACCAAACTGATGTTAGAACAAATTCTTTCAGATCTCTATGTTCCTGACCATGATTGGAGTGTTATGTTATTGCGTTATTTCAATCCAATTGGAGCACATCAAAGCGGTATGATCGGGGAAAATCCAAATGGTATCCCCAACAATTTAATGCCTTATGTCTGCCAAGTTGCTGTTGGAAAACTAGATCATTTGAATGTATTTGGAAACGATTATCCAACACCTGACGGAACCGGTGTGCGCGATTATATCCATGTTGTGGATCTTGCTGTTGGACACTTAAAAGCACTACAATATGCCAGAAAACACACAGGTGTTGAAGCGGTCAATCTTGGAACAGGTACCGGATATTCTGTTTTAGATATTGTGCATTCCTTTGAAAAGGCAAACAACATTAAAATCCCTTATGAAATCGCTCCAAGACGCGCAGGTGATATTGCAGAATGTTATGCAGACCCAGCAAAAGCCAAAGAAATGTTGGGATGGGTAGCGCAATATAACATCGAGACCATGTGTAAAGACGCTTGGAATTTCATTTCCAACAACCACTAATTGTAATAAAGAGCTGCTGTATTGATTGAGCAGCTCTTTTTTATTTGGTCAATTTGCTTTGTGCTCTGTTTTCAAACTTTTCTTTGATGACGATAAAGCGTTCATGAATTGCCTTTCCAATGACATCGCTTTCATCTACCGCCTTTACAGAAAAGGTCACCTTTTTTCCCTCTATCCCAATAATTTCAGCAGTTACCTTCACCTTCATTCCTTCTGGAGTTGCAGCAGAATGGGTGGTGTTCATCAATATTCCCACTGAAGTTTCTTCTGGATCTAAAAACTGTTTTAAACAATATGCAGAAACTTCTTCCATCAATGCAATCATCATTGGAGTTGCATACACAGCCACTTCACCACTGCCAACAGACTTTGCCAATTGGTCGCGATTGACTGTAATTTCTTTTTCCCACACGGTATGTAATAAAACTTCTTTCATAATGAAAAAATTCCTTTCGATTTTACTTTTGAATTAATTTTAAGCAAATTGCTTTCCAAACAACTTTGATAAGAGATATTTTTACAGCCATGTTTAAAAAAATAAATCTTCACAATATCCCTTTCTAATTCCTCTACAATGACACCCGCTCCAAAAAATTTGTGCCATACCTCTCTACCCTGTAACTGCGCATCTGATGTCCCAAGATTGCTTGTTAAAACGGGAATTTCTTTTTGTAGACGCGCTACAAATTGGGACTTTACAACTGGCTCATCGTTACAATATGCAGCAGTATAAATCACAAGTCTTGACTTTGCACGAGTAATTGCAACATAAAATAATCTTGCTTCATCTTCTAAAAATGTCGTCTGTCCCTCATCTAAATAATCCAAAGCGTGTTGGTTTGGCAAAATACTCTCCAACATATCCAACAAGATTACAGTATCAAACTCCAAACCTTTACTAGAATGAATGGAGGACAATGTCAGCCAAGCATCTTCACCATCTTGATTTCCCTGTTGTAGTTGTAACTCCAACTGCATTAAACGATCCACAAAGGTATCAATTGTTTGATGTTCTCGTGCAATGGTCTTTAAAATATTCAGTTTTAATGCCGCATTAACTGGATTATTTCCAGAGGAACACCGCTTTGATAAATACTTATCATAACCCAGTTTTTCTTGTATCCACCCAATCGCTACAAATGGAGGCTTATCCTTGAGTTTTAAAAGACACTTGTGATATTCCAACAATTTTGTTTTTAAATAACTAGGCACCTGAGCACAATTTGCAGCAGCTTCAAATACAGAAGAAAAATATTGTATATTTTCCTTTACAAATAAAAAAACCGTCTTAGAACACATACATTTATAATAAATCTGTTGAAATGCTTTGATATCCTTCGCATGATAAGAGAGTTTAAAAAAGCTCAAAATATCTTTTACCACAAAGCTATGAAAGAATTTCAGATTGTGTTCTCTCATGATATAGGGTATTTTTAAGCGATTTAATATATCCAGCACAGGAACCACACTTTCATGATTGCGGTATAAAATTGCAACAGAATGATTTTTGTTTTCCTGTTTTAATAGTTTTTCAATCTCCCGATACTGTTGGCTATAGTCTTCTAATTCTATAAACTCAATGGAACCCTCTCTTTGATTATCACAAAACATATTTTTTTGATAACGCGCTTGGTTCCCCTGAATAAATAAATTTGCTTCCCGCACAATATCACAATTAGAACGATAATTTTTTTCTATTTTTAGTACTACCGTATCATCATAATCCTGTTGGAAACGCAAAAGCCCCTCTGGATAAGCGCCACGAAAACTATAAATACACTGGTCTTCGTCTCCTACTAAAAATAAATTTGTCGTTTTGGAGAACAAATGAATAATCTCATATTGAATCTTAGAAGTATCTTGTGCTTCGTCAATTTGAATATAGGTGTACTGTTTTTGAAAATGAGACAATACAGATGGAAGTTTTTGCAAAATTTCCAATGCAAATATCAAAATATCATCATAATCCATCATATGATTCTCTTTTTTTGCTGTTTCATAGGCTTGATACAGTTCAAAAAAGGGTTCTACTGTACTTTGCATTTGTTTGATTTCTGATTTGGTATAGTGTAAATTTTTTGCCAAACTAATATCATTGGAAAGACTTTCCAGCAAATCATCTGCCAAATAATCATGACAAACCTGTTGATAAATTTGACGCAACATCTGCCCTTTTGTAATCTCACCACTAGCATCCGCAATCAAGGTAGGAAAAGATCTTTGATAACGCCTAGAATAATATTTTAAAATGGTATAACAAAAACTATGTATGGTGGAAAAACGCGGAGATGATATGCCAAGTGGTCCAAACAAACGAGAAAACCGCTCCCCCATATCTTTTGCAGAGGCGCGGCTAAAGGTCAATGTGAGAATCCGAGAAGCATCTATCTTATCGTTTAACAGCAACTTTGCAATTCGGCTGACTAAAACAGTGGTCTTTCCAGAACCTGGCACTGCCAACAACAAAATATTCTTCTCGTCACTCAAGACAGCTTGTATCTGTTGTTGATTTAATTGAATCTGAAATTCATGATTTAAGTATTGTATCAAATCCATGTTAAGGGCACTTCTTTTCTTCTTGTAAATCTTGTGCCTGTTGACCTTCTTCCAATTTGCGAATTCTTCTTTCTAACAATGCAATCGTCTGGGTGAGTTTTCTAATTTTGTCATTGCTGTGGGAAGCAATTGTGGTCAATGATAACAGGATAATCAAAATAAACATTCCCTCTACCATAAAGACCATATTGACTGGGTCTACTACCCCAATAAACCTTGCAAACTCAAATAACAAATCAGGGAATATACAAACCACCATCATGATAACTCCAGACAGTAACCAAACCAGAGTATAGCGAAGATTTAAATTTTTCTTTCGGAGTAAATTCAATATAATCAACAAATAAATTAAAATACAGACAATCAAAAAAATCCTTAGTGTGATTACCATATCATTACCCCTTCTTTTTTAAATTTCCCAATCGATAAATTAAAATTGCCAATGAAACCTTAATCATATAATAGATAGATTTCAGCGCATTAATAGAAGATTCTCCCCCCTGACGTTCGTGCATAATAACAGGAACTTCTGTCACGCGATACCCCTCCAACACAGCGGCAATAATTGCTTCTGGTTCGGGATAATCCTGTGCATAATTTTTGGCAAAAAATTTTGTCAATGACCGAGAGGTTGCGCGAAATCCACTTGTGGTATCATTGACGGTCGTTCCACAACAAATCCGAATGAGAAACTTTAAAAATCCAATTCCCAATCGACGCATTGCAGAAGATTGAAAGCCATCTTTGGTAATAAATCTGGAACCAATCACCATATCAGCCGTTCCATCTTGAAGGGGTTTTATCACATCTTTAATATAATTGGGGTCATGCTGACCATCTCCATCCATCTGAATGGCAATATCATAGCCATTTTCGACGGCATATAAATAACCTGCTTGTACTCCTCCGCCAATACCAAGATTTACTGGAAATGTAATATAGTTAAAATCATGCTCTTGGCATAGCGCTTCTGTCCTATCTGTAGAACAATCATTTACAATTAAATAATCTACATCAGGTGCAGCAGATTTCAGATTTTTAACGACATTACAAAGGGATTCTTCTTCATTAAAGGCGGGAATAATAATCAATACCTTCATCTTTTCATTCCTTTCTTCTGTTATCCATTGTTGCTGTCCTGACTTTTGCTATAAAATTTCATCAAAAAGTTTGCCATCCATTTTGGCCAGAACTTTTCAAACATATACTGATCTTCCTGCTCACGACGACTATCCTGAATCGCTTGGGTTGTTTCAGATTCCTCGTGAATGCGATGATACATCAGTGAACGGTCGCTGTAACAAAACGCACCTTTTTTTTGGGCAATTCGGTACCAAGCTTCCCAGTCCAAGCTAACTGTCATTTGATGATTAAACTGAAAATTTGACAGTGTATGCAAATTATAAGTCACTGCTGGGCAACAGATTGCACAACCCAAAGCCAACACGCGATTGCGTATCAAACGGTTGTGTTTAAAATATTTTAACGGCGCCAATAATATTCGTTTAATCTTCATATTTCTACTTTTGGGAATTACTTGGTTATCTTTCATCTCATCATAATCGGTAAAAGCAATCAAGGCATCTGGATTTTTTTGAAACATTCCCATACAAGTCTGTAGATATTCAGGACAATAAATATCATCCTGATGGGCAATGGTAGCATATTTCGTTGTCACCTTAGATAAACCAAAATTCCAGTCTTTTCCAATACTGCCATCACGGTGAGAAAAAATAGGAAATTGATATTTCGATGCTATTTGCGCCAAATAGTCATTGGGTGTTGAAGTCACCATGATAATTTGACTTTTTAGGGTTTGATTTAGCAATGACTCAATTGCTTGTTCTAAATAGGGACTTTCTTTATAAGCACAAATTACAAAAGTATGATTGTTGGTTTGTTTATTTATCAATGAATATCCTTCCTTTCCAATTGGTAGGCTTTTTTTATCTGCCAAATCCAAAGCCCAACAAATAACATTGTCATAAATAACATCAATAACAAATATCCCAACGCGGCACCCATAAGTCCCCAATATTTCACCAATACGCCAGAAATAGACAATGCCAATACTGCTGTCAACGCATAAATCAGCATAATTTGTTTTTGACATCGCATAATCGTTGCGACATAATATAATACAGTACTAAAAGCGCTTAATCCTCCACCAATAATCATAATACTCAAATGCCATCGATAGCTAGATAAATCAACATGATAGATAAATCCAAGAATTGGTGTTCCCAAAAAATATCCGGCAACAACTGCCAACAAGGTTAAACCACCAACTGCCAAAGTAAGTCGAAACAGGGTTTGTTGAAACGAATGATATTTTTTATCTCCCCAACGCATTGCCAAAGAAGTCACCATTGGTTTAAAAATAAATCCACTAAATAAATTAATTACTGAAGCTGGCATAAATAATATATTGTAAATTGTCTGTATGCCTTCTGTCACAGCTTGTTGGTCAATCGCAAATTTTGATGCACTAAAGATATAGTTACACAAAAAATTTCCCATACACAACGGTAAACAAGCTAGAAGCAATGACCTTACACGTTTGTTTTTTAAATCAATTTGCAATCGCGCAAACTCATTTACAATTGCAATATCCAAACACAACCATACCAAAATTGTACTTATCAGGGCAAATAAGGTTGCCCAAACGGGACTTTTGGTCAACAAAAATACCAAAATAAACACAATTGTAGAAATTGCAATTTTAAAAAAAGAAGACTTCCCTGACAAATCCATTCGCCCATTTTGTTGATAAAGCGCTTCAAATACATCGCTGACTGCATCAAATCCACGATAGGCGCAAACCAAAATAATTAAGATGGTCTTTTCCATATCATATCCATTGATCAGCACAAATACGACAGAAGCCAACATCATAATCGCACAGGAAATTACCCTAGAAGAACAGTATTCCTGAAAACAATAAGCATTTTTCATATCAGAAGCCTGAAATACGCGCATGCCATAAAATCCTACTGTCAAAAACAACTGGGCAGTTGTATAGGCAAAATAAAAGGAATCGGATTTTTGTTCTCCCAACACCATCGTAACAACCCAAGTCAATAGCAGTGTGGTTGCTGCATAAGCAATCCCAGACAGGATTGTCCATAAATAAATCTTTCTACCTAAGTTTTTTTCATTTCCCAAAATCAATGCTTGTAACTTCATAAGAATTTCCTCAGTTTTTTATTTACTTTCGGTTTCCAAAATCCAGTTCATATGGAAAATGATTCTTGCGTTTCTCCACTGGCGGAAGCTGCATATAATCCCCATAAAGTATAGTCAACATATCGTGCATCTCTTTTGGAAAGGTCATCTTTCTGCCTTCAAATTCCAATTCTTGCAAGGGATACAACTGTATTTTTTCTATCATATTGGTATATGGATTGGTATCACAATAATAAGCAAGCCTTTTGCTGTCTTGATGATTATATCTCGTTGTTGCCTGTAACATCTTCTTTGCCAACCACTTTTTAGAGATACAACAAAGCTTCATTGCATAATGCACCACTGCACAAATTCCATGAATGAGTTTGGCTTTCCAATTATGAAAGCCAAGTACTGGAAAAGGCACACTGCGTAAAATCATCAATTTATTCCAAAACCAAACCTCTTTTGCCTGTTTTCTCATGAGTTTATCATCATCAGGCACATTGTCAAAGGCATATATATCTAAAAAAATACCCAAATCACATTTGACGTCCTTCATAGAATATTCTCTAAATTTTGTTCCATTTACAATCCAACGTGTGGTTGCAAGCGGATAATTGGGATCTGTTTGCGCATTTAAAATGGTATATTTATGGGAATATTCCCTTTGTGCCACCTCAATAAATTTATCATAATCCTTACGGGTCAGTGCCACATCAATATCATCATCCCATGGAATAAATCCCCGATGTCTCAACACGCCTATTCCCGTACCACCAAAGCCAAAGTATTCCAGTTGATAACGCTTGCAGATAGCCATAAAATCATCTAAAATTTCCAACTCTATCTGTTGCAGACGTTTTAATGTCTTTGTATCATATTCTCTCATCTTGATATAAACCCCTATCCCACAAATAACAGTGTTCGTATGATTTCAGTAATTGCGGCAAATTGCAACCACATACCAGAAAATAATAAGGTTCTATCTGTATTTTTCTGAAAGGTCAACGAATGGTTTCTGAGCAATAAAAATAACAATGGATAAACTGGAATAAAATACCTTCCCTGTACCCCTTCAATAAATTCATAATCAATCGGTGTCCAGCTTGTTGCCATTCCCACCTCTA
The DNA here is from genome assembly GCA_910579175.1 of uncultured Oscillospiraceae bacterium. Lineage (GTDB taxonomy): Bacteria > Bacillota > Clostridia > Oscillospirales > Ruminococcaceae > Massiliimalia. Next base: position 39,129 of record CAJTTB010000015.1, on the reverse strand, counting down.
CCAATACCACGCTACCTAGGATAATACAAATCATCCAAAATTTTACCCCTAATTTAATCGGTTGTAACTCTGACTGTGGCTTGATTGCGGTTAGTACCAAGAATAATACAAACAACAGTGCCAAAAAATTAGAAATTCCAAACTCTAGCCAGCCCAAACGACCAATGGAAGAAATCAAATAAAAATCTTTTTTCTGAATAAAGGTATTAGCAAATAATTCTAATGTTTCACCAATGTGAGAAAGCATATAAGGAATGGTATAAGCAGGTGTTTGAGACCATTCAATCACAAAGCCTTCACTTCCCGATGACATATCCAATAACAGACTCAAATGATATCCAAAGAATGCCAGACAGGAAACTCCAATTGCAGCCCCAACAAAAATATGGTGATTTTTACGTTCAGGAAAACGCTTGATAGGAATGATTAAGGAAAGAAATGCAATTGGGAAATAAGCCCCACCTTTACAAAGGGAAAGCAACCCACTCAAAACACACAAAATTATCAAATCCAGCACCTTTATCTCCTGCGTTCCATATGCAATCGATAAAATATAGGCAATTAATAAAAAGGCTAAGGAATTCAACAATACATCATAAGAAAAAGAAGCTGATTGTTGCAACATCAATGGCAACACACACAGTCCAAATAAAATCATCTTCCCAAAAGGCATCTTCTTAATTGCAAGATACATCAATACTATATAACTCAACAGATTGAATAGCCGCCCCAAATAATACATGGGAATGGTTCCCAAATGCAGCAGTCTTCCAATGGTAATCCCCAAAGCGGATGGAATATATAAAAAGAATGGGGCATTAACTACTTTTGCATTCGCTTGTACCATTTCATCACTTTGTTGCATTTCAAAAAAATGTTTATAAAGGGTTCGATAATTTTCTATCGTAATCTGGGGTTGTAATCCCAAAAATTCTGCATCTTCTTTTCGCTGTGTCAATCGCTTTGAATTGTCCTCTGGATAATTTTGAAACATCATCAAATTAGAATAATGATATGCGGTATCAATATGAGCCTGCTCATCTGGTACGGATTTAGGAGGAATGACAAACATATAAATCATTCCAAAAAACAGCAAAACAATCGCTGCCAATCGTTCTATCTTTATTTTGATACAAAAGATCAGAACATAAAACACTACAAAAAACAGTATTATTGCAACTGCTAAAATCCAAAATAGGTATTTGATAAAGGCATTTTGTCCAGAATATATCTTAAAGGATAGATCATTTTGCTGGCGTCTTCCATTGATAAAGAAATCTCCTTGTGCATAATCCAAATCGCCTGTATGATAGACTGTCAGTTCGCTATTTGCATAGAGATTGGAAACATATAAATTTAACTGAAAACGATCTCCAGGATTGGTGGGAATTGCCTTGCTATAAAACAAAATATCATAATAGAGATTATCTCTAATTTCACTGATATCGATATGGGTCTTATAAACCTCTTGATTGGTCTCTAAATTGACCAATGTCGCTGTTACAACTCCGTGAGGAACTGCTCCATAAGTGGCAAATTGGATAGAAAATCCAGTAATACTTCTCTCTGTAGCAATAAAATTTTGATTGATAATGGTTTCCTTATCAAATTTGCCAATGACATCTTGAGAAGTATTATTTGCATCATTTGTACTTAAAATACAAGCTGGGGTTTCACTGGCATCTCGAACCACCTGTTCAAATAAATGGAAACTGACTCCCAACATAATACCAATCATACAAAGTAAAGCAAAAATATGCTTGTATTTTTTAAAAAAACGCTCTAGATTTTTAAAAAAAACACTTTCTTGATATCTTTTTTCTTTTTTTATCCTCTTTGAAGCTGCATTTTTTTTTGCTGCGTCCATAAATTCCTACAATCCTCCAGTTTAATTTTTCATAAAACTTCTATTATTTTACCATGTGAATTTTTAAAAAGCAAGTAAATACCCTTTTTTTGGTGCAAATTCTCATTTTATATTGGATCCATTTACATTTCTTTCAAGTCATGTTAGTATGATAATAGCTTTTACGAAAGGACTATTTTATGAAACAAACCATCACACACACCATTCCCCCTTGTTATGATTCCCATTCTCGCATTTTAATATTAGGAACCATGCCCTCTCCAAAATCTAGAGAATATGGATTTTACTATGGACATCCTCAAAATCGATTTTGGAAAATTATTTCAGATCTACTGGAAAAACCACTTCCCACCACCAATCAAGAAAAACAAAATCTGTTATTACAAAACCAAATTGCACTTTGGGATGTGCTCAAATCCTGTGAAATCGATGGAGCTTCAGACAGCAGCATTCAAAATCCCATTCCCAATAACCTCAGTGAAATATTATCCAACAGCCAAATTCATACCATCTTTACGACTGGAGCAAAGGCTTATCAATTATATGAAAAATACTGTTTTCCCCAAACGAAAATTCCCGCCATCTCCTTGCCTTCCACTAGCCCGGCAAATTGCCGAACCAGTTATCAGCAATTAAAAGCAGCTTATCAAATTTTATTGGATGCTTTAAAACAATAATACTATTGTTTACAAGATAAAAGCGGTTGTGATATCACAACCGCTTTTATCTTGTAAATCATTTATCTATTCTAAATTCTTTTTTGAACGCAAAAAAGACCTTATTGTTTGTCTGCCATGTCCATCAGTGCGTTCATCGCCCAATGAACCCCGACAGTGGGTGAATCCGTTTTTGGATTACTAGTATCATACTAGATAATTATAAAATATTTTTGATAAAAATGAGAAAAAAATGCAAAATCAACCAGACTTCAGATTAAAAATCAGCCATATTCTAGAAGCTTATTTTTTTAAAATGCAGCGAAGCCACTGGGTATCCTCTTTGTTCAGTGCTGAGGTTAAAATCAGAAAAACCACATAACACAGTATCATCATGGGAATCTGAAGTAACAACGTCTGTGGGAAAAACTTTCCAAACACACTGTTGGGCTTTAAAAAAAACTGCACAAATACACTTGATAACAAAATGCAAAAAACTGGTTTACACAAGCTATTGAATAAATTCAAACGAATATTTGTAATCTTAATTAAGCGATTTAAACTCAATGAAAAATTCAATACTTCAGATACCATAACTGTGATAATATAACCCCGAATACCATAAATCGGAATTAAAAAATAAACCATTACCACACAACAAAACGCATCTATCACATTGTATTTCATCGAGTTGAGTTGTTCACCCAACCCCTTTAACATTCCATCTACAACAGTATCCATATACATAATTAAAACCAATGGAGCGAATATTTGAATATACCTTGCGGCATCTGCATTGTGATAAATGCCATTCCCCAGTTCCTCTGAAAAACAAAATAACACACCCATTACGCCAACTGAAAATAATAGACTCAATTGAAACGTTCTACTGGACATATAATCAATGCGCTTTCGATGTCCTTTCACTTGACATTCAGTCAATTCTGGTACCAACAACTCCGCCAGTGAAATCATCAGTGCAGAAGGGTATAAAATAAGTGGCAGCACCATTCCATGAACCGTTCCATAGGCGCTAAAAGCCTCTTCTTTAGAAGAGCCAGATTTTGATAAACCTCTGGGAATCAACAAATGCTGTATTGTAGAAAGTCCTGAACGCGCATAAGAACTCAATGCGATGGGGATTCCTATCTGAAGCATCCTCTTAAAAATTCCAGGGCATTTTTTATTTTGTTCGCCCTTATTTTTCTTTTCCAAACAATAGCATAATCCCAAAAAGACACAAGTAAAACACTCTGATACACAAGAACCAATGACCAGAGCGACACAAGCATACTCCACCCCCTTGGGAAGTAATAAATTCAGCCCCATCACTGTGATAATAATCATAATAAACTGGTCTGCAATTTGAATAAAAGCGCCCTTTTGGGAGCTCCGAACAGCTGTAAAATAACCATTCATCACTGCTGAAACAGCTACAAAAGGCAACCCGATTGCCAACAAACGCAAAGATAAAACCGTCCTTTGATCATCTAGCCAAACGGTCCCAATCCAGTTGGCATTGAAAAACAAAAGCAGCGCCGTTATGATACTAAAGGTAAAAGCATATAATAAACAGCTTCTAACCGCCTTTCTCACACCACAACTGCGATTTGCTCCAGCTTCTTCAGAAACCAGACGGGTTGCTGTAAATTTAATTCCAGAAGTCGCCAATGTAATTGCCAAAGAATACACTGACATAATCAATTGATAAATACCAATTCCCACAGCTCCAATTTTATTGGAAAGATAAGCTGTAAAGGAAATTCCAATTGCACGAATTAGCAAAGCGGTTCCAGTTAATAAAAACACACTTAACAACAGAGATTTTACCTTTTTCATAATTCACCCCAAAAGCATATTTGTAAAGTATATGCAGCAGGTGAATCATTTAGCAGTCTCTCTGTTTATGGATTATCATATCACTACTTGATTTCGGTTTGATAGTGTTGTTCTATCCAAGTAATCATCTGTTGATATCCCTCAAGATTGATTGTAAATTCTTCTGTATTAGTTATTTCACTTTTGTCATAACAAAAACGCCCAAACCAAACAGCTACGGTCATAACTTCTCCTTTGGGAAAAATTTTAAAATTATAATTTTGATAACTTCCAGAAAAAATATTTTGATTTTTTAGGTATTCCAAAGAAGGTACTGCTAAAAAAGACATTTAAAACACTTCCTTTCTAATTTCATATCGATGAAAAAGCAACTATCTAACAGTAGGATTGTATCATAACGAATATCGGTCTGTACAGCAAAATTTGATTGTTCTAAATCAAAAAGAATTTTAGGCATAAATGACAATGCCTTTCTCATAAATATAGGATATCTTTTTATGAGAGGAAATCAGATATGAACCGAAAATTTAATATTGTATTTACAGGAATTATTTTTTTGACACTGGTTATGGATATATTCTTATTGAATTTGGCTTTTTGTATCAGTTATTCCAATGCGCTTATCGTAATGTCCATTACATTTGGAATCAATACCTGTTGTGCAATTATATGGGTCCTATTAAGACAACATCTACATATTTTTAAAGTTAAACAAACACATACTATACAAGAATACGCTCAATTTTACACACAACAACATTGGAATCAACAACAACATTGGTTTTTAACGGGTATTTTTTATCCTGAATATACCTTTTTAAACACTTATGAACAGATAGAAATAAAATCCAAATCTGTAAAACAAGGATCTTCTATCGGATAATCTCAATCAATGATGGAACACTAATCACAATCATGGAAAGGTTGTGATTTTTTGAATCATCAAAATCAAATCGATGAAATTTTAAATTATTATCAAATGCAGGTGCATTCGCGAGAGACAATTTTACAAGCGCTTCGCGAAATACAGGCATTATATGGATATATTCCCACACAGATACAAAATCGATTGGCACAAATTTTTGAAGTAAAGTTATTTTTTATTCAAGCGCTTATCCACCATCACCCTGTCTTAAGAGGAGATACCGCGCCAATACAAACGGTTACTCCAAAAAACTATCGTGTTTATAAAGCGGCTGGATGGGTCTTTGAACCCAATCACCAACCCAATGCAATGCAAAATATCACCCTTTGTTATCAAGCTCCAGACCATACCCCTATCTATGAAACCGTTGACAATGCTTATTCATACCAAATTCCCGATTTAGAAGTAACTGAAGAAGGTGCTTCTAAGGCATGGAAAGGATATCGACAAGCCCAACAGCTCAAACAGCAAGCCATACAACCCCATTACAGACATTGTCAATATCATATTTAACGATTGAAATAGAGGGTTTGAAATGAATCAACAACAAGATAAACTACAAGAAGTGATTGCATATTATCAATCACAGGATACTTCTCAACAAACAATTGTACAGGCTTTAAGAGAAATACAGACCATCTATGGTTATATTCCCATTTTTGCCAGAGCTCAGTTAGCAGAAGCGATGAATTTAAAAGACAGTTTTTTACAGGCATTGATAACCCGCTTTCCCAGCTTAAAGGGAGAAACTTATCAACATAAAATCGTTGTCTGTACTGGTCCCCGGTGTATCAAAAAGGGAGGGTATCAAATCAGTAAAGCCGTTTCTAAATTATTAAATTTGGAACCTGGAACGGTTTCAATAGATGGAAAAATCTATTTTATCACACAAAATTGCCTAAAAAAATGTGGGACATCTCCCAATATTATGATAGATAATAAACTTTATTCCAATGTCACAGAACAAAAATTAACTTCCATTTTAAAAGAATTTTTATAACGAATCTATTTTCTTTTTCCCAAAAAATGTGTATAGTAATGGTAGCAGTTATCCAACATGATTACGGAAAAAGAAAGGCAGTTGATTTTACATGAACAAAATTCATGTCGCTCTCATTGGGTGTGGCGGTTTCGGAAATGTACATCTGAATCACCTTTTAAAAATGGAAGATGTGCAAATAGACGCGCTTGTCAACACCGGTCGCGAAAATCTAGAAAAGACAGGACAAAAAGTCCCCTGTGCAAAACTTTATCAAGACTATTTGGAAATGTTTGAAGTACAACCCCAACTGGATGCCGTCGTTGTCTGTGTAACTCCAGCTAGACATGCGCAAATAGAACAAATTGCAGCAAAGAAAAAATTGGCCATTTACTTAGAAAAGCCAATTGGTATCCAAATATCAGAGACGGCTCAAACAAAAGAAATCATTGAGCAATCTGGTATCATTTGTTCTGTCGGTTATCAAGAGCGCTACAATCCCCATCTAAAACGGATTCAACAAGAACTCGCAGAAGAATCCATTGGCTTAATAACTGGTCGCTGGATTGGTGATATGCCCCAAGCCCCTTGGTGGCGTTTAAAAGAACAATCTGGCGGTCAACTATTAGAACAATGCACCCATATTTTTGATATGTTGCGCTTTTTATTTGGAGAGGTCTCCAGTGTTTATGCAGTGTCAAGAAATGATATGCATCAACACATTGACAATTGCAATGTAGACGACTGTGCCGCAGTGACACTACAGTTTCAAAATGGTATCATCGCCTCTATACAAACCGGCTGTTATCAGCAGGAAAAAGCGCAATCTGATATTGGTTTTACCATCTATGCGGGAAATAAAACCATTGATTATCATTGGGGAAACTCTGTGGAAATTATCTGCAAACATCAAAAGGAAGTATTCACATTTGACCAAAACTGTCATTTTCAGTCCTTAAACACCTTTATACAGGCAGTAAAAAATCAAGATACTTCTATGATTTTATCCGATTATTCCGACGCATTCCAAACGCTAAAGGTCACTTTAGCGGCAGAACAATCCATCAAAGAACAAAGACCAATTTTTTTAAAATAATACGTAATTGATATGATAGATATCTATCACAAAATAAAATTCTTTCAAAAAGGAAGCAACTATTTTAATAGTTGCTTCCTTCTTTTACTTCGACAATCTTGGTTGTCTTACTTTAATAACCGCTTTTAATACCAACCAAATCAACACTACATCAACTGGTACTTTGATACATTCTTTTAAAGCTCTCAATGGCAGAATGGAAAAGAAGACATCTCCATATAAGATGCTATTCCAATAAGTACCCAATATGAGATTCACAATCAATGATACTGTTAATTTTGCCATTACAATTCTAGGAATACTGATTTTTTGGCGATAGAAAAACAATCCATAAATCACACCGCCCAAAATTGCATTGAGTGTAAATCCCGGAAAGTAGCCCCCTCCCCCTTTGGGAAACAAAAAAAACGCAATGATATCTGCTGATCCAGCAACTAGCCCAGCAACAACTGGACCATATAGCATACCGCATACCGCATTGGTTAAAAAGGAAAAGGTAATTCTTAAAAAACTGGTAACCGGAATGGCCAAAGAACGCAATGCCAAACTCAGTGCCAAAAGCATAGCCGATATGGCAATGGTTAAGGTGCTTTTTAATTCTGATGCGGATGATTTTAACAAGTCTAATAAATGTTTCATGCAGTCAACCTCCTCGATTAGCAAAATTTGCCACATATGGAGGCACAACAACCTCTATCATGTAGCAGCGGGATGCGAAACTTGTACCGCAAGAAAATCTTTTCGTCCGCTTGACAACTCCCCGTTCAAACGGCACTGTGGTATCTATCTTGATACAACGCACAAGTTCCTACTCTGCTTAACTTTATAAGACTAAATTATTGTAACAGATATCGCGCTATGATACAATAGTTTTTATTCACAAATTTTAATACCAATTGTATAAATTATTTCTCTGTATCTTCTTCTTTCTTATTTTTTTCAGCTTCCTGTAAATAATCTGCCGTCGAAATGGTTTCCTGAATAATTTCTGTCTTTACCAATTCTGGCGGAATTCCAATTTGATTTGCAACAATCTCGCGATTGCTGATATTTTTTTTCAGCAATTTTTTGTTGGTAGCGCCTTTTAGTAATGTATATAAAATAGAAAATACTGGTACACCCAACAATACACCAATAAAGCCAAATAAATCTCCGCAAACAAAAATTGATAGCATAACCCAAATACCAGGCAGTCCCACTGAATTGCCTACCACCCTTGGATAAATCAAATTTCCTTCTACATTTTGTAAAATAATAATATAAATCACAAACATCAAACAATAAAGTGGCTTTACCAATAATAAAATAAAACCTCCAAAAATCGCTCCTATATAAGCCCCAAAAATTGGAATCACACTGGTAATTGCCACAACGGTGCTAATCAATAATGCATAAGGCAATCCCATCAAACTCATTCCCAAATAACACAATATCCCAATAATCAGTGCTTCTGTACATTGACCAGAAACAAATCCGGCAAAAATCCGGTTGGACAAGGAACCAATTTCAATGCTCTTTTTTGCGATTCCTTCCGGTAGAAAGGCATATAATACACGTTTTAAATTGTGAATCAAATTTTCCTTTTGAAATAACATATAAATCGCAAAGATAAAACTCATTACAAAATTGATAATCCCCGAAGTCACACCAACGGTTACAGTTACTACAGAACCCACAAAATTGGTGGTAACATTGGTAATGCTAGAAATGATAGTAGGCCAATCAATTTTGTCAAATAATTTTTGTACCTCTCCCATCAATTCTGGAGTAATATTTAGATTGCTCAACAACTTCATAATCCAATTTTGAAATTGTTTTGTATAAACTGGTGCCGTTGAAGTCAATGTGGAAATAGATCTGGTCAATTCTGGAACGATTAAAAAAGCAATCAATCCCAAAAATACAAACATCAAAATCACCACAATTAAAATGCAAACACCTCTTCTGCATTTTATCCAAACTGGATGCTTTTTCACATTTAAAAATTGAAAGACCCGTTCTTCAAATAATTTTACTAAGACATTCAATACAAATGCAATCACAATCCCAATTAAAAATGGACTGACAATCGCAATTGCTTGTTTTATAATTGCCAATAATCCACTTAAATGAAAAACTGCATAGATAAAAAAAATGGTAAAGGCAATCAAAAACATTATTTTTTTTACCAATTTTTTAGAAATTTGGGGATTTTCCAATAATTCTTCTAATTTCATTTTCTTTCTCCTTCCTGTTGCTTTGAGAATTCCCAATCTGATTTTTATTAAAAAATATGTTTCAATGACAACGATCTGTTAAACTAATTTATAAATTTGTTTTGATTACTTTTTTCTACGATTTTAATATCACAGCACTTACCATGACATACTTTCATCGCCTATGCTAAAGCTTAGAGATAAGCACTTCTTTTCGATACAACATACACAAGCAAACTCCATATGTCCCACAGTTTTACCCTATTTATGCCATCAGAATACGAATTACATTTTTTTATTTCTAATATACCTACCTGCATGATAACCTCAGTCCGATACTGCTATCCAATTCATTTTACGCCTTTATCTTGCAAATTTTTGATAAAATTCCACCTTAAATCCACCATGTAATTTTCATTTACATTCTGCTTAAAATTATGTTATAATAAAATTACAAGACAACTGCCAATTGATATTTTAAATTTTAGAAAGGAGAACTCATGAAACCTGACCCTGGCGGCTTTATCAATCCAATTTGTTTCAGAGGCTCTTTTCATTTGCCTTCTGAAACAAAATATCTTGTTTTAGGAGGTTTACTATGCTGCATTTTTACAAAACAGAATATAATCGAGTAATTCAACTTGATGAATTTTCAGATGGTTGTTGGATTAGCGCAATTGCTCCCAATGATAACGAAATTACCTATTTAATCGACGATTTAAAACTCGATCCAGACTTTGTTCGCTCTTCTCTAGATGAAGAAGAATCTTCTCGTATCGAAACGGAAGATAACCAAACACTCGTGATTGTAGATATTCCTATCACTACCAACGAAGATAACAATACTGTTCATTATACGACCCACCCGCTTGGTATTATTATAACCGAAAAAAATGTGATTACCATTTCTTCAAGAAGCAATCCGATTATCGATGAAATTGCCAACAATGTCGTTAAGAATGTACAAACCCATCTAAAAACTCGTTTTTTATTGATTTTGTTATTTCGAGGAGCTACAAAATATCTGCAATATCTAAAACAAATCGACAAAATCTCCTCTAATTTAGAAACACAACTTCATAAATCCACAAAAAATGAAGTATTGGTGCAGCTATTGGGACTGGAAAAATCTTTGGTTTACTTTTCCACCTCCTTAAAATCGGATGAAATTACATTGGAAAAAATACTACGCGGTCGTGTAATCCGGATGTATGAAGATGATCAAGATTTATTAGAAGATGTTTTAATCGAAGTAAAACAGGCAATTGAAATGGCAAATATCTACTCCAGTACACTCTCTCGTACCATGGACGCCTTTTCTGCCATCATTTCCAACAATCTAAATATTGCAATGAAAATCCTAACTTCTATCACAATTTTATTGCAGATTCCCTCTATTATCTTTAGTTTTTATGGTATGAATGTGGCGGGATTGTGGTTTGACCAATTTGTTTGGTTCCCGCTGATTGTCTCTATCATTGCCGCAGCTTTATTGGCAATTATTTTAATAAAAAATAAGATGTTTAAATAATACGATTAAAAAACAATACCAAGTAAGGTTGATTACTTGGTATTATTTTTATATTGACGCATCATTACTTACAAAATTTTTCAATATAATTATCAATTGCAGAAGCAATTACCCTTACTGCTTCTTCTGGACCTGCCACTTCATCTACATCTGTTTCCTTTGACTCCAATGCCTTATAAACAGAAAAGAAATGACTCATTTCGTCAAAAATATGTTTGGGAAGTTCGTTGATATTGGTATACTGGTTATAAGTTGGATCATTAAATGGAATTGCAATAATTTTTTCATCATGTCTTCCATTATCAATCATAGAAATCACACCAATTGGAAAACAGCGTACCAAAGTCAACGGTTCAATTGGTTCTGAACAAAGTAACAGTACATCCAATGGATCACAATCATCGCCATAAGTTCTGGGAATGAATCCATAATTTGCAGGATAATGTGTAGAGGTATATAGGATTCGATCCAAAATAATCAAACCCGTCTCTTTGTCCAATTCATACTTTTTCTTGCTTCCTTTTGAAATTTCAATTACACAGACAAAATCCGTCGGAGTAATTCGCTTGGGGCTAATATCATGCCAGATATTATTCATTGTCAATCTCTCCCATTATTTTATCAAAATCTATCAAACACCAAAAATTTCATCAATCAATTCCATTGCATCTGCCACTGTAAAATTACCTGGAGAAGAAGCAAATTTATTATCTTTCTTCCATCTTTCACAAAGTTCATTTTTTTGGGTCTGTGTCAAATAAATTGGACGATATTGTGTTAAATTTTCAATCATATCACATAAGTTACTCAAATTGTCATCCAGTTCAAATAACAATTCATCCGCCTTTTTCGTATCCAATTCACATCCCAGACGCAAAAAAGATGGCAGGAATACAGCACAGGCAATTCCATGTGCAACCTGATAATCCTCTGTTAAAAAATATCCCATAGAATGACAATAACAAGTACCCGTTTTGGCAATTGCCAACCCTCCATAAATAGAGGCTGCATATAATTTTTGTCTCTGCTTATCGGTAAACTCTCCATTCAGATCCCGAAATACATCAATTACCAATTTTGCTCCCTGCTTTGCAAATCCCTCTGAAATGGTATTGGATTTTTTACTAAAATAACTTTCAATACAGTGGCTCAGCGTATCCAATGCCGTAGCAATTGTAATTGATTGATTTAATGATCTTGTATATTGATAATCCCCAAAACTAGCGGCTGCATATAAATTTTGAACTGAGCGCTTGCGAGCGACTTTATCCTCACCAATATCCACATTTAAAACAGAATAAGGGGTTACTTCACTGCCAGTACCAGCAGTCGTTCCAACTAAAATCAAAGGCAATGGTCGATTGACATAGTTGCCTTCAAATATTTTTAGTGGCTCCATTTCATTAGAAGCAAACACGCTCACTGCCTTTGCAGCATCTAACGGAGAACCTCCTCCAATCCCTATCACAAAATCAACCTGCTCTGATTGTGCAATTTTTCCAGCGCGTACACAATCAGATAACAGTGGATTTTGCTTGATTTCATCAAAGATAATAAAGTCAATTTGATGTTTTTCCAAAACCTGTAACACATCATCTAATGCACCAGAGACTTTTGCACTGTTTTTTCCGGTTACGATCAAACATTTTCGACCCAAAGACTGAAAATAACAAGCATTCTGCTTGATACAATCCGCACCATAGAACAACTTTACAGGCATGTAATATGATAAATTCAACATTTTATTTCCCCTTTCAAAACAGTTCCAAAGTAATATTGAGATTCATTTTCTCAAGTGTCGATCAGGATAGGTTACCCTTTTTATAGAAAATCATCATCGATTCATTTTTAGTTTGATGCCTTTGTTGTTTCTTCTTCTGCACCACAACATTTTTTATATTTTTTTCCACTTCCACATGGACAAAGATCATTTCTTCCTATCTTTTGGCTGCGGACTGGTTGACGTACTTTCTTAGTGGGTTGAGAATCTCCATGGATTGCACTGATGGGTTTTGCTACCTGTTCTCTTTTAAGATTGTCATTAACGGTAACTTTTAAAGTCAACAACATTTTAACAGTATCTTCTCGAATGCTGACCACCATCTCATCAAACATATCAAATCCCTCTATCTTATACTCTACAACAGGGTCTTTTTGTCCATAAGAGCGCAGATAGATACCGCGTTTTAACTCGTCCATATTGTCGATATGCTCCATCCAATAACGGTCAACTACCTTTAACAAAATCACGCGTTCCAACTCACGTATACGCTCCTCGCCAAGTAAGTCTTCACGTTCTTGATAGCGCTTTAATGCACGTTTATACAAAACATCTACAATCTCTTTTGATTCTAAATCCGCCAACTCGTTGACTGTATAGTGAAAATCATCTTCTGTTGTTAAAAATTCATGGAAGTAATCTCTTAGTCCTGCAATATTCCAATCATCATGAATAGAATCTGGTGGCAAATAGGTTTCTACGCTCTGTGTCAACATATCCTTTATCATGGTTAAGATATATTCATGGATATCTTCACCATTTAATACCATATCACGCTGATGATAGATAATTTCACGCTGTTTATTGATGACATCATCAAACTGCAATACATTTTTACGAATATTAAAGTTTCTGGCTTCTACTTTTTTCTGTGCATTTTCAATGGTATTGGTCAACATTTTGTTTTCAATTGGCATATCTTCTTCTATCTTTAATGCATTCATAACACCTTGAACACGTTCACCGCCAAACAAGCGCATCAAATCATCTTCCAAAGAGATGAAAAAGCGGCTTGCCCCTGGGTCACCTTGACGACCGGCACGACCACGCAACTGATTGTCAATACGTCTGGATTCGTGGCGTTCTGTACCAATAATAAACAATCCACCAGCATCCAATACCTTTTGTTCTGCTCCTTTGATTTCCTCTTTATATCTGTTTTCTACCTCGTGAAATACCTTTCTAGCGGATAGGATTTCCTCGTTGTCTGTTTCAGCAAAACCATTTGCTTCTGCAATAATTTCTTCACTATAGCCTTGCTTTCTCATAAATTCTTGTGCCAAATACTCTGCATTACCACCCAACTTAATATCTGTACCACGTCCTGCCATGTTGGTCGCAATGGTAACTGCTCCGAATTTTCCCGCCTGTGCAATGATCATCGCTTCTTGTTCATGGTATTTCGCATTTAATACATTGTGCTTAATACCACGGCGCTTGAGCATAGAACTCAACAACTCAGACTTATCAATGTTTACGGTACCAACCAAAACAGGTTGTCCCTTTTCATGGCATTCTACAATCTGCTCAATTACTGCCTGAAACTTCCCTTTTTCGGTCTTATAAACAGAATCATCATAGTCTATTCTCTGTACTGGTTTATTAGTTGGAATCTCAATAACATCTAAATTATAAATTTGACGGAATTCACTTTCCTCTGTCAAACCAGTACCAGTCATACCGGATAATTTTTTATACAAACGGAAATAATTTTGGAACGTAATGGTTGCCAAAGTTTTGGATTCTCTGGCGACGGTAACACCCTCTTTTGCTTCAATCGCTTGATGTAAACCTTCATTGTAACGACGACCAATCATCAAACGACCAGTAAACTCGTCAACAATCAAAACTTCTCCATCTTTTACTACATAATCAACATCTTTACGCATAATACCATAGGCTTTAATCGCCTGATTGATATGATGTTGTAATGTGATATTTTCTGCATCCATTAAGTTTTCAATCTTAAAATATTTTTCTGCACGGCGTACACCCTTTGGAGTCAATGTCGCAGTTTTGCCCTTTTCATCTACAATATAATCGGCATCAATGTCGTCTTGTTCCTCTTTATTGTCAATCTCCACAACACGATGTGCCTTTAATTGTTTTGCAAATTGGTCTGCGATTGTATAAAGTTCTGTGGACTTATCCCCTTGACCAGAGATAATCAGTGGTGTTCTCGCTTCGTCAATCAAAATGGAGTCCACTTCGTCCACAATTGCAAAGTTAAACTCGCGCTGTACTTTTTGATCTTTATAAGTCACCATGTTATCGCGCAGATAGTCAAAACCAAATTCATTATTAGTACCATAAGTGATATCTGCATTGTAAGCCGCTTTCTTATCTGGTCCAGAAATATCATGAACCACCAATCCAACACTCAAACCCAAAAAGCGATATACTTTACCAATTTGCTCTGAGTCTCTCTTTGCCAGATAGTCGTTGACGGTTACAACATGAACGCCCTTTTCAGATAGAGCATTCAGATACGCTGCAAGCGGTGCCACAAAGGTTTTACCTTCTCCAGTACGCATCTCTGCAATACGTCCCTGGTGTAAAACAATACCACCAATAATCTGAACTGGAAACAATTTCAGCCCCAATACGCGCCAGGTTGCTTCTCGACAAACCGCAAACGCATCTGGTAAAATATCATCTAATGTTTCTGCATTTTTTAAACGTGCCTTCAAAATATTGGTTTGATTTTTCAACTCATGGTCAGACATCTTTTCATATTTTGATTCTAATGCCAACACAGTGTCCACAATTGGAGTAATGTGTTTTAATTCTCTTGCGGAATATGTGCCAAAGATTTTTTCAAATAATCCCATTCTTTCACCTCAGAAATTTATTTTATTCCGAATCACCGGAAAAATATCTGTTTTTTATTGTGATTGTTTGTTTCATTTCGTGAAATATTCACTTTTTTATTTTGTCTGTTATCGACTATTTTACAAATGAAAGTACAAATTATTCATCAGACATAAAACAAAGATATTTCATAATATTATCTTATATAGTATATAACGTATCCAGTTCACTTGCAAGTATTTTCATAAAGATTAAGCATTTTTTACAATCCTTTGTTTAATCCCCCTCAAAACTTCTCTCTAGCGACAATTTATTAACAATTCCATGGATGGGAAACTAAGAAAAAGAATATAAAAAAGCAGCAAATCTAAAAAGATTTGCTATCTATATAGGTCTTTATTGTGCATGGTGATTATCTCATTTTTGTATATAACATTTATGATTTTATCCTTACTTTTCTATAAAATACTTTATTTTTATCAATTATGATGGTACAATATTTTAAGCTAGATAATGCTACTACATATAATCAACAATCCATTAAAAAGTCAATCATTACTCGCCAAGCATTGATAGACCATTTCCATCATATCAAATTTATCAACCCATATATCCAAATTGATAAGAACAATAAAGCATTTAAAATTGATATAGACATCTTTACTTATAACAATCTTTCCAGCTTTCCATTGTTGGAAGATGTGCAAAGTATCACAAAAGGTCTTTGTAATTCAATAAAACTCCATTATTTCAACCTATCAGGACAAAATCAAGAAATTTTCAATCAATAACACCCTTTTATAATAGAACATTTTCTCACTCCCCTTTCAGAGCAGTGTTGTGGAAGGTCAGTCCATAGAGTCATTTGTCAAAATATATAAAAAGCGGAGTTACCTTTACAGATAGCTCCTAAATAAATCGGAATTTGTGAGGATATAACTATGATTAAACTAGAGAAAATAAACGGAAAAAATATATGGGATATTTTAAAACTACATGTGTCTGAAAAGCAAAAACACTTTGTGGCAAGCAATGATATCAGTATTATTGAAGCCTATACCGCCATAACGGGAAATGGGCATGCTTTCCCTTTTGGAATATATGAGGATGATACGCCGATTGGCTTTTTGATGGTTGGTTTTGATACAGACGATTACTGGGATGATGCTCCAGTAATAGCGAAAGGCAATTATAATCTCTGGCGACTGATGATAGATAAAAATTTTCAAAATAAAGGATATGGGAAAGAAGCGGTCAAGCTCGCACTAAAATTCATAAAAACATTTCCATGTGGCGAAGCAGAATACTGCTGGTTGTCATATGAACCTGAAAACAAAACTGCCAGCCAGTTATATCATTCATTTGGATTTATTGAAACCGGAGAAATGGACGGAGAAGAATTGATTGCAGTTTTGAAACTATAAAGACAAATTTCAATTTATCGCCCTGTTCCCATCATAAAATATGCTTTTGTACAATCTCATTTTGCAAAATCTCCAAAATGCCTAAAGAACGTTTATTGTTATTCAAATTCACAACTTTTATCATTTACCATCAAGATATATTTCAGTTTTGCTTTCTAGATTAAATGCCGTCAGGTATGAAACCTGACGGCATTTGATATGATTTAGTAAATCACTGCTTGACCCAGTTTACATTAGGATAGTTTGCTACCCATTCGTCAAAACCAGAACCACAATAGTAAATTGTCTCTGGCTCGCCTAAAGTTACCGCCTCACCTAAAGATGTGGGTGGAATCTCAGGTACATCTCCTAAAAATGTTAATGATTTAAGCGTAGTGTCCCAAAAAGCTCCTTCACCAATATAAGTTAGTGAATCTGGCAGTTTTATATTTGGTAATCTGTTACAACGCTCCAACAGATGTGACACCTTCTTGAATGATGACCCAGCCTATTTTATCTTGATAATCAACCCAAGGCATATTCGTTTCATCATAAGAATAGTAAAAGTTCGTCATTTCTCCAGTACCTTTGATCACAAGCACACCATCTTGATAATACCATGTGAGGTCTGCCCCGCAAACTCCCTTGGCTTCTGCCGTTTCTGCAGTGATGGTTTTTAGAAAATCATCTGTTACATTATTTTTAGAATTAGAAGAATCTTTTGATGGGGTATTGTCTGGAATGGTAATACTTGACTTATCACCTGAATCACTTTTAGATGGTGTGTTGCTGGATGGTGTTCCACAAGCCGATAAGGCTAACATCAACGACAATACCAATGCGAATAATCCCTGCTTTTTCATGTTTGTCTCTCATTTATGTTTTGATTCTGATGTTTAACTCAAATATACCTTCTTTTGATATCAAAGTCAAGAATAAATCTTATCTTTCGCTTACTGAAGTATTTTATAGAAAAACCTACAATTACAATGGCAAAAAAATATCTCTGGTGACCAAACTTGTGGGGATTGGGCTTAAAAAGGAATTTTTTTACTCCCTTTTCAAATTGGTGTTTCTCAATGCCATTTCACAAAACAATTCGTCAAACTATCCAAATCGGGCAGTTACCCCATTTAGGTAACTGCCCAATAAACTAGAATTTATCGTTTTCTACCAATATAGCGACAGACTTTTTTCTTATATTGCAGATACTCATTTCCAAATTCAGAAAGCAGAAAATCCTCCTCCACATTGACAATCTGCAAATGATACATGATAATGGCAAAAACGGTTAGAATATACAAAATCCAGTTAAAAAACATCAATAATGTACCAATATACAAAAGGTCAAATCCTAAAAAGGCGGGGTTGCGGCTGATTTGATAAATACCATTTGTTACAAGCTCTGTTTTATCGGTTTTGGAAACTCCCGCCCGCCAGCTATCACGCATAGTCTGTACTGCGACAATAAATATAATTGTCCCCACAACGCTCATCACCGCACCCATAACCCGAACAGCAACAGGGCTATGATTTGTCCCAATGAAAATACTAATAAGTCCTGCCGCAAAAACAAAGACAGCAGCAACCTTCATTGTAACTTCCACGAATTTCACAAAACCGACTTTGTCCTTTCCAATTTGGTCTGTCTGTATTCCTTGTTTTTTCTGACGAAACATTTTTACAAAATAGCAGCCATAAAAAGCAATTAAGGTTGCTATGGAAATCAGCTTAAATTCCATTGTCCTTCCTCCAAATCCCGAATTGTTCAACCGATTATAGCACACGATGATTGCCATTTCAAGCGGTTTCCACAAAAGCGGATTGATTTGTTAGTCAATATATGATAGAATGAGTTCATCAAACTGGTATTGGAGAGGAATAATGGAATGAAAAAGAAACGACTGATAATCATTATTATCATTGCTGCAATCAGTGTGATGGGCACCTGTTGGATAACCAGACCCAAAGCATTAGGAAATATAAATCATAGCTATTCAGAGAAAACAACTACAACTTCCAATGTTTCATTTTCAGGAAAAACAGGCGAAAGAATAAAATTTTCATTTCGCTCGAATATTACCAGCGGAGATTTAAATATCGTTTTATATAATTCATTTGGTAATAAGGTATATACACTAGATCAGGCAACGGAATTGGAAGCATTTTTCACTTTGGACAACACAGATACATACACTTTAGCAGCAGAGTGTCATAACTTTATAGGAAAATATAAAATTGAACTTTACAAGGCAGATTAAGTTGGAACTAATGGCGCAAATCTTCCAGTTTATCGGGCAGTTACCTAAATGGGGTAACTGCCCGATTTAGATATTTAGACAAACTATTTTACCAAGCGGCATTGAGCAGTATTAATCTAAAAAGATAACTTTTACGCCCTTTTTAGATTGATGTTGCCAACGTCCTATTTTCCAAATTTTTCACCAAAATACCTAAAGGACGTCTATCTTTATTCAAACCAACTTCTCTTATTCACTTTCTCCTTGTTATCTTTTGTGTTGCAAAGGATTGATTTTTCAAACCCTTTGTCGAAGTGCTTAAATAAAGCCTGATGCTGAAAACTAATTGACTTCTTTATTTACCTTCAAATATACCAAAATTTTGGATTGCGTATGCAAAAATCGTCAGAGATAATTCCCTAACGACTTTTCATGTTATTGCCATTTCACTTCTAAATATCATATCAAAGGCATCTTTAGTCATTTCATCTACACAGTAGAGTGCCTAATGATATTTACAATAGCCATCCTCATAAATCTCACCATCACAATCTTTACAGTGTGTAATTTTACCGCAAGCTGTTAGGCTATACAGCATAAGTGAAATCAGTAGCGATACCATCAGTTTTCTCATATGTATCTTCACTTATCTATTTGTACATTTTAGTTTCGCTCACTTTTTGACAGTATTTCTGCTTTGATTCTGTTAAACTCTGCT
This sequence comes from uncultured Oscillospiraceae bacterium, assembly GCA_910579175.1. Lineage (GTDB taxonomy): Bacteria > Bacillota > Clostridia > Oscillospirales > Ruminococcaceae > Massiliimalia. The sequence continues at coordinate 19,089 of CAJTTB010000015.1, read as the reverse complement.
TGATCTATGATTCCTTCTTGTAGCAATTAATTATATTCCCGCAATAGACCTGCTCCATCCTTAATTGATATTTGTTCACTCTCTTGTATCGGGACGGACTGATGATGTATTTCTGGTACTTGTTGATAAATCGTGGGGGACTGTGTATATTGCGTTTGCTGTGTCTTGTCGTATCGTTCTAAGTTCGTTTCAATAGCCTTTGTTATAATCTTTTGGAATTGGTTAACTTCTTCTTTTGTATACCATTTTGTGTTAAATCCATATGTTCCGGACGTTCCTTCTATAACCAATCTTGCCTGCCGCATTTTTGCTCCCGCTAATCCTGGGAATCCCCAGAAAAATGCTTGACATATTGCGATTCCCATAAATGCTATACGTGCATCATAAGTTGATGGGCGAATTATTGCGTAAGTTGCAATTATTCCTGCAAGAACTGCTATTATCATTAAATCCAATGTGATTATTTTAAACAATTTAATGTGATCACAAAAAAATACACGTTCCATGCAATCAATATTTATGTTATGTTGTTTCCTTGATGGAATCCAAATACTAAGCATCAACTGTACCTTTTGCCGACCACCTAATATAACTTGTGTCGAAGTGATCATGCAAAATCCACCGCCAAGTTTCTGATCTTTCATATATTGCCGTCTATATTGATTTCCAAATTCGGCTATAATTGGTTCTCCTCCAAATAATTCCTCTGTCACAATATCAAGATCTATACACTCAGCTCTATGTTGCTTATCAACTAATTCAATAAATTGATTATGAAAATGGTCAATCACTTCTTTATTGTACTAAGATGTCTTGATATAAATGGTTTCACTACCAATTAAAATTCGTAACATATTTACTCTATTTGATATTAATGTGATGATGATAGTTGCTAATAAAGGTGGTACAACAAAGAACAAGCACCAAAACTCAAATGAACTAGTGTCCATACTGTAATCATACATCAGTTGTCCTATCATGATTGCGATGATTAAAAATAGTATGATTAAGGCAAGTTTAGCAAAAAATCTAAGTACTGCCTTGCTCGGGTTTGAGCGTTTTTGATAGGAAACACTTGTAATATCTTTTAAATCAAACGTTTCTTTGCCACTGACTTTTTTCCATGCTCCAAGATAGGTTACGAAATAAACTGTGCCATCAATGTATAGATGCTCATTTGTCAGAATACACTTGGTCCCTTTTTTACTATCATTACTTTCTAACGTTGCAACAACCTGTTCTGCCAATTTTTGTGTTCCTATATTTGACGATTGTTCCATATCAATCACGCTCCTTGATGTTTTAATTCTGATGTTTAACACAATCATACACTCACTATATGCTGAAGTCAAGAAAAAATCTTATCTTTTGCTTATCTCAGGGTATTAATGTGAAAATATATAACTACAACGAAAAAAAGAATACATCTGGTTTTCGAACCCATAAGGCAAGATTGAAATTTCGATTGTCACAAGTTAATCTTGCCGCATGGATGCAAACTGAAGGTATCACTATTGAGTGTGATAGCATCAGCCATATTGAGATTGGCGACAGATTTGTTCCAGATTATCAGATTCCGTTGTTTGCCAAAGTCCCTTATACTTCTGCTGATTGGCTATCCACAGAATTTATACCCAGCAACACTTATTTCAAAAGGAACATTTTTTATCAGAGGTAGACAAACAAACCATGATTGTGTTATACTAAAAAACAGTGTCAAATTCTTTTTATCTATTTGACCAAGTCAGTCGCAAACTCCTGACTATAAAGAAAACTACGAAAGAAGGAAAAAACAAATGCAAAACACAACATCAAAAACCAACAAAATGGTTAAAATCGCTATGATTGCCGCCATCTATGCCACACTAACGCTGGTGCTTGCTCCCGTTTCTTATGGAGTGGTTCAATTTCGTATCAGTGAGCTGCTCACTGTATTGCCTGCCTTTACTACTTTAGCCATTCCGGGACTTTCACTTGGCTGTTGCCTGGCAAATCTCATTGGGGCATTGTTGGGGCTTAACCCTACTGGCTATATCGACGCCATTGTGGGAACTTCAGCAACCCTGATTGCAGCAATTCTCTCCTATCTGTTGGCAAAGACCAATCATCGCACACTTCGTTTGATTTTAGTTCCGCTCCCGCCTGTTTTGGTAAATGCAGTGATAGTTGGCGCAGAATTGACTGTCTTATTCAATGCAGGTGAGGCATTTGCCGCTGCATGGATTGCAAATGCGGTCAGCGTTGCAATTGGACAAGCTGTCGTTTGTTACTTATTGGGAATTCCACTTATGATGGTGTTATCTAAAAACGAATTTTATAAAAAGCTGTTCCGCATTTCTCAATCATAAATATCATTTTAAAAAAACAATTCAATTGATTGATATGATGATTCTTCATAAAAAATCCTCTGCCAGATTGGCAGAGGATTTTTATTTTTATCGATTCTATATCTGATATCAAAAAGATGTTAGAACTTGAGCTATACTACTATTGCAACTATAGTCGCAATGATTTTTAAAGTTTTTCGCTTCCATCTTTTATAATTTATTTCTTTGGAATTCTTACAATAAATTCTGTAACTGAGTTTTTGCTTGTCACTTGAATCGTTCCACCATGCAGTTCTATAATTTCCTTAGAAATTGCCAACCCCAAGCCAGCACCGCCCGTTTTAGAAGAACGAGAACTATCCAAACGGTAAAACTTCTCAAAAATATGCTTTATTTGATGTTCAGGAATGGTCTTTCCTTGATTTTGAAAACCAATGATCATGGTTTCTCCTTGTTCTATTGCCCTAATTTGAATCACACTATCTTGATCGCTGTATGCCACTGCATTTTTTAATAAATTATCAAATACACGTGCTATTTTATCCGCATCTGCATACAGTACCAAATCTTCCTGAATCGAAACGTTACATTCTATATTTTTTTCAGATAATACAGGATAAAATTCTTCTGACAATTGTAATAACATCGTAGAAAGTGAAAATCCTGTCTTTTCTAAATGCACATTTTGAAGATTAAATCGCGTAATTTCAAAAAATTCATTGATTAATTCTTCCAATCGTTGTGCTTTTGTCAAAGAAATTTTCAAATATTTTCGTTGCAATTCTTCTGAAATTTGTTTTTCGTCATGTAATAAAGTAAGATATCCAATCACTGAAGTAAGTGGTGTCTTTAAATCATGTGCCAAATATACAACGAGATCATTTTTTTTCTGTTCTGCTTCCTTTGCCATCTGCTCATTATGTAACATCATATATTTCACTTCATTTAATTTCTGTTCCAATTTCAAGGATTTCTCTGGCAAAAAAATTTTTCCCTCTTGTTTATCAAATACCAAATCAATGGAATCAATTAAAATTTGAAGAGATTCTTGATACTTTCGTTTGGCAATTAGCCACCCAATCCACATAAAAATACCAGCAAATGTCCAAATAATAGAAATAAATACAAAAAAAACTTCCCCTTTTCTATAAATCAACCAATATCGAAGGGTATCCGCAAACCAAGGAATCAAAAAATCAATCATCATTCCATTTGATATATTATCTATCAGTACAAAGATTCCCCCTAAGATAAGTGGAATCAATAGCAATACCAATAAAATCCATAAAAACGATTTTACTCTTTTTTTACTCAACTTTATATCCTACTCCCCATACCGTTTGAATCAGCTTTGAAGTGCCACAAACTGCCTGCATCTTTTCTCTTAAATGACGAATATGAACCATCACTGTATTATTGCTATTAAAATATTTTTCTTTCCAAACCGCTTCAAATAGTCGCTCTGCACTAATGACCTGTCCCCTATTTTCGCATAAAATCCATAAAATTGAAAATTCTGTGGGCGTTAAAAAGATTTCCTTATCATGATAAATACAAGTATGTGTATCTCGATTGATGATCAATCCAGAAAAATCAATGATATTTTTATTCGTGGGTATTTGTTGATTATAGCGGGTAAATCTTCTAAGCTGCGCTTTTACCCTTGCAATCATCTCTAAAGGATTAAATGGTTTTGTGATATAATCATCTGATCCAATGGTGAGACCCAAAATTTTATCCATATCTTCTACTTTTGCAGTCAACATAATAATGGGAAAGGAATATTCTTGGCGTATCATTTTACAGAGTTCAAAGCCATTTATATCAGGCATCATAACATCTAAAATTGCCAAGTCCAATGGCACTTCTTGAATACATTTCCATGCCTGTTTTGGGTGATAGAATTTATAAACTGTATAATTTTCATTCAATAAATACAATTCTACTAAATCGGCAATTTCTTTTTCATCATCCACAATTAAAATATTCATCTTTCCCATTCCGTTCTATACTTTTTCTGTAACAATATATCCATCTATATTATTTCCAGACAACTCATACAAATTATCTTTTGGAAGCAACTCCTGTAATTGTGATGGTGTACAGTCTGGAATATAATAGATTTCATAGTTGTCCTTTGATTGTGTTTGTATCTCTAGATGAGTTCCATTATACGGGTAATTCTTTAAAAAATCAATATACTCTTCTAAACACAAATGATTCTGTTTCATTGCATGCGCGTGCGCAATTCCCACATAACGAAAATGCCAAGGTTCATTGTCAATCATTGTGATATTTACCTTATCTTCCTGATAACGCTGTACAAATCCATACAAATGTGCATTTTCCAACAACCATTTATAGGCTCCCTTTCCATCAAACTCTCTGCCATCTCCATACAATCCCAAATCGATTACATATCCTGTTTGATGTTCACTATATCCTGGTTTTGCCACCAATGAGGAGCTATTTAATCCCGTCTTATTTAGTTCTCTTTCATACAGAGTTTGTTGCAACGCTTCATCTCGAAACCCACTGATAATCATCACATCGTCCAATCCAGTGTTTTTATAAAAATCATCCATCATGCGATTGATTGGTTCCATAATTTCTTCTTTTACGATAACATTTTTATCCCTTACATAATAACTGCCTGACTTTCTATCAAAGATAGAAATCATATCTGAAGCACTGCTTTCTGGCGCCTTTATCTGATTATTTACCAAAATGAGTTCTCCTTGTCTAACTTCTTTAGCAACTGCTTTACTGGGTTGTGTTGATACCTCCATCTCAGAACTGCTGATATATTTCCCATCTACCAAAGCAACAAAATCAATCCCATTGAGCCACTTCCAAAGAAATAACACAATACAAATCAATAATATTGTCATACAAATCGTGATTAAAATCCTACCAACCTTCAAGCGATATCTTCTTTTTCTTCCTTCTTGATATACCATTTATTTGCACACCTTTCTTTGTTTTGTATGTATTCAGTTTAACAAAAGTGTGCCTTTTCTACTTTAAATCCAGATTATAAAAAAATTAAGATTTCCTTAAACTCAAAGCCCACCAACTATTCATTTAAATTTTAAATGAACATTTTAACAATTATGAAAATGCTACCAAAATAAAACAAATCAACTGCATTTATCTTGTCTTTTTCATAATAGTATAGTAGAATAAATCAACATTTTATTTTTCCATCTAACACCATAACATAAAGGGGGATTTTATGAAGTTACAGTTTCAAATTCAAGACAATGGCAGTTTTTCTATTTATCATAGAGAAACCCCATTGTTACTAGATTGCTTTCCGGGAATTAACGGTCGTCCCATCCGTATTTTATCTGTTTCTAGCAATCAAAACACCATATCTTATCAAACAAAACAGGGAAATATCTGCTTCACATTTTGTCAAGAAGCTGAAAGTCAAATCAGCATTCTAGTACATCTTTTTGATTTTACTATAGCAATTCACGATTTCTCTATTTTTGAATCTGCATTGACCTCAAACTTAAAGGGAATCTATCAAGCCGCTTTAGGGATGGGAGGAAATACTGGTTATCGCTCTATTCAGACGGCTCTATCATCAACACAAGATTTGCGAATCAGCTATGGGCTTACTTCATTAAAATACCATCAAGTGTGTTTGACTGCCTTTGCAGAAGAACACAAACAATATTTAAATTCTTATGATTTTCCAATTTGTCAAGGACAATTAAATGTTTCAGCTCGCTTTGATCTAGAAAATATCCCTTTCAAAGATATTACCTTACCAAAAGTCAATCTTACTCTTACTAAGAATATGGAAGAGGGATTAGAACATGCCACTACAACCATCGCTTCTCATATGAATGCACGTACCCATCAACCTGCCGCTTATCATTGGTGCTCTTGGTATTATTATTACCACAATTTTGATTTTTTACAACTACAAGCGTTTATAAAAGGTCTCAATCATCTGACAGAAAAGCCCCCTATTCGCTATATTCAAATTGATGCAGGTTACTTCCCTTCCTGTGGAGATTGGCTAGTTGAAAATGAGCGCTGGTCTGGCGGATTGTCTTGTGCATTTAACCATATTCAAAAATCCGGTTATCAAGCTGGCATTTGGGTTGGTATCTTTATGGTTGGTTGTCGCAGTAAACTCTATCAGGAACACCCTGATTGGATGCTTTATCATACAGATGGTACCATCTGTCGAGAGTGGATCACCGATAATGAACCAAAACCTTGGGGATACCAAGATGAAGAATACTATATACTTGACACTTCTCACCCAGAAGCCATGAACTATGTTCGTATGGTATTTCGCACCTTAAAATCCTGGGGTGCTACCATGTTTAAAACAGATTTTATGTTTTGGGGATTACAAGACAGTTCTAAGGTCAAGCGGTATACGCCCGGTAAAACTTCTTTGGAATATTTTAGGGACACACTTGATGTCATTCGTCAAGAAATTGGAGAAGAAAGCTATTGGCTGGGCTGTATTGCTCCTTTCCTTCCATTTGTGGGCTATGCCGATGCTATGCGCATTGGTGGTGATGTTGGCACTACTTGGAAAGGTGATTTTGGTCCGCAAAATATGATTACCACTTTAGTTGGAAATAACTACACCAACCACATTTATTATCAAAATGATTCTGATGCTGTCTTATTACGTGATTTTCATATTCGTCTAACACATGATGAAATGATGTCTCTGGCAATGTTAACCGCCATTTCTGGCTCCTGTATTTACGCTTCTGACCCGCTTTATAAACTTTCTGCCCAACGCTTACAGTTATTTCAATACATTCAACCAGATATACGCCGTAAGCCATTCTTGCCATTTTTAGAGGAGGAGCGCCCTGAAATTGTTATGGTTCATCGAGAAGAATCAACACACAAAGGAATTGTTTTTCTATTCAATCGAACAGATGAAACCATTATTACCACTTATTCTTTAGAACAATTGGGCTTTACAAATGACTATTGTTTTCTCGATTTTAAAGATCATACCGCCTGCCCTATGGTAGAACAAAAATTATTTGTCAACATTCGCCCTCATAGCTGTAAATTATTTTTGGCAACATGCAACCCAAATGATACCATTGACTATCAGCGAATCTGGAATAATTTAAAAGCATGATAACATTCAAAACCCCCTATCATTGATAGGGGGTTTTTTTATGAATTTTGTTCTGACTTTGTCTTTTTAATCACCTTTAAACGACTAAATTCCTCACGTTCTTTTTCTTCTAAAGAATCTGTGATAAATTTAATCGTATCAATAAACTGTGGGATAATAATATTATGCAGCGCATTTGCACGGCGCTGTGTTTTTTTAATTTCCACCGCAAGACGGCAAACACTGTTATCTATTTCTGCCAAAACAATGGTTAACTGTTTTGCCTTTTCAAATCCAATATAAGCAAGGTCAAATTGAGAATTGGTATCTGTAAATCCATATACGCGTTCTGGTTGGGTTGTTTTTAAAGATACTTTTGGAATTTCGACACCCATAACACTGCGATAAGTGATATGAATCCCATTTTCAATTTCAATACCATGCGCAATATTTTCAATGACACCCATTGTAATATTCGCCGATTGTAATGCCTGATATGCCTTTGCATAGGTACTTTCAATTTCTCCGCGGATAGATTTTGCAGTGTCAATCAGCGAAACCATTTCACGCACCAAAATATTTCTCTTTCGATCCATCAAATCAAATCCCAAAGCTGCAAGGCTCAAGGATTTTTTTGTATTAATCAGATTGCCCTTAGTGGGAAAAACTGCCATTGCCACTTAAAAAACACCTCTCTATGCTGCAAAACAAATACTTTTACTTTCTATGTTTGCGAAAGCGCTCGCAACGGTTGGAATCATAAAACTGAAAGAGTAAGTCAGTATCAATACGATCCAATTCTTCTTTGGGAAGTAAGCACAGTAAATCCCAACCCAAATCAAGTGTCTGTTCAATGCTTCGATCCTCTGTTTCCCCTTGATTGACAAAGTGTTTTTCAAATTGTCTACCAAATTCCAAATAGGCTTTATCTGTTGGAGATAACTCCTCTTCACCGATAACAGAAGCCAATGCACGGGCATCGCTTACCTTTGCATAACAAGCAAATAACTGATTTGCAACAGACTGATGATCCACACGTGTATAACCTTCTCCAATCCCGTCTTTCATCAAACGGGATAAAGATGGCAATACAGAAATTTCTGGATAAACACCTGCTTGAGACAGACCTTTGTCCAATACAATCTGTCCTTCGGTAATATATCCGGTCAAATCTGGAATTGGATGGGTAATATCTCCGTTGGGCATTGTCAAAATCGGAATCTGTGTGACAGAACCCTTAGAACCTTCAATGACCCCAGCGCGTTCATATAAAGAGGCAAAATCGGAGTACAAATAACCCGGAAATCCCTTTCTTCCTGGAATCTCCCCCTTAGAAGAAGAGAATTCACGAACAGCCTCTGCATAAGAAGTCATATCGGTTAAAATAACCAAAATGTGCATATCATGTTTAAACGCCAAATATTCTGCGGCAGTCAAAGCACATCTTGGGGTTAAAATACGTTCGATAATTGGGTCATTAGAAAGATTGAGAAACATGGTAACACGCTCTAATACGCCGCTTTCTTCAAACTTCGCTTTAAAGTAATCAGCAACGTCATTTTTAACGCCCATTGCAGCAAATACAATACCAAAACCCTGACCAGATTCTTCTGCAATCTTTGCCTGTCGTACAATCTGAACTGCCAATTTATTATGGCTTAATCCAGAATCAGAGAAAATCGGCAGTTTCTGACCGCGAATCAATGTCATCAGCGCATCAATGGAAGAGATACCTGTGCGAATATAGTTTCTAGGATAGGAACGAGAAACCGGATTAATTGGTTGACCATTGATATCAGCAAATTCATCTGGATAAAGTTCTCCTAGACCATCAATTGGCTTTCCAGCACCGTTGAAAATACGTCCTAACATTTCCTTAGACAGGGGCAATTCCATTGGTTTGCCAGTAAATTTTGTGATTGTATTCTTTAAAGAAAGATTGTTTGTTCCTTCAAATACCTGGACTACAACACGTTCCCCCATAATTTGAACAATACGCCCCAAGCGGGTGGAACCATTTTCCAGATGAATTTCTACCAGCTCGTCAAAGCTGGCGTCTGGGATATTATCAAGTACAACAAGCGAACCGTTGATTTCTTTTAATCCCATATATTGTACAGATACAGCCATTATTTTCACTCCAAACTGATTCAAAAGCACATCAATTACTATCTGTCGCTTTCTTGAATTTTTTCATCAATTTCTTTATAGTAATCCTCAAACATCTCCAATTTATCATTTGGAATATCGTATTTAATGCGGTTTAATTTATTAAAAATTCCAGTGGAAATAATATTTGATATCGGAATATTGCGACTTACTAACTCGCTTGCTTTATCATAAAGATATAAAATCAGTTTCATCATTTCATGCTGCTTTTCCATTGGCACATAAGTATCATCTTTATGAAATGCGTTTTGTTGTAAAAATCCTACACGAATTACCTTTGCAATTTCAATAATTAATTTTTGATCGTCTGGAAGCACATCGGCTCCAATCAATTTTACAATTTCCATCAGGTTGGCTTCTTCTGCCAGCAATGCTGTAAAGCGCTGTTTCATAGGAATAAAATCCGTGCCAATATGTTCATTATAATAATCGACGAAATCATCATCATATTCACTATAACTGGTCATCCAGTTAATTGCAGGATAATGTCTGGCATAGGCAAGTGACTTATCCAATGCCCAAAAGCAACGTACAAAGCGCTTGGTATTTTGCGTAACTGGTTCGGAGAAATCCGCACCCTGTGGAGAAACTGCTCCAATGATTGTGACAGAGCCCTCTGTTTCATTTAGATTAATCATATAGCCAGCACGTTCATAAAACGCACTCAATCGAGATGGCAAGTATGCAGGATAACCTTCTTCCGCTGGCATCTCTTCCAAACGACCAGAAATTTCACGAAGTGCTTCTGCCCAACGAGAAGTGGAGTCCGCCATAATTGCAACATGATAACCCATATCACGGTAATATTCTGCAAGTGTAATACCAGTATAAATGGAGGCTTCACGAGCGGCAACTGGCATATTGGAAGTATTTGCAATTAAGACTGTGCGGTCTGTCAATGCCTTTCCTGTTCTAGGGTCAATCAGTTCAGAAAATTCCTCCAATACTTGAGTCATTTCGTTACCGCGCTCTCCACAGCCAATATATACAATGATATCTGCATCACACCACTTCGCAAGTTGATGTTGGGTCATGGTTTTACCAGTTCCAAATCCTCCTGGAACAGCCGCAGTACCTCCCTTTGCAATCGGAAACATCGCGTCAATAATACGCTGACCTGTAATCAATGGACGATTGATTGGCAAACGTTCCTTTACTGGTCTTGGGGTACGAATTGGCCATTTTTGACACAGAGTCAACTCATGTGTTACTCCATCGGTATCCTTTATGACTGCAACCACATCATTTACGGTATAGGCGCCATCTTTTTTGACTTCAATGACATCGCCTTCCAACAGGGGAGACAGAATACATTTATGCAGTATTAAGGCAGTTTCCTGACAGGTTGCATAAACGTCTCCACCTTTTAGGTGGTCTCCTACTTTTACCTTTATGTTGACATCATAAGTTTTTTTCAAATCCAACGCAGGAATATCAGAGCCGATACCGATAAAAGCACCATCTTGCTGTGCCATATCTTTTAAAGGGCGTTCGATTCCGTCAAAAATATTGGAAAGAATCCCTGGACCAAGTGTAACACAAAGAGGAGCACCTGTTGAATAAACTGGTTCACCTGGTTTTAAACCGGTAGTACTCTCATATACCTGTATTGTAGTTTCTTTATCTGTAATCGAGATGATCTCGCCAATAATTTTTTGTTTTCCGACATACACCATCTCTAACATGGAAAAATCTTTGGTATCCCGCATTTTGATAACAGGACCATTGATAGAATAAATTACATTAGTCAATTATTTCACGCTCCAATCACCATATATGGCGCAAGATTGTTTCTTGATTAGAAATTTATACGAAGTCCGCAAGTTTTATAAAACTGCTGTTTTTCTTCTTCTAAAGCTGTTTGAAAGGTTTTATCTGCAACCAGCCCTTGCTCACGATTGACAATCGTAAAGCCTCCCAAATGATTTTTAGAATCGGCTTCTACTGTGGTTACATTTGAAATGGCAGTTTTAATTTGATTCGTCAATGACATATCTTCTTTAGAAAGCAAAATAACTCCTGTCTGACATGGAAATTCTTTCATTGCAGCTTGAATTTGCTTTAATAAAAAATCCTGATAATCTGCGGTTTTGGTAAAATCTAAAAGCCGTTTTTGGACTTGCTCAAAAACTTGTTCAGTAAGCTGATTTCGGTAAACAAATAAATTCCTTTTACTTTCCAGTTCAAATTTTGTAATGGATTGACGATATTTTGATTTGATGATTTGTACTTGATCCTGCATATAAGTAAACATGCGGTTGTATTGATCTTCACGTACTTTTTCTAGTTCTGCTTTTTCATATTCTTCCACTTCGCGTTTTAACTGTTCGATTTTGCTATCTGTTTCTCTTTTTACTGCACTTGAAAATGCGCTGAGTTTCTCCTTATCATATACCATCGTTTACACCTACTTTTACTGTGAATTTACTCATTGCAGTTTGATACCAATCGCCTCTTGTACATATTTTGTAATGCTATCTGTCACATCCGCAGTTCCATGACGGTCTGGAATCTCTACAATTAAAGGGAATTTTGTACGCATTTTTAACTCCAAAACCGTTTGGGAACAGAGTTTTACTAATTTTTCTGAAATCAACACAATGCCAATTTCTTGATTTTGACATGCCTGATGAATGGCGTCCATGGTTTCATCATATTCATGAACCACAACACCCTCAATCCCTGCTAAACGCATTCCCATTTGCGTATCAATATTATCGCTGATACAAAAAAACTTCATCACTTCAAACCTCCTGTTTCTGCACCAATCCAACCAGATTGATGCAGAACTTACTTGATAAGCAGGTATTTTTTTGATTATGCAGCAAATAAAATCATAAAGGAAATAACCAGACCATAAATCGCAATACCTTCACCCATAACAACGAAGATCATAGATTTACCAAATGCCTTTGGATCTTCACTACAAGCACCAATTGCAGCAGAAGCAGAAGTACCAACGCCAAGACCTGCACCAATACAGCCAAGACCTGTAGAAATTGCTGCACCTAAGTACTTTAATCCCTCTCCTGTGCTCATTGCAGCAGCGGCAGAACCCGCTTCAGTAGCAGCAGATACAAAACCTCCAAGTGGTAAAATCACCGCCAATAACATCACGCCTACAAATCCACAGATATTAAAAATAAATGCGCGTCTTGCCTTTTTACCTGTTGCGACTCCAGTGTAAACTGGAACCAATGGCATCACAATCAAAGCAAGTGCAATCAATGGTAATATAAAAAACAACATAAAAAAAACCCCCAAAATAAGATAAAATTTATTTTATACAAGGCATTTACCTTGAGAAAACAATGATTTTTGAATGATTTTAGCAATCACATTGTCCTATTATCAACAGATAAATTCGTTTTATTTTTTTTCAGATTTAAATATCACTCTGGCAGGATTAAACTCTTTTCCATCGCTTTCATAAAAACGACTAAAGGTTTCATAATACACCAGTCTAAGCACCTGAATTCCGGCAATCAAACCTTCTAAAGCCATTACAAAGGCGTTTCCTAAAATAATGACAAAAATACTTCCAAAAGAACCTGCCATATGCGCAAATGTCATCACCACTAACATCAACGCTGCATGGCTGAGAATAAATCCACCAACCCTTAAAAAGGACAATGTATTGGTGCAATAGCTCAACACCACATCAAACATCTCAAAAGCGGAGTTGACAGCGCTAAACTTTTCCTCTTCTTCTTTTTTCTGCATATATTTTTTCCGTTTTTTACCCAACCATTTCCCAAGAGGTTCGTGAAAAAACATCAATACCAATGGCAGTATCACCACTACTAAAATAAAAATTGGATGAAACAAATTAATGTCCAACACCAACATCAATACAGCTGCTAAGATAATACCACCATAAAATACAATCCCAGCAATTCCATTATTGGAAAATACCGCGCGCCCATAATCGCCTTTTTTAAAGCCGAGCCATGTGTTAATGCCAATCGCGGTCAAAATAATCACAATTCCAATCCCAAATGACATAATCAACAGCATTGTCGATGTATTTGGATCCAATACATGAAGTGGAAAAATTCCGCCCAAACCGATGGCATTAAAAATTGGTTTAAAACACCCTTCAAATCCAAAGCAAGAGCCGTATAAAAAACCAAAAAACATACTGGATATACCACATCTCGACATAATCGCACCCAGTGGCATCTTTTTATATTTCCACACCAAAGCACCGCCGACGGTCACCAAAAAACCTTGTCCAAAATCTCCAAACATAATTCCAAATAATACTACATAGATAAAGCCAATAAAGGAAGTTGGGTCAAAATCGTGGTAACTGGGTAGACCATACATCTTTACAAACATTTCAAATGGACGGAAAAACCAATTGGTCTTTAACTTAACTGGTGGATTACATTTGCTCTTTTTCTCTACTAGTTCTTGTTCACAAATAACCTGTGGTATTTCATCAAACAGCGCAATAAACTCTGTTACTTTTGCTGTGGGAACAAAGCCTTGTAAAAAGAAGCGATCATCCACTGCATTGACATAAGAGCGATAAGCAAATGTATCATTTAACGTCTTAATTTTACAGTACACCTGTTTAATTTTTCGTTGTTCTGTTTTGGTGAGTGTTTGAAGTGACTCTTCATACCCTACAATGCCCTCTTGTATCTGTGAAATATTCTGTTCTAATAGAGAAACCTCCACCTGAGGAGTATCATCTGCAAATTCAGAAACATCAATTTGCTCAAAATAAAGTGAAGTAAATATTTGTTCAACTTCCTTTGCATTACTATTTGGAACTACATAAAATCCCCAATAATACTGTTCATCATGGTCATAATCAAAAAAGAAAAAATTATTCCTTGAAAAGTATTCCAATTTTAAAAAGCTGTCTACAGGTAGTCTTCCAAAATGAGCAACAGAGCTTTTAGAAGCAAGAATATCGCTAAACTTCAAATTTAACCCCTGCAAATGTCGTAGTTGTTCTAAAATCTGTTGATGCTTTACTAGGTTGTCTTTTGATTGTGCTAACTGATTATTCGTCTGAATAACCTGCGTTTTTAAATTGGTCAAATAAGTTTTTATCTCTTCCTTACTAAGCGTAATTTGACTGTAATCCTCATAGTCCGGAGAGATAGAAAGATAATTCATGACATCTACTGCAAGTTGTAGAACTTCGGTATATGGATTCTCCTCATGAAGCGAATGAAATCCTTTGGCTGAAAATTCAGAAGGGTTTTCCAAATGAATCAATTCACTTTCGCAACACTTCATTAGCGTTGCGTCAAGATTCGACATACTGCCTACGATATGCACAAGACTCATTTTTTCAATTGACATGAATACACCGCCTTTATGCAAATTTATGATTGAATGATAAGCTGCTTAATATCCTGTTCAGAAACTTGATAACGAATCCCCTCTATAATATTAATCACATTCTTTAATTCAATTTGACTGATATTATAATAAGAATAAAAAATCACTGGAGCACTGTAAAAAAAGTGCAATCCTTTACAGCAAACATGATATAAATATCGCTTTGTGTAATCCTCGATATAGTTTGAACTTCCTTCAGGAAGCGTCTTATAATATTTTGTTTGAGAGAATATCTGATTGAGTGCATGTTGATCTTTACAGGCAATCAGTTCTTCAAGCTGACCAGCGGACAATTTATAATAATAAGGAAAAATACTGCGTACCAGTTCTTCTTTGGGAACATCAAGATAGCTTCTAGCTCGATAAATGCGTTCTAAATTCAAAATTTCAATCTGTAAACGCACCAAACTTTTCAATTGACGCGCTTCATAAGCACTCGTATTCTTGCGAACCATAGCAAATAATTTGCGATAATAGTACTCATAAAGCGCATGTTCACAACCCACATAATCAATATATGGTTGCTCTACAGTAGGTTGAAACTTTCGCAAAATCACTTCATAATCGGTACCACCAAGCAAGATTACCAAATCTTCAAACTTCGTAACCTTAGACATACCCATTAGGTCAATATGTGACCTGCGCACCAAATAACTGGGTAAATCAATAATAAATTCTTGGGGATTATTTCCCTTTATCAAAAGAATCATACGAAGAATCTCAGAAATTTCTTCTTTCATGACTACATAATGAAATAAATTTTCTTCACTATTAGAAATATAGCTGTACAGCTTTACATAATCTTGAAATACTGCACGTCTAAGCAGATTTTCCAAATGACCGCGGTGAATATTACTGGAATCCACTTCTTGAAGTGCTTCGGAAAAATGAGTTTTTGTCTTTAAATAAGTTGCCACTTCTGCTACGGTACGACAATGTAACATTTCATCATATTGTTTTTGCGTAATGCGCTTGCCATACATCGTACGAGCTTTCGCAACAATTGCATGATTAGAATTAGACATATTATTTTCTCACCTGCCTTATCTGTGAACTGCCCATTTAAAAAAACCAATGAGCTTCCTGCTTCCTAGACCTCGCAACCTACTATCTCCACAGGCGTAAATTCGGACAGTTTTTGCCCTATGTCTTTGGACGATTTTTATTTATCGTCTAAAGCTTTTGACATTGCAGTTTCTTGATTTGAAAACATCTGCTGATTTAAGATTTGATAATATGAGAAACAATTTCATCTATCCATTGTTGATGATATTTTTCATAAATATTATCCAAATGGTCTCGTTCTTCATCAGCACTGTTTTTAATAGCAAGAATACCATCTTGAGAAGATAGTTTTTCAGATTCCTCAAATGATGCTAGATGAGTATCTGCATACTCTTTGATTTGTTTGGATAGTGCCTTTTTCTTTTCCTTAATGCGCTCCATTTCTTCTTCTTTATTTTGGATTGCTTGTTTTAATTTTTCATTGGCACTTCTATCAATATTGATAATGGTATCCATTAAATCTTTCATTTATAAACCTCCTTATACCCTTATCTTCATTAAAGTAGTGTGTATTATGCTACCATTTGTCATTATAGCACTATATCCCTAAGAAAACAATTATTGTTTTAAGATGTCATATCAATGAAATATAACAATATAAAGTGTTTTTCGGTCAAAAACACAATACACTTTTATCATGAATCACTTATTTTTGACGTTCACAATTATATCACTGCAACCAAAAAAACACAATCCTAAAAATATAGACTTTTGTCAAAAAATATCTCCATTTTTTGAGTAAAACAGATAAAAAAAGAAAGTCCTTTTATAAATTTTATATAAGCTCAATAACGCCAGATATTTTTTTGTCCGTTTCAGTTATCTTTTATAGTTTCAAAATTTCCATTGCACTTTATAATGACTGTTTCGCTTTCCAATCAATTGATTTAGTTATAAGCATTGTTTTCACTTTATTGCAGATATATACTTAAATCATTTCACTGTATCAAAAATAATATGAATCTAAAATGTGCTTGTAGATATCAAAAATATACCTTACTTCTTGTGCCTTCAGGCACCTTTTCAATCAATACTATTTTTTATTACGAGCCGCTCACGATTGTCAAGCGATTTAGCGAGTAACAAAAAATATACCTTACCTTTTGTGCCTTCAGGCACCTTTTCAATCAATACTATTTTTTATGATTATTTATGTAAAACAAATAAAAACAGTGAACTTATCTTGCTCACTGTTTTATCTTTTCCTCTTTCTAAATGATTATGTCACATCACCTTGCCAATTCAGTTTGTGTCTGTATTTTTTTATAAGATTCCCGCTCCGATTTCATCCTTTTTTTTTCTTCATATAACTTGTTATCAACCCTGATATAAAGCGATTCAAATGTATCGTCTGCTTGTGTTACTCCTGCCCCAACGCTGCCACTAAAAATCTTCTCTGTATTTGGAATTGTAATTTTTAAATTGTTTTTCAATTCCCTTAACAAAGACTCTACACTGTCTAAATTAGCAATATGATATAAAAATACAATAAATTCATCTCCACCAATTCTTCCAGCATCTCCTTGATATTTTTGAGCAAATTCTTTTAATATAAGCCCTGTTTCCTCAAGTACCACATCACCTGTATAGTGACCAAAAGTATCATTCACTTCCTTAAATTTATCCATATCAATCAAAAACATCAAACCAGATTCTGAATCTTGTTTGTTAACCAAATAGGATTTTATTTTTTCCTGAATGGTATGTTTGTTATACAACCCTGTCAATTCATCTATTTCAACTTTTTTGCGAAGTTCTTCTATCTCAATACTTTCCTTATCACAATCCTTTATTGTGCCAATTAAACGTACTACTTTTCCTGTTTGATCTTTTACTCCGCAAAGTTTTACAATACACCAAATATATTTTTTATCTTTTCCATACAATTGGACTTTTTCTTCTCGCAAAACACCATCTAATTTGCAATCTCTAAACAATTGCTCTATACAGTCCACATCATCCGAATGAAAAATTTTTTCCTTTCGTATCTGTTCTGAAACACGTTCTATTGGAACATTGGAAGCAAGTTTATTCTCCCAATTCATAGAATAAGTCATAGAATCTTCTTCTACATCAATTTCAAAGACAACATCATTTAATTGCGAAAGCAAAATTTCATTTCTATTTGCATCTTTGCGCAATTGTTCACAATTATTATCTTGGTTTTTTGCTTTTGTAAACACCATCTGTATCCATACTTTATTATTGACATCTCGAACGGCTTTTAGATAAACTGACATAAAAATGATCTGACCATTACAACAATTAATATGGTAAAAAGTATGTAAATCCTTTCCTTCTAAAGATACATATAATACATCTTTTTGAAATTTATCTCGTTCCTCTACAGCAATCAATTTTATAAAGGCAACATGCTTTTGTATTATCATATCTTCTTTCGTATATCCTATCATTTCAGAAAAAACATCATTGACATAGTTAATTTCATAATCATCTGAAGCACTAAAACTACATAAACCTTCTAAAATATAGGAATTATCAACTTGATATTGTTCTGTACAGGTTGAATAATTTTCCGATTCTTGCAATCTTACTGGTTCTTGATAAGAAAATGTATCATCTATTTCTTGATCATATTTGAATAGTAATATTTGAATATTCTTTTTATTAAACACTTTCACTCTTATAAAGACTGCCAAACCAAAAACAATGATCGCTGACAAAGATTCTGGCCAATCAAAATCCAATTCAAGATCTTCAAAATCATATAACTCAGATATTGCCCAAATTCCAATTATAAACAAAATAATGTTTAAAATAATACAAATTATTCGGGTTAATTTGTCTATTCTTTGCTTATCTGTATTGTTCATGATAATACACTCCTTATATTTTTTATGACTATTTATCTATTGATTTCATGATAACGAAAAACAACAATCTGATATTGTTTGTTAAAATAAATTAAATCAATAAATTTTTCACAGTATTTTTATTATATCCTTCTAAATTATACCTGTCAACTGATGAAAATATTCTTTCAATGATTTCATTTTTGTATTACCATAAAAAACTATACTTTTTCGTTCATTC
>CAJTTB010000014.1 GCA_910579175.1 uncultured Oscillospiraceae bacterium | reverse complement strand
TCTGTTTATTTTTGTTTTGGGCAGCCAACTCTTCACGAATAAGTATGGCATATCCGAACAGGATTTATGTGAAAGTTCCACCGGAAACTCTTGTTCTTACGGACAGAAATTTTTCCGTAAGACAGACGGAAAACTGTCCTACAGATGGAAAGAAATCTTTCTCTGATACAGACAGAAAACTGTCTGGTAGTAATAAAGAGAAGAACGATATGAAAAGAACAAATTCAGAGAGTAAGGATAATCGCACCGCCTATGGCTCCTATAAAAATGTATTCCTGACCACGGAGGAACTGTCAGCTCTGCAAAAGGAAGTACCCCACTATCAGGAATACATTGAAAAGCTGTCCAGATATATGGTGTCCAGCGGAAAGCAATATGCCAATCATGCAGCCACCATAAGAAGCTGGGTATTACAAGACCATCCTGCTCCTGCAAAACGAACCTATGAATGTAAGGAGGACGAAAGCCTATGAAACTAATAGCAAATACCGTGGACGATTTATTTCAGCCGAGAGAACTTGCAGAGGATGAATACCTGAATGAAGTTGATGGACTGATTTATTGCTCCAAATGCCATACACCCAGACAGCACCAAATTGAACTGAAGGAACGAGTATTCCTCCCTACGGTTCGCTGCCGTTGTCAGCAGGAAGAATATGACAAAGAAGAAGCAGAACGTAAACATCAGGAATTTCTTATGCAGGTGTCCCGACTTAGGGCAAACGGCTTGCAGGACAAATCTCTGCATGATTACAACTTCGCCAATGATAAAGGTTACAATCCGGAAATGCAGAAAGCCCATGATTATGTAACACATTGGGAGGAAATGAAAGCGAAGTCCTTGGGACTGCTTCTCTGGGGAGATGTGGGAACCGGTAAATCTTTTTTCGCAGGGTGCATTGCAAATGCCCTATTAGATAAAGGTATTCCGGTTCTGATGACCAATTTCTCCAGAATCCTGAATACTCTGACCGGAATGTACTCCGATGACAGAAATCAGTTCATTGACAGCTTCAACAAATACAGCTTGCTGATTATTGATGATTTGGGAATTGAGCGTAGTTCAGAATTTGCTTTGGAGCAGGTGTTCAATGTGATTGACAGCCGTTATCGAAGCAAGAAACCTCTGATTGTAACCACAAATTTGACTTTGGATGAACTGAAGCATCCGAAAGATCTGGCAAGAGCCAGAATTTATGACCGAGTATTGGAGCGTTGTGTTCCTTTGAAAATCAACAATCATAATATCAGAGAGCTGAACGCAGCCGCAAATATGCAGGAAGCACGAAAAATATTAAATTCCGGTACTTAATTTCACAGTCGATGGTGTTGAACAATTCGCTCATCAGTACACAGAAAACCTACGGATTGCAAAACGAATTGTATCTGCACCATCTACACTGGGTTACAGTACCACACCGATACCAGAAGGGAGATTTTATGGCAAATAACAGACCTATGACCGAAGATGAAAAGAAATTATTGCAGGCACAGCACAGAATGGAAGCGATTGAAGCCCGAAACCGTCAGAAAGAGCGAAAAGCAAGAACCAGACGATTGATCCAGATGGGAGCCGTATTGGAGAGTGTTTTCCCGGAAGTTCAGACCATGGAGCTTGATGATGTGAAGATGGAGCTGAAAAGACGATTGAATACGGAAGAACGATTGAAGGCATAAGCTTTGGCAGCTTCGCTGCTATCCCGAAGGGCGCACTTATTCACCACCCATAAAATGGGCAGTGGTATCCCCTTCGGGGGCGTGCGCTCTGCGAGGCTTTGCAGCTCCTTTGGAGCCTTATGTACAATGCCAAACTTTTTCAAATTGCTGTCATTGCCCACGCAGCTTCCGCAAGTACAACCGCTGATGCGTTTGTCAGTTGGGGTACAAATTGTACCCTACCTTGCGCTAACTGCCTGCGAAAATCTGCCACCGGCAGTTTTATCGCAGAGATAGGTGCAAGATTCACCGCACCTATTTTCTTTTTCAGAAAAAGAAACAAAAATTGTGCTGCGGCACAGGAAGGAGGAAAATAGTGAACTATTTCCATTTGGAAGCAAAAGTTGTGAGTCGTGGTGCAGGTCGTTCTGTCATGGCTGCTGCTGCTTACGCATCCTGCTCCCGACTCTACAACGATTACGATGGACTGACCCACGATTACACCCGAAAGCAAGGCTGTCTGTATAGCGAAGTCTTTCTTCCGCAGTATGCACCGGAAGAATGGAAAGACAGACAAGTGCTATGGGAAGCGGTCGAGTCCGTAGAAAAAACAAAGGACAGCCGACTGGCAAGGGAGCTTGTAGTTGCTCTGCCATCGGAGCTGTCCTTGGATGACTGGAAAGGTATGTTGGAGCGTTTTATCCGAGAACATGGAACGGATCTCGGTATGTGCGCAGATGTGAATATCCATGACCCGTACCCTCCGGGGCATAATCCACACAGCCATATTCTTTTCACGATGCGCCCCTTGGATAAACATGGTAAATGGCAGGCAAAGACCCAGAAAGAAATTTTGTCCGGTATTCTGGCAGAATACAAGAAAGTTAAGGCAGAACTGAAAACGAAGACTGTAGAGAAAAAGGAACTGATTGCAGAGCAGAAAAACTGCGGTATTCATTTTATCCGTGCAAGTAAGCTGGGTGAACAGATTGCTGCTCTGACCGAAGATTTGGAGGAACTGAAATTCAGAAAGTCGCAGTTACTGTCTCGCCTGAATTGTCAGGATAGCGGGATTGCATCTCAGGACAAGAAAGTGAAAGAAATGGATACTTTCCTTGGAAAACTGGAACAGCAACACATTACCCTGTCTGAGCAGAAGGAAAAAGATAAGCAGAAGTTTCTTGAAATCCGAAATGGTATTGCTCCAGAGAACCAGGATGCGGTTATGGAAGAGCGTGAAGCGATTCGTCCAGAGGGTAAGGTCGGTCTTGTTCAGAAGCTGTATGCAGTCTATAAGGATAAATATCGCTCTGAAATATTCAACGAAGCCAACCGACAGATTGATTCTGATTTGCAGGAAAAGCTGATTCAAAAACAGAAACGTTCTATCAAAGAACAGCTAAAAGCACCCAGACAGGAAATCCCGCAGAAAAAGAAAAAGGAATACGAGAGATAAGAGATCAATTATGTTATAAGGAATGCTTTTATTCACAATGAAAATAGTAGATACAGTAATTATCATAGCATTACATTTGCCAGATTGATTTTTTATCCTGTTTGTGCTATATTTTAGTTAGCGGAGACAAACCCGAATGGCCTCCGCTGATTTAGAAACATTAGTTAGCTGCGGATAACTTCGACGCATTACCACGGATTTTAGAGAGGAAGCAATATGAACGAAAGTGAAAAGAATATAATAGAATACTCTTATAGTAATGATACTGGAGATGCGCAAGCAACCGTTTATCAGTTATTTCACGGTGTGGAAGTAGCATATATGTCCGTTCATATGGCTGACTTTGATTTTGGATTGTTTGAAAAGGGTGAACGAAAGAACTATTTGAGCATTCACTACTGTAAAGATGGCCGAATTGAACAGGAAGTAAACAATGAGTTTTTTTATTTAATGCCGGGAGATTGTTCTATCGCTGTTCAGGACAAGGTGCAAAAACTGTTTCAGCTGCCATTGAAGCATTATCATGGCATTAGCATTGGTATCGATCTTGATATAGCTCAAAATCCTCTTGTTGAATTCCTGACAAACTGCGGATGCCCTCCACTTGATGCGTTGAAACATATCTGTGGTGAAATGTCCCATGCGGTTCTTCGCTCGTCAGAATCGGCAAAGAAGTTCTTCGAGGATTTATACGAGGCTGAATCAGAACAGCGCTTAGATTATTTGAGAGTAAAACTACCGGAGCTTTTCTTTCGAATGAAATATTCGAATCCTAACAGCCGTTATTATGACCGAAGTTTGGTGCCACGCACACAGGTTGAGCTTGTAAAAGCAGTTGCAGATTACATCTCGCTGAATATCAATGAAAAAATAACAGTAAAACAACTGACCATGAAATTTGGTATTTCGGACACCTATCTGCAAACCGCCTTTCGCAGTGTATATGGTATGCCGGTGATCAGTTTTATTCGAGCACAAAAGATGCAGAGTGCCGCTCAGATTCTGATTCACACAACAAAAAGTATTGATGAGATTGCAGAAGATTTTGGCTATGAAAACAAAAGCAAGTTCTCGGCTGCATTCAAAAAAATTATGGGCGATACGCCAAGTATCTATCGCAAAGAGCATTCAAAGATAAAAATCATATAGTACAAAACAGGAACATTTCTTTTTGGAGTGCTCCTGTTTCTTTTTGGGATAGGAAGAATGCAGAAATGGAATAGTATTCTGTTTTGGAGTATAAGAACGTGTTTTTGGAGTAGAAATAAACGATTTCAGTCATTGTTCCTGTGGCAAAAAAGTTTATAATTATCACTGTTCGCAGAGAAGCGAACTTAATTTAAAGCATATGATTAGCTGTGGCTAACTGCAAGAAAGGAGCGTGCACAATTATCAGAAAGCATATATCAACGCTGTTCCTCGGAACCTCGCTTTTGATCATATCCATACTGTCACTGTTTGTTGGCGTGATTGATATTGATTTGAATACGCTGTTGTCCGGTGGAAATGGTATGGAATTGAAAATATTTCTTCTTGCCAGAATACCAAGATTGTTCGCAATTCTGTGTACAGGCGTCGGAATGAGCGTTGCTGGTCTGATTATGCAGCAGCTTTGCATGAATAAGTTTGTATCCCCAAGTACCGGTGCCACGATTCAGTCGGCACAGTTTGGTATCTTGCTGTCATTGGTATTCATTCCTACTATTGGCTTGTGGGGCAGAGTGCTGTTGGCTTTCGCAATGTCTGTTTTAGGCACTTGGATTTTTGTATGGTTCGTGCAGCGTATTCAGTTTAAGAACACTGTCCTGGTTCCCCTGATCGGCATCATGTTTGGCAATGTTCTGGGTGGCATTACAAACTTCATCGCCTATAAGTATGAAGTGACTCAGCAGCTGTCTACCTATTTTGTCGGTTCCTTTGCCCTGATCATCAAGGGTAACTACGAACTGGTCTGGCTGGCAGTACCACTGGTAGTGATCGCTTTCATTTTCGCTAATTATTTTAACATTGTTGGTATGGGTAAAGATTTCTCGCAAAACCTCGGTGTTAATTACAAACTGGTATTGTTTCTGGGCTTGACCATTGCGGCTATGATAACCGCAAGCGTAGTTACCGTTGTAGGACAGATTTCGTACATCGGTTTGATTATCCCCAATATTGTTGCCATGTTTAAGGGCGATAAGATCAAGGGAACTCTGGTGGATACCGCATTACTTGGTGCGTTATTTGTCCTGATCTGCGACATGATTGCCCGCAGTGTGATTATGCCTTATGAACTGCCAATCGAACTGATCGTTGGTATTATCGGCAGCGTGATGTTCATCGCAATGCTGATCTACAAGCTGAATCATGGCAAGAAAGCCATCCGCATCCGACTTGGCAAAGCAAAGGAGGGCTCCTGCTGTGACTGATACAAATAAAAACTTGCGTACAAAGCCTTACCGTACACCAGCACAGAAGGCAAATGTCCGAAACCTGATTATACTTACCTTTATCGTGATTGGAGTATGTGCAGCATACTTGCTGATCAACTCTTATCCGGAAAAACCAAAGTTATTTCAGTATGTTTTATCATTGCGTATTCCGACATTGATTGTAATGCTGATAGCAGCCTTTGCGATAGGTAGTGCGTCCATTATTTTTCAGTCAATTATCAATAACCGAATTGTGACTCCGTGTTTGTTGGGTATGAACTCTATGTACACGCTGGTACATACGGCTGTGGTATTTGTAGTAGGTTCCGGAAGCGTCATCGCAACTAATTCCAATCTTTCTTTTGCTATTGACCTTGTGGTAATGGCAGTTGCAGCAACCTTTGTCTATTCCTATATGTTCCAAAAGACAGGAAACAATGTGCTTTATGTTCTGCTTATCGGTACAGTACTATCGTCCTTCTTTGGAAGCATCCAATCTACTATGATCCGTGTCATGGATCCAAATGAATATGACACGCTGCTGACAACTCTGGTTGCAGACTTTAATAATGTCAATGTAGAAGTCATTGCCTTCTCGTTGGTTTTGCTTGTTGCTTTGACGATTTTTCTGTGGAAAGACCTGATGCTTCTGGATGTCATTACTTTGGGTAAAGATCAGGCAATCAACCTTGGTGTCGATTATGATCGGACTGTTCGCAGATTACTGCTTGGTGTTGTTCTCTGTATTGCGGTTGCAACAGCAATGGTGGGACCTATTTCTTTCCTTGGTCTTATCATTGCAAACCTTGCAAGACAGCTTTTGAAAACTCATAAGCACAGCCACTTGATTGTTGGCTCCGCCTTGATGGGTATGCTTGCAATCATTGCCGGACAGTTGATTTCTCAGCACGTATTCAGCTATGCGGTGCCGATCAGCACCTTTATCACCATCGGCGGCGGTATTTACTTCCTCTACTTGCTGCTGTTTAAGAAAGGAGGAATTTAACCGTGAATGTCGTTGACTTGATAAAAGAATACGACGGCAAAGCCGTTGTCAACTCGGTCAGCTTTGAAATACCAAAGGGGAAGATACTTTCTCTCATTGGACCAAACGGTGCGGGGAAATCGACTGTAATGGGGATGATTTCCCGTTTGATTGCCAAGGACTCCGGCGTGATCAACTTCGAGGATAAAGATCTTTCCAAATGGAAGAGCAAGGAGCTTGCAAAGAAACTCTCAATTTTGACACAGCACAACAACATTCAAATGAAGTTAACGGTGCGTGAACTGGTTGCTTTCGGTCGTTTTCCCTATTCCGGTAACCGTTTGACTGTTGAAGACAATGAGATGATCGATAAAGCCATTGCCTACATGGAATTGCAGGAGTTTGAAGATCGCTTCATTGATGAACTATCCGGTGGCCAGCGCCAGCGAGCATATATTGCAATGGTTATTGCCCAAGATACAGAATATGTTCTTCTGGATGAACCAACCAACAATCTGGATATTTATCATGCATCCAATATGATGCGCACTGTTCGTCGTCTCTGTGATGAGTTGGGCAAAACAGTCATTTTGGTTCTGCATGAAATCAATTATGCAGCTTTTTACTCCGATTATATTTGCGCTTTTGTAGACGGCAAAATCGCAAAATTTGGAACGGTCGATGAAGTAATCAACAAAGAAGTCCTGTCAGAAATCTATAAAGTGGACTTCGAAATCATCCACATAGACGGCAAACCGCTTTCCGTCTATTACTAATCTTGTTAAGTATAAACTTAAAATAAAACCAAAAGTAAAGGAGCAAAACCCATGAAAAAAATTCTTTCACTTATGATGGCTCTTGCAATGGTATTTTGCATGGTCGCTTGCGGAAACACCGCAACCAATGATACTGCCGGTGCCAACGAATCTAATGTTAGCACTGAAAACAATATAACAACTTCCGGTACAGAAGAAACAAAGCCTGAAACTATCACTATTCAGGCGCTGAATGCCAATAAAGAAATGGCTGATATTGAAGTTCCTTATGATCCTCAGCGCATTGCTATTCTGGATATGCCTGCGCTGGATATTGTTGATGCTTTGGGCGTTGGCGACCGCATTGTCGGTAGTGCTAAAGTTACGATTGAATACCTGACCGATTACAATCCGGATGATTCCAATGGTGCTATCATGAATCTGGGTACGGTAAAGACTGCTGATTTGGGAAAGGTTGCTGCCTGCGAACCTGATATTATCTTTATCGGCGGCCGTCTCAGTTCTGTTTACACAGACTTGGAAGCAATCGCTCCGGTTGTATATCTTGCGGTTGACTACGAAAAGGGTGTTGTAGAAAGCACCAAGTATAATGCTCAGACTATTGCTTCTATTTTCGGTAAAGAGGCTGATGTTGATGCGATGTTCACTGACTTCCAGCCTCGCATTGATGCTCTGAACAATGTTTTGACTGGTAAGAACGTTCTGCTGGGTATGTATAACAGCAACGCTCTTGGTTTGATGGACACTCAGTCTCAGTTGAATATTATTGTCAAGGAACTGGGTGCTAACAATCTGGGCGAAACTGTTGGTGAAGTTGAAAAAGCTACTCACGGCGAAGAAGCATCTTGGGAAACAATCATCACTCTGAATCCTGAGTATATGTTTATTCTTGACAGAAGCACTGCGACCGGTGCTGCTGACGAGGGTATTCTGGGTGCCCGTGAAGTGATTGAAAACGAACTGATCAAAGAACTTGATGTTTACAAGGATGGAAAGATCGTTTACCTCATCGAGCACGCAAATGTTTGGTATACTTCTACAGGTGGTGTTCAGGCTCTGGATACGATGCTTGCTGACCTGGAGGGTGCTCTGATGAACTAAGGAGACCCAAAAATGAAATCCAACAGCAAAAACGAATTAGTCAAATTGATTTCTATTTGTGGGCAAGTTGCGGAGCATAAAAGCGAGAAACTGCAGCAATTTGGAAAAGACGAATCTGTGATTGTGTCGGTGCTTTCTGCAGATGAACAGGTGCAATTGAAAACGCTTTTGGGCAAACTGCGACAGCAGTGGCTCAGCGATCATGCAGCTCACCATAAACACTAATTCCTAAAGAGACAACAACGCCAGTATAGGTAATTTATCTTACTTATACCGGCGTTGTTTATTTTTAAAGTAAATAATCTCACTCAATATAATTTCCATCTGCCGTTTACTATTTTATTTTTCGGAAGTTATATCAGAGTTTTTATGATGCGACTTCTTAATAAAGATATCCAGATATTTCATGGCAATCTTATCGTGCCGTTTTGAAAACATATGACCGCCTCCGTCAATACTGTGATATGTAACACTGCGGTCATATGGCTCAGATTTATATGTATCTACGGCTTGCTCTGCATAGTGCAAATTGACAATCTTATCTGCTGTTCCATGAACAATCAGCACATCACCGGTATATCCCTTGATTTCTTCAAAAGGATTCATATTTATCACATCAGCAATATAGCAACGACCCAGCTTCATCGGGCCGCATTTAACGATTTCTGGAATGTTTTTTGGATCAAATTTTGCCCACATCATTTTACCTGCACGGGCATCATCTGGGATACACAGTGCTGGATAGAACAACACAAGTTTATTTACAAGTTCAGAGTGTTTGACCGCCGTAAGTGCTGACACAAAGCCGCCCTGACTGCAGCCCATCAATAGAATATTATTTTCGTCAGTATAATTCAAACTCTTAGTATATTTGATCACAGCAAGGAGATCTTGTACTTCGGTCAGGACTGACATTTCCGTAGTCTTGCCATCGCTTTTGCCCATCATCACACATCCACCTGCGAAATCGAAACAATATGCCGCATAACCATTTTCAGCAAGATGATGCGCATAATGTTTTACTGTCATTTTGTTCGCCATAAAACCGTGACAGATAATGGCAATCGGAAGTTTTGTTCCACTTGACCTGTATTCCGTGCCACGAAGTGTTAAATTTTCTCTTTTACATTCAAATTTTGATTTCAAAATTTCCATCTTGTTCTCCATAAATAATGTGTTATTAAAACTAATTCCAATTACTCGAAAGTCAGCAATATAGCAATTCACACAGTACAATTTCTTCTGCTGCATTTCGAATGTTATTGCAAGCACTTACCCATGCCATCTGGTCACGAGCCTTTAGAGCTTCATTTACGCCCTGCCGTTCCTTCATTTGCAGGGTAAGCAGCTCCATTCTCTGATTTGCAGTATCATCTACCTCATTCAGATGCTTAACCAGTTCTCCATCCAGCAAAAGGGTATTATACAGCACTTTATGATGTTCTTTCAGATGCAACAGACGCATTCTTCCATACTTGCCGTAATGCGGTTCTTCTTCTGGAAGTTCCAAATCCGGATAATACATCCCATCTGCTCCGAGCGTATATGTACCGCCCATTTCTTCAAACAATGATTTCATTGAAATACCTCCAATCTGTTTACTTTATTGTTACGCTATGTTATAATAGCACAAGACACATCACATATCAAGATAAGGAGGATATGAAATGCGGAAAAATGAAGACATCATAGCTATCTATTCCCGTAAGTCTAAATTTACCGGAAAAGGCGAAAGTATCGGCAATCAGGTAGAGCTATGTAAAGAATATGTTCGTGTGCATTTTGGCGATGCAGCTGTAGATAAAGTGGTCGTATTTGAAGATGAGGGCTTTTCCGGCGGCAATCTGAATCGTCCTGATTTCAAGAAGATGATGGACGCTGCCAAGAAACGAAAGTTCAAGGCGATCATTGTTTATCGTCTTGACCGTATCAGCAGAAATATCAGTGACTTTGCAAGCTTGATTGAAGAATTGGCTCGCCTTGATATTTCTTTTATTTCTATTAAAGAGCAGTTTGATACAAGCACTCCTATGGGACGAGCAATGATGTATATTGCATCTGTTTTCTCGCAGTTGGAGCGTG
This sequence comes from uncultured Oscillospiraceae bacterium, assembly GCA_910579175.1. Taxonomy (GTDB): domain Bacteria; phylum Bacillota; class Clostridia; order Oscillospirales; family Ruminococcaceae; genus Massiliimalia. The sequence continues at coordinate 56,775 of CAJTTB010000014.1, read as the reverse complement.
AAACTATTGCAGAGCGTATCCGTGATAATATGCATGAACTGGCAAAGACCGGACGCTGGCTTGGGGGTACAACACCTACTGGATATGCTTCTGAAGCGGTTAAGAGTATTACCATTGATGGTAAATCCAAGAAAGCCTGCAAGCTGAAGCTGATTCCTGAAGAAGCTGATATTGTCAGAATGATTTATGACTTATATATAGAAACAGATTCTCTGACATTGACCGAAGCTGCCTTGATCAAACAGGGTATCAAGACAAAGAACAACAACTATTTTACCCGTTTTTCCATCAAAGCTATTTTGCAGAATCCGGTTTATATGATTGCGGATGAAGATGCCTATAATTACTTCATTCAGAACGACACAGACTTGTTCTCGGAAAAAGATGCTTTCGATAACCAGCATGGTATTATGGCTTACAATCGTACCGATCAAGAAAAAGGCAGGGCCACAAAGTATCTACCTGCAAGCGAATGGATTGTATCTGTCGGCAAGCATCCGGGTTTGGTTCCAGGTAAAGTGTGGGTACAGATTCAAGAGTCTTTGGAACGCAATAAATCAAAATCCTTCAGAAAGCCACGCAGCAACGAAGCACTTTTGACGGGTTTATTATTCTGTAGCTGCGGTGAGCGTATGTATCCGAAAATGAGCAAGCGCAAAACTGCGGACGATAAGGTAATTTACACCTATGTTTGCAAAATGAAAGAACGCAGTCAGCGTTCTGTATGCAACAGTAAAAATGCAAATGGCAACACATTAGATATGGCTGTGATCGAGCAGATTAAAATGCTTGCAGAGGACAAGGATACTTTTATTGCTCAGCTTGAACAAAGCCGCAGATTTTATACCGGAAATCGCATGGACTATGAACAGCGACTGGATGATATGCGAAAAGAAAAGGCAGATACAGAGAAGAAAATCAACTCTCTGGTAGACTCCCTCGTAGATATGGGTGACAGCCCTGCCAAGGCTCATGTAACCAAACGAATTGAGCAGTTGAATGGAGAATACCAGTCCCTTGAACAGCGTATTCAGGAACTGGAGGGACTGACTTCACAGCACGCTCTCAGCGACATTGAATTTGATTTGCTTCGTCAGTTGCTGACCATCTTCAAGGATGGCATTGATGAAATGACAGTTGAACAGAAACGTGCTGCCATTCGTACCATTGTGCGTAAGGTGGTATGGGATGGTGTCAACGCTCATGTCATTCTGTTTGGTGTCAAAGATGATGAAATCGAGTATCCGGAAATTGCTGCCGCACTCTCCGGTGATACCGAAGATGATGACGAAGCAGAGGAATTGGTAGACTTCTCTGATATAGATTATGACGATGACGATTTGGAGGATGACCGCCTGGGAAAAACTAATCCCCTCAGTGCTTCAAAAACGCATTGGGGGGAGGATAGCAAATGAAATTTTAATGCATTTTCGCAATCTTAAAAAAAGTGCATCTGATGTAAGTATTCATGAACCAATTGAATCTGATAAGAACGGGAATGCCTTGACTTTAATGGACGTGGTAGCAGATGACAGCAATATGGTAGATGATATTGATTTAAAATTAAAAAGTGAAAAGTTATATCAATTTGTAAAAACAAAATTAAATGCAAGAGAATCACAGATTATTCAAATGCGTTATGGTCTTTATGGAACAAGACCGCTGACACAAAGAGAAATTGCCAAGAAATTGGATATTTCTAGATCCTATGTAAGCCGTATTGAGAAAAAAGCGTTGGAGATATTAAAAGATGCCTTTGATGATCCTGAACAGGGTAAATAATAGTTCCGAAATAGACTTTGATAAGCTGGTTTGTTATAATCATATAGAGGAGCGTGAAAAATCATGGAATGGAATTCAAGTCAATATCTGTTGTTTGAAAATCAGCGAACACAGCCAGCAGTTGACCTTGCAAGACGTGTAGAAAAATATCAGCCGAAAACAATCATAGATATTGGGTGTGGTCCTGGAAATAGTACCAATGTGTTGCGCCAGACCTTTCCAAATGCCAATATTGTTGGAATTGATGGTTCTTGTAATATGATTAAACAAGCAAAGAGCGAATACCCTAATTTAAATTTTCACCTTTGTAGAGTAGAAGATTTATCAGGTACATATGATTTGCTATTTTCCAATGCTTGTTTGCAATGGGTGCCAAATCATCAAGAATTAATTCCCACCTTGATGGGAAAATTAAATGAACATGGGGTGTTGGCTGTTCAGGTTCCAATGAACGCCAAAGAGCCTCTTTATCGCATTATTACAGAAACGATAAAACAACCACAATGGGGATTTCAAGATACTGTCTTTGAAGTCAACCAAGTGCTTACTTCAAATGAATATTTTAATATTTTATCAAAGTGTTCTTCTTCCTTTGAAATTTGGGAAACAAAATACTATCACAGTCTGCCCAATCATCAAGCACTTGTAGAATGGGTAAAGGGCACAAAACTGCGCCCATATTTGGCAAAGTTAAATCGACAAGACGGTATGGCATTTGAAAGAGAAATTGTAAAAAAGACAAAACATGTTTATCCAGTTATGGATAATGGGAAAATTGTATTGGGTTTTCGCAGATTGTTTTTTATTGCTGTGAAATAGAGATGGATAAAGATGGTAAAAATGAATTTATAACAAGCTGTACAGAAAGATAATGAGCAGGTATTCTAAGTGATGAATCATCTAGAATATCTGCTCATTGCGTTAAAAATATTTATCAGAAGAAAAAATGGATTTAAAATCGTATTATTGAACCGCAGATGACCAATTGCCATGTTCAAAAATAGAAATTTCAGTACCATCTGCCTTGATACCAACAATATTCAAATCCTCCGTACCGACCATAAAATCAATATGGTTGGCAGAATCGTTGACGCCCTTTTGTGCCTGTTGTTCTTTTGACATGGTAGTACCATCTTGAATACAGGAGGGATATGCGGCACCAAGAGCCAGATGGCAAGAAGCATTTTCATCAAATAGCGTATTATAGAACAGAATACCCATATTTGAAATAGGAGAGTGATTTGGTACCAATGCCACTTCGCCTAAATAGCGGGAACCTTCATCGGTTTCTAGAATGTGTTTTAAAACATCATAGCCCTGTTTTGCAGTAAAATCAACAATTTTACCGCGTTCAAAAGTGAAGGAAAATCCATCAATGAGATTGCCATTGTGGTTGAGTGGCATAGAACTCACAACAACGCCATCTACATGGTCTTTGTGAGGCATAGAAAAGATTTCTTCGGTTGGCATGTTTGGGAAAAAGAAAACACCTTTGTTGGAAGTTTCTCCACCACCCTGCCAGATATGATTTTGGGGCAATCCCAGTGTGAGATTGGTACCCAAAGAGTTGGTATAGCGCAATTTTTGAAACTGCTGTTGATTGAGCCAAGCGACTTTTGAACGAAAGCTCTGATCATGTTGTTTCCAAGCGGCAATTGGGTCAGGTGTATCTACACGAACAGCTTTAAAAATGGCTTTCCAAAGTTTGTCAATTGCCTGTTCGTCAGAACAATCTGGAAACACTTTTTTAGCCCATGCCAGAGTTGGAACAGAAACGATATTCCAAACGTTTTCTCCGTTGTCTAAACGATCATAATAAGGTTGACAAGCAGTGCGAGATGCCTTGATTCCTGCAATGATTTTTTGCGGATCCACATCTGCCATCAGTTCGGGATCTTCTGCATAGATGCTTAAAAAAGCAGCTCCGCGTTCAGAGTAGTCGTTAAAAAAGTTTGCCTGCCAGCGAGGAACGGTTTCAAATACCTCCAAAGGGGAATAAGTGTATTTGATTTTAGAAAGTTGTTCATCTTTCCAAAGGACAATGACTTCTTTTGCTCCTTTTTGATAGGCTTTTTCGGTTAATATTCTGGTAAATTCAGCGCATTCAATGGGAGCGCGGATAACCAATTCTTGTTCTGGTTGGATATTGACACCCATCTCAATGACAAGTGCGGCGTATTTTTCTAAATATTCAGTGAAGTTTATCATTTATAAATCCCTTTCTATTTTATAATTTGTAAAAATGGAAGATATGCTATTGTGAAGAATCACAAGTGTTTTTGATATCACGATTACAACTGTTTTATTTCAGATTTCAGATAACTTGTCCTTTTTGGCATCGTTTTTTAAAATTTATTTTCGGTCAAAATTTCAATCATAATCAATATTACAACGGCTATCGCAACCATCATTCGATTGAATGTATTCCAAATGGATATTATTTTCTATTATAGCATAAACAATAGATAAGAACAAGCAAAGCAATGAAAGATTCTTTCGACCTTTTTTGCATGATTTCTATTTCAAAATGCATTTTGGTTGTCCTTTTTAAGAACAGTGTTGTTGGGTTATACCATTGGTGATTTCCATAAAATCAGGTTGATATGGCAGTAGTCTTGTGTTATAATCACCTTAACAAATTGGAATTTTTCGTCAGTTTATAGAAGATGGAGGACAAATGCCCCATGGATTGTAAAGAAGCATGGATGATATTTGAAAACGATACCAAGAGAAATATTGTTCAAATAGAGCGTTGCAGCGTTGGGATTGCCAACTATGTTTTTATTGTCTCCACTGCAACTGAAAAGTTTGTTCTCAGATGTAGTAAAGATGACAATGCCTACAAAGATACCATTGATTGGCTGAATAAATTGTCTGTATGTGAAATTCCGATACCGATTGTATTATCAAAAGGAAAGTACAAAGACAATTCCTATTTGATCCTTTCTTATATCCCTGGAAATGATATGGGAAATGTCTATGATAGATTAAATGACAGCGAGAAAAAACAGATTGCCAAAGAAGTCATTGAGATACAACGAAAGGTATCAAGGATTGATGTCTCAGTAGGTGCAAAGTGGACATGGAATCGCTTTACTGGTGAAATGCTAAGTCGTGCAGAGGAAAGAATAAAAAGAAACCATTATTTTGATAACAACAAAATACATATCATAAAAAAATTACAGCAAGAAATACAAGAATATTTAGACAAGGTTCGACCCATACCATATCTAGATGATATTAGTACAAAAAACTTATTGATTGATAAGGGTAAATTATCTGGGATAATAGATATTGATTGGATAGGCTTAGGAGATATGCTTACCTTTATTGCACTAACCAAAGTTGCATTGCTCAATATGGATTTGGATACCAAATATATTGATTATCTGTTGGACGAGATTCATCCAACTGCGATCCAGTATAAGGCATTTGTATTTTATTGTTTGATTTTTTGTGTGGATTTTATGGGGGAGAGAGGTATGCAGTTTCTTGATAAAAAGATTCCAGTAAATGAAAATATCATCAAGAGATTGAATGACATCTTTGATATTCTTCTGGAAGAATGGAACCACTGTTATAACTGATAAAACCCAATTGATCGGGCAGTCACCTGTTAAGGATGACTGCCCGATTTGGATATTTGGACAAATTACTTTATCAAATGGCATTGGACACCATCAATCTAAGATGAGAGTTTTGTTTTATAAAGTTGCAAAAAATGGGAAAAAGGTGTAAAATGAAGGGGAAATATGTAGGATTGAGAAAGGAAGTTTGAATGGAACAAGTAAAAGAGAATAAGATGGGAACAGCTCCATTATTTGGGCTAATTATGTCAATGGCATTACCGGCAATGTTCTCAATGTTGGTTCAATCACTGTATAATGTGGTTGATAGTTATTTTGTTGCCAAAATTTCAGAAAACGCGCTGACAGCAGTTTCTTTGGCAAATCCAATTCAGATGTTGATGATTTCGGTTGCGGTGGGAACTGGTGTTGGAATTAACAGTCTTGTTTCCCGTCGCTTGGGAGAAGGAAAATTAGAAGAAGCCAATCATGCGGCAACACATGGTTTGTTATTGGGATTTGCAAATTGGATATTATTTGCGCTATTGGGATTGTTTTTAACCAAGCCATTTTTTGGTGCAATTACAGAAAACCAAGAGATTCAACAGTTGGGCATGGAATATATTTTCATTGTCACCATCTGTTCCATTGGTATTTTTGTGGAATTGAATATTGAAAAAATGTTACAGGCAACTGGTAATATGATTTTTCCGATGATATTTCAATTGATCGGTGCAATTACCAACATTATCTTAGACCCCATTATGATTTTGGGATTGTTGGGTTTTCCAAAGATGGGAATTGCTGGCGCTGGGGTAGCAACAGTAACCGGACAAATTTTATCAATGGTTGTGGCACTGATTGTATTATTTGCAAAAAAACATCGCATTAAAATTCGTTTAAAGGGATTTCGTCTGAGAAAGAGTACCATTTTTGATATTTATGCGGTTGGATTTCCCTCTATGATTATGCAATCAATCGGTTCTGTTTTGGTAGCTAGCATGAATTTGATTTTGGGAAGCTTTAGCGATACTGCCATTGCAGTATATGGCATCTATTTTAAATTACAGTCTTTTGTATTTATGCCAGTATTTGGACTCACCCATGGAGTTATGCCAATTATGGGTTACAATTATGGAGCAAGGAAAAAAGACCGCTTGATATCTGCTTTAAAGATTGGTTGTATGATTGCATTGGTCATTATGGCAGCTGGGATGATGATTTTTATGGTTTTTCCAGAAAATCTACTCAACATTTTTGATGCTTCTGAACATATGAAAGAAATTGGTATTCCAGCACTTCGCATCATTGCACTGTGTTTTCCGTTTGCGGCTTTGGGAATTTTATTTTCCACCTTATTTCAGGCAGTTGGAATGGGAACCAGTAGTTTGATTATCTCTGTGTTAAGACAATTGGTGTTGATTTTGCCAGCAGCTTATTTTCTTTCTAAGATTGGTTTGTTTTATGTGTGGTTTTCATTTCCGTTTGCAGAATTGTTTTCCTGTTTGGCGAGTATTTTGGTTTTTATCAATTTATATCGAAAAAAATTAGTCCTGTTAGAAAATATAGAATGATGGGATAAAATCGTTGACGAAAAAGACCTTTGTAAGAGATTTCTTACAAAGGTCTTTGCTTAATATTGATAAGGTTTCATGTCCAGTTTAAAGCTCTCTTGTCTAGAGAAGTTGGGATTGTAATAGGGGTCATGTTCGATAACAGGATACCAGCGTTCTTTGAATAGAAGGCTTTCTTGATGGAAACGCTCTTGGTTGATATGTTCTGTATCATAGCCGCGTGTTTTGGATTCATAATGGTACAGTTCAGCAAATGGAGTAAATACATTTAGCAGTCCCTTTTGACGCAGTTTTAAACAGAGATCCACATCATTAAAAGCGACTACAAATTCGGGATTAAAGCCTTCCACAGACAAAAAATCTGCCTTTGATATCATCATACATGCAGCGGTGACTGCACTGAAATTTTGTGCATAGTAAAGGCGCCCCATATAGCCCAGATTATTTTTTTCCACTTCATAATGTGCATGTCCAGCTGTTCCATTTAGCCCAATGATGACGCCGGCATGTTGTATGGTGTCATCTGGAAAATAAAGTTTTGCCCCTACAGCACCAACGTCTTTGCGCTGTGCAAACATCAGCATTTCTTCCATCCATTTTGGGGTGATGATTTCAATATCATTGTTTAAGAATAGTAAATATTCTCCCCGCGCAAAGGTGACTGCATAATTGTTGATTGCGGAGTAGTTAAAATCGTCTTTCCAGGTGATAACTTGAATATTGGGGTGTTTTTTAAGTGTCTCATAATAAGCAAAGGTCTGTGGGTCTGTACTGTTGTTTTCCACAATGATAATTTCATAATTTTGATAGGTGGATTTATTTAAAATTGATTGAATACAGGTATCCAATTCGCGTGTGTGGTCTTTTGAGGGAATGATAATGGATATCATTGGATTTTTGGTCAATTCATAATCAATTTTATAAATGGATTCCATTCTGGGAGCAACACGGGGAGTTCCTGCAATACCCATGCGGTTGAGATGGTTTTTGAGTGCTTTTTTTGCAGAGGTGATACAATAGGGTTTTGCACTGATATCACTGGCGACAGAAGCGGCATGAGAACGCCAAAAATAGAGGATTTTTGGAATATGAACAATGTGTTCTGCCTGTTCGGTGAGTCTTAAAATCATATCATAATCCTGACTGCCGTTACAATCTGGGTCAAATCCCCCCACCTGCTCTAATAATTTTTTACTAAAGGTAGAAAAGTGACAGATATAGTTATTGGCACGCAGATTGTCAATGGAAAAGTCGGGTTTTAAATGAATGGTAAGTGGGTGATAGATATCTCCTTCAAAGGTCATTTCATCTGTATAGATAAAATCGGCATTTTGATTGGTGATGGCAAGCATATTTTCAAATAATGCAGAAGGGTGGATAAAATCATCGTGGTCTAATAGACAAATATAATTTCCACTTGCCATTTCGATAGCGGCATTGGTGTTGTCTGCAATTCCTTTGTTTTCGGTTAATTTTTGATAGACGATTCTGGGGTCTTTTCGAGCATATTGGGTACAGATGGCACCCACATCATTGTGATCTGAATCGCTGGCATCTGCAAGGCAAAGTTCCCAATTTTGATAGGTCTGATTGATACAGGAATCTATCATTTGCTTTAGAAATAGAATGGGTGTGTTGTATAGTGGTACTAGAATGCTGAATTTTATCATTTGATGGAATGATGTGTCCAGTTGTTTGAGCGCTTGTTGCGCAGTGATAAAGGAGCTGATTTCCAAACTGTTTTTTCCAATGCGTTTGCGAAGCGCTCTTTTATAGCGAATTTTATTCATAGCGGCATGAAATCCATCTTTGCGAGCAATGCGCAAAAATAAAACAGCTTGTTTTGCACCTGGAATTCTCTTGATTCCTTTTTTGAAAACGGTCATTACCTTGCGTCCCGGTGCGGTTAATCTCCACCAACGAGAATGCAATACAGCGTTTAACTCTGTTTGTACCTGATTGGTACGGGAGGCAAAATCCTGAGCAGTATTTGCCAATTGCACATTTTGATGTTTGAGATTTGCAACCTCTTCTTGAAGCTGTTGCAATTGTTGTTGTTGGTAGGCTTGTTCACTTTGAGAATGGGATTCTAATAGCTGATACTGATTGGTCTGTTGTTCGATTTGCTGTTGCTGCTGTTGAATTTGTTGTTCTTGTTGTTTGATTTTTTCCGCTTGTTCGCGCACAGTATACTTTATCATGCGGTCATTGCGCTCATAGTCCTCTACCAAACGTAAAATACTGGTTTGTTGTTTGCAAAATCGCATAGTTTGAGGGGCGATATAGGTGGCATCATACCCCAATTGGTGTAAAAATCCGTGTTTGGCAAAGTTTTTTGACCAGTACTCCTGTTGTTGTACATTAAAATGTGTGGGCTCTGTAATATCATCTGGCGTGGAAGAAAATATAATGTCATCTGCATAAGTACAGATGCGTTTTAAAAATTCAAATCCATCTTCTTCATAAAGGTGTTCGATTACCTCAATAGTAACCAATAGGTCATATGTTTGAGGGAATTCTTCGGGAAGAGGGTCCAGAGCAGATTGTACGTGACAGAATTTGCGAATGTCTTTTCTAATCTGACTGATTGCATATTCAGAAACATCAATTCCATATGCTTCTACCCCTCGGTCACGCAGTGCAGTGACCAGATAACCCATTGCACAGCCAACATCTAAAACGGTTTTTGGGCGAATTTCATTGACAATTTTATCTGCGACATGGTTAAAGAATCGTTTAAATTCCTCGTTTTTATAGTCTACTTCTCCGCAGGAATGCTGATAGTAATCTTCAGTGTATAATTTACCATAGTCCATGATTGAAATCATTCCTTTCTATTCTATAAAAAACACAAGAATAAGATATCTCAAAAATAGATTCTTATTCTTGTCATGTTATGTTGTTTGTATATATCTTGCTTATAAAACGGGTATTTAATCTAAGCAACTATTATATCATAAGATAAAGATGAAGTAAATTGAAATAGAAAGATATTCGTAAAAATGTCGAGAATTTAGTGAATTACGTAGAATAAAATACATAAATAATGGAGTATAGCACCAAATAATACAAAAACATGCCAGACAGAATGCATATACTGCATATCCTTTTTGCGGTAAAATAGCAGTCCAACGGTATAAAATAATCCACCTGCCAACAAGAACAAAGACCCACCCAATGAGATTTTTTTCATAAGTGGAATAAAGGCGAAGATAACACACCAACCACTGCCAATATAAGAAATCATACAGATGCGTTTAAAGCGTTCAATACCAATGGCATTTAAAACAATTCCAAAAGCGGCACAAAGCCAAACGATACCAAAGAGTGTCCAGCCCAAGAAGCCGTGTAAGGATACCAAGGTGAGTGGTGTATAGGTGCCAGCGATCAACAGAAAAATACCACTGTGATCAAAGATACGAAATAGAAATTTTACACGTTGATTGGTAAAGGAGTGATATAATGTAGACATTGTAAAGAGTATGATAAGACTGGCTCCAAAAACACAGGCGCTGACAATTTTATAGGGGTTGCTGGTAAATGCTGCAAAAATGATTAAAATTACACAGCCGGCAATTGAAAGCAAACTGCCAATCCCATGTGTAATAGAATTAGCGATTTCTTCTCCAATGGTATAAGAGGGAAGATATTGGGGATTTTTCATAAATAACTCCTTGTTTTTTCATAAGTTCATTTAATTTATTTTATTGTATGAAAAATAATTATGTATAATATGAATGAAATATGAATTTTTTGAGATGTTTTTATATGATATCAAAAAAGTGGTATCTATTACATTTTTATGTTGGAATTACTAAAAATTTTGCCTATTTTGAGTACTTGTCAAAATGTGATTCATTTTGTATAATAAAACAATAAAAATGCAGGATTCAAAAAATTCTTTTATGGATAGATACCTTTGATTGTGTTTAAAATACAGTTATCAAACATACAGATATGACGGATGGTAGGAATGGTAAACCAAAGGTTGCAAATGCTTATCATATAAGTAGGTTATAAATAAAATAATAAACTCATGGACTGGATACAATGAGTTATTTATCTGATAGGATTATAATGGAATGCAGTTTAGACAATAAATATTTGGTAAATCAAACAGATCGCATAGGATATCAATAAAAATAAATTTTAATTGTCTATGGGTTAAGAAATTAATGCAAACTCGATTGCATTAATATGGAGGAAATTGAGGTTATGGGTGCTATAAAGACCGATAAAACACTGGTAATGCCTGCACTTGCAATGCGTGGGCTGGTATTATTTGAGGATATGAATCTACATTTTGATGTGGGGAGAAAATGTTCTATTTTAGCGCTGCAAGCGGCTATGGAGACGGATAAAAAAATTTTTTTGGTGGCACAAAGAGATGTAATTGATGAAAATCCAAGTGCAAGTGATTTGTATAAATATGGTATGGTCGCAACCATTAAACAGATGTTGAGAACACAAGACAGCACAGTACGCGTTTTGGTACAGGGAGAATATCGCGCCAAGATAACAGAGATTATTAGCGAAGAACCTTTTTTTGAATTTGAACTAAAAAATGCACCGCTGTCAACACGTGTAAAGGTGACAGAACAGGAAATGGAAGCAATGATACGCGTTGTAAAATTGGTATTTGATAATTACAGTGAGTTGCTTCCAAAAATGTCTAAAGAAGTTTTGCTGGAGATATTAAATGAGGATGACCCAGAAGAATTGTTTTTGGGCATTATGTTTCATGTTCAGTTTTCCTATGAAGACCGTCAAAGATTATTGGAAGCTAATAATATTTATAAGCGTTTGACCTTATTGGCACAGATACTAGAAAAAGAAACAGAAGTCTTATCCATTGAACATGATATTTATGAACAGGTTCGTGAACAGATAGATAAAAATCACCGTGAATATTATTTAAGAGAGCAACTGCGCGTCATTCAAGGACAACTTGGAGAAGGCGATTTTGGACAGGACGACGCCACTGAAATCATGGAACAGATTGCCGATATCAAGCATATGTCAGAAGAAACAAAGGAAAAATTATACAAAGAAGCGGAAAAACTCTATCGCATGCCTGCAAGTTCACAAGAAGCCAACGTGGTACGCACCTATTTGGAAGCCTGTTTGGAGCTTCCTTGGGATAATTATACAAAAGATGTATTGGACATTCGCAAAGCAAAGCGCATTTTAGATCGCGATCATTATGGGCTGAAAAAGGTAAAAGAGCGCATCTTAGAGCTGTTGGCAGTGCGCAAATTAGCGCCAGACATCAAAGGACAAATTATCTGTCTGGTAGGTCCTCCGGGTGTTGGTAAAACTTCGATTGGAAAGAGTATCGCTGAAACGCTTGGAAGGCGTTATGTGCGTCTATCATTGGGCGGTGTAAGGGATGAATCTGATATTCGAGGGCATCGCAAAACCTATATTGGCGCAATGCCTGGACGCATTATCAATGCACTCAAACAGGCAAAAAGTCGCAATCCCTTGATATTATTGGATGAAATTGATAAAATGGGCTCTGATTTTCGAGGTGACCCATCAGCTGCAATGCTAGAGGTGTTGGATAGCGAACAAAATAACGCATTTCGCGACCATTATATTGAAGTTCCATTTGATTTAAGTGAAGTATTGTTTATCACCACTGCAAACGACCTATCAACCATTCCAGCACCATTATTAGATCGTATGGAAGTAATTGATTTATCCAGTTATACCAGAGAAGAAAAATTTCAAATTGCAAAAAAATATCTGGTGCCAAAACAGATTAAAAAACACGGTTTGACTGCGAAAGATGTGATCTTTAGTGCAGAGGGAATTTATACGTTGATTGACCGCTATACCCGTGAAGCAGGTGTGCGTAAATTAGAACGTTCCATCGCAAGTATTTGTCGAAAAACGGCAAAGAAAAAGGTCAGTGATGGAGCAGACTATAAAAAATTAACCATTCACAACAAGGCACTGCAAGAGATGTTAGGACCAAAAAAATATGCTGTATCTGAAATACCAGAGGAAAACCAAGTAGGTCAGGTGACTGGCTTGGCTTGGACTTCTGTGGGTGGAGAGACACTTGAAATCGAAGCCATTATATTAGAGGGAACAGGAAAGATTCAGGTGACCGGAAATCTAGGGGATATTATGAAGGAATCTGCAAATCTAGCGGTGAGCTATGTGCGCAGCATTGCAAAAAATTATCAAATTGACCCAGAATTTTATAAAAATAAAGACCTGCATATCCACGCTCCAGAAGGAGCTGTCCCAAAAGATGGTCCTTCCGCAGGTGTGACAATAACGACTGCACTCGTTTCTGCACTTTCCAATATTGAGGTGCGCAACGATGTCGCCATGACTGGAGAAATTTCATTGCGTGGTAGAGTGCTTCCAATTGGTGGATTAAAAGAAAAATCAATTGCAGCTTTTCGCGCTGGAATTAAAACTGTTATTATTCCACACGGCAACAAGGCAGACATTGCAGAGTTTGATGATATTATCAAGGAAAATTTAAAATTTGTTCCGGTGAAAACCATTCAAGAGGTATTAGACGTCGCATTGGTAAAAAAGAAACAAGAACCTGATCATACAGAAATGGTTTTAATCAAAGAGGAAAAAAATCTTTCTGAAGTATTAAATATAAACTGACAAGTGGTTTTATCAAGAAAGGGGATACTTTGTGAATTACAGCAAGGCAGATTTTCGCATTGCTTATGGCTTATCCAGTCAGCTTCCCAAATCGGATAAACTAGAAATTGTCTTTTCTGGGCGATCTAATGTGGGGAAATCTTCAGCAATCAATAAAATTTTAAATCGAAAATCTCTCGCGAGGGTTTCCGCAGTTCCCGGAAAAACAGCCACCATTAATTTTTATGATGTAAATGAACGGGTAGACTTTGTGGATCTTCCAGGTTATGGTTATGCGAAGGTGGCAAAATCTGAAAAACAACGTTGGGCAAAACTGATGGAGAAATATTTTGGAGATGAGCGCAAAATTGCTTTGGTAGTACAACTGATTGATATGCGTCATCCTCCTTCCAAACAGGATATTGATATGGTGCAATATTTAATTGAATATGAATTTCCATTTATCATTCTATTGACCAAAGCGGATAAACTTAATAAAACACAAACACAGCAGCGCTTACAACAGATTGTGACAGAATTGCCTTGCGGAGAGGAGATCACCATGGTACCATTCTCTGCGCAAAAGGGTACAGGAGTAGAAGAAATCAAGACGATTATCTGTGAAGTTTGCGAAGAATCCATTTCACAGTGATTTCAGAGAAAGGAGCATAAAATGTTTGTATCAGATCATCTTGGAATCAATCAACAACATCATCTGACCATTGGAGGGGTAGATACCATAGAATTGGCAGAGCAGTTTCACACACCTTTATTTGTGATGGATGAGGATAAAATACGCGATCATTGTCGACAATTTCGGCATTCTATAGAAGAATACTATCAGGGTGCAGGTTTGGTGTGTTATGCTTCTAAGGCATTTTGCTGCAAACAGATGTATCGTATTGCAAAAGAAGAGGGAATTGGCACCGATGTTGTTTCAATGGGTGAGCTTTATACTGCAATGAGTGTTGATTTTCCTGTAGAAAAAATTTGTTATCATGGCAATAATAAGACACCTCAAGAACTGGAGTATGCACTGGAGTGTGGCGTTGGTAGAATTGTGGTGGATAATTTATCTGAACTCCACTTACTCAATGATTTAGCGGGTAATATGGGCAAAAAAGCGGTTATTTTATTAAGGGTAACTCCCGGAATTGATGCACATACCCATCAATTTATTCGCACAGGTCAGTTGGATTCTAAATTTGGTCTGGCAATTGAGTTGGGATTGGCAATGGAGGCAATCAAACAGGCGATACAACTTCCGCATATTGTATTAGATGGAATCCATTGTCATATTGGTTCTCAGATTTTTGATATTGATCCATTTGAACATGCGGCTGAAGTGATGCTTTCTTTGATTGCAGAGGTTCAAACGACCTTGGACTTTTCCCTAAAGACCTTAAATTTAGGGGGCGGATTTGGGATTCAATATACGGATTCTGATGACCCAGTGGCTTATGACTGTTATATGAAGCGCGTTTCCGAAGTAGTCAAGAAAAAAGCGACAGAGTTAGGTCTACCATTGCCCTATATTATCATTGAACCGGGGAGAAGCATTGTGGGACCTGCTGGAATTACCCTTTATACAGTGGGAAATATCAAGGAGATTCCGAATATACGCAAGTATCTTGCAGTGGATGGCGGTATGACAGATAATCCACGTTATGCACTCTATCAGGCAGAGTACAATTTTTTGATTGCCAATCGAGCTGACGCGCCAAAAGATGACACAGTTACCGTTGCGGGCAGGTGTTGTGAAAGTGGCGATTTATTGGGAGAACACATCAAATTGCAGTCCGCACAGGTGGGAGATATTTTGGCAGTATGTGCTACAGGGGCTTATAATTATGCGATGTCCTCTCATTATAATCGAGTAGCCAAACCAGCAGTGATTATGGTATCTGGTGGAGTGGCAAAAGAGGTTGTTAGAAGAGAGACATTAGAAGATTTAACACGTTTTGATATATAATATATCCCGATTTTCTTTTGAATTGCTAATCAAGCATCCAAGGAAATAAAAGTATCTTAGAAGGGAAACCAACTAAGTACTGGGTACCTCCCTGTCCAGCATTGAAAGAAATCTTTCAATCGAAGATAACCATCCAAACACGGACAGAAATTGGGAGATAGTACTTGAAGCATTAGCGTGTGTTTACTCTTGTGTAAATAATGGCATTAACTATTTCAAGGCAATAAATGCATATGATAGGGTGAATGGTGGTAGGCTATACGGCTTAGAATAATGGAACAACATCCATTATTTAGTAAGGCATAAGAGGGAGGCAATTAGGTTATGTCAAAAGTATTATATTGTAAAAACAATCCAGTATATAATATAGATACTGAGCAGATTTATAATGAGAATTTACTTCCAGGATATATGTTAATGCACGGTGCAAATAAGTATACATTTAAAATTTGGTTAAAACTAAGATATAGCAGCAATACAAATACATTAGCAAGACAATTAAAAGGTGTAGCATTTGGACAAGGCAATAGGATAAGCATAAATAATGAGACTCATGCATTAAGTTTGAGTGATTGTTATTGGATAAAAGATGATACAATACAATTAGTTTTTGAGTCGGTAAGTCCTTATCATGCTGAGTTTTGGAAGGGAATAGGGGAGTATACTTCAGGGCAAAGTATACCAACACTGTATGTAGGTGGGTATTTAAGAAAAGAGTGGATTAATAGGTCAACACTATTAAAATATGGACAAGAGACGCAGATAGAATATGAAGCAACAAATATATGCAAACTGTGCAATATAAGGTCAGTTAATATTCAATTGACTCCAAATGGAATAGCAGTAGAGAATATAACAAACATAAATTTGATGCTTGAACAAGCAGATCAGTCTGGTAGGTTAGACCCAGATGATTTTGATGAAGATACAATAGAGAATTTGTTTGGTGTTGATGGTATAAGAATGCTGATAATAGACGCCATCATAGGAAATGGAGATAGACATGCAGGAAACTTTGGTTGGTTAAGAAGCACAGATACTGGGAAATATATTTGTATGGCACCTTTGTATGATTTTGATCATGCACTAGATAGTAAATCAGAATCAGATAGAATAATAACTGATGCAGCAAGAGTTATTAAAGCTAAGAGGGAATATATTATAGAAGCACAAAATATAGCTAGAAAGATTGTGAGTACACAAGGTGTAAGAGACATATTCAAATTAAGAGCAAATACATTATATAATAACATTAGTAAGCATATGACAACATTCTAAAATAGAGTATAAGTAGAGTACATATTTATATACAATTCTATAAAAGAGATGTATAAAATACAATAAAATTGTATAAACTATATAGACACATATAATAATATAGAGGTGTTAATATGTTAATCCCAGTTTTCTTTTGAGTTGCTAATCAAGCATCCCATTCAAGAAAATAAAAGTATCTTAGAAGGGAAACCAACTAAGTACTGGGCACCTCTCTGCCCAGAATTGAAAGAAGCCTTTCAATCCAAGATAACCATCCAAACACGAATAGAAATTGGGAGTATAATATTTGGTTATCATATGGAAATATAAAAAGAGTTGAAACAATTGTTTCAACTCTTTTTTGAATATATGGTTATAGATAATTCATCTTAGAGAAATATTCTAAAAATCTTTTTTGTCTTGTATCAATCATCTGCTCTGAATGGATAAAATCAATAAATTCTTGTTCGGATATCCATTTATAAGCTATTGTTTCTCCTTCTTGGAGTGTTATACTGTTTTTTTTACAAGAAGTAACACATAAAAAGGTGTAATAAATACAAGTATTGGATAAATCTCGTCCAATCTCGTAAAATGTATCTTCTAAAATGCCAGTTTCTTCTAAGAGCTCTCTTTTGATACAGGTAAGTTTATCTTCTCCCTTGAGAGCGGAGCCTCCTGCGGTTGCTTCAAAATAGCCACCGTAATTTGGTTTGGACCAATCTCGCTGCATCAACAGATAGTCGCCGTCAATATGTCGTACAATCACTTCACATACCAAGTGGTATAATCCGTTTGGAATCGGTTCTCCTCGAATCAAATCTATATTTGCGAGTGTTCCATCTTGATAGTATGCATCCCAAATTTCCATGTTAAAACTCCTCTTATATTGATAGATTATCATGTGATATGGCTAGGTTGATTTGTTTTCTGGATTGACAAAGATGTTATGCTTTTCCAAATTCAGAAAGCTCTAAACCTGGGTTTTTATCCAATGCCCATTGAACGCCCCAACTGTTGGTAAATAATAGGAGATATCTTCCCTTGAGGTCCTGAATTCGCTTGGTGTCTGAAGTGAGGTTTAGTTTTTTGGGATCGATATCGTGATTTTCAATCCAGCGGATATATTGATAGGGCAGATGTTCCATTCGGATATCAACATGATATTCGTGTTTTAATCTGTGTTCTAATACTTCAAATTGCAATACGCCGACAACGCCAACAATGACTTCTTCCATACCAGAGTCCAATTCTTGGAAGATCTGAATAGCACCTTCTTGGGCAATTTGAGAGGTTCCCTTGACAAATTGTTTTCGTTTGAGTGTATCTTTTTGACTAACCCTTGCAAAGTGTTCTGGGGCAAAGGTTGGAATGCCTTCATAAATCATTTTATGATTGGCAGTACAAAGTGTATCGCCAATGGAAAAAATACCAGGGTCAAATACACCTATGATATCCCCTGCATAGGCTTCATCAATGACTTCTCTATCCTGTGCCATCATCTGCTGAGGTTGTAATAGTTTCATTTTTTTATTGCCCTGTATATGGAATACTTCCATTCCCTTTTCAAATTGCCCAGAACAGATGCGCATAAATGCAATTCTATCTCGATGAGCTTTATTCATATTGGCTTGAATTTTAAAGATAAATCCAGAAAATGGATTTGTAGCAGGATCAATGATTCCAATATCAGCGCTGCGAGGCAATGGGGAGGTAGTCATGGTGAGAAAATCTCTTAAAAAGGGTTCTACGCCAAAGTTGGTTAGTGCAGAGCCAAAAAATACAGGGGACAAGGTACCATCACTGACACGCTGTTGAGAAAATTCACTGCCAGCCCCATCGAGCAATTCAATATCTTCCAGTAATGTTTGATAGTGCTCTGTGCCAATCACATCTTTTAGTGTTTCGTCCTGTAGGTCTAGTGCAGTGGCTTTTACTTGGTGTTGACCATTATTGGCTTCAAATGCAATCATTTCTTTTAAATTGCGGTCATAAACGCCCTGAAATTCCTTTCCGGAACCAATTGGCCAATTGATGGGATAGGTTTGGATTCCCAGTTCTTGTTCGATTTCTTCCATCAAATCAAATGGATTTTTTGCCTCTCTATCCATCTTGTTGATAAAGGTGAAGATTGGAATATGGCGCATAACACAGACTTTAAATAGCTTTCTGGTCTGATTTTCTACTCCCTTAGAGGCATCGATCACCATTACTGCGGAATCTGCTGCCATCAAAGTGCGATAGGTATCTTCAGAAAAATCCTGGTGTCCTGGAGTATCTAGGATATTGATACAATAATTTTGATATTGAAACTGCATGACAGAAGAAGTAACTGAAATTCCTCTTTGTTTTTCGATTTCCATCCAGTCGGATACAGCGTGTTTTGCGGTCTTTTTTCCCTTAACAGAACCTGCCAAAGAGATTGCACCACCATACAATAAGAACTTTTCTGTCAGTGTTGTTTTACCTGCGTCAGGGTGTGAGATAATTGCAAATGTTCTTCTTCTTGTAATTTCATCTTGTAAATTTGACAATCTAAAACCTCCAATTGATTGATCGTTAGCAGGTTTAATCATACCACGTTTATAATTGATGTGCAATGAAACAATAGATAAAAAATCAAGATGATATGTTTTCATTTTCTATGAGCAATTCACAGAATAGAAAAATATCATCTTGGTTTAAATTCATAGGAAATTAGATGGTTCTAATTTTAATAACCCCTTTGATACTGCGCAGACCTTCTAAAACAGCAGCGCTTACTTCGCCATTGGTATCAATCATCGTATAAGCATAGTTCTTTTTGGATTGATTTAGCATATTTTCAATGTTGATATCAGATAGTGCTGTTGAAATTTTGGACAACATGGTTGGGATATTTTGATGAATGATACAAATGCGAGTTTTTCCACTCTTAGGCATGGAAGCAGCAGGCATATTGACGGAATTTTTAATATTGCCATTTTCTAAATAGTCTATCAATTCTTTTACAGCCATTTTTGCACAATTGTCCTCTGATTCAGGAGTAGAGGCACCTAGGTGAGGGAAGGATACCACACCAGGAGCAGTCAATTGGGCGTCTGTTGGGAAATCCGTCACATAACAACTTACTTTTTTGATAGCCAATGCGTCGATGATGTCCTGAGCGTCTACCAGTTCACCGCGTGCAAAGTTTAAGATACGTACACCAGTTTTCATCGTTGCGATAGAGGAAGCATTGATCATGCCCTTGGTTTCGCTATTACATGGCACATGGATGGTGATATAATCGCATTTTTCATAAATTTCATTTAAATTAACTGCGTGTTTAACCTGACTAGAAAGTCCCCAAGCCGCTTCTACACTGATATAGGGATCATATCCATAGACAGTCATACCCAAGTCAGCTGCTGCATTTGCCACCAATACACCAATTGCACCAAGTCCAATGATACCTAAAGTTTTACCTGCAATTTCGGGACCTACGAACTGTCCTTTTCCCTTTTCTACCATCTTAGAAACTTCTTCACCTTTTCCAGAAAGGGTTTTGACCCATTCCATAGAATCTGCTACCCTTCTAGAGGAGATTAAAAGCCCTAGAATGACCATCTCTTTTACGGCATTTGCATTGGCGCCTGGTGTGTTAAATACGACAATTCCCTGTTCAGAACACTTGTCACATGGGATGTTGTTGACACCCGCGCCAGCACGTGCGATGGCTTTGACAGAGCTTGAAAATTCCATGTCGTGCATAGAAGCACTTCTGACCATAATGGCATCTGGATTTTCAAAATCCTCTGCACAGGAGTATTGATTTTTATCAAACTTTTCTAATCCAATGGGAGATATTTTATTTAAAAGTTTTATTTGAAACATCGAAAAAACCGCCTTTCCAATATATGAAATTTAAGAATTTGCCTTTTCAAATTCCTTCATAAATGATACCAATGCTTCAACACCTTCTATTGGCATTGCATTGTAGATAGAAGCGCGCATACCGCCTACAGAGCGATGCCCCTTTAGATTTGCAAATCCATGTTCAATGGATTGAGCGATGAATTTTTTATCCAGCTCTTCGTTTCCGGTAATAAATGGAACGTTCATCAGGGAACGAGAAGCAGGTTCTACTGTAGCTTGGAATAACTTAGAACTATCCAGAAAATCATAGAGAATGGCTGCTTTTTTCTGATTGATTTGATGCATATTTTCCAATCCACCGATGTCATTTTTTAGCCATTCCAATACCAATTTACAGATGTAGATTGCATAGGTTGGAGGGGTATTATACATAGATTGATTATCTGCATGAATTTGATAACTGAACATAGTTGGAACGGTTGGAGCAACTTCGCCAATCAAGTCTTCTCTGACGATGACAACCGTTAAGCCAGCAGGTCCCATGTTTTTTTGTGCCCCAGCAAAGATAAGCCCGAATTTTGAAATATCCATTGGTTCGGAGAGAATACAGGAGCTGACATCTGCGATAAGTGGAACATTTCCTGTATCTGGAAGTGTGTGATAATGGGTACCATAAATGGTGTTATTTAGGCAGATATAGAAGTAATCTGCATCTTTTGAAAAGGAGGCAGGATCCAATTGTGGAATATAAGAAAAGGTCTTATCTGCACTGGAAGCAACCACATTGACTTCCCCATATTTTTTAGCTTCAGCATGTGCTTTTTTTGCCCATTGACCAGTTAAAACAAGGTCAATTTTATGATTTTTCATCAGATTCATTGGTATCATTGCAAATTGTGAAGAAGCGCCACCTTGTAAAAACAATACTTTGTAATTATCTGGAATTTGCAAAAGTTCCCTCAATAAACTTTCGCAAGAGGTGATAATTTGCTCATATGTTTTAGAACGGTGGGACATTTCCATAACAGACTGTCCGCTGTTGTTGTAATCTAGCATTTCTTCTGCTGCTCTTTTTAAAACAGATTCTGGCAACATAGATGGACCAGCACTAAAATTATAGATTCTACTCATGATGAATTCCTCCCAATATCTTAATGGATATATTTTTAATTGCAAATCGCGAATAATGATAAGCGATTTGACGAATGATGAAGAATATGGATATTTGTAAAAACAAGTATCGTTTTTAGTTGTGTATTGGTTTATTTTTGTGTTTGCGAATCACACATCAGACAGTGCTATTCTCGCTTAGTGAATCTAAAACAAGTATTCTGAGTGTGTAACAGCAAGATGGGAAATGGGCTTTTATTTGGGTTACAAATAATGGGTGATTCCTACCTATGATTAAAAAATACATAATTTCATTATATTTTTTTTTGATAAGATAGTCAATAGACAAATTTACAAAACAATCTCAAATCAAAATTTTTGTTTGTATATTCCTATTTGATTGCGGCAAAAATAAATACAGAAAAGCACTGGCAAAGGTTTTTGCTGATCCATTTGCCAAACTATACAGAAAGGATACGAAAAGATGAAAAAATCACAATCTAAAAAAGAACATAAAGGATTTTATGCAGCTTTGGGAGTTTGTATTCTAGCAATTGCTGCGGCAGTCTATATTGGTATCAATGGTATGATGAATCGTTTAAACGAAGATCAAACACTGGACTTGAGCGAACCAGAAAGTACGCAAAGTGAGAAAACAAGTGATTGGAATTATCCGAGCACAAAAGATATTACAAAAGATACCACAAAAGAGGTGACAAAACCGGAAAGTGATATTCCAACCGAACAACCAAAAACGGAAGTTTCTATGGCAGAACAGGTTGTTAATCCAGTACAAGAACAACCAATTGAACAAACGCAAGCAACTGCATTACAGTTTATGATGCCTTTGGAAGGGGAAATATTAAATCCATTTAGCAATGGCGATTTGGTAAAATCAAAAACGCTCAAAGAATGGCGTACACATGATGGAGTAGATGTCAAAGCGGTTGCGGATACGCCAGTAAAGTGCATTGCAGATGGCACCATTGAAGAAATCAAAGAAGATCCTATGTGGGGTGTTTGTATTTCTGTGGCGCATACAGGCAATTATGTGAGTTATTATTACGGTTTAAAACCCAATATTGATGTGAAAGTCGGACAGGAAGTGAAAGTAGGCGATGTATTGGGAGCAGTTGGAAATACTGCTGAAATTGAAATTGCCGAAGACAGTCACCTGCATTTTGGTGTGAAAAAAGAAGGTGTTTGGATTGATCCTATGAGTTTGATGGCAGCATAAAATAGAGGGCTATCGATTGGATAGGGCTTGATAAAATTTTATCATGATGATATAATTAAAGTACCTGCTGAGAAGATATTTATGATATTTTCTCAGCAGCTTATATTTTGAGCAGCTTTAAGGAAGTGATCGAGTTGAAGCGTTTTAAAAAATGTTTTCTAGAAATCACCAATGTTTGTAATTTGGATTGCAGTTTTTGCCCCAAAACAAAGCGTTCTCCTCATTTTATGAATCGGACAGAATTTCTTTGTGCGCTAGAACAAATTAGGCAGTATACGGACTATCTTTATCTCCATGTGATGGGAGAACCGACAATTCATCCGGAGTTGTCCGAATTTTTAAAAATTGCACAACAATATCGATTAAAGGTTGTTTTGACTACAAATGGAACCCAATTGCATCAAAAATCATTGGTGGATATGTTGTTACATGCAGGTGCACTCTATAAAATTCATATTTCTTTACATAGTTTTGAAGCGAACGCCTCTACTCAGTCCATACAAGACTATTTGACATCTGTCACTGATTTTGCAAAAAGAGCAGTAGGGGAGACAAATATCATTGTTGCTTTTCGATTTTGGAATTTAGATCATGAGATTGTGGCAGGACAAAATCAACTCAACCAGTGGTTTTTCACCCAATTGGAACAGGCTTTTGCATTGGATTTTTTGATAAAGTCCCGGTGTGATTTTAAAAAGGACATTCAATTAGCCACCCGAACCTTCCTACAATTTGCAGAACGATTTGAATGGCCTGAAATAAGCAATGTAACCGATTCTCAGCCGCGTTTTTGTTATGGGCTTCGAGATCAATTTGCAGTTTTATGTAATGGAACAGTAGTCCCTTGTTGTCTAGATCATGAGGGAGATATTGCATTGGGAAATTTATTTGACACACCTTTAGAAGAAATTTTGCAAACACCTCGCGCCAAAATGATATATGATGGATTTTCTAGGCGTCAGGCAGTGGAGGTACTTTGTCAAACTTGTGGATATTCCCTTCGATTTGGATAATTATGGACGAGGAATCAAATCCAAGTCATTTCCACTGAGGACCAAGATATCACCGGGTTTCATCATAGTAGATCCTTTGGGGACAACGACTTCTTGTTTTCGTTTGATCATGACCACCAATATTTCTTCTGGAATATCAGCCTCCATAATACTCTTATTTGCCCAAGGATTATCATCTTGGATAGTCAGTTCCACCAATTGTGTACTGTTTTCCTCCTGATAGTCGTTAAATGTTTTGGCAACAGGAGATTCTTCTTCTACTAGGTTTAGTTTGCGGGCAATCAGTGGAATGAAAGAACCCTGAATGGAAACACTAAATAGCGATACGAAGAATACAATGTGAAAGATGTCATTTTTGATGGCGACATTGTAGGTAAGCGCATAGATTGCAAATACGATTGAAGCAGCTCCACGGAGTCCCACCCAAGACACAAAAAGCTGTTGTTTTATCGGCGTTTTAAACCAGGATAAAATCAAAAAAGTCGCAAGAGGACGAGCAACTAGAAGGATGAATATTGCAATGGCACAGGCAGACAGTGCGATTTTGGGCAGATGAGAGGGAAAAGAGAGCAGCCCTAAGGTGAAAAACAACAATATTTGCATAAGCCAAGAGATGCCGTCGAAAAAGTGAACGAGACTTCTCTTGTGAATAAAACGCGTATTTCCCAGGTAAATGCCCACGATATAAACGCATAAATAACCATTTCCCCCGATGGTTTCACTAAAGGCATAGGCTACAATTGCAATGGCGGTGACAAAGATGGGATATAGACCGTCAATTTCTAGATTGACGCGTTTGAGTACAAAACCAGATAATTTTGCAAGTACAAAGCCGACCAAGATACCAAATACAATCTGATATAACAACACCAATCCCAATGAAGTTTCTGTATCATTTGACATCAATGTAAGGGTAACAATGGTCAGCATATAGGCAACGGGGTCATTGCTTCCGCTTTCGATTTCAAGTAAGGATGCCAAACCCCCTTTTAGGTTGAGCTTTCTAGAACGCAGGATGGCAAATACAGAAGCAGCGTCGGTAGAGGCGATAACAGAACCAATCAGTAACCCTTCCAGTAGTGTTGTTTTTAGCACCAAATGACAAAATAATCCCGTGGTAATGGCTGTGATAACAACGCCAAGTGTAGACATTAAAATAGAACGCACTGCTACTGGTTTTGCAATCTTCCAGTTGGTGCTAAATCCGCCATAGAACATAATGAAGACCAATGCAAACGAACAAATTTTACGGGCAACTTCATAATTGGAAAAGGCGATTCCCCCGGGACCATCTGAGCCAAGCAACATACCAAGCACCATAAAAATAAGCAGTGTTGGGATACCAAATCGATACAGCAGTTTACTGGACGATACTGCAACCAGTAAAATGACTCCAATTGCCAACATAAATTCAATCAAATCAAAAACTCCTTTCTTTACAAAAAATACCACTTTATTATATCAAGAATATGCAAATGGTGCAATTTTGTTTGTTTTAGTTTTAAAAAATTTTTAACGCTTTTTTAAAAATTGATTCTGGTATCAAAAAAGCCATTTTTTTAAAGATTTTGGATAATCAGATTGGATAAAATTTATACAATTTAAACAGATAATAACTTTATAAATAGACAATACTTGTATATTTATAGCAAATATGGTACAATTATATTTTATAAAGAGAATTTTATGGAGAAAGGAGTATACCCCTATGAAAATACAGGAATCCGGGGAGAATTATTTAGAGACGATTTTGCTGCTGCATAATAGAAACGGCTATGTTCGTTCCATTGATATTGCAAATGAGCTTGATTATAGTAAGCCGAGTGTTAGCAGAGCGATGGGGATTTTAAAAAATGCAAATTTAATTATGGTAGAACCTGGCGGAAACATTGTTTTAACAGAAGAAGGACAGAAAAGGGCAGATGCCATTTATGAACGGCACTGTTTTATTTCCGAATATTTGAAAACAACGTTGGGAATTAGCCCAGAAATTGCCAGTCAAGATGCTTGTCGAATTGAACATATTATCAGTGAGGAAACCTTTAAAAAAATCAAACAGTTCTGTAAACAGTCATCAAAATAAATTAAGATACAGAAATGGGGTTTTAGAATGCTTGAACAGGTAAATTTAAAAAAAGCGATTACAAAGGAGGAATATCAATCAGAAGCCGACCGATTAAAAACGGAATTGACCATGTTACAACAGGAAATGAAGCAGATTGGTTTGCCGGTGATTATTTTATTTGAGGGATGGGGAGCAGCTGGAAAGGGCAGTGCGATTTCTAAAATGATTTTAAATCTTGATCCTCGTGGTTTTAAAGTTTATTCTACGATAGATGCCACACAAGAGGAACAGCGCAAACCGATTATGCACCGTTATTGGTCTAAAATTCCTGCACATGGAAATATCTCTATTTTTGATAGAAGTTGGTATCAGGATATTTCCATAGCGCAGTTGGAAAAACATATTTCCAAAGAGGAGTTAAATCGTCGTACCGAAAGTATTAAAACATTTGAACGACAACTTTCTGATGACGGTTATCTCATTATCAAATTTTTCTTACACATCAGCAAAAAAGAGCAAAAGAAGCGTTTTGATAAGCTCAAAGAAGAAAAATCAACTGCTTGGCGCGTGACCAGTTTGGACAAAGAACGCAATAAAAACTATGATAAATATTATGAAGTATTTGATAATATGCTGATCAATACCAATACTTCTGATGCTCCTTGGCATCCAATTGGAGCCGAAGATACGAGGGGGGCAATGTTTAATATTTATACAATATTGGTAAACAACATCAAAAATGCAATTGCCAAAAGACGTGCTCAAAAACAAGTACCTCAAGTGGAAATTCCAACGATTTCTGTTCCTCAGACAATCCATTTGATAGAGGTTCCAAAGCTCTCTGAAATCAATCTCAATAAAACGATAACAGACGAAGATTATAAAAAATTATTGGGAAAAGCACAAGAAAAACTGCATAAGCTACACAATAAACTCTATCAAAAGAAAATACCAGTGATTATCTGTTATGAGGGTTGGGATGCCGCTGGAAAGGGTGGAAATATTAAGCGTGTTGCTGCTGCACTTGACCCACGTGGTTATGAAGTAAATCCCATTGCAGCCCCAGATAAAACCGAATTGGCACATCACTATCTTTGGAGGTTTTGGAATCAACTTCCAAAAGCAGGTCACATTGCTATTTTTGACCGCACTTGGTATGGTCGTGTGATGGTAGAGCGGATAGAGGGCTTTTGTAGTAATGAAGAATGGCATCGCGCTTATACCGAAATCAATGAGTTTGAAAAAGAACTGTATGACTGGGGTGCAATTATTGTAAAGTTCTGGATACACATTGACAAAGAAGAGCAACTCAAACGCTTTGAGGATAGGCAAAATACCCCTGAAAAGCGTTGGAAGATTACGGACGAAGATTGGAGAAACCGCGAAAAATGGGATGACTATGAAGTGGCGATCAATGATATGTTACAATACACTTCCACCGATTTTGCCCCTTGGACAATTATAGAATCAAAAGACAAAAAATTTGCTCGTATCAAAGCGATTAAAACGCTGATCAATCAAATTGAAATCCGATTGGGAAAATAATGATGATAAAAACAAAGGGCTGGTTCAGCCTTTTGTTATTTTATGTACTGAAAGTTAATTGAATCAAGAAAAAAAGGAGGAATCCAAGTGCTGAAACAATTTATCAGCTACTATAAGCCCCATAAAAGATTGTTTTTTATGGATATGTTTTGTGCATTTATTGTTGCAATTTGCGATTTGTTTTATCCCATAATTGCCGGGGATATGATTGATGATTATGTGCCAAATAAAAATTTACGTATGATCATCATTTGGTCGGTCGCTCTGTTTTTGATTTATTTATTAAAAGCTGGGCTCAACTGGTTTATTCAATATTATGGTCATATAGTAGGAGTGCGAATGCAGGCGGATATGAGAAGAGATATTTTTCAGAAACTGCAAAAGCTACCGTTTTCCTATTTTGATGAAAATAAAACAGGTACCATTATGTCACGCATTATGAATGACCTGATGGATATTTCAGAATTGGCACATCATGGACCAGAGGATTTGTTTATCTCTGTGATTTCATTGATAGGAGCTTTTGTAATTCTCTGCACCATCAATGTTCCATTGACTGTCATTGTTTTTATTGCAGTTCCACCAATTGTGCTGTTTTCGATTAAGATGAGAAGGAGCATGAGTGAAGCCTTTACAAAAACCCGTGAAGAAATTGCAGAGGTCAATGCCACATTGGAAAATTCTATTGCAGGGATTCGAGTTTCTCGCGCTTATACCAGTGCCAAACAGGAGCAGAAAAAATTTGACTACCACAATGAAAATTTCAAACGTGCCAGAGGTGCTGCCTATAAAGTGATGGCACACTTTTTCTCTGGAATGGGTCTATTTACCGATTTGCTTTATCTGTTGGTTTTGGTAGCAGGTGGATTATTTTACTATTATGGAATCATTGGGGTCGGTGATTTTGCAAAGTATCTGTTATTTATTACGATGTTTTTAAATCCAATCAAGCGTTTGGTACAGTTTTATGAGCAGCTTCAAAATGGTATGACCGGGTTTGAACGCTTTCGTCAAATTATGGCGGTAGAGGAGGAGCCAGAACATCCCAATGCTATTTCAGTGGAAAAATTAAAGGGTACTATTGATTTTAATCATGTGAGTTTTCAGTATGAAACGGTTACCAATGGAGAGGATTCTCTACAAAGTGACCGCAAAGATATGGTGATCAGAGACCTTTCTTTACATATCGATCAGGGAAAGACAGTCGCAATTGTAGGACCATCTGGAGGGGGAAAAACAACACTTTGCCATCTGATTCCTAGATTTTATGAGGTGTCTTCTGGCAATATTACCATCGATGGCTATGATATTACCGAATTAACTCGTATGTCATTGCGCAAAAATATTGGTATGGTGGCACAAGATGTATTTTTATTTACTGGTACCATTCGAGATAATATTGCCTATGGCAACCCCAATGCAACCGATGAACAGGTGATTCAAGCCGCTCAAAAAGCAAATATTCACGATTATATTATGAATTTAGAAGATGGTTATGATACCTATATTGGCGAAAGGGGCGTAAAGCTCTCTGGAGGGCAAAGACAACGCATTTCCATTGCAAGGGTATTTTTGAAAAA
Organism: uncultured Oscillospiraceae bacterium; assembly: GCA_910579175.1. Taxonomy (GTDB): domain Bacteria; phylum Bacillota; class Clostridia; order Oscillospirales; family Ruminococcaceae; genus Massiliimalia. The sequence continues at coordinate 27,622 of CAJTTB010000014.1, read as the reverse complement.
TCCATCTATTTTGATTTTAGATGAAGCGACTTCAGCGCTGGACAATGCCACAGAAATGTTGATACAAGGGGCATTGGAAAAACTGGCAAAGGGAAGAACCTGTATCATTGTGGCACACCGTCTGTCTACGATTAAAAATGCCGATGAAATTATTGTCTTGACCGACGAGGGAATTCAAGAGCGCGGAAGCCATATGGAGTTATTGAATAGACAGGGAATGTATGCACAATTGTATCAATATCAATTTAAAAGTCAAGAGAAGTCATAATTGGTTAATCGGATAACCATGAGAAAATGGACATCCTATTTGTATAGTTTGAAAGAAAAAATCATAAGTAGATGGTCTGATAGGTCATTACAATCAAATAAGGCACTGCAATAGAGTTGCAGTGCCTTATTTTATTTCTTTTTAAAACTATTTTCTTCTCCACGGAGTAGGCGTTTGATGTTGCTGCGGTGCATAAAGATGACCAATAATGAAATAAGACTTGCCAGCAAAACTTCTAAACCAATCTGTGGAGCATGTTGGATATTGCGGATAACTGCCAGTGCAATGGGAAAGGCAATCGCACAGGCGATAGAGCCAACAGAAACAATTTTGGTAATCAATGTGAAGATTAAAAATACAATTAAACAACATAAAAATGCGATGGGTTCTAACATGATCAGACCACCTGCGGAGACTAAAATGCCTTTTCCACCTTTAAATCCATAAAAGATGGGGAAAATATGCCCCAATAGCGCACAGAACGCTGCTGCATATTCGCCGATAAAATTATCCGGCTGTTGGGCGACAAAGGTAAATAGCAGTCTGGCAATTAAAACTGCCAAAATTCCTTTGGATAAATCTCCTAATAGTGTTAGTACGGCAGGACCCTTGCCCAAAGTACGCAACACATTGGTCATACCAGCGTTGCCACTTCCAAAATCGCGGATATCCTTTTTGGCAAATAATTTGGTTACAATGATTGCAAAGTTGATGCTTCCAAATAAGTAAGCAATGACAACTGCAACGATGAGACAGATAATAGAGATTGCTGACATAACAAAGCCCCTTTCCAGTAGTTATTTTGTGTCTTTTGTATCGCGTTCCCGAACAATCAAGCGGATGGGGGTACCATTTAACCCAAAGGATTCACGTATTTGATTTTCAATATAGCGCTGATAGGAGAAATGAAATAAATCTGCGCGGTTGACAAATGCGACAAAGGTTGGTGGGTTGGTGCTAGGTTGGGTCATATAGTAAATTTTTAGACGTTTACCTTTATCAGAGGGAGGTTGTACCCTCGCGGTGGCATAGGCGAGTAGATCGTTTAATACGCCAGTAGAAATGCGAATGGAGTTTTGCTCTTTGACTTTTTGAATCATTTCATATAATTTATTTAAGCGCTGACCGGTTTTGGCAGAAATAAATACAAAGGGAGCATAAGACATAAAACTAAAACTCTTTTCCAATTCTTGAGTCATTTCCTTCATCGTGCGGTCTGTCTTATCCACAACAGCATCCCATTTGTTGATGGCGATGATACATCCTTTTCCTTGTTCATGTGCATATCCGGCGATTTTGCTGTCCTGTTCTGTAAAGCCTACATTGGCATCAATTAAAATGACACAGACATCGCTGCGATCTACTGCCATATGTGCACGTAATACACTGTACCGTTCGATGTTTTCCAATACCTTTGATTTGCGGCGGATACCTGCTGTATCGATAAAGACAAACTTACCAAATTCATTTTCCACCAAGCTATCGGTTGCATCTCGAGTGGTTCCCGCAATATCGGAAACAATCATGCGTTCTTGACCAGTAATTTTATTCACTAGGGAAGATTTTCCAACATTAGGTTTCCCCACAACGGCGACTTTGATGACATCTTTATCATAATCGGGTTGTTCTTCTTCTGGAAGCAATTCATAGATACAATCTAACAAATCGCCAGTGCCATGCCCGTGGGCGGCAGAGATTTGAATTGGATCGCCCAATCCTAGATTATAGAATTCATAAAATTCTGCGGAAGGTTCTCCAACACGGTCACATTTATTAACACATAAAATAATTGGTTTTCCGGTTTTCAGCAGCATATCTGCTACTTCGTGGTCGGTTGCTGTGACACCATCATGAATGTCTGTAATGAGAACAGTGACATCGGCGGTGTCAATGGCAATTTGTGCTTGTCTGCGCATCTGCATTAAGATCACATCATCAGAACTTGGCTCAATTCCTCCAGTGTCAACCAACATAAACTGTTTTCCACGCCACTCACACTCAGAGTAAATGCGGTCACGAGTGACGCCTGGTGTATCTTCTACAATGGACAGACGCTGCCCAATTAATTTATTGAATAGGGTGGATTTTCCTACATTTGGGCGGCCAACGACCGCTACAACTGGTTTTGCCATATTTTTATCCTTTCTTTATCGAGCTTCTTCTAATATGCCGTGTAAAAGTGCGTCGCCTTCTGGTTGTATCATTTTGATTCGGATGTTTAGTGCCTGTTCTACATCCTTTACCGTATAGTCATCTAAAAACTTATCCTGTTCATGTCGAAGCATACAATTGGGAAGTATGAGTACATCGCCCAAATCCTTGTCCTTGAGTTGTTTGATTAAGTCTGTTGCAGTCACGAGACCAGCAACAGTAATGCTTTCTCCAAAATAGTCATTGCGAATAGGATATACAATACCATGCAAATTATGCCATTTTTTACTTGCACAGTCAATCAGTTCTTGAATGAAGGGAGCGGCATCCGTTCCAGTAGCAATTGAAATCGAACGGGTGAAATCGTCTTGGGGTAAAGAATGATAACATTCCCAGAAATTTTCTTTTAACAAGGCAATCACACCGACACCGTTTTCAAGCTGTGCAAAATCCTCATAAAAATCGGCTTGGGGCAGTGGCATTTCTGCTCTTAAATAAAATTCATCTGAGGCATATGCCAAACGGGTTTGATGGATTTGAAAGAATGTGTCTGTAAAATGGTTGATGGTTTCAATCACAGCTTGGGCGGTTTCTTTTTGATAGCGTTCTAGGGGGTATAGTCCTTGACGGAATTTGGTAAGTCCAACCGGAACACAAGCAATACTCTGTACACCTGGATAAAGTGCTCCCAAATCCTGTAAGGTTTTTTGAAGTTCGGTTCCATCGTTGATACCAGGGCAAAGCACCAGTTGACAATTGACAGTAATGCCTGCTTGGGTGAGTTGTCGGATATAGTCCAATGTTTCACCAGCAAAGCGATTTTTCATCATCTGACAGCGAAGTTGAGGATTGGTGGTGTGGACAGAGATGTTGATTGGGCTGATTTTCATTTTGATGATGCGGTCAATTTCCTGCTGTTTGAGATTGGTTAGGGTGATATAATTTCCAAATAGAAAAGAGAGTCTGGCATCATCGTCCTTAAAGTAGAGGGACTTTCGCATATTGGGCGGCATTTGGTCTACAAAACAAAAGATACATTGATTGGTACAACTGTGTTGTTTATCCATCAAGTAGGTTTCAAATTCCAGTCCGATTTCTTCATATTGTTGTTTATAGAGTTTATATGCAAAATAAGTGTGTTCTTGTCTGCGAAATACCACCTTTAATACTGTTTCAGTCAGATAAAATTGATAGTCCAATATGTCCTGAATGGGATTTCCGTTGATAGAGATGAGTACATCTTTGGGGCGAATTCCTTTTTGGTCACAAATGCTATTTGGTATAACATTTTGAATTGTCACTGACATTCTTTCCACCTTCTTTCTAAAAGATAGATTGTGAAAAAAATGCCGCCCTTTGACAAAGGCGGCATTTTTTCAGTTAATTAACTTACATTTACAATTACGCGAATAGAAACATTTTGCAATTATGCTTCTTTTTTAATAACTTGAACACCTTTGTAGTATCCACAGTTTCCGCAAACTTTATGTGGAGCTTTTAATTCGCCACATTGTGTACATTTAGAAAATGCAGGCATATCTAATTTCCATACTGCTGAACGTCTTTTATCACGTCTTGCTTTAGAGACTTTTCTCTTTGGTACTGCCATAATCAGGCACCTCCTTTATCAACGCTAAAAGTTTATTTGAGTAGTTCACCCAACACTGCAAAGCGAGGATCAACAAACTTATCTTGGCAATCACAGCTGCCTTTGTTCCAATTTTGTCCGCATTTACTGCATAAACCCTTACAGTCTTCGCTGCAAAGCAGCTTTGATGGTAGATATAAGAGTATATCGGATAAGATCAAGTCGTCTAAGTCCAACTGAAAATCTTCTACTAAAATATACTCATCATTGTCTGTGTGGAGTTCATGAACTAGAATATGCTTGAAATCGTAATGGAATGCCCTTTCAAACTCATCTAGACAGCGGTCGCAATTTACACGGAGAATAACGTCTACAGAAATAGTCAGTGTTACAATGTTTGCTTTGTTTTGAATATTTCCCTTTACCACAATTGGTACAAAAAATGGATAGGTACCAAATAACTGATATTCTGAAAGGTCTAGCGTATAATCAAGCGGTAAAACCTCTCCGACATTTTCAAAAAGCTGTTTTAAATCAATAGACATAACGACACCTCATCATGCTGTGCCATAATATTATAATATAACTTGGCACGACTGTCAACCTAAAAATATGATTTTGTAAAAATACTCATGTTTTTTGTCGATAAACTGCTGATTTTTTCCAGTGAATTCCATTTTGATGATGTAAAGTCCATTTTCAGATATAAAACCATGGTTTATCATATTTATTATAACATACCTGGATTGGTATGTCTATTTGTATTTGAATGATAGTTTATGCAAGTTGTCTTTTGGTTGACTGGATTTGAAGGGAGGTTTTTTGATGATGTAATGAGAAGTACTGATCAATATAAAAGATGTATACATAAATTTTATAAAAGGTCGATAAGTGTTTGCTTTGATATGGTTTCTTGCGTGTTTGTGATAGAATTCTTATGATATTGCAGTTGCAAGAATATCCATTTGTGAATTGTTTTGCAGTGATATGGATTTTGTACTCAATGATTGGATAAAACTTTAAATGAAGGGAATACCGCTAAGATGGTATTCCCTCAATACATTGTTATGTTTGATTAAAACGGAACCTGTCGGTCAAACTTTTAAGTGCTTTTGCTTGCGCGTCCAACTGTTCACTGACCGCGGCACTTTGTTCGGCGGTGGCGGAGTTTGTCTGTACTACCGTAGATAGTTGAGAAATTTCAATCTTTGTTTGCTCCATCGTATTGGCTTGCTGTTGAGAATCTAAAGCAATATAGTTGATGATATCTGCAATTTCCTGAGCGCTATTCACCGAATGGGTAAGAGATTGCGCAGTTGTTTGTGTAATCGTAACACCATGTTCTACTGCGCTGAGGCATTGCTGAATTAAAACTGCGGTATTTTTTACCGCTTCGCTACTTCTTTCAGATAAGATGCGCACTTCATCTGCTACGACGGAAAAACCTTTACCAGAAACACCAGCACGTGCTGCTTCTACCGCTGCATTTAGGGCGAGAATGTTCGTTTGAAAAGCGATGTCTTCAATGCTTTTTACAATTTTTTTGATGTCATTTGCAGAGGTATTAATTTGTTCCATAGCAGAACTTAATTCGGTCATATGTTGATTGGACAGTTTGATTTCTTCGCTGGTGGAGTCGGTTTTATCCTTTGCAAATTCTGCTTTTTTAGATGCTTGTTTCATTTGATTGGTAAGCTGTTCGATGGATTCTACCATTTGTTCCAATGTATTTGCCTGTTCGGTGTTTCCAGAAGCAAGAGATTGTGCGCCATAAGAAATTTGAGCAGAGTCATCAGCGAGTAAATTTGCTGATTTGCTGATATGTGAAAGTGTTTGGTTTAATGAGAGGGTGATTCTTTCCAAGGCTTTTTCAATGGGTGCAAAATCTCCAATGTATTCGATATGATTGCCACTTCCAGTGATATCGCCATCTGCAATGGCTTCTAATTTGCAAGAAATGTCGTTAATATATTTGGATAGGATTTCTTTCGTTTGGAGCATGGCATAGGTAAGATGACCGATTTCAGAGGTATCCGGTGTTAATTTGGAATCAGTAGATAGATTTCCACTGGAAAAAGAAAGCATTTCTGTTTCAATCTGTACGATAGGATTGATAACTTTTTTACGTATGATAACTGCAGAGAAAAATTGTAATGCAATTACAAATGCAATAAAGAGCATGGTAATAATTTCAAAAATAACAACAATTTGATTCATTTTCTGTAGTTGTTTGGCAGAACGGTCATACAACGTTTGTAAGAATTGTGTTTTTAAACTGTTGATCTCTATGGTAACAGAAGAATAATCTTCTCCATAAACGTACTCAAGTGCAGTTTCTTGATCACCCGCTTGTACTTGTTTCATTGCATTTTCTTCTAGTGGTACCAATAGATTAGAAAGAGAGGACATCTTTTGAATGATTTGTTGTTCTTCTGATGTAAGACCGATGGCTTTCATGCTGTCAACGCTGATATCTCGATTTTTAGCAACATTTACTTCGTTCCAATAGTTGTCATAGTGAACTTTATCAGCAGTGGCGGCGTAGGCACGCGCTTCATTGGTCAGATAAGAAGAAGCATTCATAAATTGATTGGCATAATAAGTCAAATTAAAACGATCTTCGGACGACTTTTGTGCATTGGAGAAATTAAAAAATGTTGTGATAAATAAGACTGCTATCAAGAGACCCACAACAATGCAGCTACTATTTAAAATGGTAGTTAATGTAGATTGTTTGATGGCTTGTTTCATAAGATGACTCATTCCTTTCTATTCTGTTAAAAGAGCAAATTTAAATTAAAATAGAAACGGCGGTCATCAATTATTTAGATTTTTTGAAGTCTGTCCAATTTATCTATTTATACTTTAAATTTTACATAAAAATGATATATTTTTATCTATTTTATCATATCTGGAAAGAATAGTCAATGAATATTATACATAAAAATCGTATTTTTGGATTTGTTATTATGCTTTATAACAATCGTTGATAGAACATATCATAATAAAAAGAACTGTCAAACAAATTGTTTAACAGTTCTTTTTTACCTGTGACTTTCATTGAATCATTATACTAAACTGCGAATCAATGTTTCGTTGTCGCCTGGAAGCAGATCGATTACAGGAATTTCAATCATCGTATAGGCGCCAGGAGTTTGTTTAAAACTAGCTCTCGCAACATTGACTAAATTCTGAGCGGTTAGAGCAGGGTTGTTGATTTTCATGTTGAATTCAAATAGTTGATTTTGAGTGGTTCCTGATACGCCTTTGCGAGTCATATGAACGCCATGCCCCTTATCCAATAGGTCATCTACACAATCTACTGCGATGACATGGGTTTCATCTGAAGCAAAATAAGCGTCGGATTTGATGCGATTTGCAACATCGTCATAGGTATAACCATCTTGTAGTTCGATATAAACCATTCTTCTGTGTACACCGGTACCCAATGGAATGGTCATAGATAGAGCAGCTTTGACCCCTTCAATGGCTTTGACTGCGACGGTATGACCCATGCTCATACCTGGACCGAAATTCGTATAGGTAATTCCCTTGGGTGCACAGGAAAGCATCAATGCACGTACCACAGAATCAGAACCTGGATCCCAACCGGCAGAGATGATGGAGACCGCTTGATGTTCTTTTGCGGCGGCGTCTAATTCTATCTTTAGATCGTAAATGGTTTGATGAATGTCATAGCTGTCAACGGTATTGATGCCTAAAGCCAAGTATTTTTTTGCCTCTTGTGAAATACTTCTGGTAGGGGTACATAAAATTGCAACATCTGGTTTTACAGACAATTGATTGACATCACTCACCACTTCGATTCCTGTCAATTCAATTGGAAGTTTATCTGGAACATTTCTGCGTACAACCCCTGCGACTTCAAAGTCAGGAGCGGTTTGCAATGCCTCCAATACAGAATGCCCGATATTACCATAACCTACAATTACTGCTTTTTTCACATTTATCATCCTTTCTAATCTAAAAAACCAATGGTTTCTAATAGTTACTATAACATAAATACCATAAATTCGTCAATACAATTTTGCAAGTTAGTTTAAACTTACTTGCAAAAAAGAAGGGTGTATTTTATTTTTTATGGAATTTTCACTTCAAAAATGAAAGATTTGCGCTATTTTTTATATTAGAATGAAAGAGTTGATTCATAACCAATGATAGTTGGATTTTGTAAGGGGTATCCAATAAAGGTTTCCCATTTGTATAAAAGTGTATTCGGTTTGAAAGTAATTAGATTGAATGGTGTAAAAATTGGTGTTTTGTCTATCATTTCAGATTTCGATTAAAGCTTTTGAGTAGGGAAATTCCTATTTCATGAAGTGAAAAATGGCATGAATTTTGAATATGCCTGCAGGCTTAGAACAATTTTTTATGATCCTATAAACCGCTAACCAAGTTGGTCGTTTTAGGATAAAAAGCATTTGACAAATTCCAGGAAATGGATTATAATCTAGATTGCTTTTATCTAGATAGAGATACTCTATAAAATGCGATAGAGCAATTTATTTTGACTTTTTGTAAAAGATGGTATCAAGTATATCATGCGATCATAATAGGTAAACTGATTGAACGAATAAGGATAATGAAAAAGAGGTTTTATGATGAGCATCACAGAAAAAAGAAATTTTAAATTTGAAACCATCCAATTACATGCTGGGCAGGAACAACCGGATTCTGCTACAGGTGCTAGGGCAGTTCCAATTTATCAAACAACTTCTTATGTATTTGATAACTGTGAACATGCAGCCGCTCGTTTTAATTTGTCAGACAATGGAAATATTTATGGCAGACTGACCAATCCAACACAAGATGTCTTTGAACAGAGAATTGCAGCCTTGGAAGGCGGTATTGCAGCTTTAGCAGTATCTTCTGGAGCAGCAGCAATCACCTATGTCTTTCAGACATTGGCGCATCAAGGGGATCACATTGTTGCAGAAAAGACCATCTATGGCGGTTCTTATAATTTGTTGGCACATACTTTGCCAGAGTCAGGCATTACCACTACTTTTGTTGATCCAACCTGTGCAGAACATTTTGAACAGGCGATTAGGGAGAATACCAAAGCGATTTTTATTGAATCATTGGGAAATCCAAACAGCAATTTAGTGGATATAGAAAAGATTGCACAGATTGCTCATAAACATCAAATTCCTTTGGTGGTTGACAATACCTTTGCAACACCTTATTTATTTCGTCCGATTGAACATGGAGCAGATATCGTAGTACATTCTGCCACAAAATTTATCGGAGGGCATGGTGCTGCTTTGGGTGGTGTAATTGTTGACAGCGGGAAATTTGATTGGGAAGCCTCTAAAAAATTTCCATCTTTGACCGAGCCAAATCCAAGTTATCATGGGATTTGCTTTACAAAAGCAGTTGGCGCTGCTGCATTCGTAACGAAAATTCGCGCGGTGTTGTTGCGTGATACGGGTGCGTGTATCTCTCCTTTTCATGCTTTCTTATTTTTGCAGGGCTTGGAGACGCTTTCTTTGCGTGTAGAAAGACATGTGGAGAACGCCTTAAAGGTAGCTGCATTTTTAAAACAGCATCCAAAAGTAGAGCAGGTCAATCATCCTTCTTTAAAAGATAGTCCAGATTATCCACTATATCAAAAGTATTTTCCAAAAGGTGGCGGTTCTATCTTTACCTTTGCAATAAAGGGAGGAGAACAACAGGCAAAACAATGGATTGACAATTTACAGGTTTTTTCTTTGCTTGCCAATGTAGCAGATGCAAAAAGTTTGGTAATTCATCCAGCTTCCACAACACATTCTCAAATGAATGAAACAGAGCTAAAAGAGTCTGGTATTGCTCCCAATACCATTCGCTTATCCATTGGAATAGAACATATCGATGATATTTTATTTGATTTGGAAAAGGCATTTGACTCTGTACAGATTTAAATGAAAGGAATTGCAATTTGAAATAGTTGTAATTTCCTGATTCGATTTTACCGAAATAATCTTAACATATTAGATAATACTAATGATAGCTGGTAAAAATATCATAAAGCAGTAGTATTTTGATTTTCACAGTGATTTCACAAAGGTTCAACAGGTATTCACAATGCTATCAAGAATTTATCACGAAGGACTTGTATGATAGAGACTGTAATCAAGAGAGGTTATCAAACAGTTCAAATAGATAAAAGATTTATCGGGAGGAATCAATATGTATCATCCAAATCAAGATCATGAAACGAATTCAAATCAAAATGAACATAAAATAGACAATAGTAGTTGGAATGTGTATAATCCAAATTATCATGGAGAAACACAAAATCATTTTCAGACAGAACAGTATTTGAGCCAGTCTAGTGCAACAGTGGCGAAGAAAAAATCAAAAGCCCCCCAAATCATTGCTTTGCTGTTGGCAGGTATTATGATATCTGCAGGAAGCGGTATGGGTGGAGCAGTCTTGGCTCAAAAGTTTATGGGGACAGAGGGACAAACAAGTCCTTCTGTGATTAAACAATCTGTTATCAATACATCCGATACTGGTAAATATTCTACTGCCCAGATAGCTGATGTAGCTGCAGCGACTGCGAATACAGTGGTAGAAATTACAACCGAAACCGTTACGAGAAATCAATTTTTGCAACAGTATACTTCTACTGGAGCTGGAAGCGGTGTGGTATTGACATCAGACGGATATATTATTACCAACAATCATGTTATTCAGGGTGCGAGTTCCATTAAAGTAACCATGAGAAATGGCACAAGTTATGATGCGACCTTGGTTGGAACAGATGTCGACAGTGATATTGCAGTCATTAAGATAGATGCAACCGATTTAGATGCAGCAGTGTTGGGTGATTCCGACAAATTGCAGGTAGGTGAACTTGCAGTGGCGATCGGCAATCCACTTGGGCAGCTTGGCGGAACCGTAACAGAGGGAATTATCAGTGCGTTGGATCGCTCTATTACCATTGATGGCACAGAAATGCACCTACTTCAAACCTCCGCAGCAATCAATCCCGGAAATTCTGGCGGTGGATTGTTTAACGAAAAAGGGGAGTTGGTTGGCATTGTCAATGCCAAAACATCCGAAGCAGGCATTGAGGGCTTGGGATTTGCAATTCCAGTTAATACTGCAAAGAACATTGCAGAACAGTTGATAACCAATGGTTATGTAACTGGAAAGGTTCGTTTGGGTATCTCTTTGATTGAAATTCCAGATGAACGAGTTGCAATGCAATATGGTGTAACAGATCCTGGGGTCTATGTAGCGCAGGTAACAGCAAGTTCAGATGCTTATTATGGCGGATTGCGTACTGCTGATTTAATTAAATCCATCAATGGCAAGGAGATTACAACCTCTCAAGATGTAAAAGATTTTATTGAAAATGGGTCTGTAGGGGATAAGTTGGAATTTGTTATAGTTCGTGAGAACCAAGAACAACATCTAACCATTACCTTGACAGAATATAACAACAATGTGGAAAAATTCATAAGTTAATTAAATTTGCTAGACTTCATTTTCTTTTTCATAATACCAAAAGCCGACTGTTCGATAAGAGCAGATCGGTTTTTGGTATTTTAGGGGAAATATAAGGTGTGATGCAGCTTTAATATTCCTTTGGCAATTCAGTCAAACGGCGGTGAAATTTTTGAAAAAAATAACGGATAATATTTCTTTTTCAGTAAATAATAGTGATACAGACATTTTTATCAGTCAAGCAGAGAACATAGATAGAAGTTATCAAAACAATAACATCGTCTATCAAAAAGGAAATAAGTCTCTAGATTGTACAACAACAATGTAATTGATGATAATCACTATAATATGGAGGAAATTTATGAAAGCGACTGGAATTGTACGAAGAATAGATGATTTGGGAAGGGTGGTAATTCCAAAAGAAATTCGCAGAACCATGCGAATTCGCGAGGGTGATCCACTGGAAATTTTTACATCTGCCGATGGGGATGTTGTATTTAAAAAATATTCACCAGTAGAAGAGATCAATCAGTTTGCCGGAGAATATGCAGAAGTACTTTATAAAACAGGAGGCGCACCAGTGTTGATATGTGACAAAGACCATGTCATCGCTGCGGCAGGAATCCCAAAACGAGAAGTGATAGAGCGTCGAGTATCTTCTACATTGGAAGATGCGATGAATACTAGAAAAGTAATTAACTGTTCTGACAGCAATTGTGAACGTGTTCGTCCCGTAGAGGGAATGGAACGCTATGTGTTGGTCAGTCATCCAATTGTCAGTTCTTCTGATGTATGCGGAGCCATTATGTTTATCAATAGCGATAAGGAAGCACAAGCAGATACCACCAAACAAAAATTGATTGAATCTGCGGCGATGTTTATTGGAAAGCAGATGGAAAGCTAAATTTTAGTAAAAATACTAGAAAAATATTGGATAACTTGATTTTATCAGCAGAAATGCTGTTGACATTGACCTTGAGATATGATAACATGATAGAAGTTAGATGAAAGAAAGGAAAAGACTGGGTCAATGACCCAGTCTTTTCTATATATGATACTGTAATACAGATGGAGGAACATTGTGGCAGGAAAAAAGAGTACAGCAGAAATAGTATATGATTTGGCAAAGCCAATCGCAGAAGAACAAGGGGTTTATCTTTGGGATGTCCGCTTTGAAAAAGAGGGTTCATCTTGGTTTTTGCGGGTAATTTTGGATAGTAATGAAGGAATTACTTTTACAGAATGTGAAAATGTGAGTCGTCCATTAAGTGATTTATTAGATGAAAAGGATTTTATTAAACAGAGTTATTATTTAGAGGTATCCTCTCCGGGGCTTATGCGGGAGTTGAGAAAACCAGATCACTTTGAGGTTTGTATTGGAGATGAGGTGCTTGTAAAACTGATTCGTCCCCGTGATGGACAAAGGGAGTTTATTGGGACTTTAAAGACATATGAAAATGGTATATTTGAAATAGAATCCGAAAACAATTTGATAGCGTTTCATATTTCAGATTGTTCCTATGTAAAATTAAATGATGATGTTGCGGTTTAGATAGAAAGGATGATTGGAAAAATGAATCACGAGTTTTTTGATGCGTTGTATATGCTTGAGGAAGAAAAAGGAATTTCCATTGAGAATATTCTAGATAACATCAAAAATGCAATTGCGGTGGCAGTTAAGAAATATTATAATGTCGGTGACAATAATGTGTTGGTGGAGATTGACCCAAAGGAAAGTAAATTTAAAGTAAGTATTGTCAAAGACATTGTAGAAGTAGTAGAGGATCCATCTTCTCAAATTAGTTTGGAAGAGGCGCTGGAAAAAAATAAGCGCAGCAAAGTTGGTGTCAAACTAACGACCAAATTGGATACCAAACAAATTGGAAGAATTGCGGCACAGTCTGGTAAAAACCTAATTCATCAGGCAATCAATGAAGCAGTCAAAGCACAGATGATGGAACAATATCAATCCAAACTCAATGAAGTATTGCCCGCCATTGTCCAAAAGGTAGAACCAAAAACAGGAAATGCAACCATTGAACTGGATAAAAATGAAGTGATTCTCTTTAAAAATGAACAGATTCCAGGTGAACAATTGATAGAAGGTCAACGAATTCAGGTCTATGTAAATGATGTGATCAGTTCTGAACGCCGCTGTTCTATTAAAGTTTCTAGAACACATCGCGATTTGGTCAAACGTCTATTTGAAAAGGAAGTTCCAGAAATTTATAATGGTATTGTAGAAGTAAAATCCATTTCCCGTGAAGCGGGTTCCAGAACGAAGATAGCGGTATTTGCCAAAGACGAAAATGTGGATCCCGTAGGTGCTTGTATTGGTCCAAAGGGAATGCGGGTGGCAAATATCGTAAATGAATTAAATGGGGAAAAGATTGATGTAATTCGTTACAGTGATGACCCTGCTGAATTTATTTCCCAAGCATTGTCACCAGCGGATGTAATTCGGGTAAAGATTTTAGATCCAGAAGCGAGAACTTGTCGTGTCATTGTACCAGATAATCAGCTTTCTTTGGCAATTGGAAATCGCGGGCAGAATGCAAAATTGGCTGCGCGTTTGACCAATTATAAAATTGATATTAAGCCAAAGAGTGAAGCGCCAACATTGGAAGAAGAAGATGAGTTCATCAATGCTGACACACTGATATCCAAAACGGAAGTATCAGAACAAACATCAGTTACAGAAGAAACAGAAAATACATCTATGTTGCAGCAGACAGAGCAGGAAAAACCTGCTGTTGAGATGCTGGAAGAAGAAACCCCAGAAGGACACTCCAAAAAAGAGCAACCCAATCTTGAAGAACTTGCCCGTGCAATCATAGGGGATTGATATCTCTGACTGTCAATGAAAGGAGAAACGATGCAAAATCAAAAAAAGAGAAAAATTCCAATGCGCAAGTGCACTGGTTGCAACCAGATGAAGCCCAAAAAGGAATTGGTGCGCGTGGTAAAAAATAAGGAGGGAGAAATTTCTTTGGATTTGACTGGTAAAAAAGCGGGCAGAGGAGCTTACATCTGTCAATCGTTATCCTGTTTACAGGCTGCTAGAAAAAACCGTGGATTGGAAAGAGCTTTTTGCTGTAAAATTCCATCAGAAATTTATGATGCAATGGAAAAGGAGCTTTCAGAACATGAATGAGGCATTGATTTCAACCATCACATTTTGCAAACGGCTTAAAAAATTGGTGTTGGGATTTGATGCGGTCAAGGAAAGTATTCAAAAAGGTCAAACGCAACTGGTGTTGACAGCTTCTGACAGTTCTGCAAAAACGCAAAAAGAAATCAATTACCTGTGCAGTCAATGTTGCGTTTTGTGTTGTCAAACTCCCTTTACATTGGATGAATATTGGTATTTAGTGGGAAAACGAGTTGGTGTTATTGCGGTGGAAGATGAAGGATTTGCCAAAAAGATAATCGCGCATTTGAAACAAGAATAACTCGATGAATCATCCATCATATTATCATATAGGAGGTAGCGAATGAATATAAAATATAGATTACATGAAGTCGCCAAGGACTTAAATGTACCCAATAAAGACATTATAGATTTGTTACAACAGCATTTTGGTGAAACAAAAAAACATATGACAGCTTTGACCGACGAAGAATTAAATGTTGTGTTTGAACACTTTACAAAAAAACATGAGGTGAAAAACTTAGATAGCTATTTCGCCTCTAAAAATCAACCAGAACAACCCAAAGCAGATAAAGTACCTGCTGTAAAACAACCAAAATCAGACGCCAAGAAAGAAGGAACTACTATACAGAAGTCTCAAAATCAAAAACCTGTTGAAAGAACCTCAAATCGCAACCACAATCGACAGGAAAATCGAACCAATTATCACAATCGTCAGAATCAGAACCATAACCGTTCTGAAAATACTGTGAAGAATCATCAAAATCGCCCAGCACAGCGCAGTGAAGCGATTCATACAACGCACACACCTCAAAACAAACCAAAATATGACAACAACCGGTTTGAAAGTGCAAAAAATACCTCCATTGCACCAAAGCAAAAACCGGTTGAAAAACCAGCACCAAAACAAAAACCAACCGTTTTGGCAAGTTCAGCTACCAAAATGGATCAAAATCATTATGAAAAAACAATCCGCCATGTAGATACTAGTAAGGTGGAAATTAATCTAGACAAATACAATGAGAGATATGAAAATATTGCTCCTGCTACAAAGTATCAAAATAGCACGAAAAAACAAAAATTAAATCAAAAATCTGCCCAGAAAAATAAGCAAAAATATTCCAGCAAACGGGAGACAGAAGCGGAAAAACTACAGAGATTGGCATTGCAGCGCGCTAGAAAACAACAGCTTACCGTATTGATTCCAGATGAAATTATGGTGAGCGAGTTGGCAAGTCGCCTAAAGGTCAATGTCAGTGAAGTCATTAAAAAGTTGATGTTATTGGGCGTTATGGCGGCGCAAAATGAAGTCATTGATTTTGATACCGCTTCTTTAGTAACGGAAGAATTGGGTGCTAAGGTAGAAAAAGAAATCATTGTGACCATTGAAGATCGTCTGTTTGTAGAAGAAGCGGATTCTGAAGAAAATCTGGAAGAAAGAAGCCCAATTGTGGTGGTAATGGGTCACGTTGACCATGGAAAGACCTCTATTTTGGACCGCATTCGCAATGCAGATGTCACCTCTACAGAAGCAGGTGGAATCACACAGCATATTGGTGCTTATCAGGTCAAGGTAAATGGAAAATATATCACGTTTTTAGATACTCCAGGACATGAAGCGTTTACCGCAATGAGAGCACGTGGCGCATTGGCAACCGATATTGCAATTTTGGTGGTTGCTGCTGATGATGGTATCATGCCACAAACAGTAGAATCCATCAATCACGCAAAGGCAGCAGGGGTACAGATCATTGTTGCGATCAATAAGATGGACAAACCGACTGCAAATCCAGAGAAAGTCAAACAGGAATTGACAGAATATGAATTGGTCCCAGAAGAATGGGGAGGAGATATTATCTGTGTTCCCGTTTCCGCACACACTGGAGAGGGAATGGATTCTCTATTAGAAATGGTACAATTAACTGCCGATGTGTTGGAACTAAAGGCAAATCCAAACCGTTTGGCAAAGGGTACTGTCATTGAATCCAGATTGGATAAGGGAAAAGGTCCAGTTGCAACGCTATTGGTACAAAATGGAACCTTGAAATCTGGAGATGTCCTGATTGCTGGCACAACGGTTGGTCGTGTAAGAGCCATGACAAATGATCGTGGACGATTGGTTGAATCCGCTGGTCCTTGTGTTCCGGTTGAAATCACCGGGCTTGCAGAAGTTCCTACAGCTGGGGATGAATTTGCAGCGGTTGAAAACGAAAGACTTGCAAGAGAATTGGTAGAACAGAGAAAACATGAACAAAAAGAAGAACAATTTAAGCAATATCAAAAGGTAACTTTAGACAATCTATTTAGTCAGATTGCAGAGGGTGAAGTAAAAGAGCTTCCAATTATTGTAAAGGCAGATGTCAATGGTTCTGTGGAAGCTGTCAGACAATCACTGGAAAAGTTGTCTAACAATGAAGTGCGTGTACGCGTCATTCATGGTGCAGTAGGTGCAGTCAATCGCTCTGATGTGATGTTGGCACAGACCTGTGGTGCAATTATCATTGGCTTTAATGTGCGCCCTGATAATACAGCAAGAGATATGTCTGAGGCAGAAGATGTAGAAATTCGTCTATATCGCATTATCTATGATGCAATTGATGATGTGAAGCAGGCGATGAAGGGTATGCTTGCACCAAAGACCAGAGAAGTGGAATTGGGTCGTGCAGAAGTTCGTCAGGTTTACAAGATTACAAACGTCGGTATTGTAGCTGGATGTTATGTCTTGGACGGCAAGGTGGTACGCAATGCGTTGATTCGTGTAGTTCGCGATGGAATTGTATTGGCAGAGGACCAAATTGACTCTTTAAAACGCTTTAAAGATGACCAAAAAGAAGTTGCTCAAGGATATGAATGCGGAATTGGTCTGACAA
This sequence comes from uncultured Oscillospiraceae bacterium, assembly GCA_910579175.1. Taxonomy (GTDB): domain Bacteria; phylum Bacillota; class Clostridia; order Oscillospirales; family Ruminococcaceae; genus Massiliimalia. The sequence goes on along the minus strand of CAJTTB010000014.1, from coordinate 10,136 downwards.
AATTCAATGATATCAAAGAAGGGGATATTTTTGAATCCTTTATCATTGAAGAATATCGTGAAGATGAATGATCATAAATAGATAAAACGAGAAGGATGGGTGAATCAAAGTGGCAGGATTTAAAATCGGACGCATTACACAGGACATCAAATATGAATTATCTGTGATTTTTAGGGAATTAAAAGATCCTAGAATCTCTCAAATGCTCAGCATTGTAAAGGTATCTGTTTCAAACGATATGTCATATTGCAAGGTATATGTAAGCGCGTTGGAGGGACTTGAAAAGACAACAGAGTCCGTAAAGGGATTGAAAAGTGCAACGGGATATATCAAGCGCGAGTTGTCCAATCGCCTGCACTTGAGAAAGTGTCCTGATATCACATTTATCGCCGACGATTCGATTGAATATGGCGCGCAGATTTCTAAGATGTTAGAAGATATTGAAAAGAAATCATAAACAAATTTGGGGGTATTTTGATGGAGTCTTGTTTGGAAGCGATTGCACAGCAATTGACACAATCAGACCAAATTTTGATCATCAGTCATAAAAATCCAGACGGGGATACATTGGGCAGTGCAGGGGGATTGTTTTATGCACTCAAACAATTGGGGAAACAAGCGGCAATTATTTGCAGTGACCCAATTCCAAAACGATTTTTATATCTGTTTGAAGAAGCACAACAGTTTGTATTGGACTTTAAGCCACAGTTAATTGTGTCAGTAGATGTTGCAGATGTAACGTTGTTGGGACCAAAAACACAGGAGTTTGCCAATCAGATTGATATCTGTATTGATCATCATAAATCCAATGGTGTGATTGCGAAACAAAGTTATATTGAAGTAGAAGCGGCAGCGACTTGCGAAATCATCTATCTGTTGTTAAAACAGATGTCAGTTCAGATAGATAGAAAGATTGCCAACTGTTTATATACAGGCATTTGCACTGATACAGGGTGCTTTAAATTCTCCAATACAACGCCAAGGACGCACCGAATCGCAGCAGCATTATTTGAATCCGGTTGTGAATATGAACAGATTAACCGCCGGTTATTTGATATCAAATCAATGGAATATATGATGGTAAAGCGAGATGCATTAGAGCATTTGGAATTTTACTATGATAAGCGTGTTGCCTTAATTGTAATTTCTCAAGCGCTATTACAAAAAATACAGGTAGATGTAGCAGAGTTGGACGGCATTTCTGCAATCCCTCGTCAGATTGAGGGTGTGGATATTGGGATTATATTGAAAGAGCGTCCAGAAGGTGGCTATAAGGTTTCGATTAGAACGGGTGCGACTGTGGACGCCAGTGAACTGTGTAAACAGTTGGGCGGAGGAGGTCATGCCCGTGCGGCGGGCTGTGCCATTGACGCCGATTTAGAAACAACAAAAAATAAATTGTTAAAAGTCATTCAACCAATATTTCAAGAGTAGTGACAATGGAGAGTTATCATGTTAAATGGGATTTTATGTATTGATAAGCCCTCAGACTGGACATCGTTTGATGTAGTGGCAAAGGTGCGAGGCATGACCAAAACCAAAAAAATTGGTCATGCTGGAACACTTGATCCAATGGCAACTGGAGTGCTTCCACTGTTTTTTGGCAATGCAACCAAAGTATGTGATATTTTACCCAATGATAAGAAAGGATATTTGGCACAATTTCGATTGGGTATTACAACCGATACTTTGGACATTACAGGAACGGTTCAAACCAGGCAACAAAGCTGTGTGACACGTGCGCAGCTTGAGCGGGTTTTGCCGGATTTTACAGGAGAGATTGCACAGATTCCACCAATGTTTTCTGCGATACAGATAGATGGTAGACGGCTGTATGACATTGCCAGAGCAGGGGGAGAGGTCAAGAGAAAACCCCGTCAAGTAAAGATTTTCAAATTGTCTTTATTGGAATTTGATGAGTCAGAACAGACCGCTGTGGTGGAAGTATTGTGCTCTAAGGGAACATATATCAGAACTTTATGTAGCGATATTGGTGAAGCATTACATACTGGAGCGGTGTTGACAAAATTGCAAAGGCATATCGCTGGAGATTTTATGTTAAAGGATTGTATGACTTTACAACAACTGCAACAGATTACAGATAAACAGCAATTGGAACAATATTTATTGCCAACACATCGAGTGTTTGAGTCTCTCCCAAAAATCAAATTGAATCGAGTACAGTCGATAAAGTTTAGAAATGGTGTAAAATTGGATTTAAACCGGGTATATCATCAAACAATAGAGGGATTCCATCAGGTATTTGACCAAGAGAATACCTTTTTGGGGCTTGCAAGTTTAGATTTAGAAAAGATGGAACTAAAGATTGAAAAAATATTTGTGCGATAATCGGCAAAGGGTGGTGTGTTTTTGAATGTAATATCAGATCTTAGGATAATAGAAAATGCTCCTCCCTGTGCTGTTGCATTGGGAATGTTTGATGGTGTACATCGAGGACATCGAAAGGTAATACAAGCAGCAATCGATCAGTCTGATTTGGAAACGGCAGTATTGACCTTTACTACGACCTATCAGCGTCCCAAAAAAAAGTTGGGACAGCGTGATATTTTGACTATTTCGGGAAGATTAAAGGTACTTGAACAATTACCTGTGCAGACGGTGTATCTACCAAGTTTTGAACAACTTCAGTTATTTTCTCCAAAGCGATTTGTGGAGGATATTTTACAAAATACACTTCATGCAAAGGTTGTTTGTTGTGGGGAAGATTTTCGATTTGGCAGGAATGCCAGTGGTGATGTTACAGAATTAAAGCGGCTGGGAGCACTTTATGGAATCAAAGTAATCGTAGTAGAGCCGGAACTTGACAGGGGACAACCCATCAGTTCTACTCGAATCCGAAGCAGTTTGATTGATGGCGATATTGCCAGTGTCAATCGCTTGTTGGGATATTGTTACTTTATTGAAGGGAAGGTTGTATATGGACAACAGCTTGGCAGAACGATTCAATGTCCGACGATCAACCAAGAACTAGATGAGCGAATTTGTATTCCAAAATTTGGCGTATATATCTCTACCACCAGTGTCGATGGGATAGTATATCCAAGCATTACCAATATTGGAAAAAAACCAACGATTGCAGGAGACCGACAACCTTTGGCAGAAACACATGTGATTGGAATTGATCGCCAGATGTATGGGGAGATACTGCGTGTAAAACTATACCAGTTTATCAGAGGAGAAGAGCGGTTTGACAGCATCGCAGAACTTTCTCATTATATTCAGCGCGATATTCAAACTGCAAAGAATTATTTTAAGTGTCCAAAATTAAATGTTTGTGATTAGATAAAAAGCTCCCGTCTCTTCTGATAGAGGCGGGATATTTATATGACCGAAAAAAGGGAGTGTATCAAAATGGAACAAATTTCCTGTAACAGTTTAAACGAATTGCAAAAGCAGCAGGTGGCGCAGTTGGTTGAAATTTGCAATCAGTTTGATCATACAGCAGAGGAATTGTTTTTGAGCAATGAATATCATTTTTATTTGGAAATGGACTGTTTCTTTTTATTATATGTTCAACAAGAATTGATTGGTGTTTTGAGTGTTTATGCTGACAAAGATGATTTTGCAGAAATATCTGCTTGTGTTCGTCCTGATATGAGAAGAAGGGGATATTTTAAACAGTTGTATCAAGCGTGCCAAAAACAACTAGAGAAATTTGATTATCGACATCTCTATTTTAAAACATATGCCAATGCCCCCGCTGCACATGAGATTGTAAAGCGCAAGGGAGCTGTGTTTTCAAGCGCAGAATATTTGATGTGCTATCAACAATCCATTCAAAATTATCAACCCATTTGTGGGTTAGAGGTCTGTAGAGCACAGCAAAGCCATATTGTAGCATTGGCAGAAATTCAAGTAGAGGCATTTGGCGAAACCTTGGAGTTGGCTCAACGGTATGTAAAACAAGCGATGTCCAATCCCAAAACCATGGTGCTGATTGGAACCTATCAAGATCAGATAGTGAGCTGTTGCAGTGTGGATACAACGGGTAAACGCAACTATATTTTTGGTTTAGCTGTGCGCACAGAATGTCAACACAAGGGAATTGGAACATCAACCCTGTGTCAAGTGGTGGCATTATTGCAGCAAGAGCAAAGGGAAATTTCATTGGGGGTAGAGGCAGAAAATGCGCCAGCACTGTCCATGTATCAACACTGTGGCTTTCAGACAATAACAGAATATCAATATTATCAGATAGAAATATGATTAGCCTAGCAGTTGTAAAGCATTTTGATAAAAAATGGCATCCAAATCCGATTTTGAAAGATTGAGTGCTTTGAGCCTTGAAATATCTTCTAAACCGTTTCCCCAAGGGCAGTCTGTTGCAAATAGAATATGATTTGCCCCATGATTTAAAATGATGCGTTTTAGCTGCTCTGGTGAACAGTATTTCGCCATAGAAGTGTCTAAATATAGGTTTTTTCCAACAAGATGTTGTTCAGCTTGATCATAGTCCATCAATCCTCCCAGATGTGCTGCAATGATGGTCATATCTGGAAAGCGGTCGCAGACCTTTGCAGTTTCGACAGCAGGAGCATGAATGTGATTGGGAGAAACAGGGTCTTTTCCTGTATGGAATAAAACAGGTAGCCCCAATTTGGAGATGGTTTCATAAATCGGAAAAAGACGTGGTTCAGAGATATTAAAATGTTGATAATCGGGATGTAATTTGACTCCTTTGAGGTGCAACTCTTTGATGCGATACAGTTCTTCGATTGCATTGGGAGCATCTGGATGAACAGAACCAAAGCAATAAAGATCTGAATATTGTTGTTGTATTTGAGCTGCCCAGTTGTTGATATTGGTTTGTTGGGCGGGCTTGGTTGCAATTGGCATGATAACGCCTGCTGTAATATGACATCGTTTTAATTGTAAGATTGTTTGTTCTATGGTACCATCTGTAACGGGCGTTGTTTGGCTAATTTCCTGTAACGTGGCAATGGTACGCTGTGCGATTTTATCTGGAAAAGCGTGCATATGGAAATCGATGATATTGGTTTGAAAAGTTACCATTTAAAAAACCTCCTTTGATAGTTTCTTTTATTCTATCATAAGAGGCTTCTTTTTTCTATTTATTTGTTTGGAATTCTAGCTTGTTTACTGATATGTTTCAATAAACTGTTCCAGTCGTACAGATACACCATGATGTATTCTAGAATACTCTGCTGCCAATGCAACATAATGACTTTCTGTTGATTGATCAATGAGAGAAATGTCTTTGGAGATTTCCGTAGTATCTTGTATCAAATCGAGCAGTTCTTTGATCATGCGGTGCTCTCCCCCACCGTGACCACTGAAGTCGTCGGCTAAGGTTTTGACATCAATGACTTGTTTTGGTTTACCAAATGGGCAAACCTCAATCAACATGGTTGACATATCTGCGGTGATATCCCCTTTGGTTCCCATGATTTTGAGGTTTCTAGAGTTATCACTTGTAAAAGCACACATGGTAAAACTGATGGTGGTATCGTCTTCCAGTTCCAAATTGACCACTTGGTGATCCACAACATTGTTGTCACAATGATAAACACATCGCCCATAAGGTCCTGTTTGGAGGGCTTCTGATACCGTTTCAACCGTTGGATGGAGCGTTAGCACATTGATTGGCCAATCTGTTTTTCCCTTTTGAACTCCGTCGGTGAGATAAATGCGTTCTGCGTTAAAAGGACAGCTATCCTTTACCGTACAGTCATCGGTGCAGCGCATGGTGGAGCCTTCTGGGGCATTTTCTCGCTTAAACAAACGCAATCCCCCGAAAGAAGAGACATAATTACATTTTTTCCCCGCTAACCAGAGTAAAATATCCATATCATGGCAGGACTTTTGTAAAACCATAGGGCTGCTGGAATCGGAGTTTCTCCAGTTTCCACGCACAAAACTGTGTGCTTGATGCCAGTATCCGACATTTTCGATTGCCTGAATGGAGACAATCTCTCCAATTTCCCCTGTAGTGAGTATTTTTTTGAGGGTTTGGTAAAATGGAGTGTAACGCAGTACATGGCAAACAACAATTTTACGATGGTATTGGTGAGCAGTTCTGGCAATTTCTTTGCACTGTCTTAATTCTGGGGAGATGGGTTTTTCTAGTAGTAAATGATACCCCTTTGTCAAAGCAGGTATTGCATGTTCATAATGTTGGCGGTCTTGTGTACAGATAAACATTACATCGGCTAATTTTGGATGTCTGAGCATTTCTTCTGCACTGGAAAAACACATTTCAGGTGGTATTTGATATTCCTCTGAAACTTCCTGCACCTTTTCTGATACAATATCAGCAATTGCGACAATTTTCATCTTATCAGAAAAGAGATGGGCAGTTTTTGCATAAGTGTCTTTTCCTCTAGAGCCCAGCCCTACAATTGCGACCTTTACTTGATTGGACATAAAATCACTCTCTTTACAACGTTTCTTGTTTACATTGTAATTTGGATAGTTTATAATATCCATAGACAAATATTGCTAAAATTACTACAATTGTTGTTTTTTTATGCCCTTTTCAGAATGGTGTATCTACAAAAAAGGAGCTTATTAATGTACATGGTAACTAGCAAATTACTCTTTTATCCTATCTTATATTCGTATTGATATGGACAGATATAAGAATAAAGTGCAAGGAGAATTATGAAATGATATCATATGATAAAATGATGCGTGTAAGTACAATCAACAGCGATATCATAGGTCAAAGCAAAGCTAATATAGTCCAAATGATAAAACAGAGTGCCACTTTGCCACAAGGTGATGAAATATGGGTGAGCAGTTATCAAGAGCCATATCCATGTCTTTCCATTCTGATAAAGGGCAAATATGCCTGTGTCCACTACTTTCAAAATGAGGAAGGCGATGTATGGCAGTCCTGCGGGGATTTTAACAAAGAAGTGGTATTTCTTGCAGATGGTGAAAGGTGGACAGCTCCAGAGTATACGATAATACCACTTGAAAAAGCCATTGACTGTACAGAAGAATTTTGGGATACATTGGAACGCCCAAAGGGTATCAAGTGGGAGGCATTGTGGGAGGAAGGTTGATTGAGAACACTTTTCTCGGGAGGAAGTTTATAAGGAGATTATTTTGAGTTATATCAATGAGTATTATCATACTTTAAAAAAAACTAGTTCTAGTTTGTCGGTTTATCAATGCGGCTATCAAATTTGTGGTTCTGGGCATACTTATGGACCTGCTGTCCGTGACCATTTTGTACTTCATTATGTCATTCAGGGCAAAGGTGTCTATCATGTCGAGCATCAAAAATTTTCCATTGAGGCTGGAACAGGTTTTCTGATTGTGCCAGGGCAAACAACAACTTACTATGCGGATCATACCCATCCATGGAGATATTATTGGGTGGGGTTTCACGGTACAGAAGCAGTGCGGCTGTTGAATTTATGCCATTTGGATCAACAACATTTGTTGTTTTCTTATACAAAAGATAATCAACTAAAAAATTTATTTTCTGATTTATATTATGCCTCCAAAGCATATCCTTATAGAGAATTGGCAATGATAGGATATCTTTATTTGTGTTTTTCTTGTTTGAGTTCTCAGACAAAACATTTGTGTGAGCCTTTGGTGCAGACCTATCTCAATCGCGCTGTACAGTATATTGAAGAACATGCGAATCATTCCATTTCAGTTCAAGATGTGGCGGATTATGTGGGGCTAGAACGCTCTTATCTGTTTCGCATCTTTAAACAATATTTTCAGTGTTCTGTCCACACTTATATCCAAAAGTATAAGGTAGAACAAGCGCAATTGTTGTTAAAACAGGGACATTCGGTTACAGAGGTATCCAATTCTTTGGGATTTGACAGCGTTTCTTATTTTTCAAAGGTATTTAAAAAAATTTCAGGGTGCCCACCTTCTCATTATCGACACGGGAAAAATCAATAAACTCTATACCAAACAGAAAGGATTTATTTTGTATGCGTAGATTGGCACGTTATTTGACATTTTTTAAGAAGGAAGTTATCATAGGTCCTATCTTTAAATTGACAGAAGCGATATTTGAACTCATTGTTCCGCTGGTTATGGCGAAGATCATTGATGTAGGTATTCAAAATCAAAACAAGACCTATATTTATCAGATGGGTGGTGTGATGATTTTATTGGGAGTTGTAGGACTTGGGTGTGCACTAGTCTGTCAGTACTTTGCTTCTAAAGCTTCCCAAGGTGTGGGAACTATGATTAGAAATGATTTATTTCGCCATATCAATACCCTTTCTCATGCGGAAATTGATAAGTTGGGAACCTCTTCTTTGGTCAATCGCATTACAAACGATGTCAATCAAATTCAGGTTGCAGTCGCAATGTTAATTCGATTGGTGATTCGCGCTCCATTTTTGGTAATTGGAGCAACGATTATGGCGATGTCTATCAACTTGAAACTCTCGCTTATCTTTTGGCTGGCGGGTATTTTGGTAGCAATTGTCCTTTATTTGGTTATGAAAAAATCCATTCCCTTTTATCGGGTGATTCAAAAGAAGTTGGATCGCATTGGTTTGATTACACGTGAAAATTTAGAAGGCGCACGGGTGATTCGCGCATTTTCCAAACAACATGCAGAAGAGCGACGCTTTGAACAGGCAAGCGAAGACCATGCTAAAACAGCGATTGGCGTTGGCAAAATCTCTGCACTGCTAAATCCCATGACATTTACCATTATGAATTTAGCCATTGTGTTGATTATCTGGTTTGGAGGAACTCAAGTAGATGCTGGCTTTTTGCTTCGTGGTGAGGTCATTGCACTGGTCAATTATATGACACAGATTTCCTTGGCATTGGTTGTGGTGGCGAATTTGGTCGTTATTTTTACAAAGGCTTCTGCAAGCGCTACCCGTATCAATGAAGTGTTTGACACCAGTGCTAGTATTATACAAAAACAAGATAAAAATTTGACAATTGATTCCAGTCAAGCCGTTCCAAAGGTAGCATTTCAAGATGTTTCGTTTTCCTATGGAGATTCTAATGAATATGCCTTAGAACACATTTCCTTTGAAGTTTATCCAGGGGAAACCGTTGGAATTATTGGTGCCACTGGTTCAGGGAAATCCACGTTGATCAATCTGATTCCCAGATTTTATGAAGCTACCCAAGGAAGTGTTTTAATAGATGGAATTGATGTAAAAGAATATCCCTTTAAACAACTTCGCACACAGATTGGAATTGTTCCACAAAAGGCGGTGTTATTTCATGGTAGTATTTTGGACAACCTTCGTTGGGCAGACCAACATGCAACGCAACAACAGATTGAAAAAGCAGTTGAAATTGCACAGGGAAAAGATTTTGTGGAGAAACTTCCCAATCAATATTTAACAGAGATCTTTCAGGGTGCTAAAAATGTATCAGGCGGTCAAAAACAGCGCTTGACCATTGCGCGCGCATTGGTCAGTCAGCCTAAGATTTTAATTTTAGATGACAGCTCCAGTGCATTGGATTTTGCAACCGATGCCGCATTGAGAAAAGCGATTAAACAAGATAGTGAAGATAGAACGGTTTTTATCGTTTCTCAACGCGCAACTTCTATCAAATATGCGGATAAAATTATCGTGTTGGATGATGGATGTATGGTGGGTATTGGTACGCATGACGAATTGTTTGAAAATTGTGAAGTTTATCATGAAATTTGTATGTCACAGCTCAACAGTGAAGAAGCGAGTAGATGATCTAACTTGGAAAGAAAGGCGTTTTTATGAAAAAAAATTCTGTTATAATAAGATTGCTCTCCTATACAAAACGGCATATTCATTTTTTAATCATTGCCTTGATAAGTGCTGTGATTGGCGTGATGTTGAGTCTTTGGGCACCTGTATTAATTGGTGATGCAGTGGATTATTTATTGGGTAAAAATCAAGTGGACTTTGGTGTGCTTGGTCGGATATTATTGTGGTTATTGATAACTGTTTTATTGAGTGCATTATTTCAGTGGTTGGTCTCCTTGTGTACCAATATTGTGGCATTTCGCACCATTCGGGATATTAGAACTGACGCATTCAATAAGTTGGGACAGGTTCCATTAAAGTATATCGACGGCAATTCTCATGGGGACTTAATGGCACGAGTGGTGACCGATGTAGATCAGATTTCGGATGGTCTGTTACAGGGATTTACACAGTTGT
>CAJTTB010000013.1 GCA_910579175.1 uncultured Oscillospiraceae bacterium | reverse complement strand
GAACACAGAAGTTAAGCTCATTTGCGTCGAAGATACTAAGCTGGTGACGGCTTGGAAAAATAGATAGATGCTGTCATTTTTTAGAAGAAATCCTTGGGGTTTCTTCTTTTTTTGTTTTATTAGAGAAACATTTAATAAATTATTGAATTGTTCAAGATTTTTTTCTCTATTTATGGTATGATATAGTTGATTATCAAATGGAAAGTAGAGGCGCTTTATCATGCAATATGAAAAATCTTGTGGTGCGATTGTTTTTCGCAAATACCACGGGAACACAGAGTTGTTGCTTATTAAGCATGCTAATGGCGGACATTGGTCTTTTCCAAAAGGTCATGTTGAAAATGGGGAAACCGAAATACAAACGGCAATGCGTGAAGTAAAAGAAGAGACAGGAATAGACATTATAGTGGATTTTTCTTTTCGGGAGATTGTAACTTATTCTCCGAAAAAGGATACGCAAAAGGATGTTGTTTATTTTTTGGCAATGGCTAAAAACTATAATTATACCCCACAGCCAGAAGAGATTTCTCAAATAAAATGGGTGGAAATTAGCAGAGTTCACTCGATTCTCAGTTATGACAACGATCGTCAGTTGGTAAATCATGTAAAACCAATTATTAAAGATAGTTATTAACTGGACAAAAAGCAGCAAAGATTCTAAAGAATCTTTGCTGCTTTTTGTCTTATAAAATTTATCATTTTCATTGTATGAGTTTTTAATTTGTGTCTATACTTTATATATATCAGAAAGGATGGGTGAACAGATGAAAAAAGATAGATTTTATAAAATACGAGTGTTTGTAATTGCTTTGATTGTTTCTTTACTGGTATTTGGGGCAATGTTTGCAGCGACTTATTACTTTGTAATATTGAAAGAACAACAAGCAATGGAGCAATTAATAGATGTTCCAATGAAAACAGACTATGTTCCAAATAAAGAAGATAATTTGGCTTTTGTTTTTATGGGGTGTAAGGAGCGAAATCAAGTACCAGAGTTTTTTTTTCTAATTAAATTTGATGTTACTACAAATCGCTGTTGTGTCATTGAGGTTCCACCGGCTGCTCTTTCTACAGTACAGGTAAAGACCAAAACAATTGCAGAGCATTATACTTATGGCAGTATGGAAGGCGCTGCAAAAGCAGTGGGCAATTTATTATTGTTGGACGTAGAACGATATATTCGTATGGATCAAAACAGTTTGCAAACATTTGTAGATTTCTTTTCTGGTATTACTTATTATGTACCTCATGATATTACAACAAATGATTATCAATTTAAAGAGGGAGAACAGTTGTTAGATGGAAGAAGGGTAGTGAGTTTACTGTTTTCACCTGCTTTTTATGAGAAATCAGATTTAATAGCCCACTTTTTATCCACTTATCTAAACGATCATCTGACAAATAAATTAGATAGTTTTTATGACCTGATTTTTCAAAAAACTGATACTAATCTGAATCGAGCTATTTTTAATGAATTAGATCGCCCCATTCATTATTTTTTACGTGCATCTTCTAGAAAGTTTTTATCATTTTCTTTAGATGGTAATGCAACAGAAAATGGATTGCTTCCCAATAAAGACACTTTAGAACAGTTGAGAAAACAAGTATCAGATAAGGAGGTAGCATAAAGCTAAAATGAGTTTTGTATCTGCTCCCTCATTTAATAAAAGAATAATCAATACCAATAAAATTACTTTTTCCTGGTCCAAACCCAATTTTTCAAATAGATGGTTGGATGATGGAGAAGATTTTGGAGTGATGGATTTTTCTTCTGAATTTGCCGGAGATTTTGTATTTTGTTTGATTTCAGATGAAGGAGAAACGGCATGAGATAAATTTTTTTGTGGTTGTTCAGAAGATTGATTTTGAGTATGAGATTGGTTTTGAACATGGGATTGATTTTGAGCATGAGATTGGTTTTGCGCGTGGGATTGGTTTTGAACATGAGATTGGTTTTGTGCATGGGATTCATTTTGAACGGGATTTCCCTGCATAATTCTCTCTGTTTGACGTAATTTTTCATTTGCTTTTTTTTGCATCTCTTTTACTCGACGCATAGCATCTTGTTGCATGTGTAATACTTCTGCACTGCTATAATTTCCAGTCATTTCCAAATAATCCCCCTAATATTCCACTATCTTTTAACAAAGGCAAAACAGAAAGCAGATGAAGTATTTTAATTGCCTTATCAATTTTATCTCTTCTTGCCTGACTAAAATGAGGTTTTAATGCCAATAACAATCGTGTAGTATCATCTTCCTGGTTCATATTTCCCAATATTTTTTGTATGTTCATAATCATATTGATGTCTATTTTAGAAAGATCAAATGCTGGATTAGATGTTTGTACAGCCCCCTGTTGAGGAGGGGTGTTCTGGGAATTTCCAAGTAAGTTTTCAATATTGGATAAATTTGGCATAGACTCAGGATTGCCACCAAGCATTTGCGCAACGCTTTTTAACTGTTCTCTTCCTTCTTCACTGCCAAGAATTTCTTGCATTTTTGCCAGTAAATCTTCCAATGATTCCCCTCCTCTATGGTGGTATTTGGATAATAGAAACTTTATGAAAATAAAAAGCTATTTTTCTTGGAAAAACTTTTTCATAATCATTTTAGCTTGTGGTGTTTCCATTAGCTTTTTTGCCATCTCGGGATTATTGAGAATATTTTGAAAGTTTTTTGCCTGTTGAGGAGGCAGTTTTTTCATAATATCATCTAATTTTCCATTATCTATTTGATTCTTTAAAGAACGAGCATCTACTCCAATTTTTTGGCTAGCTTGCTGAATAAGTTCATTCATTGCCTTAGGATTTGGTTGATTCATTATAATTACCTCTTTCATGATAAAAGTTTAAAATTTATCTTGCGAATAGAATTCTATATGAGTTATAATATATACTATGCAGAATTATTTTTTTGTATACCAATGGAAAGAAGGACGTCAATGAATGGTTATCGAATAATTGTAATTTCAGACACGCATGGAAGTTTTCAAGCGCTTCATAACATTGTACAAAAACATCTAGAAGAGGCAACTTGTTTTATTCATTTAGGAGATGGATTTCGAGAAATAGAGGATATCAAGGCGTTATATCCAGAATTAAAGTTATATGCTGTACGTGGAAATTGTGATTTTGGCGTTGACACACCTGCTGTACGTCAAGTAGTAGTGGGAGATACACAAATTTTATGTACACATGGACATTTACAATCGGTAAAATATAGTTTTAGTCAGTTGATACAAACAGCCAAAAGCACGAATTCTCAAATTGCATTGTATGGACATACCCATCAGGGCAATACATTTTACGAAGATGGTATTTATATCATGAATCCAGGCAGTCCTGTACAACCCCGAAATTCAAAGGCGAGTTATGGAGTCATTGATATCACTGATGCTGGGATTGTCTGTCATTTGATTTTATATTGAAAGGATACATATGGCACAAATAATATATTTTAAACAATTAACTTCCACCAATGATTATGCAAAAGAACATATTGATGAATTGGAACATCAAAGTATTATTTATACCGATTTGCAAACCAAGGGCAAAGGGAGAATGGGAAAGAATTGGAGTGCTAAAGGGGAAAATATTTTGATGTCGTTGGTTTATAAAAATCAAATAGGAGATATTTCCCTTTTTCCTCTTTTGTCAGCGCTTGCTGTTGCAAAAACTTTACAACAGCAGATTGATTTTCCCGTTCAGATTAAATGGCCCAATGATATTATTTTAAATCAGAAAAAAATTTGCGGTATTTTATGTGAAAGTATCATTGGTGGAGCTCAGACACATGTGGTCTGTGGCATTGGGATTAACGTCAATATGACACAAGAACAATTTGAGATAGATAGATTGCCTTATGCCACTTCCTTGCAGGTAGAACTAAATCGAACCTTTGACCGATTGCCGATCATCAAGCAGGTAGGACAACAGATGAATCAATTGGTATCTCAGTTTCAGCAAAATGGATTTTTGGCACTCAAACAAGAGTATGAAGAACTGTTGATAAACCGAGGAAAACAAGTTCAGGTTATTTATCAAAATCAGGTAAAAACTGGGATTGCATTGGGCATCACAGAAGCTGGAAATTTGATTTGTGACTGTGATGGGGAGCGTCTTTTTATTCACAGCGGAGAGGCATCTGTAAGAGGATTATATGGATATGTATAACAACAAGTTTTGGTATTTTTCTAAAATAAAACTTTCTTTTTAGAATGGTGTATCTATTAAGAATCAGTTTGTCAATATATATTGCGGGTAGCAGGCAAATATCTTGTAATCAGGTATAGCAATTGAAATTTTTGGGAGAAATGAGAGCATGAATTGCACTGTTTTTTATGAAAGTTGGCAGATGGAATGTTGTGGGACAGCATTTTCTATAGGGGATACGGTAACATGGTTTGTTTATAAAACAACACAAATAAATACTCCTGTTGATGTTGAAGAAATCAATTATTATTACGAAGCACACAGTTCAGATTTTAAAAATATATTTGTTTTAAAAGGAAAAGTGGAAGCGATAAAAATTTTATATGAAAGATATGCTCCATCGACAGAGAATCCCCGCTTCTTGGTTCCCGTTGGTGGGAAAGTGGTGAAAACAGAATTTGCGGAAGGTTTTGAAAAGTTTGACAATATGCAAGCAAGCGGATATATTGTTCATTTGAATGAATATACAATCAGACCTGCCAAAAAGGAAGATATAACGTTCAAGTAACTTTTGGTTTGTGGAATGGCGAAGTAGTTATATATAAGGGTGTATATATATTTCAAGTTTGATACAATGGGAATGCTTCTCTAAAAAGAGAGAAATAAAAAGCGATGGCATTTTGAAAATGCCATCGCTTTTTTTAAAATATTGGAATTAAGCGGATATACAGAGTTCTAGCGCCGCATCCGCAGCAGAAGCTGCATCAGGTGTATAACGATCAGCTCCAATAGATTCACAAAAACTTTGAGTAACTGGGGCGCCACCAATCATAATCTTTACTTTGCCGTTTAAGTCAGAAGCCTTGACTTGGTCAACAACGTTTTTCATTTCGGTCATAGTGGTGGTGAGCAGTGCAGAACAAGCGATAATTTGCGCATTGTGTTCTCTAGCAGCTTCAATATATTGTTCAGGACTTACATCTACGCCCAAATCGATAACGGTTAGCCCTTTTCCTTCCATCATCATTTTAACGAGATTTTTTCCAATATCGTGAAGATCTCCTTTGATGGTACCCAAAACAACGGTGCCTTTGGATTCTACCCCTGCCTCTACAAGATGTGGCTTTAAAATTTCTGCGCCTCCATTCATAGCACGAGCGGCAATCAATACTTCAGGTACGAAAACCTCATTGTTTTTAAATTTTTCTCCAATTACATTCATGCCAGCAAGAAGACCATCTTCTAAGATTGTTTTTGCGTCAATACCTTGTTCTAGTGCCTGATTTACCAATTCTTTTACTTTTGGCAAACGACCTTTCTGTAAAAATTGACTGAGTTCATTTAAAATTTCCATAGATAAATCCTCCTAAGGTTTATTACGACTTTCTTGATATTTTTTGGGAGAAGTACCCACAATAGATTTAAATACTTTAGTAAAGTAACTTTGGTCTTCAAATCCAACGGAGTTGGCAACGTCTACCAAAGAAATACTTTTATCTGTTAGAAACAGTTTTGCTTTTTCAATTCTAACTTTATTCATATACATTGAAATGTTTTGTCCGGTTTCTTCTTTAAAAATACGACTTAAATAGGTTTTGCTAAAGTTGACATATTTTGAAATTTCATCAAGTGAAATTTTTTTAAAGTAGTTGGAACGGATATATTGAATGACTTTATATACCGTATCAGAGTGTTTGATAGAGGAAAAATCAAACGAATAATTCACAAATCGGTGCATAATTTCAGTAATCCAAATGCTGAGTTCTTCAATGGTGTTGCATTTTTGCATTTCTTTAATACAATTGGTATTAAACCAAATGATTTCATTGGGATCCGCACCAGATTCAATCGTGGCTCTTGACAAGATGGTTAAAAGTTCTATGATATGAATTTTGATATCTTCTACGTCGAATTTTGCCAAAAAATAAATTTGCCCCAATAACTCGTTTAGAAGAGCCTGTGCACTTTGTTTATCCCCGTTGTGTATCATCGTCTGTAACATACGCTCTGTTTCAATGGGATAGGAGCTGGTGGAATTTTGCTCATGAATATTTTTAGAGGTGTAGAGTGATTGAAGAATGGTTTCTTGTTTGACTTCAATATTTCCACGAATGCTGTGAGAAACACCAGAGATATATCCTGTAATGGCTGCCAGTAATTCTGCAATATCATTGACTTTATCGGTTGGAATATTGGAAAGTTGCGCCACCTTGCTCTTTAAATCCTCATGCTGATAAAATTCAACGGTATCGTCCAATTCTCCCATAATGATGGGTCCTAAGACCAATCCGCCGATTAAATTTCCCAAATCATCTGAAAAAGAGGAGGCGACAAATACAAAGCCTCCTGGGCAGTAATAAATATATTTTCCACCCCAACGATAGGCTTCGTTACAGCCATATAGATAGGTGTTTAGGATATGACAATTTTTGTTTTGACAATAAGAGCCAAAATAAAGGTTGTTCCCAATGATTTCAGAAACAAAACATTGATTTTGTGTATCGACAATGCGACAGTTGGTATGAAATAAATTTGTAAAATGTGTTGCATATTTGGTCAGTTGTTGGATATTTTTTTGGTTCACTCTTATCACCTACGTTCTTTATTTTATCCAATTTATAGTGAGAAAGCTATAAGGATGTTACTAATTTTATAAAAATATTACCATGTCATTTTGCCAAAATTTTTCTTTCGTCATAACTGGGAACGATCTCAGTTCCTGGGGAACAGATAAGTACTTCATCGGTCAAAAAGATACCATTTAGCAAATGACTTAAGATTTGATGATTTCCAGTAAAGGTCAAAAATTCCCAATGGTGATACTGTGCTATTTCCCGGGCAAAGTTTTGTTTTTGGATGGAATCATAAACAGGAGAGATAATATAACCACAGTAGTGGTATTTTTCAGCCCAAGAGACTTCTTGTTCCATCAAAAATTCAGCACTGTCTTCTCCATATTGCGCTATGTATTGTTCTCGCAGTTTTTCATAATTGGATGGCGTGGGTAAAAATGCACTTTCTATCCAACCATTGTTGAGCCAGTAAGTACCTGAATATCTTTTAAAAAGTTCTAAATATGTTTGCTGAGAACCCAAAAAAATACCAATACAGTCGTCTGTGCGTGGTACCACAATGGGAATGGTTTTAGAACGAATACTTACAATTCCATTGGAACACAATCCATATCCCAAAACAATGACATCGGGATTGTGTTTGAATAGGTGATGTTCAACACCATACTCAATTTTATCAATTTCTTCTATGATTTTTTTTCGCAGGATATCAGGTGTATCATGAAGCCCTTGCTCCATCCAGGTAACTGTCGTAGTATGTTCGGATAAGGCGGCAAGATAGCTGATATCACGGTAAAATACTTGGCATGAGATAATATGGATGTTCATAAATACCTCCAATAATCTTTAATTAAAAATGTGCCTGTGGGCACAAAAATAAAAGGTATATTTTTTATTATTGGGCAATCGCCAACCAAGTTGGCGGCTCCATAATAAAAAATCAATTTGTTTGATAACAAATCGGCTATCAAAACTATTTTAGAAAAAATAAAGTAAAATACAATCTTTTTTGAAAGAAAGAAGAATTTTTGAAACAAATTTATATCAAAAATAGAATCGTTTTAAAATCTCTAATCAATTCTTAGTCAATAGAGGCTTACAAATCCTTCGATAAAAAAACAACCAATGGCACAAGAAGCGATTGGCTGTTTTGACAAATTAAAATAAAATAGAAGCGGCAAAAAATGTAGCGGCAGCGCCCACAGCAGCAGCACTAAAGAGTTGTCCTGCCAGTATCCATTTTCGTTTTAATTTCTTTTTCTTTTTCACCTGACCTGAAAGTTTGGTCAAATAAGATTGTGTTTTTTCAGAAAGAATTGCTTGACTATTTGGATATTCTGGATTTAAAAAAAATACAACCTTTTCAAAATATTCATCTTCTGGGTTTAATACTTCAATGATTCGTTTGTTCACACCTTTGATCAACATTTCCACCACCTATCGTTTTGTATACAAGAGAATTGTTGTCTGATAGGATAAAAAATATACAGATTGTAAAAAATTTTTCAGGTCTTTGGGGGAGAATAGAAACTAATCTTGTGGAAAACTTTTTGAAAATATGTTGAAAACTTGGTTGAAAGTGTGGAAAACTCGAGAATGATTCATTTTACATTTTTTAGAAATCATGTTGGAAAATGTGAAATTTTCATGAATACAAATAGTATAGTGTGGTTTTTGTTGAAAAACTAAAAATGCTTCTACTACTATATCTTGTATGGGACTTTTAGAGAGGGTTTTTTTATCTGATCGTTTATTTTCCCATTTCGCTGTTTAAATTTTAAAAATATTTAAAAGGTTTGTCAAATCCAATCTAATTATGTTATAATAAACTTATGTATACTCATATAAGAATTACAAAATTTGGAAAATACATTAAAATAAAAAATAAAAAAGGAAGATAAGATTGAAACAACCAAAAAAACATCGAACTGATGTCATTTCAGGTAGAAATGCTGTAATAGAAGCATTAAAATCCAAACAACAAATTGATGTAATTTATGTGCAATCATCCTTTACTGGAGGAAGTATGAATCAATTGATTGCTTTGGCAAGAGAACAAAGGATTGTTATCAAACAAGTAACAGCACAAAAGCTGGATGATTTAAGTGAACATATAAACCACCAGGGAGTCGTTGCGATTACAAGTGTTGCGGAATATGTTTCCTTAGAGGATATTTTAAAAATTGCACAAGAAAAACAGCAACCACCTTTTTTGCTGATCTGTGATGAAATTGAGGACCCTCACAATTTGGGTGCAATCATTCGTACAGCAGAGGCAGTTGGCGTGCATGGAGTGGTGATACCAAAGCGCAGAAGTGCAAGTTTGACGCAAATTGTTTATAAAACATCTGCTGGAGCTGCCAGTGTCGTGCCAGTTTGCAGAGTAGCTAATTTAGTACAGACAATTGAAAAACTAAAACAACAACAAATCTGGATCTATACTGCGGATATGGATGGAACACCTTGGTGTCAAATGGATTATGCTGGGGGGGTTGCATTGATTATTGGTTCAGAAGGGAAAGGGGTTTCTCGTTTAGTAAAAGAACAGTCTGACTTTATTGTTAGCCTGCCAATGAATGGGCAGATTAATTCTTTAAATGCTTCGGTGGCAGCAGGTGTATTGATGTATGAAATTTCCAGACAGAGGCTGGGAATCTCTTTAAAACGGTAGTGGGAGAGATGCTTTATGTCAAAAAAGGATGAATATCAAATTGAAGATATCTTGTACCATTTAAAAGAGGTGCGAGAGAATTCAAAAGACATTGAAGACTATACAGATACGATGAAAAAATATGACACACAAGCACTGTTAGACGAGATTTTAAAAAAAGAGCCTGAAGCGGAATTGCTTCAACAAGAGCAGCAAAAACAACTACAAGATGAAGCGCAAGCAGATATACTATTAAAACAACATGAAGCACAGGTACAACAGCAAGCAACTTCTGAATTTTCCAAAGAACTCATAGACAATGAACAAAATTTACAAAGGTTAAAGCAACAAGAAGCTGAGGAAAAAGAAGAGATACGCCAAATTATGCAGTCCACTTCTCATTTAAAATATATGGCACTGCGCAAGAACCGAGAAAAACAGATTAAAAACTTTCGTTTGAAACCCTTATTTTCTATGACACAGCCAATTGAGGTGCATGAAGAGACCAAACGTGAATACACCAAAGAGGTACAAACTTCCACCATGAAAAAAAACAGTACATTGATCAAAGAGTATATTCCAGGTCAAACCCCCACAGATGATGTTCCAGTGGTGGAAGAGTCACAACAGGACACACCTCTTTCTATGAAGCATATCCAAGAGTGGAAAAAACACGCTGGGCAAGAACAGACAGATGGTGCACAATCAGAAGAGCAACCGGAGGAATATACTGTGCCTGTACAAACCAAACAGGCAAAGACAGCGATTCAATCACTTAAGAGAACTGTGCAGGTGAAATTGGGAGTCCTCTCTGGATTATTTTTATTCAGCATTGGACTGAGCTGTTTGGATAAGCTGCCTGTACGAAATCCATTTGTAATCTTAGATCCCAGACAAAACCCATTACCTTATTGTGTGGCGCAATTGTCCTGTTTGATATTTGCCTGTGGGATTTGTTTTGACTTGTTGTTAGACGGTTTAAAACATCTATTTAAGCGCAATCCAGGGAGAAACTCACTTTATAGTATTACAATGTTGGTAATGTGTTTTTTTAATGGTTTTATATTATCCGCGCCAGAGAGAATCAATCATCAATTTGTGTATTTATATGTTCCTTTCTTGATAATTGTACTGATTTCAGTTATGGTAGGGAAGTTGATTGCGTTTCGCAGAATAGAAATCAATTTTCGATTTATCTCTGGCTCTTCAGAAAAGTATTCTGTTACGATTATGAATCAGCAAAACTTGGCAGATGAATTGACTAAAAATGCGCTCAATGATTATCCCTGCTTGATTTATAATAAAAAGACCCCTTTTTTATCGGACTTTTTCAATGAATCCTTTAGCGAGGATACCAGTGACCGAATTGCCAAAACGGTGCTTCCATTGGTCTGTGGAATTGCCTTGATTGTAGCGATGGTAGCTTTGATGATAGGTTTTGATATTTTTGTAGCGCTTACTGCTTTTACTGGAATTTTAATTATCGGTAGCGGAGTGATTCCCTTGGTGATGGTAAATTATCCGCTTTATACTGCTTCAAAAGACCTTTCCCGATTGGGGTGCGCGGTATTGGGTTACAATGCAGTTGATAATTTTGGGGATGTCAATTCCATTATCATTCATGCCGATACATTATTTGAACCGGAAAATGTCATCTTGTATGGAATCAAAACGTTTACCAATATGGCAATCGATCGCGCAATTTTAGATGCAACCAGTGTCTTATATGAAACACACAGCATTTTAAGTGGTGTATTTTTAAATATTATCAATGGTAGAAAAGATTTTTTACAACCAGTTGACACCGTTATTTATGAAGATGGTATGGGCATATCTGCATGGATGAAGGACCGCAGAGTATTGATAGGCTCTAGAGAACTGATGATCAATCACAACATTGATGTACCAACAAGAAATTATGAGCAACAAAATATTTCATCAGGTGAAGACAAAAATATTGTCTATTTATCTACAGGGGGAGAATTGAGTGCAGCTTTTGTATTTGGTTTAAAACATAATGAAGATGTTCGAGATATACTAATTGATTTATACAACAATGATGTCACCTGTATTGTCAAAACAGTTGATCCCTTTTTGACACAAAAACAATTGGCAGATGTCTATGCGATACCAGAGCGAGCATTTAAAATTATTCCATCTGTACTGCATAAAGAAGTAAACGATATCAGTTATACCAAAGAACATGTCAGCGGTTCGGTGTCCAACAACGGAACCTTTTCAGCTTATGTTTATTCTGCTTTGTATGCAAAGAGGTTGATAAAGCCAATTCAATTGGGTGTTATGATCCATTTTTTCTCCATTGGTGTAGGGATTTTATTGTTTACTGCATTTACTATCTTAAATGGACTTAATCAATTAACCAATTTTACCTTATGTATTTATGAAGTTATTTCATTTGTAGTTTGTATTGCACTCCAGCGTATGACAAAATTGTGATAAGAGAATAAAGGAAGTGTATTTTTGAAAAATCAATTGGAACACATTTTATTAAATGTACAAAAGCCAGGACGCTATGTCGGAGGAGAGGTCAATAGCATCACCAAGGATAAAACACAAGTTGAGGTGCGCTTTGCCTTTTGTTTTCCCGACACTTATGAGGTGGGTATGTCCCACCTGGGCATGAAAATTTTATATTCTCTGTTAAATCAACAGGATTACTGTTGGTGTGAGCGGGTTTTTGCTCCTTGGACAGATATGGAAAATGAAATGCGTTATGCCGATATTCCACTTTATGCGTTGGAGAGCTTTGACCCCATTTCGGAATTTGATATCATTGGGTTTACCCTACAATATGAGCTTTCCTTTACCAATGTGCTAAATATGTTGGATTTGGGAAAGATACCCGTTTATGCAAAGGATAGAACACGGCTGAAAAATTTAGTGGTTGCTGGAGGACCTTGCGCGTGCAATCCAGAACCACTTGCGGATTTTGTGGATTTATTTATGCTTGGAGAAGGGGAAGATGTGATTGTACAACTGGTTGACCTATATCGAAAAGCAAAACAGTTGGGTTGGAATAAGCAACAGTTTTTACAACAGGCTTGTCAGATAGAAGGGGTTTATGTTCCGTCTTTTTATGAAGTGTCTTATCATGAAGATGGTACAATACAGGCGATTACAGCAAAAGATCCAGCTCCCAAAACGGTTAAAAAGCGCATTGTTCAGGATATGAGCCACACATTTTATCCAGAAAACTTTGTGGTCCCTTATGTTGAAACCATTCATGATCGCGCTGTGTTAGAACTTATGCGCGGTTGTATCCGTGGTTGTCGCTTTTGCCAAGCAGGTTTTATCTATCGTCCTCTGCGTGAAAAAAATCCAGACGTACTTTGTTCTCAAGGGAAGAGTTTATGTGAAACAACTGGTTATGAAGAAATTTCACTCTCTTCTTTGAGTACTTCAGACTATTCAAAAATTGCAGACTTATTAGAAGAATTGATTGATTATTCTGTAGAGCATAAAGTGAATCTTTCTCTGCCATCTTTGCGCATTGACAATTTTTCAGAAGATTTATTAGAAAAGGTAAAAAAGGTGCGTAAAAGTGGCTTGACTTTTGCGCCAGAAGCGGGAACGCAACGCCTGAGAGATGTCATTAATAAAAATATCACCGAAGAGGATATTTTTTCTTCCTGTAAGATCGCTTTTGAAGGGGGATATACCAGTGTAAAACTGTATTTTATGCTGGGACTTCCAACCGAGACCATTAAGGACTGTGAGGGTATCATTGACCTTGCACAACAGATAATTGGACTGTATTATCATCTGGAAAACCGTACCAAGGGAAAAGCGGTCAATGTGACAGTATCTGTTTCCACCTTTGTTCCCAAACCCTTCACACCATTTCAGTGGTTTGGGCAGGACAGCTTAGAAACAATTGTACAAAAACAGATGCACATAAAAGATTATATTACTTCTAAGAAGATTTCTTTTAAATACCATGCAAGCAAGACTTCTGTACTTGAGGCGGTATTTGCCAGAGGTGACCGCCGTTTATGCGATGTGGTATATCGAGCTTGGAAAAATGGCTGTCATTTTGACAGTTGGGATGAACACTTTCATTTTGACCGCTGGTTAAAGGCGATGGAAGAATGCGGTTTGACTGTGGAATTTTACGCAAATCGTCATCGGGAATATGGTGAAATATTCCCTTGGAATCATCTGGATTATGGAGTCAGTGAAGCGTTTTTACACCGGGAGTGGATAAAGGCACAACAGGCAGTGACAACACCAAACTGCCGTGAACAATGTGCGGGATGTGGAGCAAGCCAACTACTGGAATATAAAGGGGGAAAATGCGTTGAGTAATCTACAAGTAAATCCACTCAATACGGCAGAAAATAACCGAAAGATTTTGGAAATGCCCAATATACGGGTATTTTATCAAAAGAAAGGGCGCGCAAAATATATCTCACATCTGGATATAACCCGATGTATGCAGCGTTCACTAAAGCGTGCAAAAATCCCTGTTTGGTATACACAGGGATTTAATCCCCATATGTATATGACCTTTGCACTGCCCTTGGCACTTGGTTATGAAAGTGAATGCGAGGCGATGGATCTGCGTTTGACCCAACTGGTAGACTTTGAACGGATGAAAACCCAACTAAATCAGGCACTTCCTGTGGATATTCAGGTGGTGAAGATTGCACTGCAAAATCATAAACCTCAGGAGATTGCAAAGGCTTCTTATGCAATAACCTTTCTTCCAGAAGATGTTACAGATTTTGAGCAACAGTTTGATGAGTTTTGCAATCAGTCAGAAATCGTTGTGATAAAAAAGACCAAAAAGGGAACCAAACCAATGGATGTAAAACCTGAATTTGAAATCTTAACAAAAGAGCGGTTAGCGGATCGGATTGTTTACCATATGGTATTTACAGCGGGACAGAAAAATATCAATCCGACCCTGTTGACAGACGCTTTTTTACAGAGATATCCTGATGAAGTGATTGTACAGATATTGAGAAAGCAAATTTATTTACAAGACAATCAGATATTTGAATAGTTGCCATTGTTTTTTAGTAAGTAAAGAGTATCATTCTAGATTGAGCTAAAAAATATCTTTGAAGATGAATTGTTATCTGGCTTGTCTATCCATAGCAAGCCAGTTTTTTGTATTAGAAAACCTCCTAGATAACTTTTCTAGGAGGTTTTTCATTGTGTTATGTTCTTTCAAATAATGGTATGTAGGGTTGTTTATGACCTACACTCTTATAAGCTGGACGAATGATCTTGCCAGCATTGATCAATTCTTCTAGACGGTGAGCACTCCAACCGCTAATTCTAGAGATTGCAAAAATTGGTGTATATAATTCTTCAGGAAGTCCCAACATGTGATATACAAATCCGCTGTAGAAGTCAACATTGGCGCTAACACCCTTGTAAATTTTGCGTTCTTCTGCGATTACTTCTGGTGCCAAGCGTTCCACCAAAGAATAAAGTGCAAATTCATCGTGCATATTTTTTTCTTCAGATAAACTCTGTACAAAGGATTTAAACACCTTTGCACGTGGGTCTGAAATGGAATATACAGCATGTCCCATTCCATAAATCAAGCCAGCTTTATCAAAGATTTCTTTGTTTAGTAATGCCTTTAGGTATCTTTTGACTTCTTCTTCATCTTTCCAGTCTTTGATGGTTTGCTTCATATCCTCAAACATCTGCATAACTTTGATATTTGCTCCACCGTGTTTTGGACCTTTTAGAGAGCCCAGTGCCGCTGCCATGGTAGAATAAGTATCTGTACCAGAAGAAGTAACAACGCGTGTGGTAAAGGTGGAGTTATTACCTCCTCCATGTTCTGCATGGAGAACGAGTGCAACATCTAAAATTCTTGCTTCCAATTCTGTATATTGGCTATCTGGACGCAAGAGGTGTAGAATATTTTCTGCGGTGGACAATTCTGGTATAGGGGAATGAATAAATAGGCTTTGCCCTTTTTCATAGTGGTTATACGCTTGGTATCCATATACAGATAGCAATGGAAACAGAGAAATCAATTGTAGACATTGGCGCAGTACATTTGGGATAGAGGTATCATTTGCCTTATCATCATAAGAATACAGCGTTAAAACACTTCTAGCCAATGTGTTCATCATATCAGAGCTAGGTGCTTTCATAATAATATCACGAACAAAACTGGTTGGTAATGTACGATATTCCGCCAATACGTTTTTAAATTCTTCTAATTCTTCTTGATTGGGCAGCGCTCCAAACAGCAGTAAAAATGTAGTTTCTTCAAAGCCAAAGCGCTTTTCTGTAATAAATCCCTTTACAATTTCCTCTACGTCCACGCCTCGATAAGAGAGCTTTCCTTCACAGGGAATCATATCACCATCTTCAATGGTATAGGATTTGATTTTTGAAATTTCGGTCAAGCCTGTCAAAACACCTTTTCCGTTGATGTCGCGCAAACCGCGTTTTACCTCATATTTTGTATATAATTCTGGGTCAATTTTATCATTTTGAATGCTATAATCAGAATATTTTAAAATTTGTGGAGTAATCTGAGAAATTGCATTAGCCATTATAAAAACCTCCTAAATTTATCATTATTATTATCAGTATCTTTATCAGTATAAAGCAATCTAAAGTTAAAATCAAGTTGCCAGGAAAAGATTTAACCATTTTGACACGCAATATTCACATTGTAGGGATTACAAAATTGTAATTAATTCATATTTTTTTCAAGAAATAAATTGATAGTTATGATAAAATAAATAAAAACAGTTGTTAAAAAATGTAGTTTAAAACATAAAAAATGCTAAAATATAGAAATATCATTTGATATGTTTTGATTGTGTAAATTTCCATCCTATCAAACAAATATGGATAAATGGTGGTATTTATCAAAGAATTTATGAATAAAGGGGAAGTTTTTATGAATTCCATATTAGAAACGATATTGACTAGAAGAAGTATTCGAAGCTTTTCTGATAAGCAGATTTCAAAAGAAGATTTACAGACCATTGTACAAGCGGGTATTTATGCGCCCAGCGGCAAAAATCAACAGAGCTGGAAATTTACTGTCATTCAAAAACC
Organism: uncultured Oscillospiraceae bacterium; assembly: GCA_910579175.1. Lineage (GTDB taxonomy): Bacteria > Bacillota > Clostridia > Oscillospirales > Ruminococcaceae > Massiliimalia. Next base: position 58,009 of record CAJTTB010000013.1, on the reverse strand, counting down.
CGAGGTGATTGAGAAGTTGGCAGCAGCAGTTAAACAGGCATTACAGGCTGAACATTATGACTTTTATTGTCCCAATGCGCTGATTTTGCTCTCTAATGATCGCAACAATTCCAATGGTCTTGCAGATTGCGCCTGTGCACTGGAAAATATCTTTTTAATGGCAAAGGAATTGGAAATTGGTTCTTGTTGGATTAATCAGCTCAAAGATACCAGCGATAATCCAGAAGTAAGAACATTATTGACTGATTTTAAAATTCCTTCTTCTCATATTGTTTGGGGTGTTGCAGCTTTGGGATATGCAAAGGAACAACCACAACCCAAACCGAGAAAAGAAGGAACTGTACATTATATTTTATAAGCATGGTAGATTGATAACATCTTTCAGAATGCTTATAAAGGATAAAATATGGATATTTTGATTGACGTAACAATAAGTTCCCTGCTTTGACAGCAGGGAACTTATGATTTATTGGGTGAAACTTAAAACTGCATTTGATATAAATCGGCATATATGCCATTTTGTTGAAGAAGTTCTTCATGGGTACCCTGTTCTGAGATACCGTCACAGGTCAACACCAAAATGCGTTTGGCATTGCGAATGGTTGATAGGCGATGTGCAATCACAAGTGTGGTGCGATTTTGGGAGAGAATTTCCAAAGAATGCTGAATGGCACGTTCACTTTCATTGTCCAGTGCACTAGTTGCCTCATCAAAGATTAAGATAGGAGGATTTTTTAAAAACACACGGGCAATGCTCAAACGTTGTTTTTGCCCTCCAGATAATTTAATACCACGTTGACCAATATCAGTATCATATCCTTGTGGGAATCCCATAATAAAGTCATGGGCATTCGCCTGTTTGGCTGCTTGTATGACTTCTTCTCTGGTTGCATTTGGTTTGCCATAGCTGATATTTTCAAAGATGGTACCAGCAAATAAATAGACGTCTTGTTGTACGACACCAATATGCTCCCTTAAAGATTTTAAGGAAAATTCTCGAATATCGGTACCATCAATTAAAATGCGACCTTCCTTGATGTCATAAAATCGAGGGATTAAGGAGCACAGAGTTGTTTTTCCAACACCAGAAGAGCCCACTAGGGCAAGATATTCACCTGGTTGTGCCTGAAAGGAAATTTGATTGAGTATGTTTTCATAGTCATCTTGATAGCGAAAGCCAACCTCTTCAAAGGTGATTTCTCCCTTTACATTGGTCAGTTGTTTTGCATTGGGAATTTCCTGAATTTCGGGTTCGAGATCAATGATTTCCATAAAGCGATGAAAACTCGCAAAGCCCTCTTGATACTGTTGTGTGATATGAACTAATTTTTGGATGGGTTCCATAAAGAAATTGATATACAGTAAAAAGGTAAGTAAATCTGCCAGATCCAAACTACCTTTTAAAATAAAGATGCCGCCAAGTACAACTACCGCCATATGAATTAGTTGAATGATTGCTTCAGCACCATCAAATAGCACAGTTTCATCTTTGTAAACGCGTTTACGACTTTGTAAAAAGCGGTGGTTTTGAATGTTGAATTTTTTTTGTTCGACCGATTCATTTGCAAAGGATTTGACCACCCGAATCCCTGCCAGACTGTCTTCTGCCTGTGTATTGATATCGGCAATGCGTTCTTTACTTTCTCGATATGCCAGCTTTAATTCTTTATTTTGAATTAGAATATAGATGGCAACAATTGGAAGAAATGCAAAGATAATTAAGGTTAGCTTGATGTTGATATGGATCAGTACAACAAATGCGCCGATAAATTTTACAGAGTATACAATGATATCTTCTGGTCCGTGGTGATATAACTCGGTAAGAGATAATAAATCATTGGAAATTCGGGACATCAATTCACCAGTTTTATGTTCGTCATAAAATCGAAAGGTCAACTTTTGATATTTTTCAAACAATTCACTGCGCATAGCACTTTCCATACGTGCACCTATCACATGACCTTGATAACCCAAAAAGAGGTTACAGAAGGTATGCACCAAAACAAGTACCAGCATGATAAGCCCAACCCGATAAATTTCGTTTAGGGCATTTGCCATGCCATCTTCTAGGATATTTTTGGTGATATAACGAATACACAATGGCAATAGTAAAGTGATTCCCGCTGCGATTAAGGCACAGATAAAATCGGCAATCAATAATGTGAGATAAGGTTTGTAATAAGATATAAATTTTTTAATAGGGAACTTCATAAACAATCTCCTCTTGGTGAGGCGCTGTCAAATAACACTGTGATTGAGGTTTATCCCTATCAATTCAAACAGCACTACTCAATAACGCCCAATATTGTATCGTTTGTAGTGTTTTGAATATGAGTTGTTTTCATAAGAAATCGCTCCTTTTTTTCAATTGTTTTGATAGTAGCATATTCTTATTTTGATGTCAAATATTTTTGGGATAAAGATGGGCATTGACAAATATATAGCAGGTATCTATAATAATAGTAAAATGAAGTTTAGATTTTTGTGTAATATTTAAGAACAAGTAGAAAAAGGATGTCATTATGAAAAGGTTTGCATTATCCTATTTTGGATAATCAGTCAGATGAAAGGATTATCATTATGAACGTATTAACAATCAGTCCCATTCAAGCGAGCAATAATTTTTCATCAGAAATCAGTCAAAGCAATGTAGAACTTGCTCCTGGATTGTGGGAACATACCTATCAGTTCCAACCCAATGAATCAGTGAGAAAACAAACAAAACAGCCTGCGATTTTATTTGAGTGGAGTTTTCCTTATTTGGATACCTCCTATATCTGGACACCCACTAGCGGGTTTAATCGCTCTATACCAACCGATTGGCACTATCCAGTAAAGACAATGACCTCTATTTCTGCACCTATGGTGTGTTTGTATAGTGAAGATGCAAAAAATCGCTACACCTGCGCAATATCTGAAATTAAAGAGATTGTCGAATTGAGCTTTGGTGTTCATGAAGAAGATGGAACGATGAAGTGTAAAATTGAAATCCCTATGAAGGATTTTACCATGCAAAAGCCCTATACAGTGAAACTGTTGGAGGATAAACGGGAACAACCCTATCATCGTGCAATTGAACATGTGGCAAGTTGGTGGGAAACAACCTGCGATATCACACCGATGAAAGTTCCTCAGGAAGCTCGCAAGCCTGTGTATTCTACTTGGTATTCCTATCATCAAGATTTGTTTGAACATGAAATTGAACAGGAATGTAAGTTGGCTTATCAGATGGGATTTGACTCTATTATTGTAGATGATGGTTGGCAAACATTTGATAATCATAGGGGCTATGCCTTTTGTGGAGATTGGGAAGTCGCAAAAGAGCGATTTTCAGATTTTCCAGCCCATGTAAAGCGAGTACATGAAATTGGTATGAAGTATATTATGTGGTATAGTGTGCCATTTGTTGGTTATCAATCTAAGATGTGGGAACAGTTTAAAGATATGATACTGTTTGATAATCAACGCGAAAAAGCTGGTGTATTGGATCCTCGTTATCCACAAGTAAGGGAATTTTTAATTCAGAACTATGAACATGCAATTCGTGACTGGGATTTAGATGGGTTGAAATTGGATTTTATCGATCAGATTTATTTTCATGAGCAGTCCAAGGAATTTGATGAAAGAATGGACTATCTCAGCGTACAAGATGCGCTTGACCGCATGATGACCGATATTACTACCCGACTACAGGCAATCAAAAGCGATGTAATGATTGAATTTCGTCAGCGCTATATTGGTCCCAATATGCGAAAATATGGAAATATGTTCCGTGTAGCGGATTGTCCAAATTCCGGTATCAGCAACCGTGTTGGTATTGCAGACTTGAGAATGTTAAGTGGAAATACTGCGGTACACTCAGATATGTTGATGTGGCACAAAGATGAAAAGGCAGAAATTGCCGCCTTGCAGATAATTGCTTGTATCTTTTCTACCATTCAGATTTCTGTAAAATTGGGTGTGATTCCAGAAGAACAAGTACAGATGCTTTCTTTTTGGATGAGTTTTGCAAAAGAACACCGTGAGTTGTTGCTAGAGCAGGATTTCATTCCATTTGAGCCACAACATCTCTATCCAGAAATTCGAGCTGTACAGGATACAAAAGCGATTATCGCCATTTATGCCGCTCGGCGTATAGTGAGTATAACAGACAATTTAAAAGAAGTCATCTTGTTAAACGGAACCAAGGAACAAGAAATGTATCTGGAATTTGATTCCAAACGTCGATTTGTATTGGTACAAAAGGATTGTTGTGGTCGGGAATGTAAAACAGAAACAGTGACATTTGAAAAGGGTATTCACAGATTGCCTGTGACAACTTCTGGTTTGATTTATCTGACAGAAGATTCATCAGTTGATTAAAGTCAAATTTCTTTTCGGGATTGTGTAGCCATAGAAATAAATATATAAATATGCTTTCAAAGTGGCAGGCAAATACTTTATCAAATATTTGCAAGAATACATTCACATCTAAAGTGGTCAGAGAAGTTACATAGCTGTACTTGATCGCGGTTATCATACGAGTATCAATATTAGAAACGAGAGTATGCGATTTGTATTATGATAGCATAAATTGGGTAAAATTGTGGGACATACAAAGTTGCCTTATGATGTTTATAACATTCATTGTATCCAGTAAGAAGCTCCCGCCTCTAAGTCTTAGCATAGATAATGAGAGTATGTCACAATCAAGTATATCAGTCAGAGTTTGGAGGAGCGTATGAAAACAACAAATCTGCTTTGGTCATTTAGTTTAGTCGTATTAGGAATATGTATAATTGTTCTGGCAGGTGCGAGTCTTTTGCGTATAGAACGATCGAATTTTGTTACACGGGGTGTCGGATTAATTGATTTAGCCGCATTATCGATATTTGCATATGCAACAGTTAAGAAGCTGAAAGATAAGAAATAACAAATTACAATTTGTAGAGTTGTTAAGTGAGTATCATTTCAGTAATTCTATATCAGAATGTATATGATAGTTCGAATTTTATACAATGGGAACACGTTTCCCAAAGGAGAGAAAATCAAAGATAGTACAGGTAGCAGTAATGTTTTGTAAAATCTATGTAACGCTAAGTGATATTGATAAAGAAAATAAAAAAAGCTGTTCAAACGAACAGCTTTTTTCATTTTTATATAAAGGAGGATTAATACATACCACCCATACCACCAGCAGGCATTGCAGGGGCAGGATTTTCTTCTGGATGGTCAGCAACTAAACTTTCGGTAGTCAGAACCATAGCAGCAACGGACGCAGCATTTTGTAATGCGCTTCTAGTTACCTTGGTTGGGTCTAAAATACCAGCTTCGATCATATCTACATAGGTTTCATTGTAAGCATCAAATCCATAACCAACCTGGTTAGAGGAAATGATTTTATCAATGATAACAGAGCCTTCTAAACCCGCATTTAAAGCAATTTGGCGAACAGGTTCTTCCAATGCTTTTAATACAATCTGCATACCGGTTTTTTCATCTCCGTCAGCTTGTTCAATCAATGCAGCAACAGCAGGCATTGCATTGATACAAGCGGTACCGCCTCCAGCAACAATGCCTTCTGCAACAGCAGCTTTGGCAGCGGATAGAGCGTCTTCAATTCTCAATTTTTGTTCTTTCATTTCGATTTCGCTTGCAGCACCAACTTTGATAACTGCAACACCACCAGCTAATTTTGCAAGTCTTTCCATCAATTTTTCTTTGTCAAAATCAGAAGTAGTTGTTTCTAGTTGTGCTTTGATTTGGTTGACTCTTGCTTTGATATCAGCAGAATCGCCAGCGCCATCTACAATGATGGTATTTTCTTTGCTGACTTTTACTTGTTTTGCTTGACCTAATTGTTCAATGGTGGTTTCTTTTAATTCTAGACCCAACTCTTCGCTGATCACTTGACCGCCGGTTAGAATAGCGATATCTTGCAACATTTCTTTTCTTCTATCGCCAAATCCTGGTGCTTTTACTGCTACAACGGTGAAGGTACCACGCAATTTATTAACCAATAAAGTTTGAAGTGCTTCACCCTCTACATCTTCAGCGATGATCACTAATTTTTTACCAGATTGTACGATTTGTTCCAATAAAGGAAGAATTTCAGCAATGACAGAAATTTTCTTGTCGGTGATCAATAAGTAAGCATCATCCAAAACAGCTTCCATTTTTTCGGTATCGGTAACCATATAAGGGGAGATATATCCACGGTCAAATTGCATACCTTCTACCACTTCGCTGTAGGTGTCAGCAGTTTGGCTTTCTTCAATGGTGATAACGCCGTCAGCGGAAACTTTTTCCATTGCCTCTGCAATCAAAGTACCAATTTTTTCATCTCCAGCGGATACAGCAGCAACTCTTGCGATATCTTTTGAGCCATCTACAACTTTAGAGTTTTTGATAATTTCATCTACAGCAGCATCAACAGCTTTTTTAATACCGCGTCTTACTACCATTGGATTTGCGCCAGCAGCAACATTTTTCATTCCTTCGCGAACCAATGCTTGTGCCAATAAAGTTGCGGTAGTGGTACCATCACCAGCAGCATCGTTTGTTTTGGTAGCAACTTCTTTTACCAGTTGAGCGCCCATATTTTCAAAAGCATCTTCTAATTCGATTTCTTTTGCAATGGTAACGCCGTCATTGGTAATCAGTGGAGCACCAAATTTTTTATCCAATACAACATTTCTACCCTTTGGACCCAATGTGATTTTTACAGTATTTGCTAATTTATCAATACCAGCTTGTAAAGATTTTCTAGCTTCTTCTCCATAAATAATATCTTTTGCCATAATTTCGATATCTCCTTTTCTTGTATCAAATAGTTGTTATTTATTCTACAATTGCCAAAATATCAGATTGGCGTACAATAATATAGTTTTGGTCGTCCATTTTGACATCAGTACCAGCATATTTGCTGATCAATACCTTATCGTCAACTTTTAGTTCCATTGTAATTTCTTTTCCATCTACAACGCCGCCAGGTCCTACTGCAACAACTTGAGCAACCTGTGGTTTTTCCTTTGCGGAAGCAGTTAGAATAATACCGCCTTTTGAAGTTTCTTCTACTTCTAACATTTTGATTACAACTCTATCAGCGAGGGGTTTAATAGTCATCTTAAAATTCCTCCTAAAAAAAGTAACATATATAAATTTGATATGTTTTAGCACTCGATATATATGAGTGCTAACTAATATCTATTTTAATCATTTTTTGCTAAAAATCAATACCAAATTATGAATAAATAGAAAACTATTACAATAAAAATCATGAAGATTCTAATCAGTCATGTCCTATCAGGGAAGATTGGCTTTGTAAATCTTCTATTATAATAATCCATATCAATTGAAAATTTTATCGGAATATGCTATCATAAAAATATAAATTGTATCAATTAAAATAAATATTTGATAGTTACTTGTATTGGTAATTGGAATAGAGCCAGAAAGGAACTATATTGTGAATGGTTTTAAGATTGTAGTTGATGAAGGCGGTGATTTGCCACAAGATTATCAAAAGAAAAATCAAATTGAAAAGATGATTCCAATGAAATATACCATAAATGGAATAGATTACACCGGTTACAATGACCCCAACAGAATGACACTTGGGGAGTTTTATCAAACACTGCGAAAGCGACAAAAGATACGAATCAATCAGGTAGGAATTTCTCTTAGAGCATTTCGAGAAGCCTTTGAACCGCTGGCACAAGATGGAAATGATATTTTATATATTACGTTTTCTTCTAATTTGTATTTTAATCATATCTGTGATGATGCAAATATGGTGGCAATCGATTTGATGAAGGCTTATCCAGGTGTTACAATTCGAGTTGTAGATTCTCTACAAGTTTCGTTGGGAACAGGTTTGTTGGTTCATTATGCAGTAGAGTTGAGAAAACAGGGAAAAACATTGGAAGAAACAGCAATGATATTAGAGCGAGAGAAACAACATATTTTGTCTTATTTTGCAATCAATGATTTACACTTTGTAAAGAGGGTTGGGCGTATATCTGAAATGGCTGCTGTAGTGGGCAGTATGTTGAGGATAAAACCGATATTACAGATCAATCAAGAAGGGGATTTGATTGCAATTGGAAAGGCACATGGCAGAAAACAGGTCTTGAGGAAATTGGTAAAAAAGATGAAACAAAAAATAAATTCCCAAAGAAATCAAGTGGTGTGCCCATGGTGACTGTAGTAAAGCCGCAAATGATGTTGCGGAATTGGTAAAAAAGAAATTGAATATGGAATGTTTTTTGATTCATATAATTGGGGTATCAACTGCTTCTCGATTGGGTGCTGGTGCAGTGGCGTTGTTTTTTTGGGGTGATAGTCGATTGGAGGAACAGAATTCACATAGCAATCCCAAGTTGTGGTATCACGATCAATATCGATAGAAAGGTTGAAAGATATGAAAAATATAGAGGATATGTTAGATGATGTATTAGACAGATATTTAGAACTACCACATGATGCAAGACGATTAGAATTAAATGCCCAAGCAGTCAAGTTGGCTGATCAGGCAAAAGACTCTTATTGGATGTTGGTGACAAGAGCTGATTATGCGTTTGAAATTGTAGCTTCTGGTGATGCTCCCAAAGCGCTGCCAGTTTGTGCAGAATTTGATGCGCTTTTAAAACAGTATCCAGACGTGTTGGAAAGTAGAGAGGAAACATTTTATTCATTGCAAGTTGCAGAAATAGCGATGAGTTTATTTGAAGATATACCACAGATTCCTTTGGAACAATGTCAGAGCTTATTGGATGATTTTTGGAATAAGGTGAAAAAATATCAAACAGGTGAAAGACTTTGGTATCAATATGCTATGACCTTTTATAAGTATCTAGATAAGGAAAAGGCAAAAGAATATTATCAAAAATTTCTGGATACGCCAAGGGATATGGTTTCTGATTGTGAAGCCTGTGAACAAGATAGCGCAGTGTCTTTTGCCTTGTATTTAGAAGATTACCCACAGGCGATGAAACTTGCTCAGCCAATTTTGAATGGACAACTTTCCTGTTTGGATATCCCACAACAAACTTATGCGACATTGGCGGACAATGCATTGAATCATGGGAATCTAAAAGAAGCAAAACAATGGATTCCTCCACTTGTTCAGATAGCGAGAAGAAACAAAGGCGATTTGGATTATATTGGCATTATGATCAGGGGATTGGCTTATACAGACCTACCATTGGGACAACGTTTGTTACAAGAACATATTGGTTGGACCATTCATTTATGGAATCAGAATACATTATTGAGCTTTGATATCGGTGCTTGGGTGCTGTGTCATGAGTTGGGAAAACAACAGGATACCGTAAATTTTGTATTTCCAAAAGAATTTCCCCTATGGCAACAAAATGGACAATATAAGGTGTCTGAATTGGAAAATTGGTTTTCTAAAGAGGCAATTGATATTTCATTGCGATTTGATAAGCGCAATGGAACGGATTATTTTATGAAACGAATCCATATTGTGGAAGACCAGATAGAGAAGGGAATGAGCGAATGAGTGAATCTTATCATTTTCAGGTGAACTTAGGAGGAATGTTGGATATTTTATCCAATCACTTATATAAAAGTCCAGATGTATTTTTGCGTGAATTGTTGCAAAACGGCATAGACGCAATTACACAGAGAAAAAAACGACAACCAGATTGGAATGATGGAAAGATTCATATTTCATTGGACGAGGGTCGTAAAATGCGCATTTATGACAATGGAGCGGGTTTGAACGAGCAGGAGATACATCGTTTTTTGGCGGTGATTGGACAATCCTCTAAAACAGAACTGGTCAATGGGGCGATCCCAGAAGATTATATTGGAAGATTTGGAATTGGATTGCTCTCTTGTTTTATGGTGTCCAATTCGATTGTGATTACGACCCGACCTTTTTTAGGGGGAACAGCACATATTTGGAGAGGAAATCCAGATGGTACTTATACCTTGGAGGAAATCGAAGATTGTCAACCGGGTACTACAGTAATCTTACAGGCGAAATCTGGCTGTGAGCGTTATTTTCAATCGGATACGATTGAACGATTGGTGCAGTATTATGGGTTAGCGCTTCCGGTGCCAATTTACTTAAATCGGGGATTTCGTCTCAATGACATTCCTAAAAATTTTTTAGGAGCCACTAGAACGCAACTATTGGATTTTGGACGATGGCTATTTGAGGAATCATTTTTAGATGCGATTCCCATTCAAACAAAACACTTGAGTGGGGTTGCCTATATTCTTCCCTATGCCACTGCAACCACTGTCAAAGGGGGACATCGCATTTATTTAAAGCAGATGTTATTGACCGAACAGGGAGAGAGTTTATTGCCTCCTTGGGCATTTTTCCTGCGCTGTTTTCTCAATACAACTGGATTGCGCCCGACTGCTTCCCGAGAGGGCTTTTATGAAGATGAGATGTTACAACAAGCTAGATTGGAATTTTCAAAGGCGGTTTCTGGTTATTTGTCTGATATTGCACAACGCGACACAAAGTTGATTCAGAAAATGGTGCAAACACATGTACTTGCCATCAAATCGATGGCAATTTGGAATCAGGAATTGTTTGAACTGTTTATTGATTATCTGCCCTTTCAGACTTCTGAAGGTGAGTTGCGGGGAAAAGATTTAAAACAGACTGATGAAATATTCTATGTTGGAACAACAGAACAATTCAAACAATTAAAGCCCATCTTTACTGCGCAGAAGAGATTATTGGTATGTACGGGATATGTATATGATCGAGAGTTACTTGACCAAATGGTGAATATTTATGATTTGTCCATTCAGCCATTGAGTGAAGATGATATTGAAACGGTATTGATGGATTTAACGCCAGAAGAAGAATACGAAATCAGTTTTTTAATGAGAATAGCCAATCGTTCGTTGGAACATTTTGACTGTGAAATACAAGTAAGGCGCTTTGTGCCAGTCAGTCTGCCAGTTTTGTATTCAATTAGTGCTGAAGTGCAATTTTTAAGGCAGATGAAAAACGCCAAAGACATGAGTGAAAATGGTGTTTTTTCTGAGGTGCTTGCTTCTATGATTGATGATACACCAGAACGAAGGGAATCTATCTTATATCTGAATCTAAATTCCCCTTTGATTCAGCGGATTGCTGATTTAAAAGATGTATCTTTGATAAGTAGTATTGTTAAAATTCTATATGTACAGGCCTTGTTAGGTGGAGGCTATACCGTACGCAGTGAGGAATTACAAGTGATGAGTCAAGCATTGTTGCGTATGGTTGACTGGAAACAAGAGCGAGAATAAGAAAGAGTTGCTGCAATTTGCAGCAACTCTTTTTGTTTAGTTATCTTTTTTAGAATCTTTGGAAAAACAGATAAATAAAATTGCACTGATACCCATCAAAATGGGATAGTAAAGATAAGGTATCATATCTATTGGAGAAATGGAGATTGCCGAAACAGCCGAAGCGGTTGAAGCGGCAGTCAACAGTTGAGCGCCATAGGGAATGATGCCTTGTCCTACAGAAGTGAAGATATCCAAAATAGAGGCCATTTTTTTTGGTTGTACCTGAAATTCATCTCCGATTTCTTTGGCAATTGGTCCAGACATCACAATTGCAATGGTGTTGTTGGCAGTACAGCAGTCAACCAATAGAGCCATTCCAGCGATACCCAATTCAGCACCTTTACGGCTTTTCACTCGTTTTTTGATAAAGTCAATGATAAATTGTATACCACCATTTTCCTTGACCAGATGAAAGATGGCAGCTATAATGATGGAAATGATGGTGATTTCATACATAGAGGAGATACCATCATTGAGATGTCCAAACATTTCAGTAAAGGTAAAGGTGTGCATGGATAATCCTACAATCATTGAAGTCACAATTCCTAAAATCAATACCAAAAACACATTTAACCCAATGAGGGCACCGACAAGAACTACAAAGTAAGGGAGAATCTGCCAAATGTGATAGGTTAAATTTTCTGTAATGGTAAAGGATGTATTTGCAGTTATGATCATAAAGATCAGAATGGTGACAATTGCCGCAGGAAGTACAATGAAAAAATTCATCTTAAACTTGTCCTTCATTTCACAACCTTGTGTGCGAACGGCTGCAATGGTAGTATCGGAAATCATAGACAGATTATCCCCAAACATAGCGCCACATATCACTGCTCCTAAGCAAAGTGCAAGTGGCAATTGTGTAGTCTCTGCTACTCCAGCGGCAATGGGAGCAAGTGCAGTAATCGTTCCTACAGATGTCCCCATAGAAACCGAGATAAAACATCCCACAATGAAAATGCCCACAATCATAAAATTGGGAGGGATAACAGAAAGTCCAAAATGTACAGTGCTCTCTACTCCTCCAGCAGCTTTTACAATTCCAGAGAACGCTCCAGCTAGAATAAATACAAATAACATGGTTACAATGTTGTCATCTCCAATACCAGAGGAAACAATTTGGATCTTTTGAGAGAATTTTATATTTGGATTTTGTAAAAATGCCACAATTAAAGCGATGATAAATCCAACGACTGCGGGCAGTGTATAGATATCTCCTGATATGGCGCCAATTCCAATGAATAGAATGAAAAAAACCAATATGGGAAATAAGCCAAAAGGATTTGCTTTTTTTAGATGGTCTGTTGTTTTGTGATGATTTGTAGATAGCAAAGATGGTTGTTCTCCCTTCCTATCATGTGTTTATGATAATATATTTGAATAGTGATTGATAAAAAGAAAAAAGTTCTATAAACTCATCGTTTATAGAACTTTTTATCGTACGCCGGAAGGGATTCGAACCCCCGACCTTTTGGTTCGTAGCCAAACACTCTATCCAACTGAGCTACCGGCGCGTCAATATTTCTTAATGCTTAGATATAATATCATATAAATGGAAAAAAGTCAAGCACTTTTTTGAAATATCAAAAATATTTTTGTAGCAAGTCATGAAAGATGGTTGAAAAGAGTAGTAAGAGATAGAAAATAGCATTTTGATATAAATCTGTATGTGAATCTTTTTGATCATCGGTTGTTTTTATGCTTTCCATAGTGTAAAGCGCTTATCTGGTTCTAGATGTAAATCAAAATCGGTAAGGTTTAGTAATTTTTTTACTTCTGGAAGATTCATATTCACAACTTTTTGCTTTTTCTGTCCTTCTGCATAGGAATAAAAGGTGACATCACAACATTTGGTGGTAATTTGAAACAGTGTTTGAGAAGTTTCGATTTTCGTGATTTTATTTTTTGGGAGTGAGCTGGTCATGATTCGAAATCCAGAGGTATAAAAGATGGTGATGACATCTTGACTTACGCCAATGCCTGTAAAGAAAAAGGAATAAAATTTGACAATAAACCACCAAACAAAGGGAATTCCAATAATCAGCATAAAGCAAATAATTGTAGTAGAAAAGATGGGCAAAAAGTGAATGCCAAGCAGTCCGCCGCCGATAACACAAAGAATACCAGTAAAAGGAGGAATTAAAAAGCGGGATAAATTGACCAGTTTTGGTTTGATCTGTCGTGAAGTGATTGGGATTTCTGGAATCAACATCAATAGATTTGTTTTTAACTCTGTTTCTTCTCCAGATGGCATCAAAACACTGAGTTCATTTTTGGCTTTTCCATAACCAGTACAGTGAATAAATACAGAAAAAAATCCAAATAATTTTGACATCAGACTTTGACGAATGGTGAGACTGTTGATTCTTTCTGTGGCAATGGAAAATCGTCTTTTGCTAAAAATACCCGCATTGATTTCTACCACTTTCCCTTCACGGCTTACAGAAAATCGGAGATGTTTGACAAGATTGATACTAAAGGAAATCAGCCAACAACCTAAAATGGTATATCCCAAAATAGCAGCAGCTGGAGGAAGCCCAAAAGCCAAAATGTTGGCAATTCTAGTAAAGTTATTTACGATGCGTTCTCCAATGTCCTGCCCAAAGATATTCCCCACCTGAGAAATGGCAGTGGAGATATACAACACTCCTGTAATGGAATTGGAAGTTAAAAGAGAGAAGATAGCCACATAAAAATTACTGGGAATATATCCGCGTTTAATTTGATTGACTTGTACAAAAGGCTCTTTGGAATAGGATAAGATGCGCTCTGCGATAGATTGGTGAATGGTGATACTAAAATCGGGGTGGACAGAACTGCCACCGTCGGTATCTGCGGTTAAATGGACGACCTTAATCGGTCGATAATACCAGGGGAGTTCAAAGGAGACAGCAGTTAATTTTGCAAAAGCCAAGTAACGTTTTTTAAGGAAAAAGATACCTTTTTGGATATAAATACCATTGTCATTAAATGAAAAGGTATACCGAAACCACTGATAAATTCCCAATCCCAACATAATTCCCAGTATCATCAAGTCAAACCATGCACCAGCAATCCATGTATAAAACCAGCGTTCATCTTGAGACCAAACAAAAATAGAAGTTGCCAAAGCGCGAAGTAAAGGCAACAGTAACAAAATCAAATACTTTGAAGTATTTTCTAAGATATTGATGGGGTGTGCGTGAAGATGCTTCATTTATGCCTCCTGAAAATGATTTTGATAGGATAACCGCTTGGCAATCAAAAGTGCTCTTTTATGATTCATCAAAGGGATAAAAATGCGAGCACCTGGGGCAGAGATAATAAGCGTACTGAGATTTAGCAAATTGGTAAAGGGATTTTTATAAACGGAAATAAAACTGATGGTCTCGCGTTTTAAATAATGAACTTTGTGAAAAATAACCCCTTTTTGCAATATGACCTGTTCTGTTAAAATTACATATTTGGTGCTGACAAAAGCAAGGGGAAGAAATAAAAATAAAAAAAAGACAGCCACAGCACCAATGGACCAGAGTAACAAATACCAAACAATGGTATGTGGCTGAAAAATAATAAGAGTGATAGCCGTAATCACTGCAATGCAGATAATTGCTGCACATTCCCAGAGAAATAATACCTTCTTGGGTAAGGTTTCATATTTCATGAAAAATTCTCCTCTAACATACAATAAGAAAAGATAATAGAATAATCATATTGTACCATCTTTCCATATTTTTGTAAATCGAAATTCTATGACCAAACCATAAAATCAATAGACAAAATCATACATATTACACCATAATCATCGTCTTGTCATAGGACAATCGCTGATATGAATAGATATAAAATACAGCTGATTGTGAAAAGGAGTGTTTGATATGAGATATATTATTATAAAGCGTTCTGGGTTATATACATTGATGTTGGTTGCAGGAATCATCATTTTATTAAGTGTACTTGGAGTACGAAAAATTGCAGTGGATGTGGCGTCGCAGATAAGACATCTGCCAATTTATTCTGTGGAAACACCAAATCAGGAACAAAAGCTTGCGCTTGGGATTAATTGTGCTTGGGGAAATGAAGATATTCCTCAGATTTTGGATACATTGGATAGTTATCAGATAAAAGCAACCTTTTTTTTAGTGGGAGATTGGTGTAAGAAATTCCCCGAGAGTGTCGCATTGATTGCAAACAAAGGTCATGAAATTGCCAACCATTCTGATACACATGCAGACATGCCCAGTTTAAATAAACAGCATATGATAGATGAGATTGAAAATTGCTCCAAAAAGATAGAACAAATTACTGGGAAAAAGCCCAATTTATTTCGTTGCCCTTCAGGTGCTTATAATGATGAAGTGATTCAAACCGCGGTTGAATTGGGATATTATCCAATTCAATGGAGCTTGGATTCTTTGGATTGGAAGGGAAAAACGGTAGCCGAAATGAAAGAGCGAATCATTCCCAAATTGACCTATGGAGATATTTTATTATTTCACAATGATACCGATTATACCGCTCAGGCATTGCCAGAAATCATTCGTGAAATACAGCAAAAGGGCTATGAATTTGTTACGGTTGGAGAATTGATTCATCAAGGGGATTATCGCGTTGACCCCACTGGTCGACAACATAAACAGTAATGTTAAGTTGAAGCAAGCGGATTTTTTTTAATAATAGATAAATATCGGTAAATACTAGCGGTAGAACAATCCGTTAAAGAAGCAATTTTTGAAACCGCTCCCTTTACTTGAAAGATACCGCGATTGTAAATTTCTCGGATGAATTTAATTCTTTCATATTGATTTAACTTTTTTGTATGGGGAGCCACTCCCAATGTTTCATAAAAAATTGCTTCATAATCTGGGGATGTTGTTTTTGTTTGATTTTTGATGAAATCAACATAAAGGTTATCCGGGATGGCAGGATTGATATCTGCATACAGATTGCTTTGTATAAAGTCCATCACATCATAAGCAAACTGATTATATTTTTGTTGATTGAAATTAATGCAGAGCATACCCAATAATTTTCCGTTTTCCCCTTTGATAAAAAAGCAAGAACATCGTAATTGTTGATTTCGTATGGAAATTCCCTCATAATTGAGGATATATGGATTGTTGATATATTCTTTATTGCGGATAATTGTCAGTTCAGCCAGACTAGCTGGTGTATTGATATCTCTTCCGCTAACATGTTCGTTGACAATAGCGATAATCGTGTTGTCTGTTCTACTAAAATCATGTAGTACAATTTCATAATCTTTACCTAATACATTGCCTAAAAAAGAAACTAAAGTGCGATATTGAATTTGCCAATCAAAGTTCATGAAAATGCCACTTCCCTTCTAAAATGTCAAATGGTAGATTGAAATAAATAAAAGTATAACATATTTTCCTAAAAAAACCAATATTTTTCAAAATATTTAATAAATTTTAAGGATTTTATAGAAAAAAATAGGAATACTTCTTATAAATAACAAGTAA
This sequence comes from uncultured Oscillospiraceae bacterium, assembly GCA_910579175.1. Taxonomy (GTDB): domain Bacteria; phylum Bacillota; class Clostridia; order Oscillospirales; family Ruminococcaceae; genus Massiliimalia. The sequence goes on along the minus strand of CAJTTB010000013.1, from coordinate 41,240 downwards.
TTATTTTTATCTATTCAGTAGACAATCAGATGAAAAATAATGGATATTATATTTGATAAATTTCGTTTGAGAAGTTCGATGTCGCTTATCACAAGAGAGGTTTATGAAAGGTTTTTATGTTTTGTTGAATATTTAAAAGATGTATGATATACTGCTGTAGGAAGAATGAACCAATTTATATAAGATTTTGTAGCGATTCTATTGGATGATTTGTAAAAAGTTCAGTTACAATAGAAGATGATCTAAATAGTAGGTATGAGCACGCCAGACAGATATCCCTACAACAGTAGGTTATCAAACCAATCAGATAAAAAAATATGGATATTCCATCAGAGTCGTTTATAAAATAACAGAAAGGATGTTCAACATGAAAAAAATAATTTCAACACAAGATGCCCCAAAAGCAATTGGTCCTTATTCACAAGCCGTACAGGCAGGAGATTTTTTATATATCTCTGGGCAAATTCCAATCGATCCCAAAACAGGAGAATTTGCTGGGAATGATATTAAAACACAAACCAGACAGTCATTGACTAATATTTGTGCTATTTTGCAAGCGGCTGGTTGTAGTATAGAGCAGGTTGTAAAAGTAAATGTATATTTGAATGATATGAATGATTTTACCGCTATGAATGAAGTTTATGGTGAGTTTTTTACCAAAGATTATCCAGCTAGAGCAGCTGTGGAAGTTGCTAAATTGCCCAAGGCGGCTTTGGTGGAAATAGAAGCAATTGCATATTGTAAATAGTAAGCAACATTGTATCAAAATTTTACAGAAGTTGCTAAGATCTAAGCGGTCTAACATCAGTAACTTGTCATTCTGATACCTCTATAAAAAGTGTTAAAAAGAGAAAGAAAAATTTGTCTGGCGTGTAAACATAAAACATGATTGAAGGGGTGATAATGATGACAGATGTATTTTTTAAACAATTTTTAATGATAAGCGATTTCAAAACAATATTGTTTCTTTTGGTGTTGGTTGCAATTTTTGTACTGTTAAAATTGCTACAAAAAAAGAAGGTCAGCTTTGCTGCTAGAGTATTGACAGCAACTGGCATTGGTTTGGCATTGGGAATTGTGATTCAGATTGTATCAGGATTTTCCAATAAGCCCACCGAGATCCCTTTTGTATCAGAAGTAACCAAATGGTATAGTTTGTTTGGAAATGGATTTATTGATTTGGTTCGTATGCTGGTAATTCCATTGGTAATTGTGTCAATTATTCATGTGATTATCAATATGAAAGAAGGCGCCGATATTGGAAAGCTAGCGCGCATGACCATTGTGACAACCATGATTATGGTGGCAATTGCGGTTGTAGTTGGTTTGGTATTGGGTGTGATATTTGGTCTGGGAAAAGGCATGAATATTACCACAGACAAAACCACCGAAATCAAGGAGGTTACTTCAATTGTAGATACCATTCGAGGACTGTTGCCAGCAAATCCAATTACGGCGATGTATGATACAAATGTCATTGCAATTGTTATCTTTTCTGCATTTTTTGGAATCGCGGCAAAGAGAATGTCTAAAAAATATATGGATGTGGTAAAGCCGTTTTATGATTTGATAAATGCCCTTCAAAAAATTATCATTTCTGTTGCCATGAGCATTATTAAATTGATGCCCTATGCAGTGGTGGCATTGTTGGCAAATACCATTGCTCAAAGGGGAATTGCCAGTATTGGTGCTGTGATAAAGTTTATTTTGGTATTATATCTGGCTGTATTTGTGATGTTCTTGTTACAGATGATGACGTTGGTTCTTTTTAAAATCAATCCTGCATTTTATCTAAAAAAAGGTATGGAAACGATGATTATGGCATTTACCTCTCGTTCCAGTGTGGGGACTTTGCCAATGACAATTTCTACACTGCATAAAAAATTAGGTGTCAGTGAAGGAACTGCTAATTTTGTAGCGAGTTTTGGTACAACTGCGGGAATGCAAGGGTGTGCCGGTGTTTTTCCAGCTTTGTTGGTGGTGTTTGTTGCCAATATGGGAGGCAGTCCCATTGATATCACTTTTTTGATTATGAGTATCATTGTGATTTCAATCGGTTCTTTGGGAATTGCAGGAATTCCGGGAACAGCCACAATGGCGGCTTCTGTTGCATTGTCTGGTACAGGTATGGCTTCTTCTTTCCCTTTGATTAGTCCTATTTTGGCGATTGATCCAATTATCGATATGGGACGTACTTTTTTGAATGTAACTGGTTCTATGGTAAATGCGCTGATTGTGGATAAAATCTTAGGGCATTTTAGCCAGGAGGAATATCAGGACATGAATTTAAAAACATTGTCTGATGATACAGTTTCAATAGAATAATCATTGAAATCCGCTTTCCCAAAATAAATGGAAAACGGATTTTATCTTATTTTCAATTAAGAGAAAGGGTGATAAAACAGATGAAAGTCATTGTGATTGGAGGAGTTGCTGCGGGAATGTCCGCAGCTTCAAAACTCAAAAGAAATTTACGCGATGATGTAGAAATTGTAGTTTATGAAAAAGGCGGAGTTGTTTCCTATGGTGCTTGCGGTCTGCCATTTTTTGTATCCGATAGAATCAAACAGGCAGATGAGTTAATTGCCAGACGACCAGAAGAATTTGCGAAAAGTGGAATTGATGTCAGGATATATCATCAAGTGACAACCGTAAACTTTGATAAAAAGCAGCTTACCATTGTAAATCAAAAAACAGGTGAAATAATAAAAGACACTTATGATAAATTGATTATTGGGTCTGGGGCAAGCGTAAAAAAAATTCCACCATTTGATATAGAGCTGGAAAATTTATATCAAATTCGCGATATAGAGGATGCAAGTAAGTTTAAGGAAGCACTGAAACAATCCAAAAATCGACGTGTGGTAGTGGTAGGTGCTGGATTTATTGGTTTGGAAATCGTAGATGCCTGTTGTAAGTATCAAAAAGAGGTGATTTTAATTGAAGCTGCTGATCGGATACTAAACAGTATGGATCGGGAAATCACAGATTTGCTAGCACAGGAACTGGATAAACAACACATTTGCGTTAAGACAAATACAAGGGTAAGCAGATTGGTAAAGCAAGGGCAAATGATATCAGCAGTTGAGATTGAAACAGCACAGGGAATAGAGACAATACAAGCGGACTTGGTGGTAAACTGTGTGGGGATTGTTCCCAATACAGATTTTTTAACTGGCATTGAAAAGGCGGAAAATGGTGCGCTGATTGTCAATGAACGTATGGAAACTTCTGTTTTAGATGTTTATGCGGCGGGAGACTGTAGCATTATGAAATCCTCTGTCAGTGGGGTACTAAGTTATGCTCCATTGGGAACGAATGCCAATAAACAGGGAAGAATCATTGGTGATATTTTGGGAGGAAAACAGCCAAAACCGTTTAAATTAATCAATAGTGTAGCGCTTCGATTATTTTCATTGGATGCAGCAAAAACAGGACTTTCTGAACAAGAAGCAAAGCAGTTGGGAATTCCTTACCGAACGAATTTGATTACAGGCAACAGTTATGCATCTTATTATGGAACAGAACAAGTGACAATTAAGGTGATTTATCATGCACAAAGCCGAAAAATTTTAGGAGCGCAGGCAGTTGGGCAGGGAATTGTAGTGCCTCGTGTGAATTATTATGCAGTTGCAGTTTATACAGGATTGACCGTTGAAGAATTTGGCTTTTTAGATCTTTGTTATTCTCCACCTTTTAGCGGTGTTTGGGATGCGGCTTTGATTGCGTCAAATACTGCGAAATAGGGATGGTTATAAAATTATAGAAAAAATAGGAAAAAGATTGCAGAATGATATGATTTGGTTTATAATAAAAATAGTAGAAATTTAAACTATTTTGGCAAATGTGAGAAATAGAAGAATATTTTTTGTTATTTGATAAACTGTCGAAAAAATGGACTGTTTTCTCCAAGAAATTTATTTGATTGCTCATGAATTTGCTAGATAACGATCAGCAATTGATAAAAATTTAAGATAAAAGGGGGAATTTCTATGACCGAAAGTGAATTTCAAACACAATCGGATTCTACCCAATCTACACAAGCATGGCAGGCAGAAGAAAAACCCCCAATGCAAGGAGAATTTTCCGATCATTGTACACAATTAAAGAGAGACTATCTCAAACTAATTCGTAAAATGGTAGGACGATGTGCATTACTTCTATTGATTCTAGCAGTAGTGACCCAAGCATTGGGTGTTGGTATTCAATATTTCATACAAAACAGTTCATTGGCAATTTCAGATGGTATGGTCAGTTATTTTACTTCTTACTTTCCTTGTATTTTAGGAGAGCTGATTACCATGATGATTGCAATTCCATTGTTAAAGCCAACCTTTTCCAATGAGGTGTTTTGCAAGCCACAAGAGAGTGGTGTGTTTATTTTAATGGGTGTTTTGGGATGTTTAGGGGCAGCAAATATTGGCGCTTATGTGCTTACACAGTTGTTGACCATGTTGGAGTTGTGGGGTGTGTCCTATCGTATATTTGATTTGGAAATGCCCACAGATTCATGGTTGAGTATGTTACTCTGTGCAAGTTATATTTGTCTAATAGGTCCTATCTTTGAAGAAATAATTTTTAGAGGATTGCTGTTGAAGGCAATTCAGCCATTTGGGGAGATGACCGCCATAATTATTTCCGCAGTGGCATTTGCAATGTTTCATCTAAATCCAATGCAGTTTCCCACTGCGTTGGCGACAGGATTATTACTTGGATATTTGGCAGTAAGAACCAAATCAATCTTTCCTTCTATGCTTGCTCATATAGTCAACAATTCAGCGCGTGCTTTGCCGGGATTTATGTTTTCTGATGTGTTATCACCACTGTCAATTCTCTTTAATGTATTGATTTCCGTGGTTGGAATGGTTGGAATTTTAATTTTTGTCTATAAATTTGGCAGAGGATTTACCAACTATTTAAAGTATGAGGATGTTAGCATCGTTCCTGTTGGAAAAAAGTTATTACATGCCAGTATAAATGTACGCTCTATTTTGTATATTTTATTGTTTTTGCTTTTTACTTGCTATATGATATATTTCTATTTTATAGCATTTTAAAAAATTCCCTTTTTGGAAATTGTATATCTATGAAACTGTGAAGTTGATATAAGTTTTTTGATTGTATGCAGGAATATAGATAATATTTCGGGAACACTTTTCTAAAAAAAGAGTAAAAAATAGTGATTTCATCATAAATGAAATCACTATTTTTAATGATAAGTTATATAGTTAGAAAAATTAGTAAGCAATGAAAAATGATTGATTGTTTTGCATTTATTTTTATAGAGGTTTCTTTGCCAGAAATAGAATATAAGTTTCATGGACGATAATCTGATTTCCAGCTTCTAATATAGCTTCTTTCAGTCCACTGAAAAATTTACTTTTATACGGTTCTGGAATAACAATATGATCGCAATGAGTCCCAGTGAATGCCACATATTCGTCCGCTGTAAATTCGCGTTTTCCATAAAATTCATATTTCCGGAAATCTGTATATCCATAGTTTGGTGCATTGGTGTATTGGAATGAACCATGTTGATACTCTGTTTCGGGTTTAAAATATTTAGAATACACCTGCTGAATCTAATTGAACAGTTGTTCATTGGGTGTTTTATAATCCCCGTGAAGCAATATCATTGCCAGAGTTCCGCCTGGTTTTAACAGTTTGAGTGTCTTTGAGAAGGCGATTTCTTCAGGAATCCACTGGATAGTGCCTGCTGAATAAATCATATCAAATTTCTGTTCATCAAAGTCATGTGTGATAAAATCATCATTGACAATGTAAAAATTCGGAGATTGACCATATTTGCATTTCATCATCTCATATAAGTGTTCGCCAAGTTCAATGGCATGGTAGTTACATCCTGTAGTTAGTATTGGCTCCGTTGCTTGACCTGTGCCAGGACCGATTTCCAACACTGCTTTATTAGAATCAAGTTTTGCGTGTTCAATCAGTTTCTCAAACAGTTCTGTACAATATCGAGACCTGTATTTATCAAATTGCTCAGGTATGGTATCAAATACTTTTCTAAATTCCATTTTATCATAGTTTCCTTATTACTCAACATTTTAAAATTTACAGTGTGATGATTCAAATTTCTTTTAAAGGCAGTTTATTGTCCTGTTTGTTTAAAAGACTTTAAATTTTTTGTTTTAATAAGGTATTATCAAAAATTTGGATTTGAGTTAAAAGTAGTTCATATCAATGCTCTTGATGAATCAAGAAGACAAAAGCCATCTATTCCATTGTTTGGCAATGAGGGCATTCCATTAAAACACGAATTCGAATTTGACTATATGCTATAAATACTAAGAGTAATCAGATGAAGGGAGTATTTTTCATATGAGTTCATTTTTTATCCAGTCTGTAAAAGCTGGGAAGAATATAGCCAATACCAAATTTTAACATAGATTCGATTGCCACAAAAAAGATAACCGATATTACATTGATAGAAATGTTAGGAAAAAATTCAAGTAGTAAAAAAACAAATAAAACCTGTATAATAGCCAAACTAAAATATTTATGAATGATAAATGTTTTTTTGATTTCCTTTGAAATGTTATCAAGTCGTTTATCGATTTGTTTGATAAATTGTTGATATATTTTTTCTAACAATATATCAAAACAGTGGTATAAGATTAGAAAAATGGATATATCAATGATAGAAACAGGTTGATAATTGATTACTACTAAAACAATGATATCAATCATAATCATCGTAGAAAGCACAAGAATAAAGGAAAGGGTATATAAAATAACTTGTATCATGGGTTTGCTCCATATATTTGATAGAAATTGAGTTTCATGATATACTTCACAAAAAGGTAACATGGATTTATTTGCTCACCCCGATGTATATCATATGATAACAGTATGGCATTTACTTGTAATGTTTCAGAAGATAAAGTATGTTTTGGTTGTTTTCTTATGATGATAGCAAGCACAATGCATATTACTATCTAAATGGATTTATTTTTATTGATGGTATGATACTTGGCGTTAAACGTGTTAATAAAGGATTTTTTGCTTTTACTATTTTCTTTTTTCCATTGATAGTTATTTACATTTTATGAAAAAGACTGATACAAATTGTATCAGTCTTCTTCTTTTATTGTGTAATTATTTATTAGCCAATTCTACTAAGTGATCATATTTTTCTTTTGCGAATTTTTCAGCTTGTTCGAATAAATCTTTTGCTCTGTCTGGATTAGAACGAGCCAAAACATTGTAACGAACTTCGCCCATAATAAAGTCATTGTAGCTAGCTGTTGGAGCTTTAGAATCCAATTGGAATGGATTTTTGCCTTCTAAAGTGAGGCGTGGGTCAAAGCGGAATAAATGCCAGTAACCAGCAGCAACTGCTTTCTTTTCTTCTGTTTGAGCAATGCTCATACCGCCCTTAATACCATGGTTGATACATGGAGCATAAGCGATGATGATAGATGGACCATGATAGCTTTCAGCTTCTACAAAGGCTTTCATACATTGATTGTAATCAGCACCTTGAGCAACCTGAGCAACATAAACATATCCATAACTCATAGCGATAGCAGCAAGGTCTTTTTTCTTCACTTGTTTACCAGCAGCAGCAAATTGAGCAATTGCACCAACTGGAGTGGATTTAGAAGCCTGACCACCAGTGTTGGAGTAAACTTCTGTATCAAATACTAAGATATTGACATCTTCACCAGATGCAATGACATGGTCAAGACCGCCAAAACCAATGTCATAAGCCCAACCGTCACCGCCGAGAATCCAGATGGATTTCTTGGACAAGTAATCTTTGTCAGCCAAAATTTCTTTAGAGAAATCACAGCCACAAGCTTCTAAAGCGGCTACTAATTTTTCGGTAGCAGCCCCATTGGATTTACCGCAATTTACGGTGTCCAAATAACCTTTGACAGCTTCTTTCACATCTTCTTTTTCGATTTCTGGAAGTTTTGCTTCTAATTTGCCAATCAATTTATCTCTGATTGCCTTTTGCGCTAAGAACATACCATAACCATATTCGGCATTGTCTTCAAACAAAGAGTTAGCCCAAGCAGGACCGAATCCAGATTTGTTGACAGTATATGGAGTAGATGGAGAAGAACCGCCCCAGATAGAAGAACATCCAGTTGCATTAGCGATATACATTCTGTCACCATATAATTGGGTTGCCAATTTTGCATAAGGAGTTTCACCACAACCAGCACAAGCGCCAGAGAACTCAAGCAATGGTTGTTTAAACTGGCTGCCTTTTACGGTTGTTTCTTTGAATTTTTCAGCAACATCAGCTTTTTCTGGTAAACCAAAGCCGTAATCAAAGATAGCTTGTTTGCTTTCTTGGGTGCTTAATGGCTGCATAACAAGTGCTTTTTCACCTTTTTTACCAGGACATACATTGGCACAAGAGCCACATCCAGTACAGTCTAGTACAGAAACAGCCATCATAAATTTCTTGTCTGTCAAACCAGTCATTGGTGCAGATAAAGTACCTTCTGGAGCATTTGCAGCTTCTTCTTCGGTCATTACAAATGGACGAATAACTGCGTGAGGACAAACATAAGAACAGAAGTTACATTGAATACAATTATCAGGATTCCAAACTGGAACATCAATTGCAATACCGCGTTTTTCATAAGCAGAAGAGCCCAATGGCACAACGCCGTTTTCTCTTTCTACAAAAGCAGATACAGGAAGTTTATTACCCTGTTGAGCGGATACAGGAATCAAGATATTGTTGATATAATCTACTAAGTTTGCATCATCACCGGTGGCAACTGTAGTTAAGTCAGTATCAGCAGCAGTTTTCCAAGATTCTGGAACTTCTACTTTATGAACGTCTTGCGCACCTCTTTCGATTGCGTCGTGGTTCATCTTAACAATTGCTTCACCTTTTTTGCCATAAGAAGCAGTAGCAGCATCTTTCATATACTGGATAGCATCTTCAGCAGGAATGATATTAGCAAGTTTAAAGAATGCAGATTGAAGAACGGTATTGATACGTCCACCCAAACCGATTTCCTTACCAATCTTAACACCGTCAATGGTGTAGAATTGTACATTGTTTTCAGCAATATAGCGTTTCATCTGACCTGGTAAATGTTGTTCCATCTCTTCTAAGGTCCAACCGCAGTTGAGCAAGAATACACCACCTGGTTTTACATCAGAAACCATATCGTATTTTGTAACATAAGAAGGATTATGACAAGCGACAAAGTCAGCTTGGTTAATCAAATAAGTGGAAGTGATTTTAGCATCGCCAAAACGAAGATGTGAAACAGTGATACCACCAGATTTTTTGGAGTCATAGTCAAAATAAGCCTGTACATTCATGTCGGTGTGGTCACCGATGATTTTAACAGAGTTTTTATTTGCACCAACGGTACCATCTGCGCCCAATCCCCAGAATTTACAGCTTGTAATACCTGCTGGAGTGGTGTTTGGAGTTTCCTCAATTGGCAAGGAAGTAAAGGTGACATCATCGTTGATACCAATGGTAAATTGTTTTTTATCGGTATTTTTAAATACAGCGATGATCTGTGCTGGAGTTGTATCTTTAGAGCCCAATCCATAACGTCCACCAAATACAGGAACATCTTTAAATTGTGTATCTCTTAAAGCAGCTACAACATCTAAGAACAGTGGTTCCCCAAGTGCGCCAGGTTCTTTGGTTCTGTCCAAAACAGAAATTTGTTTTACAGTAGCAGGAATTGCATCAATCAAGTGTTTTGCGGAGAATGGTCGATACAAGCGAACTTTGATTAAACCAACTTTAGAACCATTCGCATTCAAATAATCAATGGTTTCTTCAATGGTATCACAAGCAGAACCCATACCAATGATAATATGTTCTGCATCAGGAGCACCATGGTAATTGAACAGTTTATAGTCACTGCCAATTGTTTCATTGACTTTGTTCATATATTCTTCTACGATTGCTGGAAGAGCATTGTAGAATTTATTGGAAGCCTCTTTTGCTTGGAAGAAAATGTCTGGATTTTGAGCAGTACCTTTTTGATAAGGATGTTCTGGATTCATAGAATTTCTGCGGAATGCATCGATTGCATCCAAATCAGCCAATTCCTTTAAAGTTTCAGTATCCCAAGCAGCTACTTTTTGGTATTCATGGGAAGTTCTAAAGCCATCAAAGAAGTGCAAAAATGGAACGCGACCTTTAATTGCAGCCAAATGAGCAACAGCGCCTAAGTCCATAACTTCTTGTGGGTTGGTAGATGCCAACATTGCAAAACCAGTTTGACGGCAGGCATATACGTCCTGATGGTCGCCAAAGATGGACAGTGCATGAGAAGCCAGTGCACGTGCAGAAACATTGATGACGCCTGGCAATAATTCACCAGCAATTTTATACATGTTAGGAATCATCAACAATAAGCCTTGAGAAGCAGTGTAAGTGGTGGTTAAAGCACCAGCGGACAAAGAACCGTGAACTGCACCAGCAGCACCAGCTTCGGATTGCATTTCAACAACCTTTACTGTTTCTCCAAAGATATTTGTTTTGCCTTCAGCAGCCCATTTATCGGTTGCTTCAGCCATGTTAGAAGATGGTGTGATAGGATAGATTGCAGCAACATCTGTGAACGCATAGGACACATGAGCAGCGGCAGTGTTACCATCCATTGTTTTCATTTTTCTTTTAATCGCCATGAATTGTTTCCTCCTTAGAATGTTCGTCAAAAAGTTTGCTTTTTGCCCTGAGGTATCTCGAACGGGCACAAACAAGCAGACTTGTCCACACAATAGACAAGTTTAACTTTTTACTTGTTTTCATTCTAACACTTTTCGATATACTTGTAAATAGATAAAGGGGGTAATTTTCCGATTATTACAAAGAAATTTTACAAATTTATGAGAAATGTAAGATTGGGAAATTCCTACTATAATGCTCTTATTTTTATTGTGACTCCATAATGTCAACATTTTCTCCGCGTAAAATTTTATTGATGTTTCGAACAGCGCACATCTTGCCGCACATGGTACAGGTGTCTTCATGTTCTGGTTTGGATTCACAGCGGTAACGGCGGGGTTTTTCGCTGTCAATTGCCAGTTTAAATTGTTGTTCCCAATCCAAATTGCGGCGCGCTTCACTCATTTGAAAATCCCAGTCTTTTGCCTTGGGAATATCTTTGGCAATATCCGCAGCATGGGCGGCGATTTTGGCGGCGATAATCCCTTCCTTGACATCTTCTAATGTGGGTAATCTGAGATGTTCCGCAGGGGTGACATAACATAAAAATGCAGCCCCAGCAGCAGCGGCGACAGCTCCGCCAATCGCTGCTGTAATGTGGTCATATCCCGGTGCAACGTCGGTGACCAGTGGTCCCAACACATAAAAAGGGGCGCCTTTGCAGATGGTTTGCTGTATCTGCATATTGGCAGCGATTTGATTTAATGGCATATGTCCTGGACCTTCAATGATGATTTGTACATCTTTTTCCCATGCCCGCATGGTCAATTCACCTAAGGAAACCAACTCTTCTATTTGGGAGATATCGCCAGCATCTTCAATACTTCCTGGACGGCATGCATCGCCCAAACTCAAAGTGACATCATGTTGTTGGCAAATCTCTAAAATTTCGTCGAAATGTTCAAAAAATGGATTCTCTTGGTTGGTCAATTCCATCCATGCAAAGATAATAGAGCCACCTCGAGAGACGATATTGGTGTGGCGTTTGGACTGTTTAAATCGCTGTGCTGTCGCCCGATTGATACCACAGTGAATGGTCATAAAGTCCACACCATCTTCTGCATGCATCCGAACTACATCAATCCATTCTTGGGCGGTAATGTCCTTGAGCGGTTTGTGATAATAGACAACTGCATCATAGATGGGAACCGTTCCCAACATGGCGGGACATTTTGCGGTTAATGTTCGGCGAAATGTTCTGGTATCCCCATAAGAACTCAAATCCATAATCGCTTCCGCTCCCATATCGACGGCATTGAGTACCTTTTGCATCTCCACTTCTGTATCAAGACAGTCTTTGGAGGTACCCAAATTGACATTGATTTTTGTCTTTAACATGCGGCCAATTCCGTAGGGTTTTAAACATTTGTGATGTTTATTGGCGGGAATCACAATCTGCCCCTTTGCTATCAATTCGACAAGTTGTTGAATTGGTAGATTTTCATATACGGCAACTGCTTCCATTTCTTTGGTAATGATGTTGTGCTTGGCGGCATTCATCTGTGTCGTGTAGTTCATAAAAAAATCCTCCTCTAATGATACCATAACGCATCATAGGGAAGGATTGTTTGAAAATTTATAGACACAAAAACGCATATTGTGACAACTATGTGATAAATAATCCATTGATTGTCCAACAAAAACAGCCGTATCTACAAGATACGACTGTGATATTTTGCGTTTGTGTAACAGCTCCCTACGTCGGCATTATCCGTATCAGGTTCATTGGGTTTAGGAAATTATTCCATTCTCAGCCGAGTTTGCTCAGCACCCCAGTTCAATCATGTAATTGTAGATTTATTATGGCACATGGATAGAAAAATGTCAAGAAATTACAACTGTTTTTCATAAGTTCTGACATAGTGAAATAAATATTGTTGTGCAATGCCTGCATAAGGTTTGGCTTGTGTGGGGAATCCATTTGGGTAATAGGTTGTCAATACCTTTTTGATCCAGGTGTCAATGGGAAAAGCATCCATCTTATAGAATCCAAATAGCAATACACATTGTGCCACTTTAGCACCAACCCCATAGATTTTGCGCAATTGTTCCTCTCCTTCTGCAAGGGTTCCCTGAGAGATTTGTGTAAAATTTATCTCTTGAGAGACCACCTTTTGGGCGGCATCTAGCAGGTATTTGGCGCGAAATCCAGCCCGCAAAGGTGCCAACTCTTCAACGGTTAATTTCGCAATTCGCTCTGGAGTGGGGAAGGTGTAGACTTGTTCGGTCAAGGGTTCTCCAAAGAAGCTGCAAAAACGGGAGATAATTCCCTTAATTCTTGGGATATTGTTGTTTTGAGAGATGATAAAAGAACAGAGTGTTTCCCAAGGATCTTGTCTTAAAATGCGAATCCCCCCAACCATTTGTATCGCTTTATGTAGTGTATCGTCGGAGCAGAGTTGTTGTTGGATAGCGGTATAATTGGTGTCAAAATCAAAATAATGCTTCCAGAAGGTCTCATATTCTGTTCGATTGGTATTATAAAAGATAATATCATCTTGTTGTTGTGAAATTTTTTGAAAGCGATTGTTGACAGTGCCATAAAAGCAGCCGTCTTCTTGATATTCCCAACGAAAGCTCTGACCGCAATCCAAAGTGTCTTGTAAACTAAATCCCGGCAGTGTGACAATACAATTTCTATTTTCTTCTCGAATTTGATTCATAAACATAATTCCTTTATAAAATTTGTTCGAGGTATCTGTAAAATCCTCTAGTACAGTATAACATAATTATGATATAATGTAACAAAAAATATGGCTATCAATAAAGATGGCACAAGGAGAGTCAACATGAAAGATAGTATCTATACCATACCAATTAGTGAAGTGTTTGAACCCAAGTGCGGATGCCCTATCTGTATGATCCGAGATACTCTAGAGCAGCGCAGTGTAGAATATATTATGGGTGCGGCTATGATGGAGCCAGATGTACGAATAGAAACCAATCAAAAGGGCTTTTGCAAACATCATTTTGACCAGATGATGAAGCGCAACAATCGTCTATCTTTGGCACTCATGTTAGAAAGTCATTTAAAGGAAATACAAGAACACACCTTACAAAAAAGCGCTTGTGTTGGAAATAGCGGCGGATTTTTTAAAAAAAGGGAAGTTGAAAAACCAAAAAAGACCTGTTTTATTTGTGAACAGATTGATTGGGCATTGGAAAGAATGTTTGATACAGTGATAAAGATGTATATGCAGAATGGTGAATTTCGTGCCTTGTATCAACAACAGGAAAAATTGTGCTTTGTTCATTTTCAAGAATTGGTTTGTTATGCCAATGCAAAAATGGACAAAAAGACGCTGCCAGAGTTTATTCAGGTGAGCACCGATCTTTGCAGAAAATCACTTGATGAGATTGCACATGATGTTTCTCATTACTGTAAAATGTTTGATTATCGAAACAGTGGAGCAGATGCCGATTGGGGCAATGCGAGGGATTCCATTGAACGCGCTATTTATTTTTTGACCTCTCGACCATATGAATCAAATTAAGATAAAGACTGGGATTTGAAAAAGGATAAATGAAATTTCTAAATGGTTTACAGTTAGGTAGTTTATGATTAGAACATCATACATTCGATGTACTTATCCATAAAATATGGGGAGGATGCAAGATTTAATGCCTGTGCTTGTAAGGCAATTTGCTCACTGTGAAGTTGTTCTTTTTGACTTAATAGAATCATAATTGCACCCATTCCAGCCGCATTTCCAATAGAGTGTGCTTTTTGGGAGAGTTCTTTGGGAATCAGCCCAATGACACCAGCATGTTCACAGTTGATAAAGCTGCCAAATCCGCCAGCGAGTATAAAGGAATCGACCGCTGTAACTTCCAATTTTGCCTGATGAATCAAGGAATAGATACCAGCACAGATGGCTGCTTTTGCAAGTTGAACTGCACGAATGTCCTTTTGTGTAATCAGTATCTGACTATCACCAATTTGAATGGCTGGTTCTTCTTGATATTCTGTAATGTAGTGACCATATTGTTTATGTTCTTCATTGATCAATCCCGTTTCATCAATGAGTCCTGTCTGTATAAAGCAGGCGATGGCATCGATTAGCCCAGAACCGCAGATACCCACAGGTTTTGTGTGTTGAATGGTATTCCAACAGATCGTTCCATCTTGATAGAAGACGTGATTGATGGCACCAGAGGCAGCATTCATTCCCATTGTGATATCTGCTCCTTCAAAAGCGGGTCCCGCCGCAGTAGAGCAGCAATATAATTGATTTTGGTGGAAGAGTGCCATTTCTCCATTGGTTCCGATATCAACCATTAGTGTTGGTTTTGGAAAATTTGTCAAGTCGCTTGAAAGGATAGAACAGGTGATATCACTGCCAACAAAGGCGGAAATGGTGCGGGGAAGGTACACGGTTGCATTTGAAAGGCAAGTCAAACCGATTTGGGTGGTTGGTATCACTTTGCCAAAGTATTCGCTTATTTCAAAAGGCGCATGGGAAAGGGGTTCTACCTCTTGATGGGTGAGCAGATATAACATGGTGGTGTTGCCAGTTATCACAATGGGTTCAATTTGAGTGGCAGAGATTTGATTTTGTTTACAAAGCAATAAAAATACTTGTTGGAGTTTGTCGCAGATCATCTGTTGGAGTTGTTGGCTCTTGCCGTTTAAACACTCCTGAATACGGGAAACGACATCTGCTCCGCTGACAGTCTGAGGGTTGGTAAAGGAATATTTATCAAGCAGTTTACAATCTTGTAAAGAATACAGATAAACTGCTACAGTAGTGGTGCCAATATCTACAGCAAACCCATATTGATGACTGGTGGGACAATATTCAAATGGAGGTAAATATCCATCTGTAACAATCTGCGTTTTCTGCTCTATCAGTATGATTTCACAATCTCCCTGTGCATAGGTCATACATGCCAGGCGAATATCTGGGTTTGTTTCATGAGCGAGTAATGTTTGTTCTTTTGGAGACGCCAAAGAAACATCACCTCGAACAATTACTTTGCATTTTCCGCAAATGCCCAAACCATTACAGGGCATGTCAATGAAAACCTGTTGCTCTTTTAAAATCTGTGAAAGCAAAACAGGTTGTTGATATTCACATTCTATCAATTGTTGGGCATTATGAATTTTAATTAGCATATCATTCACCTTTTTTATCGTTGTTTTTTTAATCATACCGAAAGAAACATAAAAAAGATTGTAGTATATTATGAAGCTTTGTAAAATTGTTTGTATCACAATCAAAAGCCCCCTTGTGATAATGACAAGGGGGCTTTTATATTGGAATGATTAAAATAGATTTTTATCTTGCAATTCCAGGAATATAATCCAATGGATTTTTGCGAATGCCGTTGACACGTACTTCCAAATGGAGATGTGGACCAGTTACCTGTCCAGTTGCACCAGCATAGGCGATCAGTTGCCCTTGAGAGACGGTTTGTCCTTGGGAAACCACCATAGAGCTGGTATGTGCATACCAAGTTTCAATGCCATTGCTGTGACGGATTTTAACCAATTTTCCATAAGAACCCGCGTTGGATGCTGCGATGACTGTTCCGCTTGCTGCCGCATAGATTGGTTTACCCATGGTACCACCTCTGACACAGAGGTCAGAACCACCATGTGTAGCACCCCATCGGGTACCATAACCAGAAGATAGATAACAACCTGGTAAGGGATTGATAAATCCAGAACTGCTTGCGACAGATTGAATGGAAGAAGCCGCATTTTGACTGGTTGTTTTATTATTATTATCCTTTGTTGTGTTTTTATCTGTTTGTGTTTCTTCTTCTACAACAGGTTCCATAGTACCTTTGGTAATTTGTTTGTGCACTGGTTCTTTTACCACTTCGGTGGTCATCACTTCTCTGGAAATTTCGGAACCATCAATATAAGTGACCTTTGCGGTAATTTGATTTTCTCCATTTTCCCCTTCTCTAGAAACTTCTTCTTTTCCTTTTTCTAGTGTGGCGGATTCAATGGTTTCGGTTTCAAATGGAATGGCTTCTGTATAGATCTCTGTTTTGGTAAGTTCAACAGATAAGAAAGGTTCTGCTTTGTTTAACAATAATTGTTGTCCACCTCGAAACCAAGAGGAATTTTCGATTTCGGGATTGAGTGCTTTTAAATCCTGATATGCCATATTGTTTTTGTAAGCAGCTCTCAATGGAGTGTCACCATCTACAATGGTATAATAGGATTCTGCCATCACTTCACTTTGCAACAAATTCACAATATCTTGTTCTGTTAAGATATTATTGGTTAAGTACAGACCAGAGATGACTTCAATATCATCTACGAAATGTGCTTCCTCTACATTTTCTTGTTGATAGTAACCCTGTAATATGGTATCTAGTGTTTGCTGAATAACATCTGACTGGGATAATGCGCCGTAGAATTGCCCATTGATATAAAGTCCTTCTGCCTGTAACATTTCGTCGCCAGATAATCCAATCATAGCATCTGCCAATTGGTATTCATTGACAACTTCTTGTTCGTTTACCAATTCAATGGAATAGTTGGGTTCCAATTTGATGCGTTCGGAATCGTTTAAATAAACCATTCTGCCCTGAACGATTTCTTTTGCCTCATTGATAACAGCTTGGTTGGAAACATAACCCAAGTTTTCACCATGATAGGTGACATTTACAACAAAGGTTAAATTACTAACCAGTTGAATGGTATAAATAAGCCAGTAAATTCCTGCGATTGGAAGTGCATAGTTAAAAAATCCCTTGATGATATGGGTATTTGCTTTGATACCAACACCACAGACATAAAAAAAGTGTCCTACTCTTGGAAAAAAAGCTTGCCCTTTAGTTTCGGTTACTGCGGTCTTTAAAGTAAAAGCAATAGAACGTATCTTGCGAAATGGAGATAAAAACCAATCGCGTAGATTGTTCCAAACCACTTTGGATTTTCTAAAATTTCTTTGATATGCTCGGTTGACCCGTTGTCCATGTAATCTGTGTAAAAATTGATAGAATTTTTTAAGTAGTGCCTTTAATAGTTGGAGAGTATTATAAAATCCTTGTCCAATGGGCGAAAGAAATCCAGACAACACACGATAAATCGTGCTGTGCGTTTCAATCCATCGGTCAAAAAAGACAACCAAATTGGTCATAAGTTCTGAAAAAAATCCCATGCCAGAATTTGGCTGATTCCCATTTGTTCGAAACATGGAAGACCTCCTTTGATAAAATAAGTTACAAATCAGTAACAACTGAGTTTCATTATACTGCAAATATTCATTTTTGCAACCTTTTTACAACCTTTTGAAGGATTATTCACAATAATTTCACAAAAAAGGTCTTTTTTTGGATTTTCCTGTAGAATTATTTTCTAGATATTTCAACAATCCTCAGCGTAGTGTAAATCAGAAGGTGTATAGTGCTCGATTCTCTTTAAAAATGGAATGATATCCTGTTGTGCTGCCAAGAGATCGTGATCGAGATAATTGCCGCATTCATGTTTCTTACAACCTGGAATTTCTCCAGAAAAATTGGCAATAAAGGCAAATGATTGCTGTACCAACTCAATTGCCTGTTCATGGGAAAGACCTCTTGTCAACAGATAACATCCAGTTCTGCAACCCATGGGACCCACATAAATGACATGTTTGCTCCATTTTGTATTGCGCGCATAGGTTGCAAATAGATGTTCAATGGTGTGAATGCTGCCGGTGGAGAGAAAATAACCGTTATTTGGTTTGACTAGTCGGATATCATAGGTGATGATATCATCATCAATTCTAGAGATGTACATACCGACTTCTAGCGTATCGTGGTTGATTGTAAAGCTCTTAATCTTTTCCATAAAATAACCTCTTTCTATATTGATCTGAAAATAGTTTGCTCTAGTATAGCACAGCCAAAGTGGATTGTAAAATAAATCAGAAAAATATTTTTTATGATTATATAGACCGCCAGCAAAACAGATTGTTCTATCATGAAAAATGATATCAATTTTAAGTAAATATTTTTTGTTATTCCGCGAATGCCAACCAAGTTGGCTGCTTTATCATAAAAAAATAAATATCTCATAAATTTCCTGATAGATTACTTGCTTTTTAGGTTGATTTGCTTTATAATATAAACAGTAAAAAATTTGGCAATTTGTTGGAATTTTCGTCATTCCAACCGATTATTTTAGATGTCGAAATGGAGGATATTTCAAGATGTTAGTATCTGCAAAAGAAATGCTTACAAAAGCAAAAGAAGGTCATTATGCTGTTGGTCAATTTAATATCAACAATTTAGAGTGGACAAAAGCGGTTTTATTGACTGCACAAGAATGTAATTCACCAGTTATTTTGGGTGTATCCGAAGGTGCTGGAAAATATATGTGTGGCTATAAGACTGTTGTTGGTATGGTAAATGGCATGTTGGAAGAACTACATATTACCGTTCCAGTTGCACTACATTTAGACCATGGTTCTTATGAAGGTGCAAAGGCTTGTATCGAAGCAGGTTTTTCTTCTATCATGTTTGATGGTTCTCACTATCCAATTGAAGAAAACATCGAAAAAACCAAAGAATTGGTAGCCATTACAGAAGAAAAGGGAATGTCTTTAGAAGCTGAAGTGGGTTCTATCGGCGGTGAAGAAGATGGCGTTGTTGGTGCTGGTGAATGCGCAGATCCAAAAGAATGTAAAATGATTGCTGATTTAGGTGTTACCATGTTGGCAGCTGGTATTGGAAATATTCATGGTAAATATCCTGATAACTGGGCTGGTTTGAGTTTTGAAACACTGGATGCAGTACAGCAATTGACTGGAAAAATGCCATTGGTATTGCATGGTGGTACTGGTATTCCAGAAGACATGATCAAAAAAGCAATTGACTTGGGTGTATCTAAAATTAATGTAAATACAGAATGTCAGTTGTCCTTTGCAGAAGCTACCCGCAAATACATCGAAGCAGGAAAAGACCAACAGGGAAAAGGATTTGACCCTCGTAAATTATTGGCACCTGGCTTTGAAGCAATCAAGGCAACTGTAAAAGAAAAAATGGAACTATTTGGTTCTGTAAACAAAGCATAATTCATATAGAAATATCATAAAAACTCCGTTTGTATCTAAAACGGAGTTTTTATTATCAGTAATTTGATAAAGATAAATGAGGTGAAAACGTTGCTGGTCGGTCAGGCGAAAAAGATAGCATTGGAATGGGTAAATCAATATGCGGCTACCCATGAAATAATAGGAGCTTTTTTAAATGGTTCTTCTACCGTGTTGAGAGAAGAAGATATATTGCCCACCACTTCTGATATTGATATAAATATGATCATTGATCAGATAAAAGTGCCCCCAAAGTTTGGGAAATTTGTTTATCGGGGAGTTTTATTAGAAGTTAGTTTTTTTCCTTTGGAATTGATATCTCCAATTCGCAAGGCACTCACAACTTATGAAATCGCAAACAGCTTTAAACAAGACAATATCTTAGTGGATAAGACAGGCTATTTAAAACAGGTGGTTTCATTGGTGTCAAAACACTTTTCTCATCCTAGATGGATAGGGATCAGATGTCAAAATGCCTTGAAAAAAAGCCAAAACGGAACAAAGGCTTTTGACCCACAACTTCCGGTTTTGGATAATGTAAATCGGTGGCTGTTTCCGGCGGGAATTTGTACACATGTGATTTTGACAGCGGCACAGACCAATCCCACGGTTCGTCTGAGATACCTTGAAGTTCGCCCGATTCTGTTAAAATCTAATCATCATGAATTGTATCATCAGCTTTTAGAACTGTTGGGCTGTCAGGAAATGGATGCCCAGCGAGTGTTGTATCATTTGAATCATTTAACGCAGACATTTGATATTGCTGCATCCTGCAAAAATGACAAATTTCCCTTTAGTCAAGATATTACGCCGCAGGCTAGAGCGGTTGTGATACAGGGTAGTCAAACATTGATTGAACAACAAAATCATCAAGAAGCGGTATTTTGGATAGCAGTTAGCTTCCAGCGATGTCATGAGATATTGCGCATGGATAATCCCCAAAAGCACCAAGAACTTATACCACTCTTTTTGGAATTATTGACCGATTTGGGTGTAGAAACCAATCTAAAGATACAAAAACGAATTGATAAGATTTGGGAATTATATCCTGTTTTGGAACAGACTGCCAGACAGATTATCTTTGATCAAAAATAGAGGCGATGGTTATTTTATTTACAGCTTGATAGGCATAACTTTTGTTTGTGTGCATAATGATAAAAGCGAGGATATTTTTATAGATGTGTGAAGTATTGAGGATATGACTGGATGATATCAAGAGAAAAGCGCCCATCAATCTTCGGGAAAAGAATTGCACTAATATCTGGATTGTGATATGATATACAATAGCATTGTCACAATCCCAATTGTGATGGTATCTAATTGATAAAAAATGAATCTAATAAATGGGGTAGAAATAAAGATGGATAAACAACAAATTGCAGTTGTTTTTGGTGGTGTCTCTACAGAACATGAAATTTCATTGATCTCTGCAACAACCATTATACAGCATTTAAACCGAGAAAAATATGATATACACTGTATTGGCATTACAAGAGAAGGAAGAATGCTTTACTATACTGGTGATGTATCAAAAATCTCTTTGGGAACTTGGGAACAAGAACAGACACAAGATTGTATCATAAGCAGCAGCCGTATTCACAAGGGATTTTTTGTTTTATCAGAAGATGGATATAAAAAATTGACAATAGATTGTGTCATTCCTGCGCTTCATGGAAAGAATGGAGAGGATGGAACCATACAGGGTCTATTACAACTGGTGGATATTCCATTTGTTGGCAGTGATGCAATTTCCTGTGCCAACTGCATGGATAAAGAAATGACCCATATTATATTGCAACATGCAAAAGTTCGCATGGCAAATTGGTCCTGTGTAAGAAAGGGAGAGCCCTTTGAAGAGGTGTGTTGTCGTTTGGAACAACAGTTTTCTTATCCAGTGTTTGTAAAACCGGCGAATGCAGGTTCTTCCATTGGGGTATCAAAGGCGAGTGATCGCCAATCACTGCACACTGCTTTAGAGTGCGCTTTTCAATATGATAAAAAGGTCATTGTAGAAGAAACTTTGGTGGGAAAAGAAGTGGAGTGCGCTGTGTTGGGGAATGAATTTCCAAAAGCGTCTATTGCAGGTGAAATTTCTTCTGCCAATGTGGAAATTTATGACTACGATTCAAAATATGTCAATCCACAATCTCAACTGTATATTCCAGCTAGAATTTCAGAAAAAACCATGGAAATATTGCGTCAGACGGCGGTGAAAGCTTATCAGGCAATTGGTTGTGGCGGGCTTTCTAGAGTGGACTTCTTTGTGACAGACCAAGAAGAAGTGATATTAAATGAAATCAATACATTTCCTGGATTTACAAGTATTAGCATGTATCCTAAAATGTGGGAAAAAACGGGAATTCCCATTGAAAAGCTATTGGATGAACTGATTACATATGGATTAAATCGTTGATATATGCCAACGATTTTGACAAAAACCTGAAAAAGTTTGTAAAATAAGTTTAGCGTGAAAGGGTTTTATAATATGGATAAACGTCCGATTGGCGTCTTTGATTCTGGACTGGGAGGATTGACCACAGTTCGGCAACTTCAAAAGTTAATGCCTCATGAAAATATCATTTATTTTGGCGATACTTCTCGTGTCCCTTATGGGACACGGAGCAAAGAGACGGTCAAACGTTATGCAGCGCAGGACATTCGGTTTTTGCAGTCAAAAGACGTCAAGATGATGATAGCGGCTTGTGGTACTGTAAGTACCAATCCGCCTCAAGAGGTCATCGAAACACTTGATATTGCTTATACAGGGGTATTGCTTCCCGCTGTACAGGCAGCTTGTGCGGCAACGGATGGAGGTAGAATTGGAGTGATTGCAACCACCGCTTCCATTCGCAGTGGTGTTTATGGAAAGGCTATCCGAAATATTCTACACAATCCCAAAATCATAGGCAAAGCCTGTCCGATGTTTGTTCCTCTCATAGAAAATGGGTATGTACAGCGCGATAATCCCATTACGATCGCAATTGCAAAGGAATATTTAGAGCCCATTTTACAAGAACAGATTGACACACTGATTTTGGGTTGTACTCATTATCCCATCATCAAAGGGTTAATTGGTGATGTGGTTGGAGAACGGGTGACATTGATTGATCCCGGGAAGGAAGCAGCAAAGTATGTACAGGCATTTTTAACAAAAAAACAACTGTTGAATCCGCAAGAAGAGCCAGGTGAATGTCATTATTATGTCAGTGATGATGTGGAAAACTTTGCACAAAATGCCAGCGTATTTTTACAAGATGATATAGCAAAACAGGTGCAACAGATTGATATTGAAAGTTATTAGGATAGACTGAATATTAAAGATGGTGATAACATGAAAAAAGATGCTTGGATTCATATAAAGGGCACGCAAACAGTGGACGGCGAGGACGATATCACGGAATTATATACCCAAGGTAATTATTATAAAAAAAATGGATGCTATTATATCACCTATGACGAAACAGAAACCACAGGCTTTTCAGGGGGAAAAACAATTTTAAAGGTTGTTGGTGAAGAGAAGGTATCCTTAGTACGGCATGGTGCTTCAAAGTCTAGCCTTTTAGTAGAACGAGACCATCGAAATATCGGTTATTATGGGACAGGTGAAGGCGATTTGGTAATTGGTGTAATGGCGAAGAGAATCTGTTCTGAATTAACCGATCAAGGTGGTCGATTGACATTTGAATATTCCTTAGATGTCAATTCAAGTCATTTGAGCGATAATAAAGTGACGATTACAATTAATCCACAGGATGAAAAAGAATAGGGAAGTGAAAACATGGTGACAAATTTATTGCTGCAAGCACAGCAGCAACTTCGTGAAGTGATTTTAAACGCATTGGGGCAGACCGTGGCAAAAAATACGCTGCCTGCGCAGCCGATTCCAACATTTCAGATTGAAATTCCAGCGGATACTTCTCATGGGGATTTTGCGGTAAATGTAGCAATGGTGACTGCAAAAACTTACAAACTTCCACCAAGAAAGATAGCACAGATTATTCAAGATGAAATGATATTAGATGGAACCTATTTTGAAAGATGTGAGATAGCAGGTCCTGGATTTATGAACTTCTTTGTATCTCAAAAATGGTTTGGAGATACTTTAAAAACAGTTCACCAGACTGGAACAGAATATGGTCGTTCTGATTTTGGAGAGGGCAAAAAGATAGTGGTGGAATTTGTTTCTGCAAATCCAACCGGTCCTATGCACATTGGAAATGCCCGTGGGGGTTCGGTTGGGGACTGTCTTGCTTCTGTACTGGACTGGGCAGGATATCAAGTTACTCGGGAATTTTATGTCAATGATGCTGGCAATCAGATTGCAAAATTTGGTCTTTCCTTGTCTGTGCGATATCTACAGGAATTTGGGCAAGATGTGCCATTGCCGGCAGATGCTTATCAAGGACAAGATATCATAGAACATGCTCGAAAGTTTAAAGAAATTTATCAGGATCAATACCTTGATTGTGATGAGGAGACCAGAAGAAAAGCGTTGGTAGATTATGCTTTGCCAATCAATATTGCCAATTTGAAAAAGGATTTGGAAAAATATCGTATTCATTATGATGTTTGGTTTTTAGAAAGTGAACTGCATAACAATCAGCAGGTTCAAAACTGTATTGCATTGTTGACCAGTCGTGGTTTGACCTATGAACAGGATGGAACACTGTTTTATAAGGCAACCGAATATGGCGGAGACAAGGATGAAGTATTGGTACGTGCCAATGGAATACCCACTTATTTTGCTGCCGATATCGCTTATCACTATGATAAATTTGCAACACGTGGTTTTGATAGGGCAATTAACATTTGGGGCGCTGACCATCATGGACATGTAGCAAGATTAAAAGGTGCTATGGATGCCATTGGATTAGATGGCAATAAATTGGATATTGTGTTAATGCAGTTGGTAAAACTGATGAGAAATGGTGAATTGGTAAAGGTGAGCAAACGTACTGGAAAATCCATTACATTAGTCGATTTATTGGAGGAGGTTCCAATTGATGCGGCACGCTTTTTCTTTAACCTAAGAGAAGTCAATTCTCAAATGGACTTTGATTTGGATTTGGCGGTTGAAAAGTCCTCTGAAAATCCAGTTTATTATGTGCAGTATGCACATGCTCGTATCTGTTCTATTTTGAGTAAATTATCAGAAAATGGAGTGGATTTATTTCAGGCGGGTAAAGCTGATTTTTCTTTGTTGATACAACCGGAAGAAAAAGCATTGATCCGTCATATTGCATTGTTGCCCAATGAAATAATAGAAGCTGCCAAAGCATATGAACCTGCTAAAATTACCCGTTATAGTATTTTACTTGCGACGCTATTTCATAAATTTTATAATGCCTGCCGTGTCAATGTAGAAGAACAGAATTTGTTGTTGGCAAGATTGGGATTGTGCCAAGCAGTACAGACTACATTAAAAAATGTATTGAACATTTTAAAGATTGAAGCGCCTGACTCAATGTAAATTATCATTCAATTGAATCAATAGGTGAAGAAAGGTCAATAGATATAGCATGGATGTAGATTTATCGAGCCCCATATTGATTGATGGGGAAATTGCTACAAATTTATTTCGAACAAACCCTTGTCGCTGCGCTTGTCAGGAAGAGTGGATATTAAATCATCCACAGGAATTTATAAAGTTGCAGACTGATTTTCAAGAGGCGGGTTGTAAAGTATTGTACACACCTACATTTGGATCTTCTTCTGTTCGATTGGCACAGTTGGGAAGAGAAGATAAATTGGAAGAATATAACCGCAAATTGGTACAATTGACCCGAGAAGCTGCAAAAGAAGGGGTGTATGTAGCGGGAGCGATGTGTGCTACTGGTTTGACTTTGGAGCCACATGGGGATTCCTCCTTTACAGAAATGATGGCGGTATATCGCGAACAAGCTGAAATTTTATTGGATAGTGGAGTAGATTTATTGATTGTAGAATCTTTGAGTTCCATTGCAGAGGCAAGAGCGGCAGCCATTGCGCTTCGGAAATTTCAAAAGCCTTTGATGATTACCTTGGAGGTGGATGAAGATGGGGAAACACCATTTGAAGGTACTGCAATCAATGCTTTGATTATGTTACAGGAATTGGGCGTCAGTGCATTTGGGCTCAATTGTGCATATGGAGTAAAAAATATTGCACAGATTGTCAGTCGTATGAAGCCTTATGCCAAAATTCCAATTATTGCGAAACCATCTCCAGTCAATTATTGCGAGGATACAAAGGAGTTTGTTGAACTAACGCCCCAACAGATGGGCGAACAGATAACATTGGTGTTGTCAGCAGGTGCAACCATCATTGGTGGATATACTGGAATAACACCAAAACATTTGAAAGAGATGCATCAAACAATGCTATCCTATCATCAACCGAGTGGAGTACAGCAAGAAGAATTGGGAGACATTATTTTAGCAGATACCATGCAGCTTTATAATCTGTATTGTGATAAGATAGAATGCTCTCCCCTACTTACCTGTAGCATTGATATGACAGATGATTTGCTTGAGGTAGAAGATGAGAGCTTTGATGTCATTATGATAGAAATTGATTCGGTGGAAGATGCAAGGGATTTTGCACAAAATGCATGTATTGCCACATTGCCGATATGTTTTTCCTCCCACAATGAAACAGCGTTAAAATTGGCACTATTGTTGTATCAGGGTAGAGCAATGATTGATTCTCACACCACAATTGACCGCGAAACATTAGAAGAGATTGCTCAAAAATATGGTGCAGTCATTTATTAATAGGATAACGGACTTTTATCTGGATTTTTTGATAATTTGGATAAAAGCCCGTTTTTGTTATCTAACTCTTGTCATAAATAGAACAATCCTTGGTGAATTTACAATCAGTCCAATCTATATAACAGACATCATACAACTACTTGAAAAAAGATGTATTTTATAGTATGATAACAGATAAACGAGTTAGAAAGGAATTTGCAGATATCACCAAAAGGACATTTTGATAATTGTCAACAATCTGTAAATAAAATTATTTGTGATAAGAATGATGTAGGTCAAAGAGAAAGGGTCAATAATTTATGAGTAAAATGCTGTCAGACAGTGTTGCAGATGATTTGCTGATTATGATAACCATTGACAAGCGTTTTCGACCAGGTGACCAGTTGCCAAATGAAAATGATTTATCAAAGGAGCTCAATGTCAGTAGAACCACCTTACGCGCTGCAATTCGGAGTTTGGTGACAAATGGCATTTTGGAGATTAAGCGCGGTAAGGGAACATTTGTTACTGCAAAAGCAAATGCGCAAGAATATCAGCAATTAAGTGAGTTGATAACTATTTCTGATATTCGAGATTTATTTGAAATGCGGTTAATTTTTGAACCAGAAAACGCCTATTTGGCAGCAAAGCGCGCAACCAAACGAGAGCTGGAAACGATTTTGGAATATGGCAAGCAGGTGGAACAGAAAATTTTAAAGGGAGAGGATCGCACAAAAGAAGAGCAAGCCTTTCATGAGGCTATTGCAAAAGCAACACACAATACTTTTATGAATAAAATGATACCCATTATTTTTCAGGGAATCCGCAGTGGGGTCCTATTATTGCAAAAAAATCAGGCACTCTCTCAAAAGAATGTAAGCGATGACAGAATGATTATGGAGTTTTTGCAACAGCGCAATGCGGAAGGTGCCAGAACAGCTATGAGACTTCATATTATCCATGCAATGCAGGAATTGGGCATTGAGATGATTTAAAGGATAGTGCTGTGAAAAATAGGATTGCTTTGAAATATGATCACATAAACAAAAGAAGTTGTGAGATGATTTTGCTTGGTCTTTAAAACATTGGTTATTTTATATTCAAAAATTTACTTGACAATAGACATCATACAAGCTATAATAAAACAAACAACTAAAATTTGAATAGACCATTTCAAGTCAAAAGGAGAAAGAACAAGATGGCAAAGATTTTTTATGAAAGCGATTGTAATTTGGGTTTGTTGGACGGCAAAACAGTTGCGATTATTGGATACGGAAGCCAAGGTCATGCACATGCTTTAAATTTGCATGAAAGTGGTGTCAATGTAGTAGTGGGTTTATATGAAGGTTCTAAATCATGGAAAAAAGCAGAAGAAGCAGGACTGAAGGTTATGACTGCTGAAGATGCTGCAAAGACTGCTGATTTTATTATGATTTTGGTTCCAGATGAAAGACAGGCAGATTTATATCGAAAGAGCATTGCTCCGTATTTAACAGCTGGTAAAGTATTGGCATTTGCACATGGTTTTAATATTCATTTTCAACAAATCGTTCCACCTGCTGATGTAGATGTGGTTATGATTGCGCCAAAAGGTCCTGGACATACTGTTAGAAGTGAATATGTATTGGGCAAGGGTGTTCCTTGTTTATATGCTGTACATCAAGATGCTTCTGGCAGAGCAACTGATCTTGCACTTGCTTATGCAGCAGGTATTGGCGGAGCAAGAGCAGCAGTACTTGAAACAACATTCCGTGTAGAAACTGAAACAGACTTATTTGGGGAACAGGCTGTTTTGTGTGGCGGTGTTACTGCTTTGATGCAGGCAGGTTTTGAAACATTGGTAGAAGCTGGATATGATCCAAGAAATGCTTACTTTGAATGTATCCATGAGATGAAATTGATTGTTGATTTGATTTATCATGGTGGTTTCTCTGAAATGAGATATTCTATTTCTGATACAGCAGAGTTTGGTGATTATGAAATCGGCAAACGCATTATCACAGAAGAAACCAAGAAAGAAATGAAAAAGGTTCTTTCTGAAATTCAAGATGGTACTTTTGCAACAAAATGGATTGCGGAAAATAAAAATGGTCGTGCTCACTTTAATGCAACTAGAAGAATTAAGGCAGAACACGAATTAGAAACAGTCGGAAAAGAATTGAGAAAAATGTATTCTTGGAATGACTAATTGCTTATTTGAGGGGGCAAATAGATAAAAGCAGTATGATAAAATAAAACTGTTTTATATGGTAAGAGAATCTCAATAAAATCATTTTGATGATATGACTTTGTGTAGCAATCAAAAAGCGCTGTATATATGATGTACAGCGCTTTTTGTGATCTATTTGTCAGACTATAAGATAGATAAAACATCATTAACTGTATTTTTTAGATAGAGAATAAAAAAGGGAAATCCTAAAAATGGATTTCCCTTGATATTTATTTATTTGATGAAGAACTGTGTTGATTGAGATGCCAAATATCTTTGTTATATTGGGCAATGCAGCGGTCAGAGGAGAAGAATCCTGCTTTTGCGGTATTCACCAACATTTTATTGCTCCAGCTGGTGCAATTTTCATAATCCAATAGCATTTTTTCTTTGACTTCAATATATTCCTTTAAGTCAAGTAATGTCATAAACCAGTCTTTTCCAATAATTTCTTTATACAGACGACAGAGATTTTCAGGATCGCCTATGCGAATCATTTGTTTGCTAATGATAAAGTCCACTAGATTTTCTATCATTGGGTCATTGTCATAATATTCAATAGAGTGATAACCCTTTGTATCGTAAAGAGAGATGACCTCTTCGCTGGATTTTCCAAAGATATAGATATTATCTTTTCCAACCAAATCAAAAATTTCTACGTTAGCACCATCGAGAGTTCCCAGAGTAACTGCACCATTTAGCATAAATTTCATATTTCCAGTACCACTTGCTTCTTTAGAAGCTAAGGAAATCTGCTCCGAGATATCACAAGCTGGGATAAGTTTAGATGCTGCGGTGACATTGTAATTTTCTATCATAACAATCTTGAGATAAGGGCTGACGTCTGGATCATGATTCACCAGTTGTTGTAAGCATAAAATAAAGTGGATAATATCCTTTGCAATGGTATAAGCAGGGGCAGCCTTTGCACCAAAAATCATCGTGATAGGAGTTTTAGGTAGGTTTCCAGCTTTGATTTGCTGATATTTGTAAACGATATAAAGTGCATTCATCTGTTGGCGTTTGTATTCATGCAAGCGTTTGATTTGAATGTCAAAAATAGAATTTTCGTTGATCTCAATCTGTTGAGTTTGCATCAAATATTGTTTTAATACTGTTTTGTTGTGCTGTTTGATGTCCAATAAGTGATTTAAAACGTTTGTATCATTTTGGAATGCCAACAATTTTTCTAATTGATTGGCATCTTCTTTCCAGTCATCACCAATCAATTCGGTAATGTAATCGCTCAATGTAGGATTACAGTGCATAAGCCATCTTCTAAAGGTAATGCCATTGGTTTTATTGTTGAATTTTTCCGGATAAATGTGATAGAAGGCTTTTAGTTCGGAGTGTTTTAAAATTTCGGTATGCAGTGCAGCCACCCCATTGATACTAAAACCGTAATGAATATCCATATGCGCCATATGAACCAGTTGGTTTTTATCAATGATATCAACATTTTGATCAGGATAAACTTCTTTGATGCGTTGGTCGAGTTCTTCAATGATTGGCATAAGTCCTGGAACAACTTCTTGTAGATAATCAACTGGCCATTTTTCCAGTGCCTCTGCCAAAATGGTGTGATTGGTATAAGCGCAGGTATGAGAAACAATTTCGATTGCTTCATCCATGGAAATGCCTTTATCTACCAGTAAGCGAATCAGTTCGGGAATAATCATAGAAGGATGGGTATCATTGATTTGAACCACAACATGTTCATGTAATTTATGCAGGTCATGTTGTTTTTCTTCTTCCTCTTTTAAGATAAGTTGAGCAGCGTTACTGACCATAAAGTATTGTTGATAAACGCGAAGCAGTCTACCGTTGCGGTCGCTGTCGTCAGGATAGAGAAATAGAGTTAAATTGTGTGGAATATCGGTTTTGTCAAATTCGATTCCATTTTTTACAATGCTTTCATCTAAGGTATTGACATCAAATAGATGAAGTGTGTTTTTCTGTCCATGATATCCAGTTACATCGATATCATATAAAGTGGAGGTTAAGGTAAAATCCTGAAATGGCACCTGAAAGCTGACATCTGTCTTTTTGAGCCATCCATCTGATGTAATCCAAGGATTTGGAACTTCTTTTTGTTTGTGATATTCAAACAACTGTTGAAACAATCCAAAATGATAATTTAGCCCGATTCCATCCCCAGAAAGCCCTAATGTAGCAATGGAATCCAAAAAACAAGCAGCAAGACGTCCTAGACCACCGTTGCCCAAAGATGGTTCCAGTTCGATATCTTCAATTTCCAACAAATCTTTTCCAGCTTCTTTGAGTGCTTGCTTAATTTGATCATAAACTCCCAAATTGATAAGATTATTGGACAATAGCTTTCCGATTAAAAATTCAGCAGAAATATAGTATAGTTTTCGATTGTCAGTGATGGTTGGCTGTTGTGTTTGAAGCTCTTTTGTCAATTCCAATAATAGAAAATAAATTTCCTGATTGGTGCAATCCTTTAAAGGTTTTTTAAATTGTTTGTTTGCCATAGACAATAGTTTTTCATTCATAAAAAAATCCTTTCTAGCTAGCAAGTAGCTTATAGTCTGTTAATTTTCATAGAAATTAAGTACTGTTTTTCCTTATTTTAACAGATTTAAGATAGGTTGTACAGTCTGTTGGTAAAATTCTATTGTGGTTATGATAAGAGTATGGGAATATCTAGAACAAATATAACAAAAAAAGATTTATTTTTTGGGACAGACAAGATTTATTTGATGGAATCATAGATATCATTGAGGTGATAAATTTGTTTTCTGAATTAATATCTGTAGTATTGTCACATCTTTTATATTTTGCGCTTCATGTGGAAGGCAATGGAGTATTTCCCAAGCCATTGAGTGCAACAAAAGAACGAGAGTATTTTCAGTTGATGGCACGAGGAGATTTGGATGCAAAAAATAAACTGATTGAGCATAATCTGCGGCTGGTGGCGCATATTGTAAAAAAATATTACTCAATTACCAATGACCAAGATGATTTGATTTCGATCGGCACCATTGGATTAATTAAGGCAGTGAATACGTTCTCTTATGATAAAAAAGTGCGATTTGCCACCTATGGAGCACGCTGCATTGAAAACGCTATCCTCTCGCAGATGCGTTTATGGTTCCAAACCAGTACCCCCAGAGCAGAAAAGAACCCAAATGGCGTATTCTGGCACAGGTTTCCGAGAATATATACATCCTTTGTTCCACTTCAGACGGTTATGTGAGGTATGCACCCATGTATATCCATAGTTTCCGACTGATAGCCCCTCGCAGGTTGTTGGAAGCACAGTTGTTCAATCAGCAGTATCAGAATTATGAAGATATACCGAATGTGCAGGACAGGCTTCGTTGGTGTCGTCATCATATGGGACTGATGCAGAAAGAAGTTGCTGAGTTGATTGGAATTACCAGAGGACATTACATAGACTTTGAGGTTGGATATGTAGACCATTATCCGAAAGAAATCGTGGACAAGCTGGCAGAACTCTATCAGGTTCCTGTTGACGATTTGTTGGACGATTACAATCGCTTCTTATATAAAGGGCAAGGAAAACTGATACAAGAATATCGTGAGAGCCTTGGGCTAAAGAAAAAGCCTTTCGCACGGTTAATGGGAATTGAACCGAATTTACTTCGAGCATGGGAAGCTGACCAGAAACGAATGAATATCAATTCATGGAACAAGTATTTCAAAGATAAAATCAAGGTATAGAAAAAAGCAGGTGTTCAAACTTACGGAGTTTGTTCACCTGCTTTCTCTGTGGATGCGGATTTGATAACCGCATCCAGTAGCTGTACCTTCTGATCAGAAGGACAATTCAGTTTTTTAATATGTTGATTGACCATATCTGCGTGGACACCAGCAATACGTTCTGCCAATTCACGCTGACCCTCTATGGTTTTCGGATAATGGACAATTACATTGATTGGAGCACTCTTTCTTGCGATACCACGCACCTCCCTCGGTATTTCAGTCTATGAGAGAGAAGTTGTCCGCTATTCCCAACTTATAACGCCTGTTTTCCTACTTCAAAAAATGGTGTTTTCTGCTATAATATTGTTGGGGTGCTGCGGAACTTCTTTCGTGGTATCATCTTATCAAGAATCTGTCAAAGATTCATTGAGCGCCGATTGAGCGCAAATTGACTATTTTCAGGAAGGAGGGCTGGCTATGGAATATTTAGATTTCAGTTCAGTCATTACCACCATTCGTAAATATATCAGTGATGCTCATAACATGAATCAGATTAATATGATGTATCAGTTGTTTGTCAGTTTCTTAAACTCGGAAGAATCAAAAGACTTTGATTTTGATAATGGTTTGGTCTGCCGTTGGTTTAATGGTCAGGCAAAAATCAGCCCTCGCATTACTGGATATTATATGGACAATCACAAACGTAACCTCCTTGCAGCGGATATGTACAGGAATGTATTTCCGTTGATGTATGACAGTGCAGGAAGTCTATAATATTCTGATGCAGGATACAACAATATCCGATAAAGTAAAGGAGAGACTTCTCCAGAATTATCCTTGTGAAACAGATATGGATGAAGCAAGGTTCCTTACTTCTGCATTGTGCTTTGGTATGGAGCGTTCTTTTGTGAAGCGTGACTCCAATACTAAGCAGTTGCTGTCTGCAGGAACCCTTTCGCCTATCGTGAAAGATTATGTATATGATAGCGGTGTTCCTAAGCCTTGCCGTTATTTCTGCGGACGAGACAGTGAACTTACTGCACTGCATCAGTTGCTTTCTGAGCACGGAAAAGTATTTCTTCAGGGCATTGCCGGTATTGGTAAAAGCGAACTGGCAAAAGCCTACGCAAAACAGCACAACAAAGAATATACAAATATCCTTTACCTCGCCTACACCGGGGATCTGAAGCAAGATATTATTGATATGGATTTTGCGAATGATCTGCCAAATGACGATGATGAAGAACGCTTCCGTAAACACAACCGTTTTCTGCGTACCTTGAAGGAAGATACGCTGCTTATCATTGATAATTTCAATGTTACCGCCACGCAAGATGGCTTGCTGTCGGTTGTGATGAAATATCGTTGCCGTATTTTGTTTACTACACGCAGCCGTTTTAACAATTATAATTCCTTGACTCTGGAAGAAATTGCGGATACCGAAGCATTAGTTGGTTTGATGGGCTGCTTCTACTCCGAGGCAGAAAAGTACCGACCTGTTTTGGAGCAAATCATCCAAACGATTCACAGTCATACTTTGGATGTAGAAATGTCAGCCCGTTTGTTGGAAACCGGAATCATGGAGCCGACGCTCCTGTTGAATAAATTAAAAGAAGAAAAAGTAGGTCTGGATGCTACCGATACGATTGGCATTACCAAGGATGGAAAAAGCCAAAAAGCAACTTACTATCATCATATCCGCACACTATTTTCTCTGTACCATTTGTCAGATTCGGAAACAGAGATTATGAGAAGTCTTGCTTTACTTCCGGTTACGGGTATCAGCGGCAGATTGTTTGCACATTGGTTGAAATTGCGTGATATGAACACAATCAATGACTTGATTGAAAAAGGTTTTGCGCAGGCAATGGAAGGTCATGTGATTGCTTTACACCCTATGGTGCAGGAAGTGGCTGTTGAAGAAATCAAGCCGTCTGTTACTTCTTGCCGTACTTTACTTGATAGCTTACAGCAGATTTGTCTGCGTCATGGAGAAGAAGTTTACTATTATAAGCAGCTGTTCCAGACCATCGAAACCATTATCAATTTGATTGATAACGATGATATGCCATTTTATCTTCGTTTTGTGGAGGATGTATTCCCGTATATGGAAAAATTCCATTATGTTCAGGGAATGGAACTTGTGCTGAAACATCTGGCGGAGCTTCTGAAAAATGATGAAGTTGGTTCAATATCGGATCGTGCATTGCTGATGGACTACCGTGCTTGCTGTGAAAAGAAACCAGATAAAGCAATTAAACTGGCAAAGGATGCCGTTGCTATGCTTACCGAGATAACTTCTGATAACGCACTTCTGGCTGCAAATCTTCATGCCAATCTTGGTGGTATGTATCGCCAGTCTGGAAAGTATGAACTGGCAAAGCAGTATATGGAGCAAGGAATCCAACTGTTGGAGCAGTTCGGACTTGTGCCTTATCACGACAGCATCCCTCAGATTGCAAACTATGCGGTATTGCTTACTGAAATGGGACAAGCAGATATGGGACTTTCTGCTTTAAGAAAATTGTCCCGTGTAATCCGTGAGTATAATTCTGATCAGACTATTGATTACGCCAGTGTACGGGAAGCAATGGGAAATATCTGCCTGACCATTGGAGAAATTCAGCAAGCGACTACTCATTTCCAGAAAGCTATGGCAGTCTATGAAGTAGTGTTTGAATTAGAACCAGATAAGATTGAAACTAAGAAACAAGAGTTGCTGGGAACATATGCACAGGCAGGATTGCATCTTGGAAAGAAAATGCTTGAGTAAAGCGAAACATTGAATTTGTATAAGAGACCAAAGAAATGAGCGATGTAAATATCACTCATTTTTTAGATAACTATGCTTTCGCTCCCCATTGTGCAAGTTGTGCAAGAATTGGACCAAGCTCCTTTGCCCTCTCCGTAATTTCATATTCTACACGGATAGGAACCTCCATATATTCAGTTCGGTTTACAAGATCACATTCTTCTAATTCATGCAAGGATTTTGCAAGCATGGTGTTGGATATACCGGAAATTTTTCGTTTCAAATCATTGTATCGAACCTTACCATCTACTCCAAGAGAACAAAGAATAGCAAGTTTCCATTTTCCTCCTATCATTTCCATGGCGTGTTGCAAAGGGCATTGTTCAGAACAGGGACAAATATTAGTTTGTGACATTGTAATTACCTCCATACGCTCAGCATTTTCTTACTTAGTCATAAATTTTTGCGTAATTGACAGTGAATCCTGTGTTTTTTATAATTATAGCAAGTAAGAAAAACTGAGTAAAGAGCAAAATAAGAGTTGTGTGGTTTTTCTTGAAAACAGGAGGTAAAAATATGAACATTTATGATTTTACTGTCAAAGCGCAGGATGGCAGCGAGATTTCTCTGGCTGACTACAAGGGAAAGGTGCTGCTTGTGGTTAATACAGCAACAGGATGTGGATTTACCCCTCAGTACGATGAGTTGCAGGGTATTTATGATGCGTTCAAGGATAAGGGCTTTGAAATCCTCGATTTCCCTTGCAATCAGTTTGGAGAGCAGGCTCCGGGTGATGATGAGGAAATCCATTCTTTCTGCACAGGTCGCTTTGGTATCACTTTCCCTCAGTTCTCCAAAGTGGATGTTAACGGAGAAAATGCAATCCCTCTGTTCAAATGGCTGACCGAGAACACCAAGTTTGAAGGCTTTGGTATGTCCCCAATGGGAGTCATGCTTTCTGGCGTTGTCAAGAAAGTGGATAAGGACTACAAGAACAATGGCAATGTAAAATGGAACTTCACAAAATTCCTCATTGATCGTAATGGCGAGATTGTTGCCCGTTTTGAGCCTACCGATATGAAGAATCTTAAAGCAAAAATTGAGGAGTGTCTGTGATGCGTTACGAATACAAGACGGAAAACACCTGCTCACAGCTTATCAGCTTTGACATTGATGGAAATGTGGTCACGAACATTGAATTTTACGGCGGCTGCAATGGTAATCTGAAAGCAGTATCGAAATTAGTTCAGGGCATGACCGTGGAGGAAATTGAAAGCAAACTTTCCGGCATTACCTGCGGACGTAGACCAACATCATGTGCAGACCAACTGGCAAAAGCAGTCAGAGAATCACTTCATGTGCAGTCTGCTTAACAAGAAAATACGAGGTATGGAATGAATATAGCAGTACGATTTTACACACGTTCTGGTAACACAGAAAAACTTGCAAATGCGATTGCAGAAGTAATAGGGGAAAAAGCAGAAAGTGTCAGTATTCCGCTTACAGGCAAAGTAGATGTTCTCTTTTTAGGCTGTTCCTATTATGCGTTTGATGTGGATGAGAATGTTAAAAAATTCATCCGGGAAAACAAGGGCAAAATAGGAAAAATTGTGTGTTTCGGCACATCCGCTATGATGAAATCTGTGTACAAACCTATGAAAAAAGTTGCAGAGGAAAATGGCGTTGAAATTGAGGAAGAAGATTTTCATTGCCACGGCTCTTTTGGTCTACTGCATAAGGGGCGTCCAAATGCGGATGACCTAAACAATGCAAAATCATTTGCAAAAAAGATAATGAAATAATTATGGAGGAAACGATGATGGCAAAGATTTTAGTTGCATATTTTTCGGCAACAGGTGTGACTGAAAAGGTTGCAAAGGAATTAGCAAAAACAGAAAATGCAGATCTGTATCAGATTTGCCCTGAAGTACCATATTCTGCTGCAGATTTAGACTGGACAAACAAAGAGTCCAGAAGCACTGTTGAAATGCAGGATCTGAACTGCCGCCCTGCGATTTGCAGACAAGTACCGAATATGGATCAGTATGAGGTGGTATTTGTAGGCTTCCCGATTTGGTGGGGACGTGAACCGAGTGTTGTTGACACGTTCCTTACGTCTTATGATTTTAAGGCAAAGTGCATCATTCCTTTCTGCACCTCTGGCGGCAGCGAAATGGGCAATACCGCACAGCGCATTTCCGAGCTTACCGGAGCAAAGGTTGATAAAGGAAAACGTCTTGGTGGTGCTGTATCAGAAGAAGATTTGAAACTGTGGACTGCGAGATTAGGGCTGTAATTCAAGTTCACAAAAGGAGGTAACAAAAATGGGATTTACTTCTGTGGATGTTGAAGATGATCAGTTTGCATATCGCTACGATACACAGCTTTTGATTGACAGACGTGATAAAGACTTAGATGAAGAAGAAATTGCAGACTATATCACAGCCAATATTGAGGGAAACAGTTTAATTGCTGCTGGGAATGAAGATTTAGTAAAAATACATTTCCATACCAATGAACCTTGGAAGGTGTTGGAATACTGCAATTCTGTAGGCGAGATTTACGATGTGGTTGTGGAAGACATGATTCGACAGTCTGAAGGATTGCAAGGATAAATAAGGACAACTACAATTTACAAAACGGAATAAAAGTTTATTGGTAGTCATGTACTACAGTGTGTGGCTGCTTTTCTTTTTTGCTCAATTTCCACTCAATCTATGCTCAATGTGTTTTACGCCCCCTTTCAGTAGAATGAAATTGCAATGAAAACAGCACCAAATCAGAAAATTCGGTGCCACTTCAAAGCAAACCTACTGAAAGGGGGCATTTTTTATGAACGAAAACAAACACAAGGAGGTACAGAGCAAATGAGAGAACTGAATAATGTCAAAATCATTGCCGTGGATCATGGTTACGGCAATATCAAGACTGTGAACACAGTTACCCCTACCGGAGTGACAGCTTATGAAATCGAACCGATTTTCTCTGGTAACATTCTGGAGTATGGCGGCATCTATTACCGCATCGGGGAAGGACACAAGGAATTTATCGCAGACAAGGCTATGGATGAGGACTACTACATTCTGACTCTTATGGCGGTCGCCAGAGAGCTGAATGTATATGGCATCCGTGAAGCTGATGTTCATCTGGCTGCCGGTCTGCCGCTGACCTGGATTCGCAAACAGCGTGAAGATTTCCGAAGCTATCTGCTTCGTAACAAGGAGGTGGACTTCCGATTTAACGGCAAGGACTACCATATCCGTTTTGTAGGATGCAGTCTCTTCCCGCAGGGATACCCTGCCATTGTCAGCCATCTGGGAGATTTCAAAGGAACCAATCTTCTGGCAGACATCGGAAACGGCACCATGAACATTCTGTATATCAACAACAAAAAGGCTGTAGAAAGCCGCTGTTGGACAGAAAAGTTCGGTGTCAACCAATGTATGATCGCCGCCAAGAATGCGGTGTTGGACAGCTTCGGCGTGAAAATCGAAGAATCCACCATTGAACAGGTACTTCGTTTCGGAACTGCCGACATCAGCGTGCCGTATCTGGACTGCATCACATCCGTAGCCAAGCGATATGTAGCTGATATTTTCACAACACTCAGACGCTATGAATACAATCCGGATCTGATGCGACTGTATATCGTGGGAGGTGGCGGCTGTCTGGTCAAGCACTTCGGACAGTACGATGAAAGCCGAGTGACTATTTTGGATGACATTTGTGCGACAGCCAAAGGTTATGAATATCTTGCCTTTGCCAGCCTTCGCAGGAAGGAGTAAGCCATGAGCGAGAATATCCGCAGCACAAACCTTCGCTTCAATTTAGAAAAAGATACGCAGATGCGAGCGTGGCAGTATCTTCAGACCATGGATAAGCAGCATTTCAAATCCTACAGCAATGTAATTGCCGTAGCTCTGGTGGAATATTTTGATCGCTATTATCGCAGTCAAGATGATCCTTACTTTGAAACCAGGGAACGTGAGGAACAATTTGTAAATCAGATTGTTTCCTCTGTAGAAAGTGCCATGGAAAAAACACTTCCGGTGTTTCTGGCAGGTTGTATAGCTGGGCTGTCACAAGCACCTCATACCACAGCGCCGGTTGTTCAGCAGGAACCGGATGCAGAATTGGATTGGGATTTCCTTGGAGAATAAGTTTTAACCAAGCTGATCTCACAGGAGGGAGGTGAACGCATGACACAATTTCTGACACAGGACAGCCTGATACCGCCCTATATGGCATTTCCAAGATTTTTACTTGATAAGGAGGGATTGAGCGAAACCGCCAAAATCCTCTACACCATTTTGCTCGACCGAGCAAGACTATCACAGAAAAATGATGGGTGGACGGATGAACGAGGTCATGTGTTCATTCTCTTTCCCATCAAGAATCTGGCAGAAACCATGCACAAGAGTGAAATGTCCATGAAAACTGCATTGGCTGCTCTGGAAAAAGAAAATTTGATTTTCCGAAAACGTCAGGGTGCAGGATTTCTATGCAACATTGTCAAGTGAAGAATTCATTCTTTTTGCTTTTTTATACACGGAATCTTGTAAATGTTCTATAAATGTGCTAAACTGAACACAATAACAAATCGGGATTTTTGGAGGGCATATGTCTGGTTTCGGAATGTTTTCATGGTTCAGTTATCAATTACCCATACAGCAACGATTGCAAATGATAAGGAGTGCAGGATTTGATGCGGTATCTCTTTGGTGGGGGGATGAATTGCAGGACAAAAATAGTCAACCTGAAATGGCAAGAAAATTGGGACTTGATATTGACTATGTTCATGCACCGTGCAACAATCCTAATGATTTATGGATAGATGGATTGAATGGTGACGATTATCTTCGTATAATCGCATCGTGTATTAGCGATTGTGAACATTACAATATCCCGACAGTCGTTATGCATATTACGCGCTTATCCTCGAAACCCAAGGTTACACAAATTGGTTTAGAGCGAATGAAAAGATTGGTAGATTTTTCTGAAAAAAAGAAGATAAACCTGGCTCTTGAAAATCTGGATAGTATACAGCATCTTGATTATATTTATGAAAATATAAAATCAGAGTATTTAGGTTTTTGCTATGACAGCGGACACGAATACTTTAATCATCGAGATGCTGATTGTTTATCGCGATATGGTAATAAATTATTTGCGGTACACTTGGATGATAATTGCGGAGATGATGATACACATCTACTCCCTTATGATGGTGACATAAATTGGGATATAATAAAACAGAAGCTAAAAAAATGCAACGACCTTAGATATTTGACTTTGGAGGTAGATTTTAACCGCAATCATAAGAAAAGTTCATTGTACAAAGACTTATCGGCAAATGAGTTTGTGGCATTAGCATACAAGAGGATATTATTACTAAAATAGATAAATTCCAGTTTATCTCGGAAGCCGGAGAATAGGGAACCCGACTTCTTTTTCGTGTACGGGCAAAAAGAAAACCCTTCCCCCGGAAAGAGGGAAGGGCATTGCCATTATTCTGTTACCGCCGGTATCTCCCCGACAAAGTTATAAATGATTTTGATTTCCTGAAACTTCTCCCCGTCAACCTTTTTCACCTCACCCACCAGAATCCGGCTGATAAGGCGGTTTAAGATACCCTCGTCCAGTTCCCGGACTGCGGCGTACTGCCGGATTTCCCGGATAAAGGTGCGGACATCACTTTCCTGCTCGTTGGAGCGGCGCAGGGAGAGTGCCAATTCCTTTAACTGCTTCTGGTTTTCCTCCTGTTCCCGCTCCATTGCCGCCGTCAGCTTCACAAACCGCTGCTCTGACAGGATTCCCTTTGCCTTGTCGGTATACAGGTTCAAAAACATATCGTCAATCTCCCGGTTCCTTGCTTCCAGCCGTTCCCGCTCCTTCTCCATCTCCGAAGCGTCCGCCAGATACCGCCGTTCCATACGGCTACAAATCCGCTGGTAGAACGATTCCACGTCTTTAAGCGCCATTGCCGCAAGTTCCTGAATATCCTTCAATACAAGGTTATATAAATCCCTTGCTTCCACTTTGTGGCTGGTGCAGGAGTTTTTCCCCAGCCGGTTATAGGTCTGGCAGATATAATACGCCTTGTCTATCGGCTCCCGTTCCTCGCCGGTAAAGC
>CAJTTB010000012.1:33009-74477 GCA_910579175.1 uncultured Oscillospiraceae bacterium | reverse complement strand
TTTTTGTTACTCGCTGATACGCCTGACTAACGTCAGCGGCTCGTAATAAAAAATAATATTAATTAAAAATGTGCTTATAGGCATAAAAATAAAAGTATGTTTTTAATAAGGAGATTCTCAATACGAAATAGAAATATAAAAAATCCCACCAGTGTGAATTGATGGGATTTTATGTACTGATAAATTTATAATGATATTAGTAAAATTAGTTTGGAACATGCCAATCGATTGGAGTAAGCCCTTGTGAAACTAAAAATTCATTGGTTTGTTTAAAGTGTCCACAACCAAAAAATCCATTAGAAGCGGATAACGGACTAGGATGTGCACAAGTTAAAATTTTATGCTTTGGATTGGTAATCAAAGACGCCTTAGTTTGTGCAGGTCTGCCCCAAAGTAAAAATACAATTGGTGTTTCATGGTCGTTTAATAATTTGATAATATGGTCGGTAAAGATTTCCCAACCTTTGCCTTTATGACTATTTGGTGTTTTTTCCTGTACAGTCAGTACAGTATTGAGCATTAAAATTCCCTGTTTTGCCCAGCTGGTTAGTTCACCGTGTTTGGGTGGCTCGATACCCAGTTCACTTTTGATTTCCTTATAGATATTATTTAATGATGGAGGAATTTTTTGCCCCTTTTTAACAGAAAAGCAAAGCCCGTGTGCCTGACCTCTTCCATGATAGGGGTCTTGTCCCAACATCACCACTTTGATGTCCTGATAAGGCGTGTACTTTAATGCGTTGAAAATGTCGTACATATCTGGAAAGATTGTTTTTGTATTGTATTGTTCGGTTAAGAATTTGCGCAGTTCTTGATAATATTCTTTGTCAAATTCCCCTTGTAACAATTCATCCCAGTCATTTCCAATATTTACCATGATTGATAACATCCTTTCTATGATTTTAATTGATATATTAATAATTCAAATTGAATTTTTGTTTCTAATGTATGGAGCTGTTGAAGCCGTTTGGTGCTTTCGACAGATGTCTTGTAATAGTAAGGCGTCATTGTAAATAAATTTTGGATATCCTCTGCACAATTGAGAAAAATGGTATCGTTGATCTTGACAATTTTTTGCAATTGAAAACCTTCCAGAGTATAGTCCTTTACTTCATTGAAATAAGGTGTGTCATAGATTGCTTGCTTTAATTCCCACAGGTGTTCTCTTCCTGGAATGATTAAAAATAAGTATCCGTTTGGTTTTAATATGCGCTGAAATTCTTCTCCACAATAAGGTGCAAATAAATTTAATACGATATCACAACAATGGTCAGCGATTGGCAGATGAAATACACTTGCAACAGCATAATGGATTTGAGGATTTTTTTTCGCCGCTGCATTTAATGCAAATTTAGAAATATCAATACCAAAGATATCCGCTTGCTGTTGCAACGCTTGATAAACTTGATTGGTATAATAGCCCTCTCCACAACCAGCATCTACAATCATAGGATGGATAAGGGAGATATTTTGTATTTCTTCACACAGCTTGTCCGCTAGTATTTGATAATATCCCTTTTGTAAAAATTGTTTTCGAGAGGATACCATCAATTTATTATCTCCTGGAACATTGGAATGTTTGTGCAACAATAGATTGACATATCCACTTTTTGCACGGTCAAACTGATGATTTTTAGAACAAAAAAATGATGTTTTTCCTGCTTGAAGTGGTTGTCCACAGACAGGACATAAAAATGATTTTATCATAAAAATAACCTGCTGTTATTTAGCAGATACTCCTTTATTTGATTTGTAGAAATTACGTGTTTTTTGTCTAATTTTAGTATATCACAATTGTGCCATTTATGGAAGAAAATCTTTTCGACACAAAGAGTTATTTCTTTGTATTTCCCAGCTAGGTTATCAAGAATGTCGGAATAATAGTCCTTTTTGCCAAAGAGATTGTGACAAACTTTTTAGTCTTTGTTTTGTATAATAAGTGCAAAAGAAAGATTGATATCAATGTACAAGCGGAATTGATATCAAACAAAAAAATAACTTGTTTTTCCGCTTAAAACA
Source organism: uncultured Oscillospiraceae bacterium (assembly GCA_910579175.1). Classification (GTDB taxonomy): domain Bacteria; phylum Bacillota; class Clostridia; order Oscillospirales; family Ruminococcaceae; genus Massiliimalia. The sequence continues at coordinate 72,458 of CAJTTB010000012.1, read as the reverse complement.
AGTTGAGAAAGTCAAAGAGGAGTGAAGTTATGAAAACCCAAGCAGTTCAACCAAATGAAATAACCATTGCAACCAATAAGACGTTGACTTTAAAGATGGTGTTAATCAGCGTTTTTTCTTTTTTGTTATGCAGAGCGGATATACTCAGCAGCATGTCGCCCTTTGGGGTGTGTTTAACAGCAGTAATACCAATGAAATATATTTGGGTCACATTGATTGGAAGCGGGCTTGGCTATTTGTCGCGTGGGCTTGGTTTGAACTATTTGATTTATCTGGCGGTACTGGCACTGGTATTTTTGGGAAGGATGCTTTTTCATAAAATAAATATTGGAAAAGGGCTCTTATTACAAACAGTCAATGTGTTGTTGAGTTTCTGGACAGTTTATGTTGTGTCAAATTTATTTTTACACTTTACTGTAGGGGATATTGGAATACGGATTTGTGAGAGTTTAATCGCTGCGGGTGTCACTTGTTTTACATATTTATCTGTTCATGCCTTACTAGAATTAGACAGTTTAAAAAAATACAATAGTGTGGAACTTGCAAGCAGTGTGATTTTATTAATGTTGATGATTATTTCTCTCATGGGGGTAGGCGTCTCGGGATTGCAAGTCGGGATTATTATCGCGTCGCTGGGTTTGCTGATTACCATTCGGCAACTTGGAGTAGTCGGTGGTACGGTTGGTGGGGTGGTGGTAGCAATCGCGATGAATCTTTACAGTACAGAATATATTTCTTTTTCAGCAGTATTGGTCGTTTCTGCATTTATTGCTGGACTGTTTCAAGAAGTTGGCAGAATTACACAAGTAGCAGTATTTTTATCGGTTGGATTATTCAGCGTCTTTGTAGTTGGCATCACCTTAGATATGTTGTTTTATCTTATGGATATGATGATTGCATGTGGAATATTCTTTATGATTCCAAAAAAATATTTAGAAAGGTTAGAACTTAAAAAAAATCGTATTACAGAAAATCAATCGATGAAGGACAACATTGGAAGTCGATTGGATTTTGCAGCACAGACAATTAGTGATTTACAACATTCATTGGAAAAAGTTTCGGACAAACTCAATCAATTGGATACCTCTGACATTGGAATTGTCTATCATAAGACCGCCAACAGTGTTTGCAAAGGTTGCGGACTGAATTTATTTTGTTGGGACGAACGTTATGGCGATACAGTAGAACACTTTGAGAATATGACTAGAATCATACAGCAGAAAATGAGGTTAGATTCAAAGGATTTGGATGCAGAACCAGCATTTGATTGTTGTCATAAGAATTTATTGATCGATAAATTTAATCAGTACTATCAGGAATATATTACAGCGGAAAACGCCAAGCGAAGGATGACTGAGGTACGAAATATTGCAGTAGAACAGCTTGCAGGCGTTTCGCAGATGTTATGGGAGGTAAAAGATGAAATTCTTCACATGAAGGACAATGACAATCTTTCGGCAAAGGTTGTCTATGATATTTTTAGTGAACTAGCAGTTCCCCCTTTAAATGTGTTTTGTACTCAAAATCAATATGACCGAATGGAAATTGACATTTATACCTTAACAGGGGTGGAATTTGATAAGGAGGAATTGGGAAAAAGTATTTCTCATGCTTTAAAATTGGATTTTGCAATGCCTTCAGTTTCAATTGTCAACAATAAGGTGCGGATTTCACTCTATGAACAAGCGAATTATATTGTTGATTTTGGAAGCTGTCAAGTGAGTAGCAATTTAGAACCAAGCGAAAAAAAAACCATTTGCGGAGACAGTTTTGAATATTTTTTGGACAACCAGGGATATGCCTATTTGATTTTAAGTGATGGAATGGGGTGTGGAATACATGCCGCCTTAGATAGCAAAATGACCTGCTCAATCTTGTTAAAACTGATTAAAGCAGGTTTTGGATTGGATTCTATTATTAAGTTTGTAAATTCTTCATTACAAATCAAATCTTCTGATGAATCATTATCTACCATTGATATTGTAAAATTGGATTTATATACTGGACGAGCAGAGTTTTATAAAGCAGGAAGCGCAGATTCATTTATTTGTCTAGATCATCATGTTGGAGAGGTGCGCACCAACTCACTTCCAGTCGGAATCTTACAGGGAATTGAATTTGATAAACAGATGGTAAAGATGAATGCAGATGATATCATTGTAATGATGTCAGATGGTGCATTGGCGAAAGGAGAAGCATTGATTAAAAATTTAATTCATCAATATGGTTATTTAGATGCGCAAAAACTTGCAGATAAAATGACCGAAGAAATTGTAAAAGCCAGCAAAGAGGAGGTGCATGATGATGTGACAGTGCTGGTAATAAAACTTCAGGAAGGAGTTTGATATACATATTGATACATTATTCTATTTGAGAAGGTGATGAGATATCAGAGGTGTTTTGTGATTGTGATGGTTCGGAGGTGGTCTGTGGTTGAAATAGAAAATTACTAAATTCACAGTTTAGATCCAAGGATGGCATATCTAATGAAAGGAGTGAACGATTTTGTTTGTCTAATTTGAGATTGAAATCCCCATCTTGATTGGTTCCATGAATCCAGAGTGCGCCATCTTTTTCTTGCATGGTAACTCCAGTTTCTTCTGATGCGGCATTGACAGCTTTGATCACCATTGCGGCAATTCCCTTTGCAAGCAGAGAATCATCAGCAATATTGACACTCATTCCTTTATAGGAAACATTTAAATCAGTACCATTATATTGAAAAGCCAACCCTTTGAGTGTGGCAGGTTGCTTGATGGCAAAGGTGAATGTCTGTGGTGATGTCTTGTTAATGTCTGCTACCATAACCGTATTTTTCATTTTGATATTTGCTGTTGCAGAAAACGGCTGTGAAAGCTGGTTGCTGATTTGTTCGGGAGGAGGTGAACCTTTCCAGCTACCAGTGATTATAATGGTACCAATGACAACAAAGATAACAACTGCAATTGGAATAAAAATGATAAAACGATTTGTTTTATGTTTTTTAGGATTAGACTGCAACAACGCACATTCCCCTTTCGGTTAGTTTAAACAGATTTTAAATGCGGTTGGTATTTCCTCAATCAGATAGGTAGCAGACATCGCATATTGGGTGTATTTTTGAGCGCATAAATTGCCCGCCAAACCATGTAAATAAGCGCCCGTGATGGCAGCTTGTTCAGGAGTCAATCCCTGTGCCAAAAAAGAACCTATCATTCCAGCAAGTACATCGCCAGAGCCACCTTTTGCCATACCTGCATTTCCAGTTAGATTTCTGTAAACCGTTCCATCTGGAGTGGCAATAATGGTGTGATGCCCTTTTAATAATAAGACAACTTTGTGTTCTCTAGCAAAGTCATAAGCGGTTTTGACACGGTTGTTTTGAATCTGTTCAATAGATAGACCAGATAAGCGTGCCATTTCTCCGGGATGTGGAGTCAATACCAATTTGCATTTTGCTTGTGTTACTATATTTATGTCAGAAGCAACTGCATTTATACCATCTGCATCTAAAACCATAGGTATTTCACAGGATTTTATCAGTTCAATGATAGATGCCTGTACCTCTTCGTCGTTTCCTAGACCACAACCCAATACACATGCGTCAACGGTTTTTAATTTATTCAGTAAAACCGTTTGATTTTTGCTGCTCATTGTTCCAAAATGATTTTCTTCCAGTGGTATGGTAGTGGCTTCCATGATTTTATGAAAGGCACTTTGTACAACACTTTTGACACATGCCAGTGTGACCAAGCCAGCACCAGAGTGCAGTGCAGATTGTGTACACATGATGGCAGCGCCTCCCATACCAACACAGCCAGCAATGTTGAGCAATTTGCCATAATCTCCTTTATTGGATTCTTCTTTGCGTGTGGGAAGATTGTTTTTGATGAGTTCTGGAGTAATATCAATAACTTCTAAATCCATGCCATCATAGGCTTCTGGGGGGATACCAATATCAATTAACTCCAGTTCTCCAAGGTACTCTGGTACAGATGTTTTTTGATGGGCTTTCTTATAAGAAGCTAGTGCCAAAGTACAGTCTGCATGAAAACAAATAAGTCCTGGTTTTCCAGTATCTCCATTGATACCAGAGGGAATATCAACTGCAATTCGTTTTGCAAATGAAGCATTCGCACGTTCTAAAATTTGATGGATAGGTCCTTCGATATAGCCATGAAAACCAGTGCCAAAAATGGCATCGACTAAAAAATCAGCTTGCTTGATTTTAAACAATATCAAACTAAAATCACTTTCTATTTTCAATACATCTACATTTACCTGTTCTAATAATGGAAACATATAACTTGCCTGTTTGGTTTGTGGTTGACCTTGACAAAGTACAATGGTAACATTTGCTCCCTTTTCATATAATTTTCGTGCGATTACAAATCCATCGCCGCCATTGTTTCCTCTGCCGCAGAGAATCACAACACTTTTATTGATAACATAGTATTTTTGAGCGATTTTTCTTGCGCAGCCGATTCCTGCGTTTTCCATCAACTCTAAATAAGGAACGCCAAGTGAAACCGCATTTTTTTCAACGGTTTTCATCTGAGCAACAGAAAGAGTTTTCATAATTATGTATCCTTTCTTTATATAAATGATATTTTGGTGATAAAAGAATTTCAACTATGATGTTATTGTATTCCCAATCAGTGAAAAAAATTGGCGTATTTTGCAAATCATCTTTTGAAATCTATCTGCGTTTTAAGACAAAATCAAATGACTGAAAACTTTGGCTAATATGACGAATTTTTCCTGAGAAAAGTCAAAACAACAGTGTTATTCATAAAATATTAACTATTTAGAAAAGGTTTAGAAATCTCAAATTTTTCACTTCAGAATAAAAATCTACATAATTGATATATTACCGATTTTTTAGACGTTTTCAGTTATAAATTTGTACAAATCGTGTTCTGTTTGTGCAAAATTACTTTACAATTGATTTTTGATATGTTATTATTATAGCACAGAAACGTTATGGCATACAATGGCTTCTCAAAAATACTTGAGTGAATAAATACTTGAGTATTTGATATACTTGAGTGTTTCTTGGACAAAGTCAAAAAATCAAGATAGGGTTTGTAACAACTTGTCTGGCCAGCTTGTGTATTGTGCACAAGTTCTGAGAGGATTTTTCTGGGAAATTGAAGTACAATTGGCTAGTGCAATTTGAAATCAGCTATGCTATAATGTAAAGGAAAATGATATGGGTATACTTGCTTGTATTATTTAAAAAACACTTTTTATTTAAAAATATACGGAGGTTTGATTATGAAAGCAAACAAAAAAGTTTTGGCTGCTATTTTAGCTGCTATGATGACTGTTTCTACTGCTGCTACTATGGTTTCTGCTGCAGTTACAGAAAGTACCGGTCCTGAATCTTCCACTGCTCCTTCTACTGTTTCCGGTAAGTGGTATACTGATACACAAAATGGTACTAAATATTATTTCTTCTTAGAATCCAACGGCAACTTTGCACAAGGTTGGAGAAAAATTGAAAACAAATGGTTCTATTTTAATGGTGCAGAAGGTGCAAAAATTACTGTACAATTCCCAACTAGCGTTGGTACTGTAGCAAGAGAAGTTGCTCCTGCTGTTGTAAATGCAGCTATAACAATTGAAGGCAAAGATTATAGATTTGGTAGCAACGGTGTAATGGTAACTGGTTGGTACTATGTTGATGGTAAAGATCCAGCTGCTCCTGATCAAGTAACAAGCGGACATTGGGAATACTACAGCGCACAAGGTCAAAGACAATCTAATGGTTGGATTTTAGACGGTGGTCGTTGGTACTACATTACTGCTAATACTGGTGTGAATCCTTCTCATGAAGTAAAAGATAGTAGCGGAAACGTTGTTACTGATCCTATGAAAATGTTAGCAGGTGGTAAATACACAATTGATGGTGTTGTTTACGAATTTGCTGATAATGGTATGTTAAAGAGCGACGGAATTGGCTGGGTACAGTCTGGTGGTATTTGGTACCTCAAAGGCGATAAAGGTCAAAATGTAACTGGCTTTAAAGAAGTAAATGGAAAAGTATACTATATGGCTACCGCTGATGATGTTACTGCTAATCCAGACTTAAAAGAAGGTCAGATGATGGTTGGCTGGTTTACTACTAAAGTAGATGGAAAAGATACTTGGTTCTTCGCAGAAGGCAGCGGATCTATCGTAACTGGCTGGAAGAAACTTGCTGGTCAATGGTACTACTTCAGAGGCAATGGCGCAGCTGTTGAAGGCTGGGACTTCATCGATGGCAGAATGTATTACTTCAATACTGCTAAAGAAACAGACCTTACTGCTAATGATGTTTGTAAAATGGCTACAGGTTGGAGATATGTTTATAAATCCAATGCTGAATTGGCTAAAGATGGTGCTAAAGGTTGGTATCACTTTGATGCTTCCGGTAACATGGATGCAGGTAAATGGATCCAAACTAATGGTAACTGGTACTATGTAAAAGGCAATGGTGCTATGATTGCTTCTAGTACTACTACTCCTACTTTGGCAACAGTTGATGGCAAAATTTACGCATTTAGAAACAATGGTATTATGGTTATCGGCGAAGTTAAAATTGGCGATATGACATTGGTATTTGGTTCAAACGGTGCTCTAGTATCCAGCAACGATGGTTCTGGAAATGAAGTAGCTCCAACAGCTCCTCCAGCAGAAGCAGCTCCAGAAGCTATGTAATAAAATATTGCACATATTTTAAATACATCTTTAAAAGCTCCAAACGAAAAGTTTGGAGCTTTTTTATTTTGTTTTAATAATGTGTTTAACTGAAATAAGAAATGTTTTTTGTCATTTTGTGAATTGCTAACAAAGTTCATTGTTTCATCATAGAAAATGGTATCGCTCTGCAAAGTGCTTATAGGTATAAGAAATAAAAAATATACCTTTATTTTTATGTCCACAGAGATATTTTATGCTAATATTATTTTTTAATATGAATCGCTGATGATAGTCAGATGAATGAGCAAATAATAAAGAATATACTTTTTATTTTTGTGCTTTTAGGCACATTTTTAATTAATACTATTTTTTATTATTTTATGAATTGCCAATGAAGTTGACCGTTTCCTCATAGAAAATAATTATTTGTTTAGAAAAAGTTGTACATTTATGTACAACTTTTTTATTTTTTGGGGGGAATAGTGAAAGGAGGATATCAGTGAATAAACAAAAAAAGCTGTTTTGTTATTATTATCATTGTCTAAGAAATGTGCAAAAAGCGCTTATCTGTGCAGGATATTCAAAAGAACAATTACAGCAAAGTGCACAGGATGTTTTGCAAAACCAAGAGATTCAACAAGAAATTCAACGTCTTGATGAGCAAAGAGCGCAAAGGGAATTAAAAGAAATTGTAATTTCGGGTTTGATTCGCTTGGCGACAGGAGAAAATCAAGATGCCATTCGTCTACTATTGGGTCAACCCGAAGAGTTGCAAAATCAACTGGAAACACTTGACTTTTTTGCTATCAGCGAATTAAAACGATCGAAAAATGATGTGTTAGAAATTAAATTTTTTGATCGATATCAAGCACTGTTAAAGCTTTATGAATTGGCAGAACAGGAACAGGGAAGCCATCAATTGAAACAATTTTATCAGACGCTTGAACAGGATATCAAAACAACCCAGAATACAAAGGAATGAGTGAATGATGTATCTTTCACAAAAACAAAAGTTGGCATTGAATTGGTGGCACCCATCTAGCCCTTATGCAAATTGTCATGCGATTATTTGTGATGGAGCTGTGCGCAGTGGAAAAACTTTTTGTATGTCAGTGTCATTTATACTTTGGTCATTCTTCCGCTTTGAAAAACAAGTATTTGCTATTTGCTCTAAAACAATTGCTTCTGTTCGGCGCAATGTAGCATTCCCTTTACTAGAACAATTAAAACGGATGGGCTTTCAATGTCATTATGTTGCTTCTAAAAATTATCTGCAAATTGTTTGTGGAAACAAGGAACATCGATTTTATTTTTTTGGTGGACTTCATGAAGGCTCTAGTAGTTTGATTCAAGGTATGACGCTTGCTGGAGTATTTTTAGATGAGGTGGCTCTTATGCCCAGGAGTTTTGTAGAGCAGGCAATTGCCCGCTGTTCGGTAGAGGGTGCAAAAATTTGGTTTAATTGTAATCCAGATAATCCATATCATTGGTTTTATCAAGAATGGATTGTCAAGGCAACACAAAAGAAAACGTTTTATCTGCATTTTCGAATGGAAGACAATCCTTCACTTTCTAAACAAGTGATTGAGCGTTATCAAATGATGTATTCAGGTGCATTTTATGAACGCTTTGTTTTGGGAAAATGGGTTTCTGTGATTGGCACCGTTTATCCGATGTTTGACTATCAAAGACATACTTTTTCAAAAGTGCCTGATTGTTCTGATTACTATGTTTCTTGTGATTATGGTACTGTCAACCCCACTTCGATGGGATTATGGGGAGAATGTCAAGGAGTTTGGTATCGTATTCGTGAATACTATTATGATTCCCGCAAAGAACAACACCAAAAGACAGACGAAGAGTATTATTTTGATTTGAAATCTCTGACACAGGGAAAGCAGATTAAAGCAGTGGTAGTAGACCCTTCTGCTGCGAGTTTTATGGAATGTATTCGCAGACATCATAAATTTACAGTATTGCCAGCAGTGAATGATGTGTTAAGTGGTATTCGCAAGGTGGCAGATGCCCTAAATAGCAATCAATTAAGGATTCATCAAAGTTGTCGAGATGCGATTCGGGAGTTTTCCCTTTATCGTTGGGCAGAAAATCACAAAGAAGATAAACCACAAAAGGAATTTGATCACGCAATGGATGATATTCGTTATTTTGTCAGTACCATTGTGTCAGCAGATCATCAATTTTTTGTGATGAGTGCAGAAAGGAGGTAGAATATTGAAAAAATTTTCGTTTTGGAATCGGAAAAAGCAAAAAGTTGCACCCTCTCTATTGCAATCTAGTAGAAGTACATTTCAGCCATTTTCTATTTTAAATGGTTACACGCCATTGACTACCCCAGAAACCAAGCTATATGAGGCAATCCGCGAAGGCGTTCCCTTGGTGGATACTGCAATCTTTAAAACTGTGCGCCTGGTTGGCGGTTTTGAGGTTATCTGTCAGGACAAAGTAGCACAGAGAAAACTAAATTACTTTATTCGCAATGTCAATGTGAATGGGATTGGAATTGGTTTAGAAACTTTTATGGCAGAATATTTAGACGATTTATTGACTTATGGGAATGCCGTTGGAGAGATTGTACTGGAAGGTCAACAAGGTATTTTGGGGTTATATCGAGCAAATTTGGAACGCATTCAGGTAAAGCCAGCAAAAAATCCCCTTGGAATTGATTTTTTTGTCAATGAAAGGGATGGTGCATTAAAAAAGGTTGCCAACCAAGAATTGATTTTATTTACAGCCTTAAATCCAAAAGCAGAAGAATTACGTGGCAACTCTATTCTGAGAAGTCTTCCATTTGTAACCAATATTCTATTTAAAATCTATCATTCAATTGGGCAAAATTTTGACCGTATTGGAAATGTGCGTTATGCGGTATCTTATAAACCGTCAAATGATCCTGCTGATCGCGCTTATGCAAAGGAACGCGCGCAGATGATTGCAAGAGAATGGTCAGAGGGAATGAAACCAAGTGCAGATGGGCAGGTAAAGGATTTTATTACCACTGGAGATGTTAGTATCAAGGTCATTGGCGCAGACAATCAATTGATAGAGACAGAAACTCCAGTACGCCAGATGCTAGAGCAAATTGTGGCAAAATTGTCGATTCCCCCCTTTTTGCTGGGGCTATCTTGGTCGACAACCGAGCGCATGAGCAAACAACAAACAGATATTTTGACAACAGAATTGGACTACTACCGCAGATTATTGACCCCAATTATCTTAAAAATTTGTCGTGTCTATCTACGTCTAAATGGATTTTGGGAAGAGCCAGAAATGCAGTGGAATACCATCAATTTAAGAGATGAAGTGGATTTTGCACAGGCACAATACTATCTGGCACAAGCACAACAGATTCAACAGTCCATACAATCGGAGGAAATAGATGAAACAAGTAACAGTGATTAAATCAATTCAAGCGCAACAAGAGGATCTTGAAAAAATTCATCAATATACTATGCGAGAGTTTACAGAACAAGAATTATATCTTTTCTCAGTTGTATTGTGTGACAATGAGATTGACCGAGACTATGAGTATTTTACAGAGCAGGCACTGGTAAAGCTTTCACAATTGTATTTGGGTAAAACGGGAATCTTTGACCACGATCCAAAGGGAGAAAATCAAACAGCACGCATTTATAACACTGAGGTATTGCGCGATCATACCAAAAAAACACAATATGGTGAACCATATACATATCTGAAGGCAAAAGCCTATATGGTTCGCAGTGAGAAAAACCGAGATTTGATTTTGGAAATTGATGCTGGAATTAAAAAAGAAGTAAGTGTTGGCTGTAGCGTTACAAATGTAATTTGTTCTATTTGTGGAGCAGATTTAAAAACAGAGCATTGCAACCATATTAAGGGAAAAGAATATCAGGGAAAAACCTGTTGTAATGTGCTTTCTAATCCCGTTGATGCCTATGAATGGTCTTTTGTAGCAGTACCAGCACAGCGAAATGCAGGAGTGATAAAGATGTTTGGCGACTATACAGGAAGTTGTAACTTTGAACAGTTAAAAAAGAAATTTTGGGAATCTCAGGACAGTATCACCTTGTCCAAGCAGGAGATAGGTTGTTTGACTGAGCAGATTCAGAAATTGGAACAACTAAAACAGCTTGGCGAGGATTATTTGAGAGAATTGAGAAATCGTGTTGTAAAACTCGCATTTTTAACCGATAGTCAGTTGAATTCAAAGGTGGTGGCGTCGGTTGCGGAAAAGATGTCTGTAGAAGAGTTAAAGAGTTTTCAGACTTATTATGAAAAAAAATTATCTCTACAGCAAACAGAAAATCAAATGCAGTTGGGACAGATACAATCAGAACAGTCCAATAGCCAATATGAGAGTTTTAAAATTTAAACGATGGAGGAAGTAAGCATATGAGTACCAGTGTAAGTGGAATTGGAGAATTGGTGGCAACTTTTCAAGTAGAGGATACCATTGCCTTAGGAGATTTGGTGGTATTATCCGATCAGCAAACGGTAAAAAAAGCACAAGCAGAAGAGGAATTGATTGGTGTTTGTGTGAGTATTAATGGAAATTATGCAGGGATTCAACTCAAAGGTGGAACAGTGTTAAATTGTCAGGACACTTCTTTGACTGTAGGTTATCACCCATTAAAGGTATTAGCAGAGAATAATATTGCAAAAGCAGATAATGGGGCACATCATTTGGTAGTTCGAGTGGACAATGTAAATAAAATTGCAGAGGTTATTTTATAAGGAGAGATTACAATGGATTATCGTCAAGTACAATTGGAAAAGGGAATGTATCAAGTCAGTGGAAAAACATTTAGTCATGTGTTGGAGGAACTCGATCCAAGTGAACAGTATTTGGGAACACAACTAGAGGGTCTAGACGCATTTGAACGTCAATTGAAGAGATTTGACATCAAGGTATCTGGAAGGGCTTCTAGTGCTGTAGAAAAATTTTTTAGTACTTCCAATTCTGCTGCGCTTTTTCCGGAATATGTAAAACGCGCAATTTTATCCGGAGTTGGAGAGATGGATATTTTAAATCAATTGATTGCTACAAAGACCTATATTGATTCTTTGGATTATCGTTCTATCACTTCCGTTCCATCAGAAGATGATAAAAAATTAAAAAAAGTTGCAGAAGGTGCACAAATTCCAACTACTACAGTAAAGACAAAGGAAAATTTAATTTCTTTGAACAAACGAGGACGTATTTTGGCAGCTTCTTATGAGGCAATTCGCTTTCAAAAGTTGGATTTATTTACTGTTACACTCCGTCAAATTGGTTCTCAGATTGCAAAACAGCAACTTTCTGACGCAGTAAATGTGTTGATTTATGGGGATGGCAATCAAAATCCGGCGGAAGAGGTAACTTTACTTGGTCAAGATTTGACCTATGCCGATTTATTAAATTTGTGGAGTAAGTTTGAAGAATTTGAATTAAACACCTTGTTGGTAGACAGCAAAGCAATGCTAAAATTATTGGGAATGAGCGAATTTAAAGATCCTGCAACTGGTTTGAATTTTCAGGCAACTGGGAAACTGAGTACACCATTGGGAGCGAATTTGTTAAGATCCAGTGTGGTACCTGAACAATATCTCATTGCATTAGATAAAAAATGTGCATTGGAAATGGTTAGTGCTGGAGATGTTTCGGTAGAATACGATAAATTGATTGACCGTCAATTAGAACGTGCGGCAATTACTGCAATTACTGGATTTGCAAAAATTTTCCCAGATGCTTGTAAAGTGATGAGAGTTGGGGATTAGTATGGAATTGGCAGAAGTAAAGCGACGTTTTTGTGAACTTGCAGATATGGACGAATTGGCAGGAGAACGCTTTCATCGATTGGCGGAAATCAGTTGTTTTGGAATCGAGCAAAATCGAAAGAAGATGAAAACAACACTACAACAGGAGTTATTGTTAACACAGTTGGCAGCAACGGATCTTTATTGTCGTTATTTGATGTTAAAACAACAGGATTTTTCTTCTATGAGGGTGGCAGATGTTCAGATACAAGGCGGTATGCAGACAGATCGTTTGGCGACCGCCAAACAACTTTATTTGGAACTGTTAAAGCAATGTAAGGACTTGTTACAAGATGTTGAATTTCTTTTTCGGAGGATGTAATAGAGAATATGGATATAAGACAGACTTTGAAGTTATTTTTACAGCGATATGGTTCTGATATCACAAGTCAAGGCATTACCAGTAAAGGAATCATACGACCAGTATATCAAAAACCAGAACAATTTCGACAGATAACCTATCCCAAAACTGGCTTTATCCCATTGCAAGTGTATCGCATCATTACTTTGGCAGAAACTGGATTGATAGAAGTTGATCGAGAAATTTTATCAGAAGGAAAACGATTTCGGGTAACAGAATGCGATATGGTGTATTTCCAAAATGGTCCACTCTATCAAAATGCATATGCTTATGAAATAAAGGAGATAGTATCATGATTTCAAATCAATCTGTCATAGAGATGCAAAATGTCCTACAAAGAAGATTGCAACAGCGATTTCCAGATATTCAAGTATATCAGGGATATTCTAAAAATCAGTATTTTGGCATATTGGAAAAACCGATATTATGTTTGCTAGTCAAACAAATTACAGTAGAAAAATTGGGGTTTGGCAATTATGTTGGAACGTTTTTAGAACAGGGAAATTGGCAGCACTGGAGCGGTGATAGTGGAATGATTGAATTTCAGTTTCAACTTTACTTTCCAAATACACAACCTTATTTGGATGCAAATCAAATATTTTTGGAGCTTTGTCAGGAACTTTCTCAGATAACAGAATGGGAATTTCAAAATTATACCTGCGGAGAATTGGAGTTTATAAAACAAATTCAGTGCTTTCGATTGCTGATAACTGCACAGGCAAAGGTGCTGTTGACCAATTTAGAAACCTATGCGCCGATTACCGAAATAGAATTACAGACAAATGTCGTTGTTTAGGGGGGATTTTATGCAGACAATGCGCCCAGGAATTTATACCAGTTATACTGTGATTCCCAGATACCCAAAAAAACAGGGAAAAGCAATTGGGATTGCGGCAAAGAGTGGCAAAATCGTACAGACTGTACAAAAAGTCACTTCACTTGATCAGGCAAAGACACTATTTGGTCCAATGACTTCACAAAATGAACTGCTGTATTTATTGCAAGCGGCTTTTTGGTGTGGTGTACCAACGGTTTATGCAGTATCAGTAATTGCCGATACTGCCAGTGAACATCAAAAAGCCATTGGCAAATTGATACAACAAAAGGACATTTATCTGATTTGTGCAAATCAAAAAGCAGGTACAACCTATTTAAAAAATCAAGTGCAACAGCAGGAGCAGGCAGGTAGAGAATTATTGATTGTAACAGCCGAAAACACCGTTGATAGTTCCATACAATTGGCAAATCAACTCAATCATAAACGTATTTTGGTAAGCTATCCTGCGATTGTATCAGAAGAAAGTAGCACCAATTTGTCAGCAATAATACTTGCTTCGCTTATAAGCGTTTCTCAAGAGTTAAACAACAATCTAAATGGAACAAGCATAGAACAAATTTTTCAGATTGAACAGACTATATTGGAGGAAGATATCAATCGATTGTTGCAAAATGGTGTTGCTGTGTTTGAACAGATTGGCGGTCATGTCGAACTGATTCGAGGGGTTACTACCCAGACCATTGGCGAAGATGGACAACCAGATTATACCTATCGAGATTTAAGTGTTGTTTTGATTTTAGATATTGTGTTGTATGAACTTCGTCAACTGCTATTGGAACGAATGAAGCGAGTTTACAATGACAATGCTTCACTCAATAGTATTGCTTCTCTACTTGCATGTAAATTGGATGAATTGGAACAAAGCGGATATTTATCAACCTATGAACTGCCAAGGATTTATCGAAAATCCGATGATAGCACCGCTTGTGTTGCAGATGTTTCTTTTACCATTCGGCAGGGAATTAGTCAGATTTATTTGACTGCTCAGATTACAATTTAAGGGGGAAGCAGATGGAGTTTCGTGGAATTCCCACAAGTAAGGATATTTATTTGGAGGCAGATGGGAGAAAGATTGCAGTTGTACAGAGTTATCTTGCCAGTGCAACGCAAGAAATTACGCCAATAGAGGCATTTGGAACGGTAAATCCAGTAGAAATTATCAGGGGAAAAATTAATTATACACTACAGTTAAAACGCGTTGTGTTGATTTCTACTCAAGACGAGGTTGATTTTTATCAACTTTCTGATTTTGTACTGGTGATTGTGAAACCGAATTATCAAATTATTTACCGTGGATGTGAATGGAAAGATATTTCGGAATTGGGAGATCTAAATCACCCCTGTATCGAGACAGTGACAATTACAGCAGCAAAGAGAATCATCGTGAGGTTACAAAATGAATGATAGAATGAAAGAGCTATCTTGTTTCGAGGTATTAGAACATATGAAACTGTCTGGGGAATTGGAACAACAATTATTGAATAAACAATTTCCGCAGACGGTTGCAAAGGCATTTGCAGAATATGCCACTTTGGCTTATTTCAGCTGTTATCATGGTCAAAAGCGCAGGTTTGAATCTGCAAGACAGGTGTTGGAACAGTGGAGTTTACATCAATTGATACAGTGGTATGAGACCTATGAACAAGCCTATATCTTAACAGATACTCCAGATATCACAGAGCAGAGTATCAATCAGAGTTTTAATGAACAAATGAAGGTGATTGAAGTTGTTTCAAAAACAGATAAATCGAATGATAGACACCATAAACTCTAAGAAAACACCACAACCGGTGTCTAATCATGTTATGGTCAAGAAAAAGCCAGTGGACTTTTTGGGTAATAATCAAAATCAATGGTTTGCTCAACCGGCGATAAAGGCACAAACATGGCAACAATGGGAACAAAAAGAACTGCGCCGCAGTGTACAGGATTTGAATTTGGAGGGATAAGATGGAAGAGCAGATAGAAAAATTTCGATTTAAAGGTTATGAATTTCGCTATTATCCAGCTCGATTTCAGATTCAGGACAGCCGCAATTTAAAGGTGTTTCTCAATCCATTTGGAACACCTATGATACAGGATTTGGGATTTTTTCCACAGATTATTACAGGGCAGGGAACCTTAACGGGAGAGCAGATGTTAAAGGAATTTAACACACTGCAAAAATTGTTTTTAGAATCAAGTAGCGGATTATTATATCTTCCAAATGAAAAACCGATTGACTGTTATTTTTCAGAGCTTTCTATTGTAGGGGAAGCAGGACCTAGAATGCTTCACTATCAATTTACCTTTACAGAAGATTGTGAAAAAAGTCGGATAGGAGCTTATTAGATGGTGATAATTCAGGGAATTACAAGTAAGGGCAAAGAAATTCAGCTTCGGAAAATTGTGGATATTCGCTTTCAAAGTGATCGCTTGACCCCAGCGGATCAGCTTGATTTGATGATTTTAGATGAAATTGTACCCCAGAGAATTATGAAATTGTCTGCCCAATATCAGGGAACAATATTTTTTGAAGGAATTGTAGATGTTCAGAAAACCAGCATTACAAAAGATGGGTATTATACGCAATTACAGTGCCGTAGTCGTGCAGCTTTGCTGTTGGACAATGAAGTGCGTGCCAGATTATACTTTTCGATAACAGCCCAACAACTGATAAGAGAACATGCGGTTCCCTATGGAATTGACCGTTTTCAATTTCCCTATAATGCTTGTTTAAGACAGATTTTAGCGGAAAAGGGAATGTCACATTGGGAATTTATTCAGTTGTTTTGTCGTCTTGCTTATGGAAAAACCCCCTATCTACATAATCAACAAACGATTTGTTTAACTCCTTTTTCTGAAAAAACATATTTGTTTTCCAATATACAAAGGGATGCGATTGGATTTTATGAATCTTCCATACAAGAAGATCGTTATCAGATGATTTCAAAACTATATATTCAGACAGATAGAGGAGAAAATGGAGCTTTTTATCAACAGGTTTTGCGCAATCATCTGGCAGAAACGCTGGGCATTGTACGAGAGCGCTATTATCACCCAGCAAGACAATGGGAAAATCATATCAAGTTGAGCGGTGAAAATCGCATAAAGGAGTATCAGATGGCCTATTTAGAGATTACATTGTTCATTGCAGGAATTGTATTCATTCAAGTAGGTGATAATTGTATTTTTCAAGATAAACTTGGAACATATGACAATCTTTATGTTGCACAGGTTGTATATGAAGTTGGAAAAGATGGATTGATAACAAAATTAAAATTGTGGGATAAACAGGTGGTATAAGATGATGGAGGAACACAATGAATCATTATGAACGGATAGACAGAAAGCCACAGGCAACCATTGGACAGGTGGTGGCGGTTGGAAGTGGTATTGATACCATAGACAAGAGAGAACTGAAAAAAGTAAAGCAGATATTGCCTTTTGGGATTACCAGTTATCCAATTGAGGGTGAAACGGTGATATTATTGCCATTGGAAAATGGAGAGCAGGTGATTTTGGGAAGAATTTGGGATAGCCCCAAAACAAATGAGGAGGTTTTTATTCAGGCAAAAAGTGGTGCTTATATCTGTTTGAAAAAAAACGGAGATGTTGAAATCAATAATTTGCGTATCCGTCCAGATGGGCAGATAGAACATAATTAGAGGTGATAACAATCGATACACTGTTGATTCAGGGGGATATGTCTCCCGACTTATGCGGCGGTATGAAATTGGTTTCTGGAACAGATGAGCTGATACAGAGAATTATCATTCGCTTGACGATGAAAAAGGGCAGTTTTGCACTTCACCCAGAGTGGGGAAGCGAACTAGCTGGGTTGGATATTGCACAGACAGACAATTTAACACTATTTTCTATCGTCAATGAAGCGCTGAGAGAGATAGAAGAAGTATCTGTATTGGAAATAGAAAGAAAATTGGATACGACAGAAAAACGACTTTATTTGATAATCTATTTGGATATTGCTGGAAAGCCTACAACATTGACACTAAATACCGAAGGAGGACGATAAAAAGTGAAACAAGATGCCATTTATCAAAAGATGAAATCGCGTTTTTTAGAAGAAACTGGAGAAACCATCGCAGATGATGGGGATTTGGGTATGCGTATGAGTATCATTGCAGAAGAGATGGCGCAAATCTATGAGCAAATTGAATTTTACACCAAACAGAGTTTTCCTCAGACAGCTACAGGAGTCTATTTGGAACGGCATGGACAGATAAGGGATATACAGAGAAGAAAAGCTGCAGCTTCTGTTGGAGTGATTCAATTTCAACGAAAAACTGCTGCCGCACAAAATATTGCAATCCCAAAGGGAACCATTTGCACTTCTTCTGCTGGTGGAACAGTGATGTACAGCACGACGCAAGATGGTATATTGGCGGCGGGCAAAACAAGTGTTGATATTCCAGCGATTGCCAATCAAATGGGAAAAAATACAAACATTCAAGCAAGGAAGATTGATACACTGGTAACAGGAATTGCAGGTGTTGATTCGGTAATCAATCTAGAAGCATTTGCGGGTGGTGTAGAACAAGAACCAGAAGAAGTTTATCGAAAGCGGCTATTAGAATCCTATATTCGCATATCAAATGGAGCAAATTTAAAATTTTATGAGGATTTGGCAATGAGCTGCCCAAATGTTTGGTCTGCAAAAGCGATATTTCATACAACCAGCCATCAGCTACAACTGTATATTTCTGATATGTTCCGAATGACTCCAGATTCTCTTTGTCAACAGGTAAAACAGGTGATAGAGGAAAACAGGGAATTAAATATTGATGTGGTTGTCAAAAAGCCAGAGATAATTGTGCAAAATCTCGTTGTGACTGTCTATGTGGAGAGTATGCAAAATCAAGTAGCACAACAGGGAATGGCAAGCACTTTTTTAGAAGACCAATTATATCAGATGGGAATTGGTCAAGATATCAATCCTTATAGTCTGGCGGACAGCATGAAAGAGGTCGTAACTGGATATCGTGAGGTTGTTTTTGAACAGCCAACTACCTTGGTCACCATTGAAAATGATCAAATTGTAATGCCTGGAACGATTACAGTAAAGATGAAAAGAAAGGACAGTTAAAGATGGATTGTTATCAGCGGATTTATCAAAAATTAAAATCAATGTGTCTTTATCGGCTCAATGGAAATAGTTTCATAGAGGCGGAGATGAAGGTTTATTCAGAACAACTACAACAACTTTTTGAGCAATCAGAAAAGATTGCAAAATATTGTTTTTTAGATGAGATAGAGAATCCCTATGGGTATTATTTTGAACGATTGTGTCATCTAAAAGAAACACCTTACCCTATGTCAGCATCAGAGAAAGCACAAAAACAAAAGAAGATAGAATGTCAAAAAAAGCGCCTTTGTATTCATGATAATAGTTTTTCTAAAAAAGAGATCTTAAAAGCGATTGAAAGTGGTGGTATGACAGCGGAAATAACAGAGCATGTCAATACGAAAAAAATCGTGGTAAGGGTGATAAAGGACCAAAAATTTATGGCAGACAGCACAGAAAAGAAAGCGTTTATTCAAAGTTTATTGCCTGTTCATGCCACTGCTGAAGTTCAAGTTTCTGTCGGTTAAAAGTATTGTGTGTCAAAAAGGTGCCTGCGGGCACGAGGGAAAAGAGATATTTTTTGTAATTTCGCGGACCGCCAATAAAATAGGTTATTCCATTATAAAAAACCATTGTATTTACAATGGTTTTTTATATGCAAAAAATAATTTTATTTTTAGCAAAATTCTGTCAAATTTTTGTGTCTGAGTTGACTTTGATGGTAGAATGGACTACAATGAATTGTCAGAAAAACTTTTTGAGTTAAAAAAGAAAGGTTGTTTAATTGACGTGGAGCTGAAAATGGCGGGAATTGATTATTGTCATGCGAATATTCAACAACGTGAATTATTCTCTTATACAAAGTCAACACTTGCTGAAACGATGGTAAAATTAAAAGAAAAATTTCATCTGTCTGGTTGTGTGGTGATATCCACCTGCAATCGCACAGAATTATGGGTGAGCGGAAAAACTGACATTTCTTTGGTAGATATGCTCTGTGATGGAAAAGATCTGTCAAATGAGGAGAAAAGCAATATCTTTATTCAGCGCGAAGGTATGATGGCGGTTCACTATCTAATGGAGCTTGCTTGTGGATTAAATTCGCAAATCTTTGGAGAAGACCAAATTCTGACCCAAATAAAGGATGCACTTTTATTTGCAAGAGAACAACACACCATAGATACGGTATTGGAAATTTTATTTCGAGATGCAGTGACCGCTGCAAAAAAGGTAAAGAGTAATGTGCGTTTGACTGTGGCAGATCGCTCTATGGCAGTGGCAACCATAGAGTTATTAAAACAACAATTTGAAAGTTTACAGGGAATTTGTTGTATGGTGATTGGCAATGGTGAGATGGGACGTCTGGTGGCATCTGAATTGGTAAAACAACACTGTAAAGTTATGATGACCATGAGACAGTATAAACATCAAGATGTGATGATTCCAGGGGGCTGTCGGGTGTTAAATTACGATGAGCGGGTAGAGAAGCTATCAGAACAACAAATTGTAATCAGCGCGACAAGAAGCCCACACCATACCTTAAAATATGAAGAAACCGCCCAGATATTGAGTCAAAAACCAATTGTTTTGGTGGATTTGGCAGTTCCAAGGGACATTGATCCAGAATTGGAAAAGTTGGATACTGTGACATTATATAATGTAGATGATTTGGGTGATTTGTCTCGTGAAAAAGACCAACAACAGATCCAAAAGGCAAAGCGAATCTTATCAGAATATGAACAGGATTTTGAGGATTGGTATGACCTTCGCGAGTGGATACCAACCATTGAGAAGATTGGAAAACAAACTAGTTTAGATATTGTGGGCAGAACGAAAAAACAATTAAAGCAGCTTTCAATTGATGAAACGCAGCGATATCAATTTCGCAGAAATATGGATATTGCTTCCCAAAAGGCGGTTATGAAATTGTTGTTTGATTTGCGGGAACATCTTGACCGAGAGGAATGGAAGCGCTGTGTCATTGGATTGGAAGAAGCGGTAGAACAATCAAAGCGAAAAGAGTTTGCGTGATGAAAGTAAAACAAATAGCTTATTTTCCGATGTTTATCCCATTGGAACAAGAAAAAATTGTAGTGGTAGGTGCAGGAAAGATTGCTGAGCGCAGAATCCGAACACTGCTTCCCTTTGGGGCGGATATCATTGTGATTGCTCCAGAAGTGTCTGATGAGATTTTTACATGGTATCAGCAAAAGAAACTTTGTTGGATAGCAAGGGCATATCAGAAAGATGATGTCAAAGGGGCAAGAATGGTTATCGCTGCTACCAATCAAAGAATCGTCAATCATCAAGTTTTTGAAGCGTGTGAAATGTGGAAAATTCCCGTAAGTGTGGCGGATTGTAAGGAAGAGAGCAGTTTTTATTTTCCCGCAGTCATACAACAAGGCACCTCGGTAATTGGTGTGACTGCCAGTGGAACAGACCACAAATTGGCAAAACGGATTGCGGATAATATCCGCAGTATGAAACAAATGTTGTTTTCAGAAAAATAGGGTGGTGATACTATGGGAAGAAAACTTCGAGTGGGAAGTCGGGATAGTCTTTTGGCAGTCAAACAAACCAAGCAAATCATCTGCCAAATTCAGCAGCATTATCCCAAACTAGAGATAGAACTCATTACAATGAAAACCACCGGCGATAAGATTTTGCAAAAAAGTTTGGATAAAATCGGTGGAAAGGGATTGTTTGTAAAGGAATTAGATGATGCCTTGCTGGAAGATAAGGTGGATATTACGGTACACAGTTTAAAGGATATGCCTATGGAAGTAAATACACAGTTGCCATTGATTGCATATTCTAAACGAGGAGATCCCAGAGATGTTTTGGTGCTTCCCGAACAGAGTTCCTATTCATTGGTGCAAGATAGAATCGGAACTTCCAGTCAACGCAGAAAAATACAACTGCAAAAGTTATATCATAATCCACAATTTGCATTGGCACGGGGCAATATTATCACTCGTTTGAAGAAGTTAGATGATGGTGAATATTCTGCCCTGATATTGGCGGCAGCAGGTTTACAGCGCACAGGTTTGTCTCATCGAATCAGCCGTTTTTTTTCTACAAAGGAAGTGATTCCATCAGCCGGACAGGCAATTTTGGCGATACAGGGTAGAAAAGAAGATGATCTTTCCTTTTTAAAAACGATAAATAACATTGATTCACAGAGAATGGCAGAGGCAGAGAGAGAGTTTGTCACTGTGTTAAATGGAGGCTGTTCCTCTCCGATTGCCGCTTATGCGGAAATAGCAGGCACACAACTAAAATTGACTGGTTTATATTGTGATGAGCAGCATTATTTGATAGAAGAACAGATAGGCTCAGTAGAACAGGCGCGACAGATTGGAGAACAGCTCGCACATAAAATAAAACAAAAAAAATAGAAAGTATTGAGGGTGTATGGATGAACAAACAAGGAAAAGTATGGTTGGTAGGTGCTGGTCCATCTGATGAAGGTTTATTGACAATAAAGGGAAAAACTGTACTACAACAAGCAGATGTAGTGGTATATGATAAATTGGTTGGGTATGGTATCCTGAATTTGATACCCTTAACAGCAAAAAAAATCAATGTTGGGAAAACTGCCGGCAGTCATCCAATTCCTCAAGAAAAAATCAATCGAATTTTGTTAGAGGAGGCACAGAAAGGACAAAGGGTCGTTCGTTTAAAGGGGGGAGACCCATTTGTATTTGGACGGGGAGGAGAAGAATTGGAATTGTTGGTACAACATCAAATTCCATTTGAAATCGTGCCAGGTGTGACTTCTGCGGTGAGTGTAGCGGCTTATGCAGGGATTCCAATTACACATCGCGACTATGCCTCTTCCTTTCATGTTATTACTGCCCATAAAAAGCATAATAGCAAGATAAAGATTGACTATCAGTCTTTGACAAAATTAGGTGGAACCTTGGTGTTTTTAATGGGTGTCGGTGCTGTTGCAGAGGTTTGTGAGGGTCTGCTAAAAGCTGGAATGAATCAACATATGCCTGCTGCAATATTGGAACAGGGAACAACTGCCTATCAGCGACGAGTGGTGGCAACAATTTCTGATTTGGCACAACAAGCGTTAAAACAACAGATACAATCACCAGCAATTATTGTTGTGGGAGAGGTCTGTAAACTTTCTGAGCGATTTCATTGGGCGGAAGATCGACCACTTGGTCAAAGACGTGTGATCGTTACAAGACCAAAAAAACGGGCTTCTGTATTAGCGGAAAAGTTGCGCGATTTGGGGGCGGAAGTGGTAGAACTTCCAACCATACAAACGCATGTATTACAGCGTAATACGCGATTGGGACAGGCTTTTTGCGAGATGTATACTTATAGTTGGATTGTATTTACCAGTGTAACAGGAGTGGAAGCCTTTTTTCAAAAGTTAATAGAAAGCCGCATCGATGTGCGAACACTATCCAGCTTAAAATTTGCAGCAATCGGCTCTGCTACCAAACAGGCAATTGAACAAAGGGGTATTTTGGTGGAATATATGCCACTGTGTTATGATGCCCATGCATTGGCAGAAGGTTTGGCAAAACGAGTTCATACACAAGAAAAAGTATTGATTCCCAGAGCCTTACATGGAACAGAACAATTGACCGAAATCCTTGCTAGACATCAAGTTGCATTTGATGATGTGCCGATTTATGAAACGGTTATGAACCAACATGCACCAATTGAATTAAAAGAACAAGATATTGTGGCATTTACCAGCGCTTCAACAGTGAAGGGATTTGTACAAACCTTTGGTACAGATTTTGATTACACTGGTGTTTGTGCAGTTTGCATTGGAGAACAAACTGCACAACAGGCGAAAAAGTATCAGATGAATGTCATTGTTGCAAAGGAAGCCACAATTGATAGTATGATAGAGACCATAAAGAAGGAAGTGATCAGATGAATTTACTGCAAAGACCTCGTCGTTTGCGGGGGTTGCCAGTATTGAGAAAGATGGTTCGAGAAACTAGGATAGATAAGTCTGCGCTGATCTATCCTGTATTTGTAAGAGAGGGGAAAAACTTACAAGAGGAAATTCCCTCTATGCCAGGACAATATCGATATAGTCCAGATAAGCTGTTGTTTGCATTAGAAAATGTCTTAGAGACAGGTGTTAGCAATATCATGTTATTTGGAATTCCCAGTCAAAAGGATGAGATTGGAAGCGGTGCATGGGATGAAAATGGTATCGTACAAACGGCACTCAAACAGATAAAACAGCACTTTCCAGAACTGTACTGTATCACAGATGTTTGTTTGTGTGAATACACCTCCCATGGACATTGTGGAATGTTAGAAGGCAGTTGTGTAAACAATGATAAGACATTGCCCCTTTTGGCAAAAACTGCACTTTCTCATGTTCGGGCAGGGGCGGATATGGTGGCGCCTTCTGATATGATGGATGGTCGTATTTTGGCGATTCGGGAACTGTTGGACGAACATCATCTATATCAGACGCCTATTATGTCTTATGCAGTAAAATATGCCTCTGCTTTTTATGGACCTTTTCGTGATGCAGCAGGTTCAGCTCCTGCATTTGGAGACCGAAAAAGTTATCAAATGGATTATCACAATCGAAAAGAAGGCATCAAAGAAGCAGAATTGGATTTGGCAGAAGGTGCAGATATTTTGATGGTAAAGCCCGCTTTATCCTATTTGGATATGGTAAGAGAACTATCAGAACGCTTTTTGGTACCCACAGCAGCATATAGTGTGAGTGGTGAGTATTCTATGATAAAAGCAGGTGCAAAAATGGGTTGGATAGATGAAACATCTGTGGTATGTGAATCAGCAGCGAGTGTCTTTCGTGCTGGTGCTGATATATTGATCACCTATTATGCCAAAGAACTGGCAGGTTGGATAGAACAGGGACGAATTGGATAAAGGAGTGCTTTTTGTGTTAAGTGAACGTTCAGAACGGATTTTTAAACGTGCAAAAGAACTGATTCCAGGAGGTGTCAATAGCCCTGTGCGTGCTTTTGGGGCTGTTGGGGGTATTCCGCGCATGATTGCGAAGGCAAAGGGCAGTCGTATTTTTGATGTGGATGGAAATGAATATATTGACTTTATCGGTTCATGGGGTCCTATGATTTTAGGGCATAATTATCAGCCAATTTTAGATGCAGTGATAAATACTGCACAGAATGGATTGAGTTTTGGTGCGGCGACTGCCATTGAAGTGGAGATGGCAGAACTCATTTGCTCTTTGGTTCCTTCCATTGATATGGTGAGAATGGTTAATTCAGGAACAGAAGCGGTAATGAGTGCCGTTCGTGCCGCGAGAGGATTTACCGGACGCGACAAGATTATAAAATTTGATGGCTGTTATCATGGACATTCTGATGCAATGTTGGTGAAAGCGGGTTCTGGGGTAATGACTAGCGGTGTGCCCGATAGCGCAGGAGTACCAAAAGGCTGCGCAGAAGATACTTTGACTGCAACCTATAACAATTTAGAGAGTGTACAGCGCTTATTTGAACAACATCACAATCAGATTGCAGCAGTGATTATAGAGCCAGTTGCGGCAAATATGGGCGTTGTAACTCCAGTGGATGGATTTTTACAAGGGCTGCGCAGATTGTGTGACGAACATGGTTCTCTGCTTATTTTTGATGAAGTAATCACAGGTTTTCGTTTGGGATTGACTGGAGCACAAGGGCTTTATCGAGTAATTCCAGATTTGACAACCTTTGGTAAGATTGTAGGGGCTGGTATGCCAGTTGGCGCTTATGGAGGACGTAGAGAGATTATGCAGATGATTGCTCCAGTTGGTAAGGTATATCAGGCGGGAACACTCAGTGGAAACCCTGTGGCAATGGCAGCTGGTATTTGTCAGTTAAAGATTTTAAAGGAGACACCAGAGATTTATCAGCATATGAACCAATTGGGAGATAGGCTGCGAAAAGGGCTTCAGACAGTGGTAAAAGGGGGGCAGGTAACGGGAATTGGCTCATTATCTTGTCTATTTTTTACAGATACATTGGTGACAGATGGGACTACCGCAAAACAATCGGATACAGCAGCCTTTGCTAAATATTTTAATTATATGTTGGAAAATGGTTGTTATTTTGCTCCTTCTCAATTTGAAGCCATCTTTTTATCCAATGCGCATACACAGGCAGATGTCGATTGTGTTTTAAATCTAGCAGAACAATATTTTAAATCATAAAAAGCTGTTGCAGTTTTATAACTGCAACAGCTTTTTTACTGAAATATTCATAAAAACCAAAGTAAATCACGCTAAAACGAGAATGTAAGACAGACTAAAATAAAGATGATTACAACAGATAAGAAAGAAAATACAATCAGCAATTGTCCAGTGTATTTTTGATAAATATCCTGATGAAATAAATTGATAATTCCAATCACCAGTCCGACAGGGGGAAGTATAAAAGAAATAGCATAATAAAGAATGTTAAATTCTCCGCCGCTGGGATTATTTTTTGAACGTTTGAGCAATGCGCCACATTCTGGACATTTATCGGCTTTGGGTGGAATGGGTTTTCCACAACTAGGGCAAGTTTGTTTCATAAAAAGCACCTCGATTTAGTAAACAATATCATGTAATAAATAATTTCGTTTTGTCTGAATAAGCTACTTGAACCTCAATGATAGAGATACCTGTTTTATTCACTATCGCTTGACAAATATCGACTGATATTATCAAGTATCATATGATATTCACAGGTATATCCATTTGGTTCTTTAAAAATCGACTCTATATTTGATTGCAATACGATTTCTTTTGATAGTGCTTTATTGATAAGATTGACAGCAGTATGATCCCATTTTGAAAAAATGTTCTTGATGGGTTATCATATGATAACTGCTATTTGATATTGAAACCCTCCTTTCTTGTCAGTTGTTTAATCCAAGTAAAGCGATTGACCTTTACAATGGCAACAAAACACTTTAATATTTGATCGCTTTTTAAGCAGATAAAGACCACAACAGAGGACCAGTTGAATACAAAGGCAGCTAAAGCAGAGATGGGAAGTACAATTCCCCACATAAAGATAGAATCGTTGTAGAGGACGAATTTGGTGTCTCCTCCACCGCGTACAATTCCGGTTAAGCATGGACATTGATAACAGGTACCAACAACAGTGATAGACAAGATTGTAATAAATTGGGAGGCGAGCATTTTGGATTCCACGGAAATGTCATAAAATCCCAAAATAAAGTCTTTTATTAAAAATAATCCCAACCCAGTAAAGACACCGATGATCAAAAATAATATCTGGAAAGTATTGGTATATTCTTTGATGATTTCAATTCTACCTTCTCCAATGGTTTTACCAGTGATAACGCTAGAAGCGCTGGCAGAACCGTAAGTGACAACTGTAAGAATTTGAAAAACAGTGGCGGCGACAGAATTTGCGGCGATGGCATTGCTGCCCAGATGACCTAGAATGGCGGCTTGTACTGCCATAGCAATGCCCCAAATGGTATTGGATAAAATTACAGGAATGCCAACACGAATATAATCCAAAAACAATTGTTTATGATATTGAAATAAATAGGAAATTTGAAAGGAGATTTTTTTATCAAATATCTTTAAATAGATGACCATGATGATAAATTCTACAATACGAGAAGTTAGTGTGGCGATTGCTGCTCCGCTGGTTCCCAGACGGGGAAATCCCAAGTTTCCATATATTAGAACATAATTTAAACAGACGTTAATAAACAGTGTGGAGCAGGAAACAAAAAAACCGATTCTAACTGTTTCTACTCCACGCATAGCACAGAGCATAATATTGGTCATCGTAAAAAATGGATAAGAAAAACAAATTATTTTTAAATACTGGACACCCTCTGCAATGACCATTGTGTCGTTGGTAAACAATCCCAAACATTGTTTGGGAAAGAAAAAGACAATTGCCCACATAAAAACACTTACCAACAGACCGAGATGCAAACCAATTGCAACGATTTTGCAGATGGTCTGCGCATCACGTTTTCCCCAGTATTGAGAACCGAGTACCATGATTCCTTCTCCGATTCCCATGGTTAGCATTTGTAAAATAAATTGTATTTGATTTGCCAAGGCGACGCCAGAAAGAGAAGTTTCATGATAGGCACCCAACATGATATTATCCGCCAAATTAACACTACATACCACGACATTTTGCAGTGCCATCATGGCAGTTAAGGAGAAAAAAGTTTTATAAAAACTGCGGTCTTTTGTGATCATTTGATTTCCTCTTTTCTGAAATTATCCCACAATGATTTTCGCATCTGGATAGATATGATGCTTGTTGGACTGTGTTCGAGCAGCAAGTGAAAGTGCTAGTGATACCGGTCCCACCCTTCCTAGAAACATCGTTGCGGTTAGAATGATTCTAGAAGGGAGATTGGCAACTGCGGTAACACCTGCTGAAAGTCCAGCAGTGGAAAAAGCTGATACCGATTCAAATAAAGCATTGATATCTTGGACCTGTGTACCTTCTGAATGAATGGTAAATCCAATGAATACCGTAGCGGCAAATACCGCAACCATTCCAATAAAAATAATCGTCAATGACTTATAAATGACATTTTTATCTACCTTTCGTCCCAATATCAATGTCTCTCCCTTGCCTCTTAAAACACAAACCACTGTCATAATTAATACAGTAAAGGTTGTGATTTTAACGCCTCCTCCGGTTGAGCCAGGAGCAGCACCAATAAACATCCAGATGATACAGGCAAGTTTTGTGGTTCCGTACATGCTGCCCAAATCGAATGTATTAAATCCAGCAGTACGACAGCTTACCGATAGAAATAGGCTGTTGAGTATTTTTTCACCTGTGTTCATCTGACCGATTGTGTTGGGATTAGACCACTCGGATATCAAGATAAACAATGTTCCTACAACATTTAGCAACAGTGTGGCAACCAATACAATTTTGGTGTGAAAGTTAAGATGTTTGGTTTTTCGATACTGATAAAGGTCAAACCAAACAATAAATCCCAAACCACCAGCGGTAATCAATAAAACAATGGTAACTAAAACAATGGGATTATCAAAATAATGTACTAGGCTGCTAAAGTTTTCCAATCTACCCAAGATATCAAAACCGGCATTACAATAAGAAGAAACAGATAAAAAAATAGAAATAAAAATGCCATCAAGTCCAAATTGTGGAATCAATACGCTGGACAATATCACTGCACCAACGAGTTCTATTCCCAAAGTGAGTTTAATCAACATTAAGAGCAATTCGGCAGTATTTTCGGGTGTGCCAGAATTGATGGATTCCTGTGCGAGTTGTCTGGTTTTGAGTCCTATTTTTTTCCGAAGTGCGACATGAAAAAAAGTAGTGATGGTAACGAGACCCAAACCACCCAGTTGAATTAAACATAAGACGATGATTTGTCCAAGTGTAGAGAAATGTTGATAGGTATCTACCACAATCAAACCGGTTACACAAGTGGCGGAGGTAGCTGTAAAAAAGGCATCCATAAACTTGGTAAATTCCCCTGTTCTAGAAGAAAAGGGCATCATCAACAAAAATGTGCCCAAAGCAATGATCAGCGCGAAGCTGGTTACAATCACACGGGTGGGATTTTTTAAAATTGTATTTGCTTGCTTGTGAGAATGATGAGATTTTAACCGAATTTGCATTTTAAAAAGGTCCTTTCTCATGGAAAAGTAAATCAAAACAAAGGTTGTTTTTCTAGTTCTATTGTATCATGACCAATGGGGTATTTCAATGGGGTGTCTGAGAAAAAGCGAGAACAAACATGAAAAAACCGCTATAAAGTTATCTCTTTATAGCGGTTTGATATCGTTTCGTTATGCTTTACATTTGAGTGAGGCTGGAATTGTAGGCAAATGCCAAGTTATTAAAGTTTTTGATAAATAAATACAAACCAATTAAAGGACCAATACCACAGACGAATGAACCTAATAATAACCACAATAAGTAAGTAGTACCGTTTTCCTCTACACGTACATTGTTTGCCATACCCATATTTTGCATACGGTTACCCATTTGATAGTACCACCACCAAGAGTAAATGCCACAAGTAACAATACTAAGTACAACTACCATAGCAGGGTCAGTAAATTTATCATCATTTCCAGCCATGGTATTCAAATCTTTGGTAACTTGATATAAATAAATATAATAATAGATACCACAAGTTACGATAGTTAGCAATAATATTACCCAAAACTCTCTTCTTTGAATCAAAGAAATGACCTCCTTTTTATGCTGTAGTGTGACTGCGAATGAAATCGTAAATTTGCCATAATATCGCTTTTTGATTATAGTCCATCGGAGGGGTATCTGGAAAAAGCATTACCATTCGCACAATATAAACTGAAAGGTACATCGCAAATATGGTAATCCAAAATACACGATTTTTCGCTTTTGAGCGAAAAACTTGCTGTTGTTTGACAATCAAAAGCGCCAATAATGGAACGGTGAACCAAAATAGTGGGTGCCAATAAAAAGCATCTACTAAATGCCCTTGTAAAAATTGCACACATGCTCGAGTGGTGCCACACCCCAGACAGGGAACACCGATTGTGTATCGGAAAAAACAGCCTATATCTAAGAAGATAACAGCCAATCCAATCAAAAAAATAGCGCCAAATGCTTTGAAAATTTTTTTCATGAATACACCTATTCATATCATAATCTAAAACGATATTCTTTATTATTTATAATAAACAAAATTACAGTTACTGTCAACTGTTATAAGAAAATCATAAGAAAATATATCGTTTTTTTACGAAATTATAGTATCATATTCCAATTGGAATATTTGTCGTAATGATGTAGATAACTCAAACGCAAAAGAATCATTTTTTTAAACGGTGAAAAATGCAGTTGTGATGTGACAAATCGTAAGGTATTTTGATTTGAGATGTTGATAGGATGATTTCGGTTGAATGTTATATCATTCGTTTGTAGTACACCTATTATTTGAACATACTTCATACATCCTATCGATGATATTATTGAAAATAGGTGATTCCTAAACTCTTGAGTGCTTTTACCAATATTTGGGCTGATTCGCTTAATTGTTGCCCCTTTTGTTGTAGTTCTTGATTATCTGGATCTTCCATTAATTGTAAACTGACATCAAGCGCTTGAAGATATGCCTGTGCACCAGAACGAATTTTTTGTTGTACGACTTGGTATTCTTCTGGTGGATTGAGTGATGTCAAGTCTTTGTAGTAGGAAGAAACGGAGTTTATCAAATCTTTGGTCATTGTTTTTAATGCCTGTTCATCTGTTTCATCAATCTTTTCAAGCTCTTTTCCTTTTTCGGTTGTAATGGTAGAGATTTGTTTTGCAAGCTCATCAAGCGTTTGTAAATATTCTTCTTCGGTGAGAGCTTCTCCCAATGAAACAGTATCGCTGACACTGTCTGAAACAAAATCACCAGATGGCGTTTTTTGCGTGTTGCACGCAGATAAAAATACAGTGATAAAACCCACTAAACCAATTGTTATTATTTTTTTTACTTTGATTCGTTTCATAATAATCTCCTTATCAAATATTTCTTCTGGAGATAGTATAACATAAAATTTTATGATTTGTAATACAGAGAAAGACAATAAAAGTAATTTCATGATAAAACAAGAAAAATGTTTACAAAACTGTTGTTTATTTCACAAAAAGAGTGTGTTATAATAAATCAAAATTAAAATAAAGAATTGTTTATTTTGATTGGGTAGTCATTGTAATAAAAAAAGTGAAAATAAAGTATAGTTTTGTGATTTTGCGAACCATCTATAAAACTGGTTGACTTATGATGAAAAATAAATCAAAAATTGTGCGTATCTGTGGAATTCGTAGGTTACAAAAATTACAGCGTAAAAAAACAATGTTTTTTTCACAAGAAATACTTCCTATTTTAATGGATATCACAACATGATTTGTAATCAATGTACCAATTATTTTGTCCGAGTAAAATTTGTATCATATAAGGGAGATTTGAAAATGCCAAAAAAAATGAATAAACATTTTAACCATCACCCTTTTCCTGATATTATAAATTCTGAACTAGATGACCAACATTATACATATATCAATGGATTAGGTTTTTTACCAGAAACACCCCAGCAAAAGGAGCAAAAGCAGCTGGGGATTTATTATAATATTTTATTATTTGCACTTTTGTTGCTTTTTTTTCTGCGCGTTCGTGTGTTGTCATTTGTACCAATTGCCAATTTGTTGAGTATATTGAGAAGCGATATTACAATTAATCCAATGACTTCTATGATTACGCTGTCTAAAACGGCATATCAACTGGTGAATATTCTATCTTATTTATTTTATATGGCAGTACCATCACTTGTGATGATTTTATTGTTGAAGAAAAAAACACTTGTCAAAAAGATGTTTGCTATTCCAAATCCAAAAACCACCCGTTATGGTGTTTTTATTTTGATAGGTTTGGCAATCGTTGCCCAGTTATTTGTCTTGGCTTTTTCCCATATTTTGAGTTTTGGTGGGGTGGTATTTTCCCAAAACTACAGTAAAATACCAACAGAGTTTGTCCCATTTATCTTATATTTGTTATCGATTACCATTATTCCAGCATTTACCGAGGAATTTTTATTTCATGGAGTGATTTTAGGTTCCTTGAGAAGATTTGGTGATTTTGTTGCCATTGTTGTTTCCAGTGTTTGTATGACATTGACACAAACATCTGCACAAGATATGCTTTATGTGTTTATCTTGAGTTTGGGTCTTGGATATTTGACAATTCTTTCTGGCAGTATTGTTGCACCGATTATTTCAAATTTTGCAATTCGCAGTTTGTTTTCATTTATATTATTGGTAGAGCATAATTTATTTTTACAACATGGATATTTGATAACAGGGTTATTGTATTTGACTTTTATGTTAATTTCTATCATTGCATTTTGTCGTTTTATCAGAAAGAATGCAGATGCTTTTCAAATTAGCAACCAAGATACTTTTTTAACCAATCGCACCAAAATCAAGTGTCTTTTGACCAATGTTATTTTTTGGATGCTTGTAATTTTGGCATTTTTGGAAGCACTCAATGATATCCAAATTATCAATTGATGGTATAATTTGACTGAAAAGGAGCATTCTAATGAAAGAAAAGGACGAATATTTTATGTCTTTGGCACTTGAGCAGGCAAAGAAGGCATTTGAACTAGATGAGGTGCCAGTGGGAGCGATCATCGTGCAAAATGATGTGATAATCGCCTCTGGGTATAACTTGAGGGAAACCAAAAAACGAGCAGTGGCACATGCAGAGTTGTTGGCAATTGAGCAGGCCTGCGAGCAATTGGGGGGCTGGAGATTGCCCAATTGTACCCTTTATGTAACTTTAGAACCCTGTCCAATGTGTGCAGGGGCAATTATCAATGCCCGTATTGACCGAGTGGTATTTGGCGCTTTTGATTACAAGGCTGGTTCTTGCGGCTCAGTCATTAATTTATTTGAATTGGAGTATAACCATAAACCGCAATTAGAAACTGGGGTGCTTCAAGAACAGTGTTCTCAACTACTAAAAGATTTTTTTAGAAGATTGAGAACATAACCTTTTCGTATTTGATTTTGAATTGCTAAAATACTTTATAATGGAGTTTAAGAGATATGAAACAAATAGCGGCTTCTAAGCAAATAACAGTTCATGTTTATTTTATCTTAATTGCATTATTTGCATTGGTTTTAAGAGTGGTAATTGCAACTACTTATCAGAATGATTTTGATTTGCGACCATATAATATTCCATGGGCAATCGCTGCCGCAGAAAATCCCTTGAACATCTATCAAAATATACAAAATTTAGATTATCCCCCCGTCTTTCCGATGTTGTTGAGTCTTGTTGGGACATTTGTAAAACAAGCGCAGATGCAGCAAATTTGGCAGTTGGAAATGTTTTGGATAAAACTGATTCCAGTACTATCTGATATATTGTTGATGTGTATTATCTATGTTTTAACAGTGAAACACTATCAAATGGAAGCATTGTTTTTTGCTGCATTTTGGGCAGTAAACCCCTCTATTATTTTTAACTGTGCCTTTTGGGGTCAAGCAGATGTATTGTTGTTGTTGTTTATTTTTTTGACTTTTTGGTGTTTCTGGAAGCAAAAGCCCACGGTTGCTTGTGTTTTTTTTGCTTTGGGATGTTTGACAAAGTTACAAATGGCATATTTTGCTCCCATTGTTCTTTGTGAATTGTTCTTTCATTACCATTTTAAGCACTGGATAAAAGCATTGGGAATTGGGCTAATGGTGGGCATAGCCGGTTGGTTGCCATTTATGATTGCTTCTGGTAGTATTTTTTTGCCATTTGATATTTATTTTGGTGGATTTGAAAGTTATCAGTTTATCAATTTAAATGCTTATAATTTATATGGAATTGGAGAAAATAATTGGGTGCCAGATAGTCAAAAGTTATTTGGTATTACCTATGCGCAAATAAGTATGATCATTATGATTTTACTTCTGGTGGTTTTTATTTGTGTAAAATATTTTTATAGACAAATTCCCGGTGCGGTTCATGCTTTGTTTTTTATCAACAGTATCTTTATGCTTACCTGTCGTATGCACGAGCGTTATCAGTTGCCTGCTTTGATTTTGGCGTTGTTGTGTTATTTGATACAGAAGGATAACCGTTATTTATATTTATTTTTAGGGATTTGTATGATAACTTTTTTCAATCAAGCTTTACTGCTTTTTATCATGAATTTTGGAGGCGTTTTTAGAAATTTCTTTGATAACAGTCAAAAGTATTTTTCTATTGTAAATTTATTATTTTATGGATTTCATATTTGGATTTATATTACAGAAATGAAACGGTCAAAAAGATTCCGATTAAAACGAACTTTATTCAAAAAAAGTTCTGCGATTTCATAACCATAAATTGATGGATAATAGGCTTTAAATGGGCATCTATGGTATATCAATTTGAAAAAAATAGAAATTTTAAAAAAAAATTGAAAAAAGGTGTTGACAAATGTTTGACTATCTGTTAGAATAATACTCGTCGCTGAAAGACATGATAATAATCAAGTCAGACACCAGTAATCAGCACACTGTGGGAGCATAGCTCAGCTGGGAGAGCATCTGCCTTACAAGCAGAGGGTCACAGGTTCGAGCCCTGTTGTTCCCATCTATTTGGCCCGCTAGCTCAGTTGGTTAGAGCGCTAGCCTGTCACGCTAGAGGTCGTCGGTTCGAGCCCGATGCGGGTCGCCAATCGAATTACTGATATCTCAGTAATTTTTTAACATAGTTTTTATAAAATGAATTAATCTTGTAAAAACAATACGCCTCTGTAGCTCAGTCGGTAGAGCAGGGGACTGAAAATCCCCGTGTCGATGGTTCGATTCCGTCCGGAGGCATTATGCGGATTTAGCTCATCTGGTAGAGCGCCACCTTGCCAAGGTGGAGGTAGCGAGTTCGAGCCTCGTAATCCGCTCCATATTAGACGGTTAAGATAGATATATAAACCGCGAAGCCCATAGTGGTGAAAATTGCAACACTTCCAATAAAAGTATTGGAGGTGTTTTTTAATTAGTTTTTTCTATAAAAGTAAATAAACAGCAGAGGATAAAAACAAGAGCAGTATTTTCATAAAAAAAAAATATTGCTTTTTGCATATTTAAAATATATGGGTGTCTCTAGATCTTAACTAGTGCTACAGTCGTTGAAAATATTTTCCTTTGCGTTCCAGCATATAACCGCATACAAAAATGCTGTTATATAATTTCTATCCTCCTCAGTTTTGTGTTTTTCATCGCCACTATTTTAAAGAGGAATATGAGATTTTAATCCCTTTTGAGAAAAGTATTGCTGAGATATCACTTTGGTAATCTCTGCAAAACGAAGTTGATATGGTAATTACTGTATGATATAATTAGTTAAACAAATCGGAATTTCACTCTATGATTGGAGGATAAGACATTGAGTATATGGCAATATCTTCGAAGTATTGCAGTATCAAAAAAAATTGCTGCAAATTTATTTGTGTTTCGCCCCAGCCGAGATAGAGATAGAGTAACTTTGAGTTCTTGTACTGGCTGGGTCAAGCATATGGGAAGATTTTTTGAAGGCGGAACATATGAATTTACCCTTGATATGCAGTTGTCAAAGGGAAATATAGAGGTAATATTATTGGGCGCAAAAAAGGAATTGTTGCTGAAGTTGGATCAACAGTCCCCTACGGCAAAAATAGATTTAGATGCAAAAAACAAGTGTTATTTACGTTGGGAATTTAAAGATGCCACTGGGAAGTGTGAATTGCGCTGGAAAGAGGTGCAACTTTAAGTTTAGCGGGCAGCTACCTGTATGGGATAACTGCCCGCTTTAGATATTTTAGTGAATCATTTTGTCAAATGGCGTTGAGTAACACCAATCTAAAAAGAGAGGGATTTTACATTTGTACCTCATATTTGCTGGAAAATACTTTTTCTAAAGATAGAAACATTCTAAAATAAACAGTGGAAAGCCCTAGACCTTCCACTGTTTAACAAATATTTTTGGGTTCTTAGTCTTGCAACTTCAAATCAGCTCTGTTTTGCTGATATGCTTTTCCTAATTTGCATCAGCAGAAGTATTGTACTGACACCCAGCAGGATATGCCCGATTCCCGCAACACCTGATATTGCCGCATTCATCTGTGAGGAAAGTGTTGGTATCAGCACCTGGACCACTCCCCGTATGACAAGCATCAAGCTGGTTAGGTTTAGACCGATATGATAGACAATCAAAACCTGCACAGTTTTTGTGGAGGTGAAAGAGAAGCTCTTTTCCAACAGGAGAAGCAGCAGAAAAAACACCATGCCCAACAAAAAATAATGAGTATGAACAACAGAGAGGGTAGTTTTTGCAGTATAACCGTTGAATTTGGTAAATTCTCGATAAAACACGCCGCCAGCTATCGCAAGAATGGCGTATATTAAAGCTGTATTTATGTAGCGTTTCATAATGATTTCTCCTTTACTTGCATTCCTGTTTCATAGCAAAATATCCAATCAGTACCGTCCACACATAAGCGCAGGTCTTGGGAATCATCAACATTCCAATTAGGGGAATGATATCCGCCCACAGTACCACAGGGATATAGAAGCCAAAACTCAGTACAATGGTCAGCCACATCCAGCGGAATGCCTTATCCCCATGATTCTTTGCGCTATGATAGAATAGTACAATCACCAAGAGACCCAACAGGGCAAAGGGGATGTTACGGTATATGCCCCAAAAAAGGGGTGTTTCAGCACTGAGCCACTGGTTTTGGGGCATCATGCACAATACAATTCGCACACCACCCAAAATGTATACAACAGTAGTAAGACCGCTTCGACCATTGATTTTGTATCGCTGCCGCCAGACATAATACAGCAGCACATAGAAAATGGTCATTGTAACCGAAGTGATCCACTTTCCAATGCCCAGAGGAACGGTGTAATTTTCCAGACCAGTGGTACACAGGGCAAGAGCGCGGGGAACCAGATGGAATGAGTCTCCCGCTCCCAGCACGACAGCCATCCATCCGAAAAGACGGAATTGGTGATTTCCTTTGTAGCCTCGGATCATCAAAATTCCGATAGTAACGACAGAAGTTAAATAAACAGCATCAAACAAGGTTTCCACAATCGCTTGCATAGTTTACTCTCCTTTATGTTTTATTTTGAACTATGGCAGTCAATAGTTCTCTGACATAGTTGCAACCGAATAATAAGCCCACCACCGAAGCGCTCAGGTTGGTATGGAAAACTGTGGTAAACTGTCCCAGCGTAAGTCCACTTGCCGGCAGGTCATCACCGCCATGATTGCAGATGTTTTTTTATCAAAGGACTTCATAAAAATGTCGTTCTTCTGGATAGGTGTTGATTCTGACAGTATATTTTTTTACCAGGATTTCAAAAATAAACTTTTGAAATACAACAAAAATCGGAACAGATAGCAGAAGATTCAGCAAAAATTTATAAGCTGGATGGGCTATCAGTCCAATGCGAAGGATGTTGACATTAACTATACTCCACAAGAGACAGGCGAGCAACAGCGAGGTATTTTGTTTTACTTTTGTAATCCATCTCTCTTGTTGAACACCGTTCACTTTGCTGGGTGTAAAATTCCCACCAAATCGTGGGAATTTTAATAAAGGGTTCTGCGAATAATTTCCAGCAAGGTTGTGGGGTCATAGTCCTGCCGCAGTAAAGCGGACAGCATTAGGGAAAACAGGACATCCGCGAATCGTTCCGCAGTAAACTGCTCCGTAAAGGCATCGGTCCGAATCTTGGTATCTCGCTTTAAGACAGCATTCAGCTTATCCAGGATATGCTGCCAAGTTTGTTGCATTTTCTGTTTTCCATCGGTTTTGTCCTCATGCATAAAGCCCAAAGAGTGCAGTGTAAAAAAACCAGGATACTGTTTGCAACCTTGTTCTATCTGTCTATACATCCAGACAATACAGGTTTGCGTGTCCCCAAACATAGTACTGTCCTCAGACTGATGGAAAATTTCGCACCAGATACTTTCTACTGTGGCACTCACCAATGTGGCTTTAGAGTCAAAATAATTGTAAATAGATCCTACCGATACCCCGCAGGCTGCCGCAACAGAACGGATATTGATTGCAGACCATCCCTGCTGCTGAATCAATTTTCGGCTGATTTTCAAAATGTCCTCTTTTGATGTTACAACTGTATTCATCCGGTCACCTCAATATGAACAATGTTCAGTATAGCAGCTTATAACTGTACTGTCAAGTGCTTTTAGAAAAAAGGTTGACAGACCATTGTTTTGTTATTTTTTGTAAAGAGAAGATACCAGTCATAGATTCAATTAGAAATTGTAACAGTATATTATTTCTTCTCTTATGTTTTTAGCTTTCTATTTTAAGAAAGTTATAAATACATTTTGAAGAAAAGTACTTTTTTAAACAAATGTGATATTATCACAAAAAAAATAAAAACAGCATTAAAATATTGAAAAAATAACAAAAAAGTGATATAATGTTTTTGAAGAAAAGGAAATGGGAGACAGAAGAATGAATGGAATAAAATCTTGGGAAGAACTGGAAATCAGAGATGATTTTTTGTTTGCTAAGGTAATGAGAGATAAAGAGATTTGTAAAAAAATATTAGAGAAACTGCTACGTATTAAAATTAAAGATATAAAGTACCTAGAAGAACAAAAGGTGGTAGATATTACAGTAGATGCCAAAAGTGTGCGACTAGATGTTTATGTGGAAGATAACAATCGAATCTTTAATGTGGAAATGCAAACAACCAATCAAAAGGATTTAAGCAAAAGAAGTCGCTATTATCAAGCAATGATAGATTTAAATACCATAGAAAAAGGTGAAAGTTATCATAAGCTAAAAGAAAGTTATGTAATATTTATTTGTACATTTGATCCATTTGGAAAAAGGAGATCGGAATATAAATTTGAGAATTACTGTGAACAGGACAGAAAGTTAAAATTAAAAGATGGAGCGAAAAAGATATTTTTTAATACAAAAGCATATGAAAAAGAAAAAGATATAGATGTAAGAGAGTTTTTAAAGTATGTAAATGGGGAAGAAAGCCAAAATGTGTTTGTACAGGAAATTGAAGAAAAAGTAGAACGCGTGAAAGAGAACCGAGAATGGAGGAGAGAATATATGACCTTACAGATGAGAGAACAGGAGATTCGAGAAGAATCTTGGCGAAAGGGTAGGGAAGAAGGACTGCAAAAAGGTCGAGAAGAAGGATTGGAGAAAGGTCGAGAAGAAGGACTGCAAAAAGGTC
>CAJTTB010000012.1:0-32909 GCA_910579175.1 uncultured Oscillospiraceae bacterium | reverse complement strand
GAAGAAGGACTGCAAAAAGGTCGAGAAGAAGGATTGGAGAAAGGTCGAGAAGAAGGACTGCAAAGAGGGATTCAAATGTTAATTACAAGTTTGAAGAGTTTGGGCATTTCTCAAGATAAAATAATAGAGCAACTTATGATAATATATCAATTGGATAAAAAAGGAGCAGAAGATTATTTATCATAAAAGGTGAGTATCAGTGATATTTATAGATAAAATAGTAAAATTCTATTTGGTATAGAAGATAAGAATATATAAGGAAGCAATGCTAAAAAATCAAACAAAAAGACTTTCTGTATTCAAAGACAGAAAGTTTTCTTTTATTATGATAAAAAATGAAAAAAGAAGTAATATATAAAACGGCAAAAGCTCTTAGAATAGGGGGGAAAGACAACTTTATGGAGTGTGGTGATATCAAGGTGAATAGTTTCATGGAAACATATTGATAAACTTCATACAACAGACATGGGTGCAGAACGTATAAAAAGGAACTTACAAATGCAAACAGATGATATTGTTGGATGGTGTAGAATGCAAATCCGCAACCAAAATGCAAGCATTGAAACAACTGGGAAAAATTGGTGTATAAGGGTAGAGAATTGTAGCGTACCTGTGAACGCATATAGCTATACCATCATTACCGCACATAAAGTTAAAAAATGTCTGATATGATTTTTAAATCTAGATAATGATAGATTGAAAAATAAAGAGTAAGGTGCTAAAAACACAAAAGTGAATTGGGAGAAAATATCAATCATTTTTCACTTGACTTTTTTTATCACTTACTTTATAATGTACAATGTATTAAAATGGATATTTGTACCTATTCAGCAAAAGCAATTCAAATTTTGGTAATGTTACCACAATTGTATTTGTAGAAAAATGAATAAGCATTTAAATTTATTTTGTGAGATTTCACAAAGTGTAACTATATGAATGGAGTGATTAAGCCTATGGTAAATGTCAAGCCTGTGCAACTTGGAACCACAACTCGTATGAGCTTTGCCAAAATCGGTGAGGTTTTGGAAATGCCAAATCTAATTGAAATTCAGATTCGCTCATATGAATGGTTTCTTACAGATGGCTTAAAAGAGGTATTTCGCGATATTGCTGCGATTACAGATTATACCGGAAATTTAGTCTTAGACTTTACAGATTATCGTTTGGAAAACAATCCAAAATATTCTGTAGAAGAGTGTAAGGAACGCGATGTGACATATGCTGCACCATTGAAAGTAACCGCACGACTTTTAAATAAAGAAACTGGCGAAATCAAAGAGCAGGAAATTTTTATGGGCGATTTTCCTCTAATGACCGAGAGTGGCACCTTTGTCATCAATGGTGCAGAACGTGTCATTGTATCCCAATTAGTGCGTTCTCCAGGTGTTTATTACAGTGATAGTTATGATAAAACGGGTAAAAAGTTATTTGCTTCTACTGTTATTCCAAATCGTGGTGCATGGTTGGAATATGAAACAGATTCAAACGACTTTTTTTATGTGCGCATTGATAAAAATAGGAAAATTCCAATCACTACCTTTTTAAGAGCTTTAATTAAGATACGAGACGATGTGGCTTCTGATGACATTTCTTCTGATTTTACATTAGGACTGAATCAAAGTGCAGGTTCTGATGCAGAGATTTATGAAATTTTTGGAGAAGATGAGCGTCTTGCAACCACCATTTTAAATAAGGATGGCACCAAAAATGGTGAGGAAGCTTTGTTAGAAGTTTATCGAAAACTACGTCCAGGAGAGCCTCCAACAATTGAAAGTGCAGTAAAACATTTGGTTCCGTTATTATTTGATGAACATCGATATGATTTGTCAAAAGTAGGACGTTATAAATATAATAAAAAGTTGGCAATTGGAAATCGCATCATAGGTCATGTATTGGCTGAAAATGTAGTCAACGAGCTGACGGGTGAAGTGATTGCAACCAAAGGACAGAAATTAAATCGTGAAACTGCAATGGAAATTGAACATGCTGGAGTGGATGCGGTTTATTTATTTGTAGAAGAAGGCGAAAAGGTTGCCAAGGTCATTTCTAATGGTATGGTGGATATCAAACACTTTGTAGATATTGATACCGAAGAATGTTATGTTTATGAAAAAGTCCGCTTTAAAATCTTAAAGGAGATTTTAGACCAAGCAAGTACCAAAGAAGAAATTACAGAGATGGTAAAGGCTAGAATCAATGAATTGATTCCGAAACATATTATTAAGGATGATATTTTTGCTTCTGTCAACTATATCAACAATCTAGCTTATGATATTGGAACAGTGGATGATATTGACCATTTGGGAAACCGCAGAATTCGTTCTGTTGGAGAATTGTTGCAAAATCAGTTTCGGATTGGTTTTTCTAGAATGGAACGTGTGATTCGTGAAAGAATGACTTTGCAGGCGCAGGAGATGGAAAATGTAACGCCTCAGGCGTTGATTAATATTCGTCCAGTAGTTGCCGCAATTAAAGAATTTTTTGGTTCTTCTCCATTGTCTCAGTTTATGGACCAAAATAATCCATTGGCTGAGTTGACACATAAGCGTCGTTTATCTGCATTGGGTCCAGGTGGATTGTCAAGAGATCGTGCAGGATTTGAAGTGCGTGATGTACACTACAGTCACTATGGACGCATGTGTCCGATTGAAACGCCAGAAGGTCCAAACATTGGTTTGATTTCTTATCTTGCAAGTTTTGCAAAAATCAATGAATATGGATTTATTGAAGCGCCATATCGCAAGGTGGATAAAGAGACTGGTGTGATTACAAATGAAGTTGTCTATATGACTGCTGATGTAGAGGACAACTATATCGTGGCACAGGCAAATGAACCCATTACAGAGGACAATAAATTTGCCCGTAAAAGGGTCAATGCTCGTTATCGCAGTGAAATTTTGGAAACCGATCGCGAAACGGTTGATTATATGGACGTTTCTCCTAAAATGGTAGTATCCATTGCAACAGCGATGATTCCATTTTTGGAAAATGACGATACCAACCGTGCATTGATGGGTGCAAACATGCAGCGTCAAGCAGTGCCACTGTTAAAAACAGATGCACCAATTGTTGCAACTGGTATGGAATACAAAGCAGCGATTGATTCTGGAGCAGTATTACTATCAAAACATGATGGTGTTGTAGATCGTGTGTGTGCGAATGAAATTATTATCAGAGACGATGCAGGAGAAAAGCATACGTATAAAGTGATTAAGTTTGTTCGTTCTAATGCGGGAACCTGTACCAATCAAAGACCAATTGTCAACAAAGGTGATAGAGTACATGTTGGTCAAGTGTTGGCAGATGGACCGGCAACTTGTAATGGAGAGATTTCTTTAGGTAAAAATGCGTTGATTGGTTTTATGACCTGGGAAGGTTACAACTATGAAGATGCAGTTTTGATCAATGAAAAGATTGTAAGAGATGATGTTTATACTTCAATTCATATTGAAGAATATGAAGTAGAAGCACGTGATACAAAATTGGGACCAGAAGAAATTACACGCGATATTCCAAATGTGGGTGAAGATGCACTCAAAGACTTAGATGAAAATGGAATTATTCGTGTTGGTGCTGAGGTGCGTTCTGGAGATATTTTGGTTGGTAAAGTGACTCCAAAAGGAGAAACGGAGTTGACCGCAGAAGAACGTTTGCTACGTGCTATCTTTGGTGAAAAAGCAAGAGAGGTACGCGATACTTCTTTGAGAGTACCTCATGGTGAATATGGAATTATTGTGGATGTAAAGGTTTATACCAGAGAAAATTCTGATGAATTGTCTGCTGGAGTAAATATGGTCGTCCGCTGCTATATTGCACAAAAGAGAAAGATTTCTGTTGGAGATAAAATGGCAGGTCGTCATGGAAATAAGGGTGTTGTTTCTCGTATTCTTCCTCAAGAAGATATGCCATTCTTACCAGATGGGACTTCTTTGGATATTGTGTTAAATCCGTTAGGCGTTCCTTCTCGTATGAATATCGGACAGGTATTGGAAGTGCATTTGGGTTATGCTGCTAAGACATTGAACTGGAAGATTATGACACCAGTATTTGATGGAGCAGAAGAAGAGGACATTCGCGATTGTCTGCGTGAAGCAGGGCTTCGTGAAGATGGTAAAACGATTTTATATGATGGACGTACTGGTGAACAATTTGATAATCCAGTCACGGTTGGTGTTATGTATTATCTAAAATTACACCATCTGGTTGATGATAAAATCCATGCGCGTTCAACAGGTCCTTATTCTTTGGTAACGCAACAGCCTTTGGGTGGTAAAGCTCAGTTTGGTGGTCAGAGATTTGGTGAAATGGAAGTATGGGCTTTAGAGGCATATGGTGCAGCCTATACATTGCAGGAAATTTTGACGGTTAAATCTGATGACGTAGTAGGACGTGTGAAGACTTATGAAGCGATTGTAAAAGGTCAAAACGTACCAACTCCAGGTATCCCTGAATCCTTTAAGGTGCTGATTAAAGAACTTCAATCATTGTGTTTGAATGTAAAGGTATTGGATAAGAACAACGAAGAAATTGATCTAAAACAATCCTTTGATGACGATGACGATGTGGTATTACAGCCTGTTATGGACGAAGAATATGTTGAAACTGATGATATTGAAGATGAGTATACGATAGGAGAACCTGATTCTGACCTAGAAGATGAAGATTTTGATGACAAGTTATTTGAGAACCTTTTGGCAAGCGGAAAACTTCCAGATGATATGGATGATGATGACTTGTATTAATTGAGATAGAATCAATCTGTTATGTTTTCTGCCACATGGCAGTGGCAGAAAGCACTTTTATAGTAGGTTCTTTGCCGTAAAATGGAGGTTCGTATGGAATTTAATGTATTTGAATCAATTAAAATAGGCTTGGCTTCTCCAGAACAGATTTTAGAATGGTCTTATGGGGAAGTAGAAAAGCCCGAAACAATCAACTATCGTACCTTAAAACCAGAACGTGGGGGATTGTTCTGCGAATGTATTTTTGGTCCCCAAAAGGATTGGGAATGCCATTGCGGTAAATATAAGCGTCTGCGTTATAAAGGTAAAATTTGTGATAAATGCGGCGTTGAGGTCACTCGTTCTAAAGTTCGTAGAGAACGTATGGGACATATTAAATTGGCTGCCCCAGTATCTCATATTTGGTATTTTAAGGGAATTCCATCTAGAATGGGTCTGATTTTGGATATTTCTCCAAGAAGATTAGAAGAAGTATTATATTTTGCAAAATACATTGTGATTGATCCAATGGAAACCATTTTAGAAAAAGGTCAGTTGCTAACAGAAAAAGAGCATACTGACATGAGAGAAAAATACGGAGATGGTTTTAAAGCTGGAATGGGTGCTGAGTCCATTAAGGAATTGCTTCAAGAGATGGATTTAGAAGCACTCTCTACTGAAATCAAAGAGGGATTAGAGACTGCAACAGGTCAAAAACGCGTTCGCTTGTTAAAGAGATTGGAAGTTGTAGAATCATTCCGTGCA
The DNA here is from genome assembly GCA_910579175.1 of uncultured Oscillospiraceae bacterium. Lineage (GTDB taxonomy): Bacteria > Bacillota > Clostridia > Oscillospirales > Ruminococcaceae > Massiliimalia. Next base: position 27,423 of record CAJTTB010000012.1, on the reverse strand, counting down.
TCAGGAAACCGTCCAGAATGGATGATTTTAGACGTTGTTCCTGTAATTCCTCCTGATATTCGCCCAATGGTTCAATTGGATGGTGGACGTTTTGCAACCTCTGATTTGAATGATTTATATCGTAGAGTTATCAACCGCAATAATCGTTTAAAACGTCTGTTGCAGCTTTCTGCTCCAGATATTATCATTCGCAATGAAAAGAGAATGTTACAAGAGGCAGTTGACGCACTGATTGACAACGGTCGTCGTGGCAGACCTGTAACAGGTCCAAACAATCGCCCCTTAAAATCTCTATCCGATATGTTAAAGGGAAAACAAGGGCGTTTTCGTCAAAATCTATTGGGTAAACGTGTTGACTATTCTGGACGTTCTGTTATTGTAGTTGGTCCAGAACTAAAAATGTTTCAATGTGGTTTGCCGAAAGAAATGGCACTGGAATTATTTAAGCCATTTGTTATGAAGCGTTTGGTAGAAACCAGTATGGCAAATAACATCAAAAGTGCTAGAAAGATGGTAGAACGCGCGAAACCCGAAGTTTGGGATGCACTTGAGATTGTAATCAAATCTCATCCAGTGCTGTTAAACCGTGCACCAACACTGCACAGACTTGGTATTCAGGCTTTTGAACCAATTTTAGTAGAGGGTAGAGCACTGAAATTACATCCATTGGTTTGTGCTGCATATAACGCTGACTTTGATGGTGACCAGATGGCGGTGCATGTTCCATTGTCTGCAGAAGCACAAGCAGAAGCGCGCTTTTTGATGCTTGCTGCCAACAACTTATTAAAACCATCTGGCGGTCGTCCAGTTGCTGTGCCATCTCAAGATATGGTATTGGGCTCTTATTATTTGACTCTAGAAAAAGATGGCGAGTTGGGTGAAGGAAAGATATTCCGTGACTTTAATGAAGCATTGATGGCTTATCAGGCTGGAGCAGTAACACTTCATGCCAAAATTAAAGTGCGGATTACAAAAGAAATCGGAGAACGCAAAATCAGCAAATTGATTGATACAACTGTGGGTCGTATGATTTTCAATGAGCCAATTCCACAAGATTTGGGATTTGTTGACCGCACCAACAGCGAAAATCAATTTAATTTAGAAATTTCATTTTTGGTTAAGAAAAAGCAATTAGAAGAAATTGTAGGAAGATGTATTCGTGCACATGGTACTGCAACAACTTCTGAAGTGTTGGATAAAATTAAGGCATTGGGCTTTAAGTATTCCACCAAAGGCGCTGTGACCGTTGCAGTTTGTGATGCGACCATTCCTCCAGAAAAGAAAGAATATATTGCACAAGCAGAAGAAAGCATTGAAGAGATCATTGAACAATTTGAAATGGGTCTGATTTCAGATGATGAAAGACATAAGTTGGTTTTGGATGTATGGAATGAATGTACAGACAAAGTAACCGACGCACTACAGAAAAATTTGGACCCATATAACCCAATTAATATGATGGCAGATTCTGGAGCACGTGGTAGTATTAACCAGATTCGTCAGCTTGCTGGTATTCGTGGGTTGATTGCAAATACAGCAGGTGCGACGATTGAAGTTCCAATTCGTTCTAATTATCGTGAAGGCTTAAATATTTTGGAATACTTTATTTCTTCTCGTGGTGCGCGTAAAGGTCTGGCAGATACCGCATTGAGAACAGCAGACTCTGGTTATTTGACAAGACGTCTTGTAGATGTTTCTCAAGATGTAGTTGTTCGTCAAGAAGACTGTGGCACACATGAGGGTATTGAAGTTTATGCAATTAAACAAGGAAAAGAACTAATTGAGCCAATTGCAGACCGTTTACATGGGCGTTATTTGTGTGAAGACTTTATTGACCCAGAAACAGGCAGCATTTTAGTTTCTAGAGATAAACTATTAAATGAGAAGGATATTAAAAAGTTGGAAAGCAGTGGCGTAAAAACGATTAAAATTCGTTCTATCTTGACTTGTGAATCCAAACATGGTGTTTGTTCTAAATGTTATGGTGCAAACCTTGCAAATGGCAACCCTGTTGCAGTGGGCGAGGCAGTGGGTATTATTGCAGCACAATCAATTGGTGAGCCAGGTACTCAGTTGACCATGCGTACATTCCATACAGGTGGTATTGCGAATGCAGAAGATATCACACAAGGTCTTCCAAGGGTTGAAGAATTATTTGAAGGTCGTAAACCAAAGAGTGCAGCGATTATTTCCGAAATTGCAGGAAAGACGCGTTTTGAAGAAATCAAACGCACCAAAAATATCGTTGTTACTGCAACAGATGGGGAAGAAAGACAATATCAAATTCCATATGGTTATCGTATTAAAATACAAGAAGGTGACTATGTAGAAAAAGGTCAACCATTGACAGAGGGCTCTATTAACCCACATGATGTACTGGCGGTATTGGGTGAAGATGCTGTACGCAATTACTTGATTACAGAAGTACAAAAGGTATATCGTATGCAGGGTGTTGATACCAATGACAAACATATTGAGGTCATTGTAAAACAAATGATGAGAAAAGTACGTGTAATAGATGCAGGAGATACCTCTTTACTTCCTGGCGGTTTATCAGACCGTGCAGAAGTAAAAGAGCAGATTCGTATACTAGATGAGCGTGCTGCAAATGGTGAGAGAGATTTAAAATATCCAGAAATTTTACCAGTATTGTTGGGTATTACAAAAGCCTCTTTGGCTACAGATAGTTTCTTATCTGCTGCATCCTTCCAAGAGACGACTAGAGTATTGACAGAGGCAGCGATTAAAGGTAAAGTGGACCCATTGGTAGGGCTCAAAGAAAATGTAATCATTGGTAAGCTATTGCCAGCTGGTACAGGAATGAGTTGTTATCGAAATGTTGAGGTGGTTCCTACTGCCCCTACGGTTCCAGTAACTGCTACTGTTTCTGATGAATATTGATGATATGTTTTTTTAAAATCTATTTAGATGATAAAAATGGAAGTTATCCAAAATAAAACAGCAATATTTATATTTTGTAATGGAATCGTATCAAAGCGATTCCATTATGTTTTTTACCACCAAATAAAAGACACTCCATTTAAGAAAATGAAGTGTCTTTTTACTTTTTATCTCTCTTTTTGGAAAAGTATCCTGATTGTTTATCTTTTCGTTTGGAAAGTTTATTTTTGGTCTAAAAAATCTTTTATAAGTAGTAATGTCTTGTATTGGCGTTGATTCCAAGCCTGCCGCCCTTTGTTTTCTAACATGTTTTTGTTTTTTTCCAATGCTTCTTCTATTGTATAAAATACTTGATGAAACCCAAAGTCCTTTTCATTTCTGGTATATTTACACTGTCCTTGCTCTGGATAAACGTCACAAAAATACAAACGGTTGATTTGATGCCAAATCATCGGCTCATGAATGGATAACCTTTTTTCCTCTATTTCTCCAAATGGTTTTATAGATGTAGGAATCACATCATATCCTGTCTCTTCTTTTACTTCTCGAATTAAAACTTGGACATCATCTTCCCCAGATTCCATGCCTCCGCCGGGCAGTTTCATCTTTCCGAAAGAATCTTCAATCATACATAACTTGCCATCAACAAATATAATCCCTCGTATGGCTACTCGAAAGATTTCTTCTAAATGATTATCGTAATTCTGTTCATCCATGATAAGAATTGTATCCATACACTTCCACCAGAAAATAGAATTGACCTATCTGATTACAAAATAGTGATTTGTGATTGACAGTGGGTATACCATGTGAAAGACAGCATTGTTTTTTTCTGCCTTTTAATTGTATAGAGATGGGAAGGATTATTTTAAACCAATTGCTGTAAATCATTGGTGAAAAACTATGCTATTGACTGAAACGAATTATTTGACAACTAATAATAAAATTGTGAGAATAAGTCCTATAGAAGCTATGAGAATTCCTCCAAATTTCGTACTAATTAAATAAAGGTTAGAAGGCTCATCTGCACGATAGGACTTCCATCGTTCGGTTAAATTCCACATAAGCGTTGGTTTTAAGAAAATGCCAATGCCTAAAAAAATCATAAAAATAGTGGCTAAAATATACCAAAACATTTTTGTCCTCCTTTTCCTTCTGGGGGATTAAGATAAAAAAATATATGGACTGAAAATAAAAATGTATAGAGACTATTTTGTCAATGATAAGTAATATTCTGCAACGACAGAGTCCATAATGACTAGGTCCTGAAGCCCTTGGCTTAGCTCCATTAAGCAATCAACATTGCTTTCTAGTTCTGTTACAGTGGCGGGAATGTCATAATCGATAAATGCATCCATTGCAGTAGATTCTTTTTGCATAGCGACCCTTTTATCTTTCATTTGTTCGGGTGTTCGAATATCAGAGTTTTTAGGAACTACGATCACCTGTCTGTTGTGCATATAGGGTTCGGTAAAACACATTTCTTCCATGCGCTGATCTGTAATAGTTAAACCATTCCAAAGAACATCGATTTGTTTTTTGTTTAATTCTTTTTCTTTATCTGCCCAAATAACTGGTTCCACTTGCAACTTTTTTCCCATTTTTTTCTCAATGATTAATTTGGCAAGGTCAATATCAAATCCCACAATTTCATCGCCGTCCATAAAACTCATAGGAGCGAAGTCAATATCACAACCTAAGATAATAGTATCTTTATCACTTTTGGCATTGGGGTCTGTTTGAATAGTAGAATATTCTGGTTTATAAATGGTATCCTTTCCAAACCATTTTTTTGCCACTTTAGCAGCAGATCCATCTTTGATAGCTTGGTTGAGTGCATTTTGAATTTCGTCTCTCAATACAGTATCTTCTTTTCTGACAGCGATTCCATAAAGTTCATCTGAAATAGCTTCCTCAACAATTCTAAAATCATGAAACTGTTCAGCATTAGATGGAGATTTCGGGTTAGAGCAAGCTGAAAATATGAATAAAGAAACGATACAAACCAATGATAATGCAGTCATTTTTTTTATCATAGTAACATCTCCTCTTTTTATGAAATTATTTTGAAGGTAATTTTATATTATCATATGATAGTGACTTGATTTTGACTAAGATGTTTGGTATTTTTGAATATTTCAAAAGATGTTCATTGAAAATGATTATGCTTTTATAATTCTCATAGAAATATCAAAACAGGTGACAGAATGGGTCAAAGCACCCAATGATATAATGTCCACTCCTGTTTTTGCTACCTGTGCAATATTTTCGAGGGTAATATTGCCAGAAGCCTCTAATTTCGCTCTGCCATTTGTGATTTCCACTGCTTTTTTCATCGTATCATAGTCCATATTGTCCAACATAATGACATCGACACCAGCTTGTAATGCTTCTTGTAATTCGTCTAAATTACGGGTTTCTACCTCTATTTGTACCATATGACCGGTTTTTGCTCTGAGTGCTTTTACTGCTGGGAGGATACCTCCATAGGCGTCAATATGGTTGTCTTTTAACATGGCAGCATCGCTTAAATTGTATCGATGGTTTCTGCCACCCCCAATTACAACTGCATATTTTTGGATGGGTCGGAGCCCTGGGAGTGTTTTTCTAGTACAGGCAATGGTAGCATTGGTACCCTTAACCAAGTCTACACATCGATGGGTTGCAGTGGCAATTCCAGACATATGTTGAATTAAATTAAGAGCGGTGCGCTCCCCTTTTAGTAGAGATTTGGTACAGCCATACATAGTAGCAATGACATCGCCTTGTTTGACCATATCTCCATCTTGTTTATCAATGGTGAATTCAATGGTATGATCAATCAAAGTAAATACACGCATTGCAATCTCAATACCGCAAATGACTCCAGTGTCTTTGGCAATCAATTTTGCTTGCGAAACATCTTTGTCATCAAGTAGATAATCACTGGTAACATCAATATAGTGAATATCCTCTTGGACAGCTCTTTTAATTAAATCATCAATATAAAATTGTGGTAGCTTCATGTAAAATTCTCCTTAAATCACTTTTTATAAATCATCTATTACTAATAAAGCAGTGATGATTGGAATAATATAATCCAATCAATATTTATCAAATGTTTGCTGCTAAGAGGAAGAAGAACTTTTGCCCAAATAATGCTTTAAAATTAAGTAGGCAATAATTACCAAACTGTATGCCTCAACGTAATCGCAATTGACTTGATAATCACCTTGTTCTAATTGTCTTTTGAGTTCCAAAATACGTTCAAAACCTTTATGTGCTTCTTCTGGATTTGGAATCACAAAATGCGCTTTCTGCATGATATGACGTACTTCTGTACGAATTCCAGCAGGTATTTGTTTGGTATGTTTGTCCTGAGGAAATTCTGGAGTAATAAATGTAATATGCTGATTCATAAGTTGTGGATTGATATCTTCTGCGGCACGTCTAGAAAAAACAAGTGCCTCTAATAAAGAATTGCTTGCCAGACGATTGTTTCCATGCACTCCTGTATGGGAACATTCTCCTACAGCATATAATTTATCAATGGTAGTTTTAGAATTTAAATCGACATCAATTCCCCCCATAAGATAATGATGACAGGGGAAAACAGGAATTTTATCGGTGGTCATATCAATTCCTTCTTTGAGCAGGTTTTGATAAATCATAGGAAATCTTGTGCGAATGCTTTGGGCGTCTTTATAGGAGATATCCAAATAAAAATCATTTGATTGCGTTTGTTTGGACTCCTCGATAATAGCGCGGGAAACCACATCTCTTGGTGCCAGTTCAAGGCGATCATCGTATTTGTGCATAAACCGTTCAAAATGACAATTTAATAAATATGCTCCTTCACCGCGTACAGATTCTGAGATGAGGAATGTTTCACGGCTTTTTTTATTGGCAAAACCTGTGGGATGAAATTGAATATAGTGAAGATACTTGATTTTAGCACCCATTTTATGTGCGAATACAATGCCATCCCCAGTGGCAATTTTGGAATTTGTGGTGTATTCATAAACACGTCCAATTCCACCAGTTGCCAAAATGCAAAAAGCAGCATTGACATATGTATGTGTTTGACCAGTTAGGATATCAAGACTAAAATGAACACCCTTTTGAATACTGCAAACAAGACTATTTTCCATAATGTCTACATTGGGAAGTGTTTTGACTGCCTGTAATAACTTGATAACCATTTCATATCCAGTAGAATCTTTATGATGTAAAATGCGTGGTTTGGAGTGACCTCCTTCTAATGTAAAATGAATACTGTTATCTTCTGAATGATCAAAATCAACTCCATATTCCATGATACGCTTGACTTCTTTTGGTCCTTGTTCCACCAAAATATGGACAGCTTCTGGGTTATTTTTAAAGCCTCCAGCGATCAGAGTATCGTTAAAATGTGCATCTGTACTGTCATGGGTTGTATCAATGACTGCAGCAACTCCGCCTTGTGCAAGAGAGGAATTGCTAAGTGTCAAATCTTGTTTACACAATAATAATACACGAGCTTTTGGATTCAAATTCAAAGCGGCGTAAAGCCCTGCAACACCACAGCCAACGATTACAACGTCATAATTTTTAGACATTTTGAACTATGTGAATTTCACGGAATTTAATGAAATTCTACTCCTTTTTAAAGAATTTTTAGTTATTACTTATGAAATAAAAGTTGATATAACTATCAACCAAATTTTACTTATACTTATTTTATAATAACATATAAATAGAAAAAAAGCAATTTATTTTCTTTTGGAAAATGAGAGAAGTATTGAGATAAAATTGATATTTTTAGTTTAATGTGTTAAACTGAAATAAATGATAGGTATTGAGAAAGCGATAGATATTTTACAAAATCAACGATGAACATTGGGGAAAAAAGAAAAATTATGATATATTTCACGGTTATTTCTATTCTGTGGTAGCGGAAGTTGATAGAATATCATTATGATATTTATTGAGCAAAGAGAATGACAATTTTATTTTGATGAGATAGATGATGGCTATAATAAGAGATGATTTCTGATGGATAATATGGAAAGAAAAAAACAAATCAGTAATTTGTAATTTTGGAAGGAGGTGTGTTTTATGATAATTGATAGCTGGGAAGATGATCAATATAAGGAAATTTGGGTTTATTCACAAGAGACAGAGGAAGATGAGCGGGCAATGTGTGGCTTGATAAACGGTGATTGGGGCTGGCTGAATTATTATAATGAGGAGGGCGATGCAGGATTAAGTTCCAGAAATCCAGACTATATCAGTACAGATGATGGTAAGACTATGGATTTTATCATAAATGGCGAACTTGATCCATATCCTTTATCTTATGTGTTGCCCATAGAGCAGGTTATGAAAGCCCTTAATTATTTTGAAAAATATCATAAACTTCCCCCATTTATAACATGGCACAATGATAATCTCGATTAAAGATTATTTTTTTGATTCTATGAATCGCTGATAATGTTAGTTGCTCTATCATAAAAAATTGCCGTAATCATTACGGCAATTTTTTTATTTCTAATTTTTCTTTATGTTCTTAGAGTCCAGTTGAAAAAAGTGAATATAGATGTATTTATTCAGAACTCCACTGCTATCGATGAAAGGCTTTTGTACCTTTATTCTGTAGGCGTTTTTAATGTAATAGCATATACTGTATTGATCTGTAATGGATCACTCTCTGCAATGGTACCATCATAATATATAGTGACTTCATCGCCAACACTGAAATGGGTCATACTGTCTTTGTTTTCTACATTCAAAGAAACGGTACAGTCTGCTCCATGAGGATAACCATCTGTTTCCATGTAAATGAGTATGTAGTTATGATGAACTTCTTTCACAATGCCTGTTATATTTGGCTCGTTCTCTATTATGTAGTGCATCGATTTGCTGCAACCGACCATACCTATCAGATAGACCAATGCCAAAACAAATGCCATCAACTTTTTCATATGGATAATCTCCTGATAATCAAAAAGGACTCATCTCTGTGTCCTTTTTGGTTTTTATTCGACATATATACTTGTTTATACAGTCTTTATAGTTGGCAACACAAGAAGTAGAACTTTTTTATTGGTTTGCTTTTCTGATTTCTTCTAAAGTCACATCAATATGAGGGGCACCAAAGTTTTCTTTGTATGCAGTTGGACATACCCATTTGCAGCCATTTTTAATAATTTGGCGAACATGTGGATGGAAGAAAGAGTGATTGGTTTCATGTCCTGGTTGGAAATAGAATATTTTTCCATAACCTCTTGTCCAAGTGCAGCCACTGCGGAACACATTTCCGATATCAAACCAGCCCAAGAAAATAACATCGTCTGGTTTAGGAATATCAAAGTATTCTGTATAACATTCTTCTACACCCAATTCAAAGTTTTCTGGAATACCCTGAGCAATGGGATGGGTTGGATTGACACAGAAAATTCTTTCATAAGTATCATCGCGCCATTGTAAATCTCCAGTGGTTCCTAGAATAGTCTTTAACAATTTGGAGTAATGAGAGGAATGTAATAAAATTAATCCCATTCCCGCCAATACACGGTGATGAATTTTTGCTACAATTTCATCAGGCACTTGGTCATGACCTTTGTGTGACCACCAAATTAACACATCTGTTTGATTTAATACTTCATCAGGCAAACCAATCTGTTCTTCTTGTAGTGTGGCAGTTGTAATGTGAACATCATCTCCCAATTCAGCAATGATGTCTTTGACGGTGTTGTGAATACCGTGTGGGTGTACTTCAAGTACTTTTTCGACTTGATTGGTTTCGTCTATATTTTCGTTCCAAATAGTTACATTCATAATGATATCTCCTTTTATGTAATCGTTTACATCGTTCTTTTTAAAAAGAATAACATATTCTTTTTAAAATTTCAATAGAATATGTAAATTTTGTTGGATTTCTATGGTAAAAATATCAGCTTCTTTTTTGTGAATATATCCTAAAATAGAATCCATCTTTTCCTATATAAATTGTAAACAGCTGGATGACTTATCGCATTCAGTTGTTGCATTCTCTTTATAACTAAATTTTTTGAGAGTTTGCCTAAATGCTTTTAAAGATTCATAACCGAATTTTATTGCCATACCAATGACTTTTACATTTGCCATTTACAATTTAAAAGTAACGAATGTCAATCGTTTACACCAAATGTATTTTGATAGTGATATTCCTGTAGGATAGGAAAATGATAGGTTAAACAACAGGCAATTTGTGCAACGGGTTTATAAGAAATTTTATCGGTTCAATATGTTTGATTGCTCCATTGAACTAATTGGGTCAATCCATTGAATTCCCTCTTTTTTAAGTAAATAAATTAGTTTATACCTTGCATTTGATACATGATTATAGATAACCAAATAAAGTATATGATAGGGTATTGTACAAATGAGGATATACAAAAAAACAGATAGACGAATATTTTAATCATCTATCTGTTTTTCTTTGTTTATTCAATAAGATATCATTTTATTATCTAAAAGAAAAATTTTTATTATTTGGACCAATGAGATACAACTAATCTCCAAAAGAAACTCCCATGGTTTTAGCAACCTGTATCATTTGGTCGTCTGGAGATACCAGTTTGGCTTTGCCTGCAATTTCAGAAAGCGGATTTTGCGTAATAACACCTTTTACCATTGCGACTGTAACACCAAATGTATTTTGTTTGATTAATTTTGCAGCATATGCTCCAAATTGTGTAGAAAGTACACGATCATAAGCAGAAGGATTTCCACCTCTTTGAAGGTGTCCTGGTACAACTACACGTGTTTCACATCCGGTTTCTTTTTCAATATAAGTTGCCAATTTATCAGAAATGGTCTTATATCCCGCTTCTGCACGCAATCTTAGACGTTCTTTTCGCTTCATTTTTGCTTCTTCTTTATCAAGGGCTCCTTCTGCAACTGCAATGATAGAAAATGCTTTGCCGCTTTGTGCACGTTTTTTGACTGCTTTTGCTACCTTGTCCATATCAAATGGAATTTCTGGAAGTAAGATGACATCAGCACCACCTGCAATACCGGCGGACAATGTTAGCCAACCAGTTTTATTGCCCATTAATTCCACAACGATAACTCTTCCATGACTTGCAGCAGTGGTGTGAAGTTTATCAATGGCATCTGTGGCAATATTCAGTGCAGAATGGAATCCAAAGGTAACATCGGTTCCATATAAATCGTTGTCAATGGTTTTTGGAAGTCCAATGACATTAAGACCTTCTTCAGATAACAGTGCTGCGGTTTTATGGGTGCCGTTTCCTCCCAAAATCAAGAGACAGTCCAGCCCCATTTTTTTATAATTTTCTTTCATATTTTTGACCTTGTCAATGTTGTCTTCTCCAATCACGCGCATTTGTTTAAATGGTTGTCTGGAAGTTCCCAAAATAGTGCCGCCTAAGGTTAAGATACCAGAAAAGTCGGATTGCTTCATAACTTTGTATTCACCTTCGATTAATCCGCGATAACCGTCAATGATACCAATGATTTCTACATCGTTCATCATTTCATAGGAGGCTTTTGCCACTCCTCGAATAACGGCGTTCAATCCCGGACAATCTCCACCACTTGTTAGAATACCAATTTTTTTTGACATAAAAACACCCCTTTATTTCATCTTAAATCACTTATGATTTATGTTCGATAATCTATGATTCTAAAAATAACCGTGGATCCAATCAGACCTGTGAGAAAACCAATTGGAATAGAAAGTAAAAGTAAATATCCCAGATAGGGAATGAAAGCAGTAGAATGAAAGTAAAAAACAGCACAACAAATTTGTCCAATATGATGAAGTGCCGCTCCAGCAATGCTAATGCCAAATATGGATACTTGCTCTGTAAAGACGCGATGTAAAAAATACATCATAAAGTATGCCAAAATACCACCAGTGATACTAAATAAAAAGGAGCTAATTGTTCCAAATAAGATGGCTTGCATCATACAGCGTCCAAAGACAATCCCAACGGATTGCCAAATGTTTAAAGAGTAAACAGCAAAGAGGCTTACAAGGTTGGCAAGACCCAATTTGACTCCTGGAATGGGAATCAACCACTGTAATGGAATCAAGTGTTCCAGATAAGAAAATGCAAATCCCAAAGCGATGAGAATGCCACATAAACAAATTTGACGGACACGAGGAAGTGTTTTACTTTGCAATGATATCGACCTCCTCTGAGGTTTCGCCACTCAAGCGAATGAGCACTTGATTGGGTAAACAGGCAATCGTTTGCCCGCTTTTAGAAATCCAACCAGAATGCACACAAACTTGATTGGGACAACTGGAACTTTTCACACGTACGCTTCCATCTTGAATTTCCAGTAAATTTTGATATTTACCATCGATTTGAATGGTTTGGGATTGATTTTGAGAAAGATTTATTTTTTTTATTATAACATCATTTTTCATAATGATACAAGTGTTTTGTTGAAAATCTTTTTGTTCAAAAGAATGAAGGAGGATACCAAATGATAACAGCAGAATGATTGAGATAATGAAAAAATCTCCTCTTTTTAACTTTTTTGGAAATAAAACTCTTTTCATATTATGATATCACTTGTACATTGGAATGCGGAGTAAATTGGGAATCAATACCTGTACTGCACTTGACTTGCCCTTCTTTTGTAACAAAGATGGCTTCGATTTCTGGGTGATTTTCTACAAACTGTATTCCAGTATCCAATCCCATCACAAATAATGCAGTGGCATAGGCATCTGCCAGTGCAGCAGATTCGCAGATCACAGTAACACTGGATAATCCCTGATTGGCGGGATAACCGGTTTTGGGGTCAAGGATATGATGGTATCGAATGCCGTCTTGTTCAAAATATCTTTGATAATCTCCAGAAGTGACAATGGCACAGTTGGATACAGATATCGAGCCAATCAGCGTATCGGGTTGCATTGGGTTGGCAATTCCCACCTGAAAGGGTTGTTGCTGATTTCCAATGACAGAAACATTGCCTCCAATCGATAAGATTGCGCTGTCAATATCATATTGTTGTAGCAGGTTTACCACTTGATCGGTGATGTAGCCTTTGGCAATGGCACCCAAATCCAATTGTATCTGTTGTTCAAGCAGAATGCCATCGGCTAGTTTTAAGTGAGCATTGCCAACATGTTGTTGGGCTTGTTGTAGCTCTATCGGGGATGGAACTCGTTTGGTTTCCTCTGTAAATCCCCAAAGTTTGACAAAATTTCCCAAGGTGATATCAAAACAACCGTTGGTTTCCTCCGATAAGTGGTTGGATAGCTGTAAAATTTCTTTGGTTTCTGGGTGGATAGTTTCAAAATCCGCTTGAAAATTTTGATTGATCATGGAAATATCGCTATGTTCTATGGTGTTGGAAAAAATGCCTTCAAGCCTTTTAATTTCTTTTTTTGTCTGTGTCAATGCTGTGTCTGCCTGTTTGCCCGATATTTTTAAAGAAATCACCGTGTCCATGGCAAAAAAATCAATGGATTTGGTAGAAGACATTACTTGGCAGGAGGTAAACAGCACCATAATGATGGATAACGCATAGCAAAAAGCAGCCTTTTTGATATTCATGAAAATTGTACCCTATCATTGAGGGAATTTGGTGCAAATAATACCCAACTATTTCCGGGATTGACAGATAGTTCTTCGCCGTTGTCCAAATAGTATTTGATGGGGTCTGATGGATTGCCCTTGGTCCACTGAATAGAAGTTCGAGTGCCGCGGGTGAGGTAATAACCTGAGCCATTTTGCAAATTGATATCTTTGTGTTCTCCATTTGCCATAACCTGAACAGAGGTAAAGAGAATAAAGACATTTTCAATCAAAACAGGTTCGTTGGTATTGCCATCCAGCGTTTTTTTACCATATTCTGATTTTTCATATTTTTGTTGTTCTGTATTGTACTCATATAGAATGGTGATATCTCCAGAAAATGGAATTTTAACCCAAGTGGCATCGGTACTGGGGAAAGAGATGGGGTCTTCACCTTGGTGGAACTGATAACTTGGAGTGGCTTGACCTTGGGTATTGATACTGAGTGCAGAGATGGCTTGACTGATTTCTTCTGGATTGGTAAAGCGACAATGTTCAATACTGCGATTGAGATTTTTATCTGTATAGAAGTAAGTTTGTCCATATTTCATACCGTCAATGCCATCAATGCCATTTTGTCGAATAGAATCATAACCAAAGGTACTGCCTCCCCAATGAATAAAGATGGCATTCAATGGTCGTGCTAATTCGACAAAATCATGTCGAGCGGAACGGATAGAACCAAATTTTTCTGCTTTTGTATAATCTGCGTAAATAGCCATAAGACGAGTAAGACCTCCTTCTACAGGAAGTTCATAAATGATATCCGCGTTAGAAATAGAGTTCTGAGGCCAAGCACTGGGGTGATTGTTAATCATACAGGCGATTGGACGAGTATTGATTTTGTCTTCTGGTAGGTCATATAAGCCACTATATGGGTTAAAAGCTCCTGTCTCCCGTATATCGGTGTTGGTTTCACTCTGGGATTCTGTGTCAGAAACACCCTGACTTGCACTTGCGCTTTGAGAAGAACTATTTTCTTGTGGTTGAGAAACATCTTGAGGAGATACCTTGCGACAACTGGATAAGCAGGTACCCAATATAGCACAGATGGCGATAAATTTGAAAAAAGAAGTTCGTTTAAAAGATTTCATAATGATTATACCTTTCCTTTATTGGGATGGAAATAAAAATTCCAGTTTTGCAGAAATATAACTGTCAGTTAAAAATGTATTTATATCATATAAAAACAAAATAGCAGAATAGTCAGATAATCTAAGATTTTGCAACTCTGTTTTATTGGCTAAATCTAAATCAACTAGAGTGGTTGTTTCGTAGTGTAGAGGAATAAATTGCATCAATGGGTCAGCAAAACTATCTTTAAAAAGCAATAGTTTTTTTCCATTTGCCAAATTGGTTTGAATATTGGCAATACTATAAGGTTTCCCCAAAAAGACATATTGTTGTTCTTGGGTGGTTAAAAAATTTCTAAATAAAATAGAAGAGAATTTTTCGACATCTCCTTGAAGCCATTTTTCCACTTCGATAATGGGGCTTTCTCGAGAAAAGTGATAGATGTCAATGCCATCAGAGATGGGAATTTTGATCATGGTCTTTTGATATAGATTTCCATAGTAATCATAAGAGGCATGTTCGATATTAAATGTTTCTTCTGGATAGGGTGTTTCACCCAACGATTTTGCGATTGCGGTATATCCGGCATAAGCACCAGAAGAAGTCCAATGAGAATCTGTGTTGTAAAACAGTTTGTTGGATTTTGAAGAAGAAAGGCTACTGTGTAGGTCAACAACAGAAGAAATTGGAAAATCGCTATAAATATCTAAAATAAATTTTTGTTGATTAAAATCTTCCTGCGTTGGGAGTTCATCTTTATAGATTTCCGCGGCTGTGGGTATCAAACCTAGATAACAAGGGATTTGATTTTCATAATGAGAGATAAAGCGATTGATTTGATTGCTGTTTTGCTGTGAAATTGCAGTGGAATTTGGATAAACAGATTCTATCATTTTATCCTTTAGAATAAATACTTGATTGATTTGTCGATTTCCCAGTACCACTTGAAGATGATTATTTAAAAATAGACTGGGTTTGTGCAATGGAATATGTGTTTGTAAATATTGTTCTATTTGTACAGATAACTGACCGTTTAAAAGATTAGCAAGAGAAAGTTCAATGGCTGTTGAGGTTACTTGAACGCTTTGTTTGGAGGAAAACAAAGCAAACATACCAATTGTTAGGACACAAATACAAAATACAATGCTGGGAATAATTTTGATTTGAAATGGTTTTTTTAGTCGGGTTTGGTCATGTTTTCGTTTGAAAAAACTCACAGAATAAATCCTTTCTAACAGTTAAAAGCGAACAAAAAAGTTGGTGAGGGGAACCTGTCCAGAGATGATATAAATAAGACATACAATGGTTAAAATACATTCTAAAATAACTTGAGTCCATTGGGTGAGCTTTGGACGCTTATGCTCGTATTTGAGTGATAGAATATACCAGAAGTTGGAACAACATAAAAAGCAAATTACAAATAAAAGAATATATTTTTGGGTCAAATAGATGGTCTGATTGTCAACCCATTTTCCACTAAACATTGCTTGTAAATATTTTGGAATTTGATGGATATCTGGAATGGCAAAGATAACCCAGGCAAGTAGCGTGATAATTCTGGTATATAATTTTTGCAAAATACTGGGAAAACGACTAAAAAGACCTCCCCAAAAGATTTTTTCAAAAATGATAATGATTCCTAAAAATAAACCCCAGAGTACAAAGTTGAGGGAATGTCCATACCAGAGTCCTGTCAAAACCCATAATCCCAATAGCTTTAAGGTGATAAGAAAGAAAGAGCCTTTATTTTTTCCAAAAGCGGTAAAGATATATGTTTTGCACCAAACTGTTAACGTGGTGTTCCAGCGTCGCCAGAATTCAGAAACACTCTTTGCAATATAAGGATAGTTGAAGTTGATGGGAAGTTCAAACCCAAAAATTTTTCCGATTCCACGTGCCATTTCAGAATATCCACTCAGATAAAAATAAACGGCAAAGGAAAATGCCAAAATTCCAATCCATGCGGTTAAAATGGGAAGTGATTGTGTATCGATTTCCTGTATATCCCACCAAAACAGCAACATATTATCGGCAAGAAAGATTTTTTTTGCAAGTCCTCGAATGAATAGACTGTATCCTTTTGAAATTTTATTGTAGTTTTCTTCTCTGGATTCTAATTCATTCCCCATATCGCTGTATCGTACAATAGGACCACAAATAAGCTGTGGGAAAAATGAGATATAAGTTGCCAGATGAATGATATTTTTTTGCACTTTGATTTTGTTGAGATATAGGTCAATGATATAGGAAAGCCCCTGTAGAGAATAGATAGAAATGCCAATTGGAATCAAATTTTGAATGGACAATACATTCACAGATTTACAAATTTTATGGAGTGGAAGCAACTGATATTTAAACTGTAACAAAATCAATAGATGAATGAAAAGCGTAGCAATAAAGACAATATTTCGAGTGGTTTTTTTCTTTTGCAATGTAAAGATTAAGCGACCCGAACAATAATCCAACAGGATTGTTACAATCAGTATGGGAAGGTAAAACAAATCTGTCCAAGCGTAGAAAATAAAAGAAAAAATCAATAAAACAATATTTCTAAAACGCTTTGGTGAAACAAAGTAAGTAAGAATAACAGTAGGCAGAAAAATAAGTAAAAATGTAATACTAGAAAATTCCATAAAACCTCCTTTTGGGTTATGTTTTTTCCAAAGAATGTACAAGCTGCTGGTATTCTTCATAAGTGAGCATGGCATTTAATACAGCGAGCATCGCATTTGCTGACAGATATTGTGGGAGATTTAATTTGTTGCATAGTAGACTTCTCTTTTGGGCGCTGTAACTGGTTCCAGTAAGCCCATCTTGATAAAAGTCCATCTTGGTAATTGGTTTTTTTGGTGTATCAGAAGAATATGATATCATTTGACTGGAAAGTATTTGTTTGAGTAGTGTGATGTCTAGCCCTTCCACACCCAAAGTTCCCTCTTTCGATGGATGGGATTTGCGCTTTTCCTTTCCGGCGATTTGAGGGATATAAATATTTTGCACATTTGGTGAGTTTTTGGTGATAGAACGAAGATAACCGCGAATTTTAAATCCCGCTGTATCTGAGTCTGTGATGATTAAAAGCCCCACTGTATCGGCAAGCGCGCGAATCAGATGACAAGTCTCTTTATCTTTAAAGATACGAAATCCGTTTGTGGGAATAATCAGCGCATCCAAAAAACTTTCTAATTTGATTTTATCGTATTTTCCTTCTACAATAATTGCTTGTTTGATATGAATCATAATTGTGTAAAATCCTTGTTTTTTAAACTTTTTTGGCAGTTGCCACTGAATATATGATATCATAGATTTTAGTATATGCCAATATGTCGTTTTACGAATTCATCCCACCATCTTTAGAGGGAAGTGAATGCTTAGTAAAAAGCATTTGACATAACATCTGTTCTAAAACAATGCGCGCATCCATTTTAGAGGATTTGAGCAGTCTATCTGCCTGTTCCAAACTGCGGATACAGTTGTGAATTTGTTCCATGGAAAAGACGTGAAGATTTTGATAAATTTTATTGACCCGATATTCAGAACGATATTGAAAATCTTGTATGACCTGTTTGGCAGAGACTCCAACATCTTGTGCGGCTTTGACCCGATATAAATCAACAAAGGACATAGTCAATGCACCAATGATCATAATGGGTTCAATACGCAGATAGAATAATTGGTCTAAAATGGAAAATGCCGTTTGATATTGTTGTTTTAAGATGGCATTGGAAAGATCAAATGCAGTACTCTGAACAGAGGGGGTGGATAATTGTCTAACAGTTTGTTCAGTAATGGGTTCTCCATCTGAAAAATAGATGAGTTTATCCACTTCATGATTTAAAATGGTTAGATTGGTACCACATAAATCAATGATCATCTCGCAAACTTCTAAAGAGATGGGTGTTTTTTGCCTAGAGCAACGCGTTGCAATTGCTTTTTTTAATACTGCTTTGCTTTTTGGAGCAAATTTACACGAAACGCCAATAGAATGAATCAGCTCCAACCCTTTTTTAAATCGATTGCTTTTTTGAGGATCAATGGATAGATTGGGATAATATAAAATCAGTACAGTGCTGGGGTTCGGATCTTTGAGTAGTGATAGAAATTTGTCAAAGTCATGCTTTGGCAATTTTTCTAAATTCCAATCCTTCACCAATATCCATTTGCGTTGTGCCATCATGGGAAGCGCTTCATAAGCGGTTTCTAATTGATTTAATGTCATTGTTTCACCATCAAAAAGATGATAATTAAATTCCAAAAAATCAGGGGGAATCAACGTCTTGTTTATCAAGTTGATGGTATTTTGCATTAAATAAGACTCTTCACCATATAAAAAATAAACTTGATAAATCTCTTTTGCCTGAATCTTTTTGTTGAGTGCTTCATCGGTTAATACTGCCATAATCAAAATACTCCTATTCAATCAAGGTAACTTGATGGTCTTTTTTGATGCGAAATTCCAAATGATTTTGATAACTATATAAATAACCTTCTGGAATTTCTTGGCGATAATAAGGTTTTTCCAACAAAATAGAAACAGTTTCATGGTTTGCTGGCTGTGTAACCGTTCCGCGCAAAAAAGTAATCAGACTATTTGTTTTCTTTGCAGCGGTTTGCGTACCGATGAAGATGGGGATATCATAACAAGAAACGGTGAGATTGAGTGCCTGATTGGAATAATCAGTGGAAATTGTCAAGAATGAGCCAACCGTTAAGGCTTCAAAATTGTCACTGATAGGAATGAGATTTTTATAATATCCTGAGGAAGTTTCCTCCAAAATAAAATGACATCCATTGTTTTTGTGATATAAAATATTCTGCACTGGAAGATTGTGGATTAAAGCGATGGTGTCATCATATGCTGTAAATCGAGAACTGGTTAAAAATAAATTGTCAATGGTGCGAATGCCCTTTTGCTTTAGAAAGTTTAATACAGATTTGTCGATGTAATCATCGTCTGAAGGGGAAATTACCGTGGCTTGTGTTCCATAGAGAAATAAGATACTGGAATGACCTCCATCTCCAACGATATGGATTTGCACACTGTTATGAAGTTCAAATTTACAATAGCCATAAAGAAAGACAAACAATCCGACCGTGAACAAAACAGATAATTTTAAAAATCCCTGTTTTCTCCAAATAAAACCGATTGCCAATAAAAATAGGCTCATCCACAACCAAACATGTAAGGGTGTAAAGTTTAATCCAATGGTTGCAAATGGAAGATCTCCAAAGAAGGAGATGATATGATTTTGAAATTGAATTAGGGCATCTTCTATTTGAAAGATAAACCCAAAGATTGGAATACCACTGATTATGGTCAGGATAAAACCTAAAATTAAGATAGGAGTTACAGTCAATCCAATGATTAAATTGACAATTGGAGAAATGATGCTGAGTACGCCAAACTGCAAAACAAAAACGGGCATTAAAAATAGATTGGCGGACAGTGAAACACAAACCGACTCAATGAGTTTATTGGCAAAGCGGTTGGTGATATGAAAATATAGGATGATTTTTTGATATAGGACTGGATACACTACGATGATGCCCAAAGTTGCCAAAAATGACATGATAAAGCCTATATCCATGATTGCATAAACATTAAACAAAACAATTAGAAAACCTGCAATACAAAGGGAGTTGAAAGCATCACTCTGCCGTCGAAAAACCATTCCCAAAAGTATCAAAAAGAGCATAATGCCACTGCGTATTGCAGAAAGTTGCAGACCACTGATGATGATAAAACCAATCAGGAGTATAGAAATAAGCAGTAGTTTTATCAGAGGAGAAAATCGTTTGCATAGCTTGAGCAATAATCCGGAGAGAATTGCCAAATGGATTCCAGAAATCGCCAATAAATGAATGGTTCCAGTATTGATATAATCCTGTTTTAGATCAAAGTCAAAGTGATTGCGATTTCCTAAAATCATTCCTTTGAGCAAGGAAGCTCCCTGTGGTGAAAGACGAGCTTCTAAGTTTGCTGATAACGTATTGTTGATCATTTTGGCATAGTAAAGGAGTGGTTTGACTTTGGGAGAGGCAATTTGTACTTCTTCGACCTGAGTGGAAGCCAATAGATAAATATGATTTGACTGATGATATCGAACACTGTCAAATAAATCGTGATTTTCGGGTAGAAAGAAGGAAACAGGCAGTGTGATTTTATCATATAAATTGACATCGAATCCATATGTTGCATATAAAATCAGATCAAAGTCATCTTGGTAGGGTTTTTCAAGAGGATTATCTAGGGTGACAGATTCTACCTGAAGATAATAAGTATAGTGGTTATTTCGGCGCATTTGATAGTCGGTAACGGTTGCGGTAATCGTAGCTGTTTGTTGATCGAGAACAATTACTCTTTCATAATTCAGTTGTGTCTTGAATGTGAATAAAATTGTGCCCAATAAAGTGCAACAAAAAAATACGCCTGCAGCAATGAGGAGTGCTTTTTTCTTTTGTTTTAAGGCATATATAAAAATAGTGATAGCAGTGATCGGTATGCAGATAAGCAGGATGAGAAAATGGATATAAGAAGCGAGAAAACAGCCAACTAAAAATCCACCGCCAATTGCTACAAAGGGGCGTTTCATAAAATATCACATCCTTTTTGACCAGATAGTCGTCCATAAATTGGTATTTGACAACACAGAAGAAAGAACTCTTTGTACTTTATACTTGTAGATAGAAATTCAGTCGTTGCTGTCTCGATTGGTTGTATTTGTGACTGTAGCCAGTACAAATTATACAGAATTTATTGTGAAATTACAATCATAAAATGCTTCTTTTGTGAAAAACAAAGAAAATTTAGATGATATGCAGGAGGTTGTTGTGATAGAAAAGATATTGACAAATTGTAAAATCAAACTTATAATAAAAATCATTATCATAGATAACTGCAAAGAAAAGATTAACTAAATAAAAGATACTGTTTAGAGAAAAAATCGATGTGGTGCAAGATTTTACTGTATCTATTTAGGTGCCGTCTTGGAGCTGTTGGCGATGAGTCAAACGTAAATGCTGCGTTAAAGGATAAGAAAGTGGTCAAAATAAAGAAGTGTTATTTTGGCAATTTGGGTGGTGCCACGGAATAGGAAAAGAGCCTTCGTTCCATAATTTGATTGGGATTATGGCTCTTTTTAATTTGGTTTGTAAAGGGGAATTTGTAATGAAATGGACTGGATTAAACGAATTAAGAGAACAGTTTTTGAGTTTTTTTGAAGAAAAGGCACATACAAGATTGTCTAGTTTTCCATTGCTTCCACAGGGAGACAATAGTTTACTATTGATCAATTCTGGTATGGCACCTATGAAAAAATGGTTTTTGGGTCAAGAGACACCGCCAAGCAAACGCGTTGCGACCTGTCAAAAGTGCATTCGCACACCAGATATTGAAAATGTTGGAAAAACAGCACGTCATGGCACATTTTTTGAAATGCTGGGAAATTTTTCCTTTGGAGACTACTTTAAACATGAGGTAACAAAGTGGGCTTGGGAATTTATTACTGAGCGGTTAGAAATGCCAGTTGATCGTCTTTGGGTTTCCATTTATGAAGATGACGATGAAGCAAGAGATATTTGGGTCAATGAAGTGGGGGTAGCGCCTGAGCGTATTGTGCGTTTGGGAAAGGCGGATAATTTCTGGGAAATAGGTGCAGGTCCTTGTGGTCCTTGCTCTGAAATTTATTTTGACCGCGGAGAAGATAAGGGTTGTGGCAGTCCAGATTGTGCAGTTGGTTGTGAATGTGACCGCTTTGTAGAATTTTGGAATTTGGTATTTAGCCAGTTTGACAATGATGGAAATGGAAATTATACGCCTTTGGAACATCCCAATATTGATACTGGTATGGGGTTAGAGCGTTTGGCTTGTATTATGCAAGATGTTGATAATTTATTTGAAGTGGACACCATTCAGAATATTATGAAACACATCAGCGAAATTGCAGGCGTTTCCTATCATGAGGACGAGAAAAAGGACATTTCTTTACGTGTAATTACTGATCATATTCGTAGCACTGTATTTATGTTGGCAGATGGGGTAACACCTTCTAATGAAGGGCGTGGCTATGTGCTGAGAAGACTGCTCAGACGCGCTGCACGTCATGGCAGATTGTTGGGAATTAATCGACCATTTTTGTATCAGGTTGTAAAGACAGTGGCACAAGAAAATGCGGTAGCTTATCCAGAATTGACCGAAAAACAGGCATATTTGGAAAAGACCATCCAATTTGAAGAGGAAAACTTTAATCGGACCATCGATAAGGGATTTGAGATGCTCAATCAGTTGATTGATGCAATTGAACTCAAGCAGGAAGCTGTATTTTCTGGGGAAGCTGCATTTAAATTATATGATACCTATGGTTTTCCCATTGATTTGACAAAGGAAATTATTGAAGAAAAAGGACTTAATTTGGATGAAGATGCCTTTGTTAAATTGATGAATGAACAAAAAGAGCGTGCGAGAACTGCGAGAATGTCTATGGAAGATGTTGCTTGGGCAGAAGAGGTCTTGAAACTGGATGGCGTAAAACCAGAGTTTGTGGGGTATGACCAGCTTCAGACAGACGCAAAAATTTTGGCAATTATGGTAGAAAATGAAATGGTACCTGTTGTACAAAAGGGTCAAAGGGCAACCATTGTATTTGATAAAACCTGTTTTTATGCAGAAAGCGGTGGACAGGTAGCAGATAAAGGAAAGATTACACAAGAGAGCAATATTGCCAGTGTATTAGATGTACAAAAGACAGGAACTGGACTGTTTGTTCATGTCTGTGAAGTGGAGGAAGGCAGCTTCCAAGTGGGAGACACAGTACATCAAATGGTTGCGGTTTTGGTGCGTGAGTCAATTATGAGAAATCATACTGCTGCACATTTATTACAAGCTGCATTGAGAAATGTATTGGGTGATCATGTTCATCAAGCAGGACAGTTGGTCAATGCACATACATTGCGCTTTGACTTTTCTCACTTTGAGGCATTGAGCAAAGATGAAATACACAAAATAGAGGTACAGGTCAATACAAAAATCTTTGAAAGTTTGCCAGTTATCGTAAAGGAAATGGGAATAGAAGAGGCAAAGAAAACCGGAGCAATGGCACTATTTGGAGAAAAATATGGCGATGTGGTACGTGTTGTAAATGCTGGAGGCTATTCAATTGAATTTTGTGGTGGTACTCATGTGGATAACACTGCTAAGATTGGATTGTTTAAAATTGTGAGTGAGTCCTCTGTAGCTGCTGGTATCCGTCGAATTGAGGCAAAAACTGGAATGCAGATTTTAGAGTTACTGCGTGAATCTACAACCACCATTCAACAGGCTGCAACAGCGCTGAAATTGTCTAATCCAACAGAATTGGTACACAAGTGCCAAGCTGTCTCTACAGAGTTAAAGGAGAAAAATCAGGAAATTGAGCGTTTAAATGCAAAATTGGCATCCACTCAATTAGACAGTTTATTAGAAAATGCAAGTTCTGTAAAAGGCGTTCAATTTGTTTGTACAATGGTAAAGGATGTCAAGACAGAGGCACTGCGTTTGATGGGTGATCAGCTAAAAGATAAAGCGGAAAATATGGTAGCATTGTTGGTAAGTGTTGATTCAGACCGTGCAAATATGCTCTGTGTTTGCGGAAAGCAAGCCATTGCTTTGGGTGCTCATGCAGGAAAGATTGTAAAAGAAGTTTCTGCAATTACTGGTGGTAAAGGTGGCGGAAGACCTGATAGTGCAATGGCAGGTGTTGGAGATATTGCTAAGATTGACACTGCGTTGAAAGATGCTGTTGGAATTTTAGAAAATTTCTTATCTAAATAAATGATTGAATTGGGAAAGGAGGAATGTAAAATGAGCGATTGTCTATTTTGTAAAATTATTACAGGTGAGATTCCCTCTAATAAAATTTATGAAGATGATCAATGTTATGCGTTTTACGATATTCAGCCACAAGCACCAGTGCATTTTTTGGTGATTCCAAAACAACATATTGTCAGTGCAGAGGAGTTGACTGAAGAAAACGCTGCGGTTGTTGCTCATATTTTTGCAGTGATTGCAAAATTGGCAAAACAGCTAAACTTATTACAGGGGTATCGAATTGTCAATAATGTTGGTGAAGATGGCGGGCAGACAGTAAAGCACCTTCATTTTCATGTATTGGGTGGAAGGAGTTTGGCTTGGCCACCGGGATAATCTAGATTGATAAGGTAAAATTTAAAAAAGACGAATGAAAATCCGCTGGTAAACACCAGCGGATTTTTAAATTATTTTCGTCTTAAAAATTTTGTGATTCTCCAGGAAAGAGAATTTATCATATTTTCTTTTTCTTGAGTCAATTGCTGTTTTTGTTCCAATAAGAGATTTCGTTCTTCGATTAATTGCTGTTTTTGCTCCAGTAAAAGATTTCGTTCTTCGGTTAGCTGTTGTTTTTGTTTTTGCAGGCGATTTTGATTCTCTACAAGTTGTGCTTGTTCCTTTTGTAAGGAGATTTTTTGTAAGGATAGCTTTTCTATCTGAACATTTTTATATTCAAAGGTGGCTTTATAATCCTCGATATTTTCGGTATAAACAGCAACTTTTCCCTTTAAAAATTCATTGGTCTTTGTCAATTCTTCGTTTTCTGTCAATATGTTATCGATCTGATTTTTGTGATTGATAGCAATTTGCTCCAATTGAAGTTGACAAGTTTGAAATTCATCTTGTATTTCATCTATCTTGATTTGGATTGCTTCTAATGCGGGATAGTGGAATGTATTGGTTTCTTCTCCGTCACAATGCCAAGAACTCCAACCAGATTCCTTGTGAAAGGCACGATAAGAAATTCGATAATTTTCTTCTGGTGTTGGAAATTTGATTTTAAATGACTGAATGGGTAATCCTTTTCCGACAGTTCCAGCAAATTCTTTATTGGATTTCCAGTCGGTCCATCCGAGGTCTTTTATATAAGCTGCATAGGTGATATTTTCACTGAAATCAATTCTTTCAATTTGAATTGCTTCTATTTTATGATTTTGCCCTTGAGTTCCACTGACTTCTCCTGATTTTACTGATTGAATCCAACCAATATTACTGATATGTGTGGAATAAGCGACAATAGGTTTATTTAATTTTTGAATTGCAATATGATGAAGTTGGTCATAATTGATAACTTCTTGTCTGATATTTAAGATATCATCCATGATTTTTAAATAGGTTGTTATCATTTGTTTGGAAATTTGATTTGTTTTGGTCCATTCCTCTTTTATCTGGGAAAGATAAAAGCGTTCTTGTTGTAACAGTTTTTCTTTTTGAGTTAATTCTGCGTCAAAATCTCGAGTGGGAAATTGCTTTTTATCCAATGTATGTCCAAGTAAAATATAGTTCATCTGATTTAACATATCAAGGATTTTCCAGTTGGAAATTTTGGGATAATTTTTTGGATTGGAATAATAGGATAGCCATTCTAA
This sequence comes from uncultured Oscillospiraceae bacterium, assembly GCA_910579175.1. GTDB lineage: Bacteria > Bacillota > Clostridia > Oscillospirales > Ruminococcaceae > Massiliimalia. The sequence goes on along the minus strand of CAJTTB010000012.1, from coordinate 1,450 downwards.
AAGGTAGCCCCAAAAAACTTCTATTGTAGTATTATTTTTTTCATCCCATGTTTCTTTTAAATGATTTTTTACATAAGATTTCCAACATTCCGTTGTGCCAAGCAAGTTTACACCTGTAGTTCTATCACCATTAAATAAATAATTCATTGAAACATCCACAAAACAGTAATCCACTCCAACAGCCTGATTGATAATACATTGTGGGGGAAGTGTTTGATGATCTACTCTAGTAAGGATGGTGAATTTCGCTTTTGGTTTTGCAAAGAGAATGTTGTGGCTGATACTTCCCAAGGTTGCTACAATTTCATCAGCATTTGCAATCAGTGCAATTTGTTCATGTATTGGCAAAGTTTCAGGAGAGATGATGGTGTATCCTCTTTCCTCATAAAAGCGTTCAAAATATTTTTCATTATAACAGTCATTCACCATATTCCTGTGAAAAGCGCTTCTTGTTAAATAGATTTTTGAAACTGGATTGGGAAAAGATTTACTGGCGTTTTGTGCCAATAATTTGTGGGGAAGCAGATACTCATTGGTATATTCTTTCCAACTGTGTGCAGATTCTTCTGGTATCACAATTTCTTTGAATTGGGTGGGCTGTTCTACAAATATGATTTGATTGGTATTTATCCCTAATAGATGAAAGAAGTCTGTAAACCAAGCTGGTCTTTTAAAGATTGAGATAAAGACAATTTTGTGATTGCAATCTTGGTTTTGAACCCACCACCATAATCTGTTCATACATTCTAAGATAAAATGTCCAAAATGCCCGATTAAAACTCCACCGAAAACCACTTTATCGTCAGAGAAATGGATATTCTTTCTGTCCACTTTATAACTAGTGCCAATTCCATAAACACCCGGACTGGTGAAGTTATTTCTGCCATTTCTCAGAAGTCCTGCTAAAAATTGAAAATTGCTATCGCAAACACCGCCGCTGTAAGCACCAGTACTTAAAATCTTAGGAGGCAGTATAATTGCGTTTTTAACAGTTGTGACAGTTAATTTTCTATCCGAATGATAATTTTGGCTGCATAATTTTTCCCATTCTGCTTGATTTCGGACAAATAATCGTTGTTTAATCGGTTCCATAATAAGATCCTCCATTGTAATAAAAAAGATTAAACTATACTTTGCCATTTGTAAATATCTAATAATTTAACTTTATAAAATTTGTTTATTTTTGTAGTTATATATTCCCGTTTTTTTATGTTGTTTTTGAATCATATCATTTAAATTCTATTTGAACGACAAAGTATGCTTTTTCGTTCATTTTATAATAATGTAAATTTCTCAAAAAACTTATTTTACTTCTACAGACTTGCCATATGGTAAGTCTGTTTTTTTATGGTCTTTTTACAAAGGATTATTGATACTTTTTGGGAATGATAAAGTATATTTTTTCGTGTATATCAAGTATTATGTTGGATTCATTGACAAATTGCAATAG
>CAJTTB010000011.1 GCA_910579175.1 uncultured Oscillospiraceae bacterium | reverse complement strand
GTTGGTATTATCTAAATCCCTCTTCCGGGGAAGCGCTGAGAGGCACCCACAGCATTGATGGGAAAAGTTATCATTTTTCCTATCGCGCGGAAAATGGATTAAAAGAGTGTCAATGGATTGAAAATCAAGCATAACTAAGTCATTATTAGAAAAAACGAATCTTAGTCAAAAAGAGAAGAAGGCGGAAATCAATACGAAAAACATAAGAAATACCCACAAAGAGTAATAAACTCCAAGTGGGTTTTTGTTATTTGGAAGTAGGAACAACGATTAGTTCACAACCAAGAGCAGTGGTAACCTTTAGTAAGGTATCAAGTTGGGGTGTTGCTTTTTTACTTTCAAGTCTTGCTATAACAGATTGTGTAAGACTGGCGGCTTTGGCTAAATCTTTTTGTGTCATTCCCCGATTGTGTCGCTGTTCAATCAATAGATTGATGATATTAGCACAGTTTTCAGACATCAACTGCACCCCCTATAGGAATACTGTCAATATAGCAACTGTCTGGGCAAAGGTCAACTTTGTTGCTCCATACCTTGTTACTATCAATGTTTGGGTCAATATCCCACGCTATGCAATGAGTATCATCTACATAGACACGGCGGAAGTTTTCCAGCTTAATAAAAGGTTCAAATACTGTACCCTTTTTGAGGAATGGGCGCATATCATAAAGCCGTTTTTCACCGTTGTCAAAACTAATCATTAAAGTAAAATCATGATTGGGAACAACCCCAGTAATTCTCTTCTTTCCGCTTGTGAAGTACTCCGCTGTTTTGCGGTCAAAACCTTTAGAAAGATAATATTCTACTGTATTCGCCATGTTATCACCTCCAGGAAAAGCCGCTTATTTTAGCGGCTCAATTGCGAATAACTCTTGTTGTTCTCTTGCAAGCTCCCAGTTTTCTCGAAGCTCTTCTTGATGAAAAGCCGCCCAACCTAAAAGCATCTTTAATTGTTTTGATGGCATTGTACCTTCTAAAACTTCCAACTCTTCGATAGATACGAGGATTTTAGAACCACCATAGAATGCGTGAAAGTGGGGTGGCATGTGGTCTCCCCAGTACATACAAACTTTAATACCACGGAACATTGAAATTGTTGGCATTTGCTCATCTCCTTTACTATATTTATATTATAGCATATTTGCTATTAAATGTCGATAGCAAATATGCTATTTTTTAAAGTGTTTTTTACGTAGAGGACATATATAAAAAATACTATTGATCTGAAAAGTGCCTGCGGGTACAAGAAATAAAGTATATTTTTTGTTATTCGCTAATTCGCCTGACTATCGTCAACGGCTCATAATAAAAAATAGCATTAATTTAAAATATGCCTGCGGACATAAGAAAAAAGGTGTGTTTTTTATTACTTGCTAATTCGTCTAACTATTGTAAAAATTTGGTAATAAAAAGTTATGAAATGGCTCAAAAAGATATTGATTGTGATCCAATTGAATTTTGGATTGCTATGAATATGATGTATTCTGATTATTACCTAGTTGCTAAAAAGTTTAATATGAACACGCCTGATTTCTATGCTGAAATGGCTAAGGCTTTTTTAGATGATAAGGATGTTCAGGATAATAAACTCATGAATTATTTTTCCTATGTAGTTAAATAATTAATAAAGATTTTAATGTACTAATTATACAGTATCTACAGGTACGCCAAGACCATAAAAGTATCCTTTTTGACCGTTTTCGTAGAACCATCCCGCCTGATGACACCCCACAACTTCAAACGATACCTTGCGCATACTGTCGATGGTTCCACAGATGTCATCGCAATTGTGATATTTCCAAAAATCGTCGTAATTTTTTGCCCGAAGATCCCATATACCAATATATTTATGCGCCGGAATAAATTCAAATCTTATATTTGCCTCTTTGACTGTAGTCATATTAATACCTCCAAATATTTTTTGATTGGGTTTGAGAACATCATATTTAATAGAGAGTTTGATTGGTGTTGGGTTTATTCGATAAGCATATGGTGTACATCCATATGCTTTCACAAAAGCTCTTGTCAGAGCTTCCTGAGATGAAAAACCATGTTGTAGAGCGATGTCTATAATTTTATCTGTTGTGTCACGCAATGCGATTGCAGCATAACATAATCTGCGTCCAGCCAGATAATTTTTGAATGTGATACCACTGATTTTATGAAATAGGCTTGAACAATAATAAGGGGAATAACCAATGTGGTTTGAAAGAGCTAATAAAGTGGGATTTTCTTGAATATGCTCCTCAATCCAATCAATCATTTTTTGAACATATATGCTTTGTTGATTTATATTTTTCCCTCCCTTCAAACATATTATAACAAAAAGGTTTCATTTAAATCTTGATAATTGTTGTTATAATTTATAAAGTGTTGCAAAAAACGATTGCGAAATAGATGAGCTTAAAATTTATTCTAACAATTTAAAGATTATTTTTAGATAGAAGAAATTTTTTTATTTACAGTCCAGCGCAGCTATCCATGGGAACAGTGTTTTTATTCCTAAAAAATTTTTTAAACGGAGAGCTCTGACGAGTTACTTGGTATCTAAACTTAGATTATAAAAATTATAAATTTTGTTCCCATTGTGTGGGAAATATCTCAAAAAGGGCTTTGATAGGTAAATCTACCAAAGCCCTTTTATAATAAATGCACTGATAAAAATATTTGCTCTTGCTTATAAATACAGTTAAAGTCAATGAAATTTATCTCTCTACACTGTTTACATATAAAGCGCGGGAAGCGTTGAGTACGGCAATTACCATAACGCCAACGTCAGCAAAAATAGCTGCCTGCATATTTGTCAAACCCAATGCACCCAATAGTAAAATAAGCCCTTTGATGCCTAGGGAGAAAATAATATTTTGCTTTACAATACGCAATGTCTTTTGAGAAATTTTCATTGCACAGGCAATTTTAGACGGTTTATCGTCCATCAATACAATGTCTGCGGCTTCAATTGCTGCGTCAGACCCCAAGCCGCCCATTGCAATTCCGATATCTGCTCTGGACAGCACAGGTGCGTCATTGATACCATCCCCAACAAAAGCCAATTTTCCTTTTGCGCTTTTTTGTTGGAGCAGTGATTCCACACAATCAACCTTATCAGATGGTAACAATTGTGTATGCACTTCGTCCAATGAAAGTTGTTTGGCAACATCTTCCCCGACTGCTTGAGTATCTCCAGTCAGCATAACTGTTTTTTGAATACCCTGTTGTTTTAAGGAGACAATTGCCCTTTTTGCATCTTCTTTGATTTCGTCTGAAATCACAATGTGTCCTGCATAAATGCCATTTACCGCCACATGTACTATTGTACCGACCAGATCACACATATGCCAATCCACTTGTATTTGGTTCATGAGTTTATCATTACCTGCATAAATTTGTTTTCCGTCTATTTTTGCAGATACACCACGACCAGACATTTCTTGTACATTGCTGACACGCTGATGGTTGATTTCCTTTCCATAAGCCTGTTTTAAAGACAGAGAAATAGGATGTTTTGAAAAACTTTCCGCCAGAGCGGCATACTCCAACAACTGCTGTTGAGAAATTTCGTTTGGATGAGCGGCAACTACACGAAAAGAACCCTTTGTCAATGTTCCAGTTTTATCAAAAACCACAATTTCGGTTTTTGCAAGTGCTTCTAAATAATTCCCACCTTTTACTAAGATGCCACATTTGGAAGCTCCACCAATTCCACCAAAGAAGCTCAATGGAATCGAAATTACCAATGCACATGGACAAGAAATTACCAAAAAAATCAGTGCACGTTCAATCCATTGTATCCAATTTCCCCCACTCACCAATGGAGGAATCAATGCCAATAATATTGCCCCTATTACAACAATTGGAGTGTAGTATCTTGCAAATTTGGTAATAAAGTTTTCTGCTTTTGCTTTTTTGTTACTAGAGTTTTCCACCAAATCCAAAATTTTAGAAACTGTGGACTCTCCAAATTCCTTGGTGACCTGCACCTTTAATAATCCAGTTTGGTTGATACAACCGCTGATAACTTGATCGCCCACTGTGACATCTTTTGGGAGTGACTCTCCTGTGAGTGCAGAAGTGTTAATAGATGATTGTCCTTGTAAAACAATGCCATCAAGTGGTATTTTTTCTCCTGATTGAATGACAATGGTATTGCCAACAGAAACATCTTCTGGGTCAACCTGAATCAGCTTTCCATCTTGTTCTATATTGGCATAATCAGGTTTGATATCCATCAGAGAACGAATGGATTTTCGAGAGCGTCCTACAGCATAACTTTGAAACAACTCCCCGATTTGATAAAATAACATCACTTCCACGCCCTCTGGATATTCTCCCAGACAAAAAGCGCCAATGGTGGCAATTGCCATCAGAAAATTTTCATCGAAGATTTGACCATGTGCAATATTTCTGATAGCTTTCCAAATAACATCCCATCCTACTATTGCATAACAGATGAGGTAAATTGTGAATTCCAGATAGATATTATGGATTGGCAATAATAATCCAATCACAAAAATTGCCGCACTGAGTAAAATGCGAAACAACATCTTTCTTTGTTTTCTGCTCATGGCTTTTCCTCCATAATAGATTGATTAGATTTGAATGATACAATCTGGTTCTATACGCTTACAAACTTTTACAATCTCTTTTATGATTTCTTGAAAATGGTCGTCATCTGCATCAATTGTCATTTTTTGACTCATAAAACTGACGGTTGCGTGATTGACGCCTTTGATTTTTTTGATAGCAGTTTCCATCTTTGCAGCACAGTTTGCACAATCCAAATCTACCATTTTAAAGCTTTTTTTCATGATAAAACCTCCAGATAATTTTTTAAAAAATTGGTTGTAACTTCAATTTAGTTATATAATAATTCATATGAATTATTGTTCATATATTATTATATACCAATTTTCCAAATTGTCAACCAAAAAACAACAAATATTTTTTTATGGAAAGGGGGATTGGAAAGGGGCAATATAAAAATTTTTTTACGATTTCTTCATGTTTGTCATAAAACCGCCCGATATAATAAAACTAGTAATAAATGATGAAATGGAGAGAAACAGATGTCAAAAGATAAGGCTACCAATCAGAAAGACACCAAAAAATTTATCATATTGGTTTTTATCGTAGTTGTGTTATTGGTGATTACCATACTTTTGATTCCCCATATCAAACAACTGATGATAGAGGAGAATCGAAATGCTCTTATTGAATACATTCGCTCTAAGGGAGTTTGGGGAGTGTTAATTCTATTGGCGCTACAGTTATTACAAGTGATTGTGGCATTTATCCCTGGAGAAGTGGTAGAGGTGGCAGCAGGCGTCTTATATGGAACATTTGGTGGATACCTTATCTGTACACTTGGTGTTGTTATCAGCAGTGTCATTATTTTTTATACTGTTAGAAAACTTGGCAGTAGTTTTGTCAATCGTATGGTGCCACAGGATAAAATGAAAAAATTAGCTTTTCTTTATGATACTAAAAAACTAGAAGTATTTGTATTTATTTTATTTTTTATTCCAGGTACGCCAAAGGATTTGCTGACCTATTTTGTTCCCTTAACTGCAATGAAACCACTTTCCTTTTTTGTCATTTCCACACTGGCAAGAATTCCCTCTATCCTCTCTTCTACTTATGCAGGTTCAACCATTGATAAAGGAAATTTTCAAATGACCATTTTGATTTTTGCCATTACGGGCATTTTGGGTATCTTGGGTATTGTCTATCATGATAAGATTATCGGTTTTCTCCATCGCCATGAAAAGGAGTAATCTATGAAGTTCAAATCTAAAATTGATAATTGGGCACATCTGATGATGATCATACTTTCTATTCAAACAATCGTCATGTTGTATCTAACAATTATCAATGACAGTATTACTTATTTGATTATCAGTATATTATTGTTGGTGATATTGTTTTTTATGACACCTATCTATTCAGCAACTTATTTTATTTTAGAGGATTATGATTTGGTGATTCATGCTGGTTTATTTTTTCATAAGCGCATTCCCTATACCACCATTACAAGAGCGGTTAAAACCAATGATATGTCTATTTCTCGATGTATTGCATATTCTCTTGACCGATTGGATTTTCGGTATCGGGAAAAAGGGCAACACAAAAAATTATTGATTGCTCCAGTAGATAGAGATTTATTTCAAAGAATGTTGTTATTAAAAAATCCAATGATTCAGATTGATGAAAATCAGCCTCATGCCTTTGATGAGATTAAGGATAAAATCAAGCAGTCTTTGGATATCCATTCCAAAGGGAAGTTGCCCAATCATTTTCAAAAGCGAGATGAATTATAAGAATCGTTGTTTGAGTTGTAATCTACAAGTATCCAAATCAATCAAACTTCACTGAAATAGAAAGTCTGATAAAACAAAAATGGGTTATCAAAAAATTTGATAACCCATTTATTTGTGATATGCTTTTGCGGTGATAGATATTTTTTAACCCATTTTGCAGATTTATTTATCATCGAAGTGAATGACAGATTTATCAGTTGTATCAATGTGGGATAAACTCCGATAATCCTTTGTTTTGGTGGGAAGTTGTTTCTTTTGTAGAGAATTTGTAATCAGCAATTTAATACTTCCATAGATCACTGCAAAAAATGGAACGCCGATGACCATGCCGGCAAATCCAAATAATCCTCCTGATACCAAAATAGAAAAGATAACCCAAAAACTACTTAGTCCAGTAGCTTCCCCTAAAATTTTAGGACCTAAAATATTTCCGTCGAACTGTTGTAGCACCAAAATAAAGATGACAAAATAAAGACAACTGCTAGGCTTGATTAATAAAATAATAAAGGCTGTTGGAATTGCCCCGATCAAAGGTCCAAAGAATGGAATGACATTGGTGACACCAATAATGACACTGATTAATAAAGGTTGTGGCATTTGAAAGATACTCATACCAATAAAGCAGATAATTCCAATGATAAAAGAATCAATTAATTTTCCTACAATAAAACTACTAAATACTTTGTGTGTATGTCTTGCCATACTGATAAATTGATTGGCATGTGTGATTTCTAATAAGGCATAAACAATTTTTTTACTTTGTGCAGCAAAGGTTTCTTTGCTAAACATGACATAGATAGAGACAATAAGACCGATTAAAATATTTTTCACAGCGTTAAAAACGCCCTTTACTCCGGTGGTCAAACCAGCAAGGAAGGAATTAAAAGCAGGTTGCAGGTTGTCCCACCATTTTTCATAGTTTTGAGTGAATTTATTTACGATCTCATTGAAGATACGTGTGAACTGTGGGTTATTATCCAAATGAGAATTTATCCAGAGATTGAGTTGATTAATATAATCGGGAAAGTCGGCTGCCAAGCCATTAATGCTTTTTATCAGTTGTGGAATAATCATACTAATTAATGCAGAAATTAAAAGTAACATCAATAACATAGTAATCAAAATACTAATGCTTCTAGATATCTTTTGTATGGTAGTGACTTTTTGTTTTTTGCTTATTTTTTGAACCCATTTCTGTATATAACGTTCAAAAAAATTCATCACAGGGGTCAGCAGATAAGCGATGGTCAACCCATATAGAATAGGTTGCAAAATGCCAAGAACCATGATGGCGATGTCTTCTAAAGCGTCAAAACGCAATAGACAGAAAAAGAATAAAATACTGGCGACAATTACTAAAAATGCGGTAACTCCCCAATGAAGATATTTTTTGTCCCATGGAAATTTCATCTATTAAACCTCCTTAAAAATAGTACAGTTTCAGTATAACTGATTTAAAGCACAAAATCTAGTAGTTATCTTATGATAATCAGACAAAATAATTGTAATTTCTTGTTAAAAGTAAGTTTGCTACTGTTAAAATTGGATTTCAACTAGTAAGAAATTCTTTTTATGATTCACTTTTATCTTTTGTGTTGATAGATAATACTTCTGGCAATTTCATCAATTTATGTCTTGTATCATGTTAAAAAACATGCTACAATCAAACCAGCAAATCAGAATTTCAAGGAGATGTTTTGATGAAGAAAAAAAGCAAACGATTAAAAATGATAAAATGGATAGCATTTGCTATTTTTATATTGGCAGCTTCATTTTTTTTGATTAGAGCAATCGGAAGAGCAATTTATAACCGGACTCCTGATGGCGGTATCAATGAATCAATGTACATTGATGTGAATGGTACAAAGCAGTGGATTCATGTCTATGGAGAGGATATAGATAATCCAGTCTTGCTTTATCTACATGGTGGACCTGGATCGTCGACCAGTGATATCGATTATATATTTACAAGAAAATGGGCAGATGTGTATACTGTGGTAACATGGGATCAACGCAATTGTGGGAAAAGTTATGATGCACAACAGAATGATATTGTATTGACACGAGAATTGTTTTTGACAGATGGAAAGAAAATAACAAAGTTTATACTGGATTATCTTTCAAAAGATAAATTGACGATTCTCGGGCACTCATGGGGGTCGATTTATGGGGCAAATCTGGCACTTGAATATCCAGAGTATTATGAGTGTTTTATTGGGACTGGGCAACTTGTCGATTACATAGAAAATGAGGAGGCTTTTCGACAAGAGGCATTGCTGTGGGCAGAAGGTGACAAAGAAACTTTAGAATTCATAAATCAATTAACTCCTGATCGTATTACTATGGAACACATTACTGCGAGAAATGCCATTATGCAAAAATATGGCTATGATATGATGGCGAATGGTTCTGACTACAATTTAATGACAACGGTAATATTTAATCCAAATTACTCCATAATTGATTGGATAGATTATTTTAAAAGAGATATGAGCGTCTATTTGGATTTTTTTGCTTCTAAAGAATTTGCTTCATTTTCTTTAAAAGGTAGAGTTGATTATCAAATGCCATTTTATAACATAAATGGAGATAAAGATTATCAAACAAACTATACATTGGCACAGGAGTATTTTGAGCAAGTAAATGCACCATATAAACAAATGTATTTGATGGAAAATATGACACATGGTTTATTAGAATCAGATTCAGAGGGATTTTCTAAGCTGATTCATCAAATTGCGAAGATAGAAAAAGCGCGATAAGCATTCGTAATAGACATCATAAATGGGAGTTTTCAGCTTATCAGGCAGTCATCCATAATGAATAATTGTTATATAGTTATTTTGACAAAAAATAGAACAATCCAATTGCTATCAGTACAAAAGATAGATGTGACTTTTATAATGATTATTTCATTATGGTAATTGGCATATTTTTCTCACAAGAATCCAGAAAAATTTTACAGTGTTTTTTTGTATATGATAACAATTTCTGTCCATACTACTGTTATACGAATAGATCGTTATCTTGTTATATTGCTTATTTGAAAATTATGAGATAGATTGTGGTATATATTAGATAAATTTTCTGGTCTTTTGTTCTATTTCTTGTAAAAATAAACTTTTTTTAAAAAAAGTGTTGACACTTGTCTATTCCTGTGTTAGAATATAAAACGTTCCAGCAAGATGGATTTGAAGTCCGGCTGAAAAAAATGGCGGTATAGCTCAGTTGGCTAGAGCACGCGGTTCATACCCGCGGTGTCGTTGGTTCAAATCCGACTACCGCTACTACAATTTTATGGCCCGTTGGTCAAGCGGTCAAGACACCGCCCTTTCACGGCGGAATCACGAGTTCGATTCTCGTACGGGTCACCATTAAAAGTTTCAAGGCAATAGTCTTGGAACTTTTTTATGTTTAAATTGGCAGTTATGATATTATTTATGGAATTACAAAAATATTGATTTTTTCAAAAGAAAGATATTGACATCTATTTTTCTTTATGATAGAATAAGAAAAGTAATCTTGCTGGTGTAGCTCAGTTGGTAGAGCAGCTGATTTGTAATCAGCAGGTCGGGGGTTCAAGTCCGTCCACCAGCTTTTATAAAAATTGTGGGAGCGTTCCCGAGTGGCCAAAGGGGGCAGACTGTAAATCTGTTGCTTTTCAGCTTCGATGGTTCGAATCCATCCGCTCCCATTAGATTATGTGCCTGATTTTACTGTCAGGCACATTTTTCTTAGTATTCATGCGGGTTTGCGGGCTTTTTTCCGTTTCAAAAAAGGATTGGTGTCCCATTACTGTCATCCCCGTTTTTAGAGATATCTGCAAAGCTAAGCGGAGTTTTCACCTGATTTTTCAGGCTGGGAACTCCGCTTTTTTGCGTTTACCACTCTTTTTTCCCGTTGTCGGAAGTGTAAAAGTTTCCGACAGTTATATAGATAGATTAACGAAAGCCCCAAATGGGTCAATTTCAAGCCCTCAAAATACAAGGGGGTAGTGCGCCCTTTTTTAGAACCGCTCCGGCTGAATGGCCGGGGCGGTTTTCCGCTTTCCCCCCTCTCACACTCTCCCCCCTAATACTTTACCAGCTGGGAAAGAACAAGATAACTCTAAGCTCTAACTCAGCAAGAACCTCAAGTTTTCAACAACCAACAAGAAAGGATGAGTAAAACCATGAACATTGGCATCGACCATGGCTATTATGCAATCAAAACCCGGCATTTTTCTTTCCCAGCCGGTATTGCAGAGTATTCCCATGAACCTTACACCTTGCAAAACACACTGGAATTCGGCGGGAAGTTTTATGTCTGCGGAACCGGCAGGCAGCCGATCCTGCGCAACAAAATGGAAAACGATAATTACTACCTGCTTACCCTTGCAGCCATCGCCAAGGAAATCAAACAGCGAGGTGGAAAAACAGAGTGTTCGGTGCGCATTGCCGCCGGGCTGCCTCTGGCTGGATTTGGCCGTGAGAAAAAGCCTTTCCGGGAATACCTTCTGCGTTCTTCCCAGCTGGCAGACGGCCTCCGTCCGGTGTGCTTTCAGTTTGAAGGAATCGCCTATAAAATCACCATTGAGGATGTGAAACTGTTCCCACAGGGCTACTCTGCCATTGCGCTGCATCCAGAACTCATCCAGAATGAGCCTTCTGTTCTTCTCATGGACATCGGCGGCTGGACTGTTGATCTGATGCGGTTGGATAATGGTGTTCCCAATGCGGCTACCTGCCGAAGTCTGGAACTCGGTATGATCCGCTGCATTGATGAAACGAAAGAACAGGTCCGCCGGGATACCGGGCTGTCTGTGACCGACGCTCAGGTGGAACGTGTTCTGGCAGGAAAGCCCTGCAGTATGGATGAGGACGCCCGAAACATTATCCAGAAACAAGGGCGGCTTTACACAGAGCGCCTTCTTTCGGCCGCCATGGAATCGGGGTTTGACCTGAAAGCCATCCCAGTGGTGATGCTGGGCGGCGGCGCATCGGTAGTCAAGGGCAACGTGAGCGAACAGGACAGCCTGTGTCGGGTTTTTGCCCTGATAGACGACAAGGTAAACGCTGAAGGGTTCGAGAGGATTTTGGGGCAGTTTTCGGGCGGTGTGGGCAAGGCATGAGCAGACCCCTTTTTATGTTCCGCCCCAACCTCCAGAATGAAAAACATCGCAGGGCGTGGCAAATTCTGCAGGCTGTGCCGGAAGGCCAGAAAAACGCCTTTCTGGTACAGGTGATTCTGGAAAATGCCCAGCGAGAAGAACTGGAAACAATTCTGCGCCGGGTGCTGCGGGAAGAACTTAAAACTGTGCCTTCCCAGCCAGTACCGCAGCAGGAAGAAGCCATTCCGCAGGAGATGATAGGCTTCCTTGGTTCCCTGTTAGGAGAAGAATAACCCCCACATAGCCTTTATTGGTTGTGACGTTTGTCGAGCCTGCTTTGACTGAAAGGTTGTTGGTCTTGGTAATAGCTTTATCCGGCGGGTTGCAGTATGCTTGTGTTGCCCGAAAGGGAAAGAACGAAAAAAGGAGCGATAGGCGTGGAAACAAAGGGCGTAACCTGCAAAATCCCGCTGGATCTGCATAACCAAATCAGCGAGGAAATCAGGGAAACAGAAAGCACGATGAGCAAATTCATCGAAATGATCATCCGGGAGCATTATGAGAAAGGGGCTAACAGAATTATGGAAAAAGGAAGAACATTAGCATTTCAGGTGAGCGAGGAATTGTTCCAGAGGGTAAAGGAATACCTTGAAAACTACGAGAAAGCCTATCATCGCCGCCTCACTCAAAAGGAATTCGTGATTGGGCTGATCGAACAGGCGCTGGAAGAAGCGGAAGAAGAATTCGAAGCCGCCAGAGCAGCCGAACACGAGGAACAGGCTGAAAACGGCTGGGAAGCCGCAGAAACCGCTGAAAGCGATGAGGACGAGGAAGTACCCGATGACGAGGAATCAGAGGACTGGGACGAAGAAAATGGCGAAACCGAGGGACTCAGTGCTGATGAAGAAACAACCGGGAACGGCTGGGAACCTGCAGAAAACACCGGAACCGATGAGGGCGAGGAAGAACCCAGCGAGGATGATGAGGATACTACGCCGGAAAGCTGGAATCAGGATGAGGAAGAAGAAACCGAGCCGGATGACGATACCATAGAATCCGGCGAAACCAATGAAAATGAAGATGAAACCTACGCATAACACAGCCAACAGCAGCCCGCAGGAAACTGCGGGCTGTTTTCATATATATTTCATTTCACCATGGGAAAGGGGCGATGTCCGTTGATTGTGTGTTAGCTTTTAGTATCATACAAGATAAGGGGCGTGATATAGAAAACCATACGATATATTGACCTGTTCTCCGGTATTGGCGGGTTCCGGGAAGGGCTCACCCGTGCCGGAGGATTTACTTGTGTAGGACACTGCGAAATCGACAAAAAAGCCAATCAAAGCTATGAAGCCTTGTTCGATACCAAAGGAGAGTGGTTCTGTGAAGATATCCGAAAAGCCGATCCGAGCGATATCCCCGACTTCGAACTCCTGTGCGGAGGTTTTCCCTGTCAGTCTTTTTCGATTGCTGGAAACCGTGGGGGATTTTCCGATCCAAGAGGTACCTTGTTCTTTGAAATTGCCCGGCTGACTGCGGCAAAAAGACCTGCGTATCTGCTGCTTGAAAATGTTCCCGGACTGCTTAATCATGACGGGGGCAGGACATTTGCGGCCATCCTCCATACGCTGGACAGACTGGGGTATGGTTTGGAATGGCAGGTGCTCAACAGCAAAGATTTTGGAGTCCCCCAATCCAGAAAAAGGGTGTATCTTATCGGATATCTTGATGAACGATGCAGAGGAAAAATATTTCCTTTCACCGAAACAGCAGGAACATCTCTTGTACAAATCCTGCCCGGAGCTCAGGGAGAAAGAATCTATTCCACAAAAGGAATAAGCTGTACCCTTGCTGCACAAACGGGTGGATTTGGCGGGAAAACCGGACTGTATGAAGTTGGGCTTCCGATTAAGGAAAACACGAAAAAAGGCTATAAAATGGCGTATCCCGGCGACAGCATCAGTTTGGCGTTTGCCGGACTGAATACCCGCCGCGGCAGAGTTGGCAGAAAAATCGCCCATACCCTCACCACAAACAGCGACCAAGGAACCTTGGAAGCCCGTGCGGTCCTTACCCCGGAAAGGGAAACTGTCCGTCAGAACGGGCGGCGAATCAAATCTGCGGAAGAACCCATGTTCACCCTCACCGCCCAAGACCGCCACGGTGTTTTTTTCGGCGGCCGAATCCGCAGGCTGACTCCAAAAGAATGCCTGCGGCTGCAAGGCTGGCGGGACGAACAGATCGACAGAGTGCTTCCTCTTCAATCGGACGCACAGCTCTACAAACAGGCCGGAAACGGCGTTACCGTTACAGTGGTGGAAGCCATCGGCAAACGGTTGGCTTCTGCCCATCGGGAGGTGAATGCCATCGATTGATCTGAAAGACCAATATTTCGGCTGTGAAATTGAGATGACGGGACTCACCCGCCAGCAGGCAGCAGAAGCCGTGGCTTCCCTGTTTGGAACCAACGCTGTCCATTCCCGTTCTTCCCGCACCTATGATCCGTGGGAAGTGACCGATAACGAGGGAAAAACATGGCGGTTTGTTTACGACTCCAGTATCCATGGTTCTCATCGAACCGGGCGGCAGCAGGTTCCAATCGGTGATGGTGACTACAAGGTGGAGATGAATTCCCCAAAACTGGAGTACAGCGAAATGGGAAAACTGCAGGAAGTTGTCCGTACCCTGCACCATGCAGGAGCTGTTGTCAATGGAAGCTGCGGTATGCACGTCCATGTGGACGCTTCCAAGCATACACCGCAGAGCCTGAAAAACGCCCTTTCCATTATGTATTCCAAAGAGGATATCCTGTTCAAAGCCTTAAATGTGAATGAGAGCCGGGTGGAACGCTGGTGCCAGAAGGTGCGGGAACCGATGCTGGAGAAAATCCGCAAACTTCCAAGCAATACTACCATGGATCGGTTAAGGCGGGAATGGTATGAAGGCTCTGACGGAAGCTACGAGCATTACAACTGGACAAGATACTATGCCTTAAACCTTCATTCTGTGTTTTACCGTGGAACCTTGGAATGGCGCTGTTTTGAAAGTACCCTCCATGCAGGCAAAGTCAGGGCAAACATCACGCTGGCACTGGCGATCTCTGCACAGGCTATTAACCAGAGCTGGACAGTCATGCGGAAAACCGAGATCAGCGAAAACCCTGCCTTTACCTTTCGCACCTTTCTGCTGCGCCTTGGTCTTATTGGACCGGAATACAAAAATGTGCGGGAACATCTGCTTTCAAACCTTCCCGGCGACCGGGCATGGCGCTACGATAAAGCTCAATACCCCAGCCTGCAGAACCGCCAAAACCATGAACGATAGGAGATGATCAAAACCAAAGAAAAACTTTATTTTGCGTATGGTTCTAATATGAACCTGAATCAGATGGCGTTCCGCTGTCCGGATGCAGAAGTTGTGGAATCTGTCCGGTTAGAGGGATACCGCCTTGCGTTCCGCACCAATGGTGGAGGGAATGGAGTTGCCACCATTCTGCCCGAAGAAGGAAGCTATGTGGACGGCGTCCTTTGGCGTATTTCCGAACGGGACGAACAGTATCTGGATCATTACGAAGGATTTCCCTTTTTATATGGGAAAGAGCCTGTTACAGTGACAGATCAGGACGGAGTCAGACGGGAAATCATGGCTTATACCATGAACAGCCCGTATAAAGACAAACCCGCCATGCCCTCTGTCTCCTATTTGGAAGGTATTCTGAATGGGTGCAGACAAAATGGGATCGATACCCAAACTGTGATCGAAGCGGTTCGCTGTACACAGCAGGAACTGCCTCAGAAGGTAGTCCCCCACAAAAAACAGCGCCATCCCAAAAACAAAGAAGAACGGTAAACTGACCTGCCCCCGTAGGTTGAGAGTTTTCTCTCAGCCTGCGGGGGCATTTTTTATTTTATCCGAAAGGAGAACTTCATGAAAAAACATCTAAAAAGATTTCTGTCCATGATGATGGCAGTGCTTCTTTGCTTTGGTATTGTACCAAGCAATGCTTTTGCCGCTGAATACGAGTATGATGGATATATCTCCATGATCGACTATAACGGCAGAGGATATTCTCTTAGCTCCAGCCTTCCGGCGCCATTTGGCGGATACAGCACCGATAAGTTTACGGAACTGCGAATTAACGATTTAACAGCTTTCCGCACCGCCTATTGCATCCAGCTTGGCGTGGCAACCCATACCGGGATTGGCTATGACCAGTCGGATGATTATGCCGCCCTTACCACGGAACAGAAAGCAATGATCAACACCGCTCTGACCTTGGGATATAACGTGGAAACCGGCACTAAGTACGGCGGGAGCGCCATGGATGAATACATTGCCACCCAAATCCTCATTTGGCTGATTGCCCACGGGCAGCTTGGCACCGGATATGAAAACCAGATCGTGAATGAAATTACTGCCAACAGCCCTGCGGCAAAGACGATCTTTCAGAAGCTGAGGGAAAACGTGGTTACTTATCACACCGTTCCATCCTTTGCCACCGACAATCCCAGTGCGGTCGGCGCATACACCCATGACCTGAAATACAATGAGGACACTGGAAAAAATGAAACCACACTGGTGGATGAAAACAATGTTCTCAAAGATTTTTCCGTCAGTTATCCGGGAGTGGATTTTTCCATCAGTGGGAACAAACTTCATGTTTCTACGGATAAAAAGGAATTCGGTACAATCACCGCAGAAAAGGAGCTGCCTTCCTCTATCCCCGGTGTTGTAACAGGCGGCACCAAATACTGGCTGCGTGATGAATACCAGAATGTAGTCACTTTTGACGTCAAAGGCTCCGCTGAACCCGTAAAGTGCTATTTTTCCCTTGAGATCAAGGCGGGTACCCTGCAGCTTGTGAAAACCTCCGAAGATGGCGAGGTTTCCGGCATTCCTTTTCATATTTCCGGGAATGGAATCGAAAAAGACGTGGTGACCGGATCGGACGGAACCATCCGGGTAGACAATCTCCAAGCTGGAACATACACCGTAACGGAACGTGCCCCGGACAAATATGTCCAGCCTGAATCCAAGCAGGTAACCATCTATCCCGGCCAGACTTCCAGCGTGAGTTTTTCCAATATTCTGAAGAAATTTACGGTTGAATTGGAAAAAGTGGATTCCAGAACCCGGGAAGCACAAGGCGATTCCAGTTTGGATGGCGCTTTATATGGTATGTTCAAAGGGGAAAACCTGCTGGATACCTATACCACAGCAAACGGGGGCAAATTCACCACCAAGGAATACCCCTGCGGATCGGATTATACAATTCGTGAGATTACGCCCAGCGAAGGATACCTGCTGGACGAAACTATCTATCCGGTAGGCGCAGAACCGGGAAATTTCACCTTGGAAAACAACAGCATCCCCATGACCGCCACAGAGGATGTGATCCTCGGCAGCATTGCTATCACCAAGCATACGGATAAACCAGCCAATCCGGATCAGGAAGAAGCTGTCCCGCAGGTAGAAACACCCGATGAGGAAAGCAACGCCGCAGAAAATACACCGGTTCCCGAAACACCGGACACTGAACTCACAGAGAACAGTTCAATGGAAGAAACAATGGATTCCTCATCCACTCCGGAAAGCAAAGAATCCACAGCAGCTTCAGAAGAACAGCCTGCGGAGAGCAGTTCTGTTCCGGAAAGCCAATCTGAATCTGTAGAAAATGTTGATTCTGAGCCGGAAGTTATCCCATTGGCTGCCGGGCTTAAAGCCGATCCTTCCGCTTCCCTTTTGAAAACAGTATCCAATGATGAGGTGCAGATCGAGCAGCCGGAAGAAGGAGCGCAGTTTGAGATTTATCTGGCCAGTGCTGGCAGCTATGAGAACGCAAAAGAAACCGAGCGTGACCTGCTGACCACCGATTCCTATGGATTTGCCCGTTCAAAGGATCTTCCGTATGGCTTGTATGTGGTGCATCAAACCAAAGGCGCGGAAGGACAAAAATTTGTCCCGGACTTCTCCGTGTTCATTTCCGAGCACGGTAAAACCTATTATTTCATTCTCAATAACCCCACCTTTACCTCGCTCATCCGCTTTGAAAAGAAAGACGCCGAATCCGGCAAAATCATTCCTCTGGCGGGAACAGCAGTCAAAATCCGCAACACCGATACCGGCGAGTGGGTGGTACAGCATATCAACTACCCCAGCCCCATCGATATCGACGCTTTCGTGACGGACGCCACAGGAACCCTCATGCTGCCGGAACCGCTTCCGTTTGGAAATTACGAGTTGTATGAACAGCAGAGTCCATGGGGATATGTTCTTGACAAAGAGCCGGTTCCCTTTGTGGTGGACGGTTCACAGGACGTGGTTACAGTGGAGAAATACAATATTCCGCAAAAGGGAACGATTACAGTCTCCAAAGAGGGCGAAGTATTCAGCCATGTTGCAGAATCCGGCGGGATGTACCAGCCTCAGTATGAGGTGCAGGGCCAGCCGGGCGCTGTTTATGAGATCACAGCACTGGAAGATGTTATTACCCCGGACGGAACCGTCCACCTGAAAACAGGCGAACTGGCGGCTACTTTGACCACCGGAAGTGACGGGACCGCCACCTCGGAACCTTTGTATCTCAGCCGCTATCAGGTGAAGGAAATCACTGCGCCGGATGGCATGGTAATCGATCCTGAACCCAAGGAAGTCGTTTTGTCCTATGCCGGTCAGGAAGTAGAGATTACCTCCGCCAGCATTGGCTTCGTCAATGAACGCCAGAAAGTGGAGATTTCCCTCAAGAAGTTGCTGGAACAGGACGAAACCTTCTCCCTCGGCATGAATGAGGAATGGAAAAACATTACTTTCGGACTGTTCGCTGCGGAACAACTGACCGCCTCCGATGGTACCTCCATCCCGGCAGACGGGCTGATGGAAACCATCGGCATTGACGAGAATGGAAATGCCGTATTCAAAACTGACATCCCCTGCGGGGCTTCCCTTTATGTGCAGGAAATCGGAACCGACGATCACTACATTTTGAGCGACAAAAAATACCCTGTGGTGTTTGAGTATGCCGGACAGGATGTGGCGAAAGTGGAAATTGAAGTGAACGATGGAGAAGCCATTGAAAACACCTTAAAGCGCGGCAAGGTATCCGGATGGAAGGTCGATCAGGATGGTTTTGAATTAGGCGGCGCTGTTATCGGCCTGTTCCGTTTTGACGAAACGGAGTTTACCGAAGAAACCGCCCTCATGGTCACCGAGAGCAATGAAATCGGGTACTTTGAGTTTGATAAGGTGCCTGCTGGAAACTTCCTCGTGCGTGAAATCGCACCTCCCAAAGCCTTCGTATTAACGGAAGAAATCTTCCCGGTAGAAATTACTGAGGACGGACAGACCATCGAAATCACCATTGAAAACCAGATCATCAAAGGTACCGCCGAAACCATAAAGGTGGACGCCGATTATCCGGACCACAAGCTGTCCGGGGCTGTTTTTGAAGTTTATGCCGATGTGGACAATAACGGTGAATTCAATGCGGATATCGACAAGCTGGCAGGTGAAATGACGGAAACCGAACCGGGTCTTTACCAGATGAAGGATCTTGTGTATGGAAATTACTTCCTGCATTCGATATCGTTGAGTTAACAGAATTTGATGACATGTTTATCAGAAGAATTGTAGAACAAGTAACTATCCTTTCAAAAGACAAGATAGAAGTCCGGTTCATAGGAGGATTTTCAAAAGTTGGAGATATTCCGACAAAATAATTGTCGACAGAAAAACTCATTTATTTTGTTATAATAATTCATATAAAGAAAATATTCTGATGACTCGAGATGGGCATCAGATTTTCAAAAAGTTTTTCAGAGACTCCCCGAAACCTGCATGGTTACTGGGTGTCAGTAATTTCGTCCTGTTCATGAATATCGGTGGTTGGACAACTTTTCTTAAAAATATATTTATACGATTTATAAATAAGAACAAAATCGCAGTACAACAATTATATAAAATTTTTAAATAAGTATTGACATTTTTAAGATATATGATATCATAAGTATAATATTGTATATAAAATTTTAACGGGAGATGTGAAATATAAACAAAAGGATGTGACAATAAATGGGACGTCAGAAATATATTCAAAACTTATTTTATAAATATGGGGATTATAGTGCCCTAGGTTTATTTTGTTCATTTTTTATAATATCAGATTTTGAAAGCGACACGGACCGCGGTATATAACTGCGCCTTATGTCGCTTTTTGTGTTCTAGTAAATATCGCAGAAAAAGTTGCTTGCCGAAAAATTTATGATTTGTAGAGAGTTGGAAATTGGGCGTTTTCGTAGTATGTAAATATCCCGAAATTGCGCAGTTTTGCAATTCGCTAAAATAATGTTAGGAGGATTTTATGTTAAATCATTTGCATTACATAAATAATGGGGATCATGATATTGTATTTGATACGGAAAGTTTGGATATTCATTTGATTTCCTCTGATCATTCTGTTAATGACACTATAAATTATAGCCAAACGTCATCTGAAAACAACGATTATAACAACAAATTAAAAGGTATCAAATTATGTGAGCTGTCCTTTCCTACGGTTCATGGATGTAATTTGCGATGCAAATATTGTTTTGCAAAAAGTGGGAAAAATGAAAATTACGGTCAAAAGTTTTCAGAAGATTTATTGCAGAAAAGTTTGGCATATTTTTTTGATGATTTTGGTGTCGATGCAACGAATTATAAAATTAGCTTTGTAAGTGGTGGGGAGCCTTTATTAAATTTGCCATTGTTAAAAAGATGTTTTCAACTAATTAAAAGTTATAACAGGAAGGTTGAAGTGTTTTTATGTACTAACGGCACTATTTATGACAAAGATATAGAAGAATTCTTAATTGAGAACAGTCCTGCGCTCGGCATCAGTATTGATGGAGATGCTTTTTTGCATAATCA
Source organism: uncultured Oscillospiraceae bacterium (assembly GCA_910579175.1). GTDB lineage: Bacteria > Bacillota > Clostridia > Oscillospirales > Ruminococcaceae > Massiliimalia. The sequence goes on along the minus strand of CAJTTB010000011.1, from coordinate 57,908 downwards.
AGCGAGAATTTTTGATAATGATGAGGGCAGTTATGATTGCATGTACAATAATTTTCTAAGAATTAGAGATAATAAGCAATTATCCTTGAAAACAAAGAAAGTCTGGGGATTAACAGTTCTACATAAAAAGAATTTTGATTTAATGCGGATTATTCAAAATTATAAAGACATGGGAATCACAAGAGCGCAAATGAAATTTGTTAGGCTTGAAGGTGATAGAAATGATCTTAAACTTGATTATTCTGTTATGTCTCATATAAAAGATGAATACTACAAACTATTTCTACAATTACTTTCCGATGCTCGGAATAACGATCTGTCTACTATTTGTCTTATCTTGAATAGTATTGATTATTTTGGCAAGAAGATAGTCAGAATTATTTTAAGAACCCCTATTCCCTACAGATGTAATGCTGCGAGAAATAAAATAGCAATTACTGCAAATGGAAATATCTACCCTTGTGATAGCTTTGTTGGAAACGAGGAATTTTTACTCGGGAACGTGGAAAAAGGGATAGACAATTTTGAATTGATTGAATCGTTTTGTCAGTTACATGTTCTTAATAGAAATAAATGTAAAGACTGCTGGGGGCGATTTGTTTGCAGTGGTGACTGCTATTATAATTCATTTATTGTGAATGGCTCTATTTCTGAGGTGGATGAATTTGAATGTGAAATTCAACTTTTTTTAACGGAATTGGCTATACGATATGTAGCGCAGTTAAAAGAAAATTACAAAGATTATTATAAAAGAATAAAAAGACTCCTAATGATGAAATGAGGGATGGAAATATGAATTCTCTTTTTATTTCAAGTAAAATTATTATTCTAAAAAATAAGATAATCAATCGAAAAGACCCGTATGTTTTTTATGAAATTAACGAATCGCTTTATCAACTTCTACATGATATTTATTCCAATAAAGAATTTCAAATTGACGATGATTTGTTGGATTATTTACTTGACAAAGAAATTTTAACTCGCCATGCAAACGATTATAATCCATTTTGCAAAACAAGCGAGTATAACAGAAATAGGCTATTTATTCAGCTCACTAATAAGTGTAATTTGTTTTGCCGGCATTGTTACGCAGACTCTCATAGTAATGTATCTGGTGAATATTTTACCTTACACACCGCAAAACAGCTTATAGATAATGCCGTATCTTTGGGAATCTATAAGATTGATTTTACCGGAGGGGAAGTGTTTGTAAAGAAATGGTTTTACGAATTATTAAAATATATCGATTCATTACCGATTACATATTCTATATTTACGAATTTGACATTAGTTGACGAAGTTATGATCCAACAGATAAAACATTTGGATGGTTTATGCAGTGTAATTACTAGCTTGGATTATTTTGACAAGCAAAAGCATAACGCTTTTCGTGGAGCTGCTTACGCCTACGATAACACAATGCGGACTATTGAGTCTTTAGATGCAATAGGTGTTAAAGTATATGTGAATTCTATTGTAATGAATGATAATCATGATGATATAAAAAACCTCATTCAATATTTTGAGGATAAAAGCATCGAAGTCCATTTGGATATGATTATGGAATGCGGAAGAGCTGAAAAGAATATTGTTCAAACGGACTTTATTGATGATAATATAACATTTATTAAATCAATAATTAAGAAATCGAAAAAAATTAAAAATGAATCTCACGATTATTCAAATATGGAAACATGTGGCGTTGCTGATACATTATTGTTCGTAGACTATAGAGGGGCTTTTAATGTTTGCCCCAGTTTGACGCGTGACTTATCAGAGGAATACTATCTTGGCGATACCATTGAAATAGCACATAATAACTTGACAAAGCTTAATCTAAAATGTAATGAAACAGAATGTAAAATATATGCTAAATGTTCCTATGGATGCCGAGCTAGGGCGTTGCAATACACAGGTGATGTAAATGGGAAAGATATATTAATGTGTAAATATTTGTGCAAAGGGTGAATTGTATGTTCAAGAAACTTGTAAATGTAGTATATTATTCTCCTTACAAGGATAGTGAAATATATTTTGTGAATCTTACTAACTCTAAAATATATGTGCTTTCACCCGCACTAAAAAGCGATTTGGATCAATTAAACAGTGGGTGTGAAATCGATAGTATAGACGCTGATCTCTTAAAATTTTTATTTGATGAGGAATTGATATGTACGATAAGAAAGTAATTCATCTTTTACAAAATGAAATTAACAAGCTACCAATTACTGAATTAGAGCAATATGTGAACGGTCAGCTTGTGTCCAAAGGCCTACAATCTGATGGGGCATTTTATGTTACTTGGAACATAACAAATGCATGCAATCTTTCGTGTATATATTGCAGCAATGAAAATGAAAACGCCTCTACTATTGAGGTTGATTTCGAAAAAAAATTAGAGATAATTAATATACTAGCAAGAAATAACACTAAGCATGTCAAACTTTTAGGAGGAGAACCAACGATATCTGATTCTTTTGATGAGGTTCTTGATTTATTATTATCTAGAAACATATTCGTTTCGTTTTCGACTAATGGAGCAGGAATTACAAAAAAAACAGTAGACGTGCTTAGAAAATATTCTCCTACAATGTATAGAATCAGTTTCAGTTTAGATTCATCAAATGATGTTCACAACGATATGAACAGAGGACAAGGAAGTGGTATGATTGCCAAAAATGCCATTACTCTTTTGGTTGAGAATATAGCCGACATTGAACTAGATATAATAAGTGTCCTTACCCCATTTAACAAAAACGATATTTTGGAAACTTATTATTATGCAAAAGATGTAGGAATAAAACGTTATGGTGTAACATTGGTTTTGTTAAGCGGCCGGGCATCAAATGAAATGGTTCTTAATATTACAGACGATCTATTAACTAATTTACTTGAATTAGTTGAATTAGCAAAAAGAGATAACATTAAAATCTGCACGATGGGTTTAGGTTATAGTGTTTTTTCTTGTTATGACGATGAAAATAAAAGTAATTATTTTTTAAGTGATAAAGATGCAGAAATTATATTTAGAAGGAAATGTAATGCCTGTATTACCAGGCTACATATTGACAGCAACGGCGATGTATATCCTTGCGATAACTTAAAATTTCCGGAATTCCTTTTAGGAAATATTTTGCGAGATAAATATGAATCCATATGGGGTAATGAACGGGCGCGTTTGATTAGAAATGTTAGCCGAAAAGAAAAGGAAGGATGTAGAAAATGTCCAATAAAAACTTGTAGTACAGGCTGTATGGGACTATCATATGGCAAGGATAAGACGATCTATAAAAAAGATCCAAATTGTGAGGTGCTGTATGTATAATATCTTTGAATCACCGACAATACGAATTGAATTGAATTCCAATGATAGTTTAATTTATTTAAATAATCTTCAAAGTATTATTGGAACTCGTTTTGCTGACAAAATATATTTTTATGGTTATGACATTGATTCAAAAACAGTAAATGATATTGTAAATTTATTTCCTGAAAAAGAATTCTATATTCCTATTAACGTTGACTTAAAGCAAAAAGAAAATTTAAGTCACTATGCTTTTATTTATTTACATGACATAAGAAAATACGAAAAACTTCATTCGAATCTTGTCATATTAAATATTGATATAACTGAATATGTGGATCGTGATGATATTGATTATATAAACAAATTAATGAATAAAGACTACGTAATTGTAATTATTCAGATGGTTGCTAGCAAAACAGTGAAAAATCTTGATTTTCAAAGGACTCTCTCCAGTTTAGAGCTTTTTGATTTTGATTTTTATTTCGATGGTTTAGTTAAACCATTAAGTATTATACGAGAGCATCCATGTAATGCCTATCTATGTAACGGGCAAAATTGTCATTCAAGTAAGAGCAACTTTCCAAGATATTTGCATGTAACTAATAAAGGAATTTATCCATATAGCGCAAAAATCGAGGAAATATCTATGCTAAAAGAAATTGCCACTCATCCAGTTGATTTTCAAGAGTATCTTAATCACAGATATAATAATTCATTAGAGCATAGGTTATTTATAGAGTTAAACAAACGACTATTCCAAGAATATGTAATGAATCAGATGTTTGAGTATCTTCCTTGGAATATTTTTATGGAGAAAATGTTTTATGAAAAATATTAATACGCTACATATTGAATTGACGGACAAGTGCAATTTGAGTTGTAACTATTGTTATCAGAAATATTTGGGACAGTCTTACGTTCCAAATACTAATTTCTTTAAGGACTCGGAACTTAACATCATTAAAAACAGTTCTATTAATTCTATTAATTTAACAGGAGGAGAACCGACGCTATGTGATACTGAATTATTCAAACTTGCAAAAGTGTTTTCTGAAAGAGGTAAAAATATTGTTGTTACGACAAATGGCCTTAAAAGAATAGCATCATTAGAATATATAAATACAATAGTTGTGAGTCTAGACGGCTTTTTTACTGAGATGAATTCTAATCGTAATGTCAGTCTTCAACAATATAAACTCATAATAGACAATATATTATATTATTTGAAAAATGGTATAAATGTACAGTTGAACATAGTTATTACGAGATACAATTTGCATAAGTTTAGCCACTTTATAAAAACCAATCAGTTTGGTAATAGCGTAAGTTATTCTGTGATTGTTGTCTCTGATAAAACCGTTGACAAGAATTTTGTTGTTAGCGATATAGGTGATTATCGTTTCATCGCAAATGAAATATTTGATATATATAAATTTTTTAACTACCATATAAAGCTACGATGCAATCTCATGACAAAATCTAGCTTTATTGATACATTTTCAAAGGAATTTCCGATAACCTTTTTTGCCACCTACTCTGTACCAACGAATAAATATCGGTATGTTACCAACGAATTTAATGGGCTTGATGCTTTATATAAAAGTTACTATACAACCTCACAGATGATTACAGAGGAAATCATTAGGAGATTATATAATTTAAATTCAGATGATTGGTTTAATCCATATTCTTGGGCAGAATTAATAGAATAAACGAGAGATGAGGTGTAATTGTATGTTAAAAAAAGAAGAGATTATTGACGTGTGTAAAGAAATACTTATAAAAAATGAAGCCCTTACAGGCGAAGAAGATATTTATGCTATTGAGAAAAAAGTTAGTTCCTTAGATTCCTTAACAAATGTTACGATATTAATGGAAATAGAAGAGAAATTTGATTTTACTATTCCGGACGAATATCTTGCTGAAAATGTATTATCCAATATCGATAGTTTAGTTGGATTAATACAAGAATTTTCAACTAAATAAAATAGTCTGTATTGATAGCTCGGCAGGATGTGTCGTTTAAAAAGGGGGATTATCATGTTGGAAAACAAAAACAACAAATTGCAAGAGGTCAAAGTAGACTCTTGCAAAGAGAACAAAATCGAACTACCGAAAATTGCCGAGGTCAAAGTTTCCAAAAAAGACAGGCTTGTTTTTTTTGGCACATGCCACTGCAGCAACGGCGGTTGTTAACTAATCATTTATTTTCAGTGCTCTAAAGGAGCTGAAAATTGAGCAAAATTAAGTTTGGCAAATATTTGCCAGAAAATCATGTGTTCATAAATCCAATCCTGCCGAGTTATCAATGCGGATTATTTGGAGGTAACAATGAAGAATACGAAAATCGCTGTCATAGATACAATGATTGATTTGAATTGTACTCAATTGAATTTGAGTGCAATTGAGGTCGACAATCGATTTTGTAATGATCAAGATAATTATACCTCTTATCCCAAAGGACATGGTACCGCAGTATGTGGCATTATCCAAAAATATGCCCCCGATGCCAAAATTGTTCTTTTCCCTGTATCTTCAAGCAATGACAGTTCTACCCTTGTGAAAATATTAAACTATATTTATGAAAAAAGAATTTGCAAAATAATTAATTTGAGTTTGGGTTTCTTTGGGGTAGGGAAAAAAACTACGGAGCTTCATACAGTATGCCAAAAGCTATATTCTGTGGGGATCTTGATTGTAAGCGCTTATGATAATCAGGGGCTTATGTCGTATCCCGCATGTTTTGATGAAGTAATCGGTGTAGACACTTCTGAAAATGTTAAAGGGAATGATTTCATTTGGGTTGAGGGATCACCAATAAACATCATTTGTTCAGCTCAAAAAAAACGTGTTTTATGGGAGTCTGGGAACAAAGTGTATGTGAAAGGTAATAGTTTTTCTGTTCCTTATATTTCAAGCATAATTGCTGAAATGCCTTCATCCACAAATGAACCGATTGATGTAAGAAATTTTCTGAAAAAACGTGCTACGAGTGTTCAAAATTTGTCTTCTATCCCTCAAGTACATCTAAAAGGAAATGCAATTAATATTAGTAAAGCTATTATTTTTCCAGTGAATGATGACACCTTGCCTTTAATAGCTTTTAATAATGATTGTAGATTTGATTTAGTCGGTGTATATGATTATAAGTATAGTAGTAAGATTGGGAAAAAAATATCGAATATATTCGACGGTTCATTTGATATTGATTGCGATATAAAATCTTATGATGATATAGAATGGGAAAATGATTTCGATACAATCATATTAGGAAAAATTGATGAGGTGCAAAACAGCCTTCAAAATGATTTTATAAATAAATTGCAAGTAAATTGTAAAAATTACGGCAAATCAATATTTTTACTTGATGATAATATTACTGAACTTTTAAGCGAAAACAAAACCGTTGTTTTAAATAGCTTATCCTCTCCAATGGAAGCTTATCCTTACGCATTATTAGGAAAAAAATGGGTGAACTCAGTCTTTAAAATTTGTATTGCTGGAAGCGGCATGGATGGAGAAAAATTGTTTTTACAATTGCAATTAAAACGAGCTTTATTAAACGAAGGTCACAATGTAGGATATTTATCAACACATAAAACGGGCTTCTTGTTAGGAGCGGATAGGACTTTTACCTACAATAAAAAACAATATAACGTAATTAGTGAAAATGATAAATCTTTTATACTAAATAATTTCATACATGAAATTGAACTCAATGATCGAGATGTAATTATTTCCGGTCTATTGTCTGAAGTTCTCCCCTCAAATACATTATCTCCTAACCCGATAATTTTTCTTCAGGGAACATTTTTATACACCCTACTGCCTGATATTGTGATATTGGTTGTTTCAATTGATGACAATATTAGGCTAATAATGAGAACTATCAATATGATCCGAGCAACAGTAGACGCAAATATAGTTTGCATTTTAGTCTCTACAAAAAAGGTATCGTTCAGAAATGGATTAACCACTGTAAAAAGTATTTCAGAGTCAAATGAGTTATTATCTTTTGTAAAAAAAATAGAAATAGAAACAGGAATTATGGCACTTGAATTGAACGAAAAATCTATCGGCCAAGTCATGAAGGAATGTTTGAGATATGTTAAATAGCAAAGGAATATGCAATTCAAGAAAAATAGTAACAGTTGGAATATTTGCACATGCTAACGCCGGGAAAACTACATTAACTGAAAATATATTATTTAAATATGGCATTATTAAAACATTGGGAAGAGTGGATTCAGGAAATACAGTAACTGACTCTCTATTAATTGAAAAACAACGTGGTATTACTATCAGAACCTCTTATGTATCATTCATTAATGGAGACAAGACAATTCAATTATTAGATACCCCTGGGCATATTGATTTTTCTTCTGAGGTTGTCAGAGCGATTAATGTTCTTGACGTTGCCATCTTGGTTATCTCTGGTGTTGAAGGAATTGAAGCGCAAACAAAAGTCATATGGGACATGTTAAGTAAAAGGAAAATACCAACATTTATATTTATTAATAAGTTGGATCGCATGGGGGCTTCTTATGTAGACACACTTGATAAAATTCGTTTACTTCTTACCGAAAAAGCGGTATCATTTGTTGATATGAAGTTAGACTGTAACATTTCTGTAAACAAAAAAAATGTCAAAATGTTGTTTGAAGACTGCATCATAAATGATCCTAAAATTTTGGAAAAGTATCTAAACGGAGAGATTGCGGTACGTGATTTTAATGAATATATATCGCAACTCTTAAAAAATAATGCAATATATCCAGTATATGGTGGAAGTACGCTTTATGGTATTGGAATTGATGTTTTTCTTGATGGATTATTAGAGTATATGCCATATACCGTTTTGACAACGGATAATCATCTGAATGACAATGTATTTTCCGCATATACTTATATGGTAAAATCAAATGCAAATACAAAAGAAGCCTTCGTCAAAATGTTAAAAGGAAGCCTTAAAAATAGATCATCAATAAAAATTGACGGACAAGAAAACAAGATTGTCTCAATAGAAAAAATCATTGGAAATAAAAGAACCCCCTCTAATATATTGCTATCTGGTGAATTGGCAATAGTGAAAGGACTTGATGTCAATGCAGGACAAATAATCGGAGAAGCAATAAGCGAAAAAAGCATATTCAATATTACTCCTATTTTTTCCGTCTCATTATCACCCAACCAAACAGATATTGAAACTTTTCACGAAGCATTAAAAGATTTGAATACTGAAGATCCGAATCTGAATTTGCGATATAACGTGGATTCTCGGCAGTTTCAGATTGATGTAATGGGCGAATTACAGACAGAAAGCATCGTGGGATTATTGCAAGAAAGATATGATATTCTATGTTTTGCATCTACACCAAAAATAATATACAGAGAAACACCTAAAAGAGAAGGATATGGTATTTCAAGTTATACTGGTATGTCCTTAGTAGAACTTAGAGTTAAGCCAGAAGCTGAGGGTACAGGTGTACAGTTCGCTACATCTGTTACTACAAGTGAGTTACCAGATAAGTATCAAAAACAAGTCAGAAGACTTGTTTTTGAATATTTGGATTGTGGAATATACGGATGGCCTGTAACAGATGTTACCGTAGAACTTATCGGTGGCAAGTGGGATAATGCAGGCTCTCAATCTTCTCACTTTAATATAGCTACTCCAGTAGCATTAGCACGAGCACTAAGAGTAGCAGGATCAAAACTATTAGAGCCAACAGTAGAATATCAAATTATATTTGGCAGAAACAACATTAATCAGGTGTTGGATGAAGTTTCTGCATTACAATATAGATATGAAATATGCAAACCAATTAAAAGTAATGCTATAGAACTTTCCGGGAGAGCATTTATTTCAGAATTTACATGCATGTCCACCCAATTACGCAAATTACTAAAAGGTGAAGTTACGATAAATTATTATCAGAGTGGCTATTCGTATAATAAAAATAATGATATAATTAAAAACGATCTCCCTTCAAGTAGCGCTTTTGATATCAATACTTTTTTAAGGATAGCGGGAATGAGTATTAAACCGCTTGATAATGGGTTAGGAAAAGTAAGAGGAAAACCAAAAAAAATTAAGAGAAACAGCAGATTCTGGAAGAAGAAATAAAGGAAGTAAGTCGCATGGAAAATAAAAATTTTTTTTATAATATTGATAAAATACCAGAATTTCGCTATTTATGTGACAGAAATGCTGAGAGAGTGGCTCTAGAGATATTGGGCATATCTTCGCCAATATTTTTAACACAAAGTGGATTGTTTATAAAAGAAAGTACTTTCTTTCAGGATGGATCTCTTTTCGTGGATTTTTTTAGAGATACTTTCATTAATCTTGCCGTAAATTTTATCAATAAACCTTCTTTTGGTTTGGATTGGAATATAATAAAAGAAAGTATTGCCAATGGATGTCCAGTAATTATTCTTGTAGATGTCTTTTATATGCCATATAAAAGACATTTTCATAAGGATCATGCTGCACACTGTATTCTTTTAAATGATGTCCTCGATGACAATTATCTGGTAATTGATTGGTATGAACCCGATTACTATATTGGCTATATTGAAGAAAAAGTTCTAAATTTGGCTCGACAATCTACTAATGAAAAAGACGGTGCGAGTGTTTATAGCGGCTATCCTATTAAAGCTACATATAAAGTTGTTGATGCAAAAAGAATATGTGAGTTCAAATTTGATTTCTTAAAATGTATAAAAGATAATTTTATAAATATGTATGAGCAATTATTAAGCAATGAAACAATTGCTTTTTTTGATAAAATAAAAAATGATTTGCCCGGATGGGTGCAGTACTATGATAGCCGGTATTATTTTAACGCCGTTAAATCTTTCTTTTTTTTAGAATTGGAACTTAATATTTTTATTTACTATTTGAGTGAAATAGCAAAGATTCAAACTGGAGTTATTGGGTATATGCAAATGAAAGAGGCAACGGAACAGTTTAGGTCGGGTGTTCTTATTATAAAGAATAAATTACATAGGTCTATAAAAAAACAAGTCGCTTTAGAAGCAACTTCATGGAAAAATTATAAAACGACTATGCTTGAATATTATTATAAAATATTACATTTGCTTAAATTAGTAATCTCAGGAGGGTAACATGAAAAATTGGTATTTAAAATATGTAATAAAGAAGCCGTATCTTTACTTTTTGTTTATATCTATTGGGATCATAATTATTTTTGGATTATTTATTACTACGAATGTTCCTGTTGTAAAAACTTATCCGATAGAGTTAAATGAAAACCACGGGGAATATTTATTAACATGTAATGAACCAATATTTAATGCAGATATAAAATCAATTTTTTTATATTCAGATAAAAATAATGCTATGAACCAAATTACGAACTATAATGTTGTCAATAATAAGCAAATTAATGTTACACAAGATTTATCAGGCTTAATATCTGTTACCAATTCTACGGATTATTATATAGACATCTCTAAAAATACGGTTACTCTATTTAATGAGATATTTATTCAGGGTGGTGAGAATTGATGAAGAAGCAACAGAATGATAAACTAAATATTATATCTTCAGTTAAATTTTTAGGTAAATATCTAAAAGGGCATCGCATTCAGTTTTTGGCTTTTTATATCGGCTGGTTTTTAGATTCTATTGCAACGATTATATCCCCTATTATATTTGGTTTGATGATAAATCAAATAGTCTACTACAAAAATGTAGATTTGTTTTTTCGTCTAGCTCTAGTTTATCTAGTTGTAATGCTGTTTAAATGTATTTTGTATTTTTTAGTTAACCAAATTTATGCCTATAATTGGGTTATGTTTAATTTGAAAATCAAAAGAGATGTTTTTACAAGCATTTTGAATGCTGATGCACAATATTTATCCAATGCCAATACTGGAGATTTAATTTCAACCGTACAATGGTATTCATCGGAAAGCATGAATTTTATCATATATAATATCATCCACAATATAAATGGGGTGTTAATTGTTATATTTTGTACTGTATATATTTTTATAATTAATTTATATATTGGGCTTTTGATGTTAATTGCTGTTCCCATTGCCGTCTTTATTTCTTTAAAATTTGGTAAAAAGATTAGAGCCTATGGTGATGATCAAAGGAATTACTATGGAACATATATTAGTTGGTTATTTGAAATCTTAGGTGGAATCAAAGATATCCGTTTTCTCGGTGCACAACGAAAGGTGAATAAAGATTTTGTTAAAAATCACAAAGCAATGTACGCGGTAAATATCAAAAGCGGCCTATCATCCATGACCGCACAAAATATAATAAGTTTAGTGAATTTAGTAATACAGATAACTATTTTTGTTTTTATTGCATTTTTGTCGGTATATGCAGGAATGACAATTGGTTCTTTGGTAGTAATTGTTACTTTTTATTCTATGCTTACAGATGAAGTAAGCCATTTGAGCAGAAGCTATATGGACGCTCAAAACAGGGTTTCATATATTCAACGTATTTATGATGTGATACATGCGCAGAGTGAAAAAGATTGGCCTGGGAAAAAAGAATTGTATGTAAGAAATGGAAATATTGAATTTGAAGATATTGAATTTGAATATAAAGATGGAAAGCAGATTTTTAACAAGTTGTCCCTAAAGATAAAAGGGGGAGAAAAGACAGCTTTAATTGGAAAAAGTGGTTGTGGTAAAACAACATTGGCCTACATGCTGATTGGTTTTTATTATCCTGAAAAAGGGAGAATTACAATAGATGGACAAGATCTAAGAGAATGCACATTAAAATCAATTCGTAAAAATATTGGATTAGTCCAACAAGATGTTTTGGTTTTTGACGGTACAATAGAAGACAATCTTTTGTTAGGTAATCCAAAAGCAAATAAAAATGAAATAATTAATGCTTGTGTAAAATCTGGTATTATGGATTTCATTCACTCTTTGCCAGATGGATTAAATACAATTATAGGCTCTAAAGGAATCTCACTGTCAGGTGGACAAAAACAGAGAATTGCTATTGCGCGCATCTATTTAAAAAATCCTTCGATTCTTATTTTTGATGAGGCAACGAGTTCTTTAGACTTTGAAACAGAGAAACAGATTCATGAAGCTTGGAGGCAGGTATTGAAAGGACGAACCTCAATAATTATTGCGCATAGGCAAAGTTCAGTTATGCTATGCCAAAAAGCTGCTATTATGGAATTAGGGAAAATTATAAAAGTTGGTAATCCAATCGAACTTAGTAAAAAAGAGGAAAGCTTTAGAAGCCTTTTTGCAATGAAACAGGGGGACGAGGATAATGTTTGACAAAATAAAATATCGAATTAAGATGTTATCCATATTAAAACCGTTTGCAAAAGGAGTAAAGAAATTTTACTTGCTATGTTTTGTGCTAAGTTTATTGGGGCTGATGTTATCTTTTGTGCAACCCATATTTTATAAGATATTTATTGATAATGTTATTTTAAGTAAAGAACTGTCTAAATTGGTTTATGTGGTCATTGGATACTTATCCGTGTTTGCAATTAACACGATTATTGGCTATATAAAATATTATTCCAATAATCGTTTAGTAAATAGAGTGACATTTAAGATTAAGCTTAGCTTTTGGAATCGTTTATTTAAAGAGAATTTTTCATCATATGAAACTCAGAGTATTGGCGATACCAAAATGCGTATAGATGATGATATAAATTGTATTAAATCATTTTTCGATGCTCAAACCATTGGATATACTATAAATTATATGACGTTAATTTTTTCTCTCTTATTTATGATTATTATAAAGTGGCAACTTGCACTATTTTCAATTACATTAATTCCTATAACTTTTTTGCTTGACCATATTATAAGTAAGAAAGAATGGAAAATGAATGATAAAATTCGAGAAAATGATCAAGAACAATCTTCGTGGTTACATGCTACAATACAAGGCTGGAGAGAAGTCAAAGCATTGAATCTACAAAAATATGAGGAGAAACGACTTATTAAATTCACACATATTTTTAGCAAATATTATATAAGGTCAAACAATTATAATGTAACTAGAATTTTCGTGTTACCAAAAATTAAAGATGAGTTTCTCATGCAGTTTTCATTATATTTTATTGGCGGATTGTTAATTATTGGTGGTGAAATTACTATCGGAACACTATTGATATTTGTACAATACTGTAATATGTTTACCAATGCTGTAAGAGCTGTGTCTTTAACAGATGCTGATTTACAAAGTGAGAGAGCGGCAAGTGATAGATTAATTTCCGGAATAGAGAAAATCAATATTCGGATTTCAAATAAAGGAATTACACCAAATGATTCAAACACCATTGATTTCAAAGATGTTAGTTTTATATATCCGCAAGGAGAAAGATATATTTTTGAAAATTTCAATTTGCATATAACAACGGGGGAGAGAATTGCCATTACCGGGAAAAGCGGTTGTGGAAAAACCACTTTATTAAAGTTATTGACAGGAATAATTCAACCAACACAAGGAAGAATTCTATTTTCTGGTGTAGATATGCGAGATATAGATTTATCAGAAATGCACAAGCGTATAGGTTTTGTGATGCAAGAAAACATGCTTTTTAATGTTTCCATTCGAGAAAATCTTTTATATGGGAAAAGTAATGCTACCGATGATGATTTGCGTGAAGCTTGTCAGAAAGCATGTATATATGACTTTATCCAATCGTTGCCGGAAAAATATGAAACTATTATCGGTGAAAAAGGAATAAAGTTATCTGGCGGACAAAAGCAACGTATTGTGCTAGCTCGATTATTTTTAAGGCAAGTAGATATCTTTATTTTCGACGAAGCCACAAGTGCTTTAGATCAATATAGTGAAAGCATTATTCACGATGTTATAAAAAACATTGGGCAAGATAAAACAATTATAATTGTTGCCCATAGAAAATCGTCACTCTCGCTATGTGATAGAATAATACAATTAAATAATCCTAAGGCGGTTGGTATCCATGAACTTTAATAATTTCAATATTATTTGGAACGGAAATTCATTTGATTCAAGATATTTCATTAATTTCAAGAGCAAGTATGCTATAAAAAAACTTAAACAAAATAAATCTCTCATACTTATGAAACGGTCACCTGATTTGATATGCTCAATATGCATGTGCCTTGAAAAAGGAATAACTTATATCCCGATTGATCCAACATATCCTAAAGATCGCCTCAAATATATTATTGATAATGCAAATCCTAATGATATTATGTCCGATGTTGAATTAGATATTAAATTCGTCCCGTCCCTTCAAACAATATCTGTAGAGGAAGATGTTGTATATATTCTTTACACATCTGGTACTACTGGCACTCCTAAAGGGGTAAAAGTTACATGGGAAGGATTGTTGAATTTCATTGAAGGGATTTCAGAAATCATAGATTTCTCTCCGGGGAAACGTATCGCTTGCTTTACAACGGTTGCATTCGATATTTTCTTTCTTGAAAGCATTATGGCCCTATATAAAGGACTTACGGTTGTCCTTGCAAATGAAGATGAGCAGCGTAATCCAAGACTTATGGCAAAGCTCATCCACGATAACGCTGTAGATATGGTTCAAATGACGCCTTCCAGAATGCAGGTGCTTTTAAACCATGATAAAGAGCTTTCATGCCTAAAGAATGTCAAAGAAATTATGATTGGCGGGGAAGCATTCCCTCTAGGTCTGCTCAAGACATTGCAAGCGAAAACAAATGCAAAGATATATAACATGTATGGCCCCACGGAAACAACTATTTGGTCAACGGTTAGTGACCTAACTCAGAAAGACCGGATCGACATAGGACGTCCTATTAAGAATACTGAAGTTTACATAGTGGATGAAAGCCTATCTATTCTTCCCGATGGGCAAGTCGGAGAGATTTGCATTGCCGGAAAAGGACTGGCAAGAGGATATGTTGGCAAAAATGATGTGACCATGAAAAAATTCATCTATCTTCCGCAAAAACCAAACGTTAGAGTTTATCGCACGGGCGACATAGGACGTTATTTACCTGATGGCGATTTGGAATATTTAGGTAGAAGTGATAATCAGGTAAAAATACGCGGTCATCGTGTTGAGCTTGAAGAAATTGAGTCGCATCTTAACCAAATTAAAGAAATACACCAAGCAGTTGTTATTGCATTAGAAACAAACGAAACAGATAAAATATTACAGGCGTTTTACACAAGTGATGCCACTTTGGATCAAAAAGAGATAACGGACTATTTATCTTCAAAGCTACCTGAGTATATGATTCCAGTCAGGTTTAAACGTGTCGAAAGTTTCTTTCAGACGGAAAACGGGAAAATTGACAGGAAAAGAGTATTACAGTGTGTGGAGATAAAGACTGGTGATGACCTGCCGGAAGAGTTTAAGCTAAGCGAATTAAATGCCGTCTCCCAAAAAGCTTTTAGGGTAATAAAATCTACTCTTGATCCCAACAATGAAAATATGACATTAGAAACTTCCTTTGTCGAAGCAGGTGTAGATTCAATTACCTTTGTTAATTTAGTTGTCGCATTAGAAAGTGAATTCAATTTTGAATGGGATGATGAAATGCTTTTATTTACAGCATTCCCTACTTTGCGCAACATGATAGATTACGTCGAATCAAAAGTTTCGGGATCTTCAGATGGTGAAAAAGATGATCAATGAAATTACTGATGATAATACGTTTCAAAAACTGAACATAGTAAAGACAAAAATAAAAACTGTATTATCTCAATCAATAGGAAATGAAAAGCCTAAATTAGATAACTCAGTAATCATTGGAGTTGCTTCAATCAGGAAAATAAAAATTCTCTGTATGCAGCTCGATAAAACATGCAGAATGGGTACAATTGGTGTTGCTGAAGGAGAAAAGGTCACTTTAGCATTTGAATATGCTACGAAAAAGAAATTACCCATTGTTGCTGTCGTTTCTTCCGGTGGCATCCGTGTTAATGAGGGGACAGTGGCTTTAATGCAGATGGCTAAGATGGCTGCTGCCGTAAAACAACATAGCGCTAAAGGTTTACTATATATTTCCGTTGTTACCACTCCAACACTTGGCGGAGCAAGTGCTAGTTTCGTGTCATTAGCAGATATTATAATCGCGGAAAAAGATGCTATATATGGATTCTCTGGCAGAAGGATTATTGAGGATACAACACATGAGCAGTTGCCGGAAGATTTCCAAACAGCCGAATACGCCAAACGTCATGGAATGGTAGATATTGTCGCAGATAAGTCTGAGATAAAACAAATCATATCAAAGCTATTACGATTACACGAGCGATAGGTAAGGTTTTATGGATTATTCAATATCAGAAAATTTGAATATTTTGAAACACACAAGCCGTCCAAATGCAAAGTCATATATTGATCTTATTTTTACTGATTTCATCGAACTTAGCGGTGACAGGCTGTATGGTGATGATCCCTCAATTATAGGTGGCATAGGCTTTATTGACAATATTCCATTTACGGTGATTGGTCAGTTGCGAGGGGCAAACATAGAGGAACAAATAAAATTTAATTTTTCTATGACGCATCCAGAAGGTTTCCGAAAGTCATTGCGTTTGATGAAGCAAGCTGAAAAATTCCATAGACCAGTCATTTGCTTTGTAGATACAATAGGTGCGTACCCAGGCAAGCAAGCAGAAGAGCGCGGACAAGCCGCTGCTATTGCAAATAATCTAATGGAAATGATGTGTTTAAAAGTTCCGATCATTACAATTCTTATCGGCAACGGTGGAAGTGGCGGGGCTTTAGCTCTATGTGTGGCAGATCGTATTTCCATTCTTGAAAATGCGGTATTAAGTACCATTTCTCCCAAAGCCTGCGCTGAAATACTTTGGAAAGATACTAGCAAAGAAATTGAAGCCGCCGAGTTGTTAAAAATGACATCAGAGGACTTGTTACAGCAAGGTATTGTAGACTATATTATTCCCGAACCTAACGATGGAGCGCATATGGATGTACATGAGACGGCTTTAAGAATAAAGACCTATCTTATCAAAGAGATAAAGCTGTTGAAGAGTATTCGCACATCTAAACTTGTACATCAACGGCAAAAGAAATATAGAACAATGGGGAGGTAGGATAAATGGCGTGAACAATACAACAGCATTGATATTTGGAGGGCAAGGATCTCAATTTACAGGGATAGGATAAAGGATTTATAATTCTTTCTCAGAAGCAAAGTCTGTTTATGACATAGCCTCTAAATCTGTGGGCTATGTACTGTATATTTTAGTAGGTATGATTTGATCGATCAAGCATTCAGTCGAAAGTTTTTTATGTAAATAATCAATATTCTGCCACAAGACAACGGGGGTTTAATGTATTTTTAGAGGAATTTGGATACAAAGGTAGGTTTTTGTAGTTTCTTTTTGGAAATGTACAAAATATACCTTCGTTTTTTATTATTGTAATTATGTATTTGTCGAATTTTTTTGCGTAATAATCTATTTCTACTTGTTCAGGTGTTCGTGCTTTCAACCGATGATGAGGTCGCTCATAATTAAAAAAGTGAATGTATTCCTCTACTGGTTGTATTAGTTCTTCTGTAGTGAGATAATCATGACGATGTAATTCTTCTTTTTTAATACAGGCAAAGAAAGACTCTGCTACTGCATTATCGTGTGGAGAACCAGGTGCTGAAAAAGATTGTTTTACTTTGTTTTTCCGAAGATATTGACGGAACTCATAAGAGACATATTGTGAGCCTTGATCAGAATGAAAAATCAAATTTTGCGGACGATCTCGTTCTTGAAAAGCCCGTTTAAAGGCTTCTTTTGACTGGGTTGTATTGTTAGAGGTTGAAACTTCGTAAGATATGACTTTTCTGGAGAACAAATCGATATTAAAGCAGATATAATAAAATGTCTTATTTACCATCAAAAGTACTATCGATTTTGTAAAATTTTTTTGTGAAGTTCTGAGATTCGTGTAGTCAAGGGATGCCAGTAATTTCGGGCACCAAAGATATAAAGTCCATGCAAAAAGATATATTCCAAAAAGCCTTGGTAATACCAAGGTTTTTTATTGTTTAAAAAGCAGTTTTCACTGGAATTGGAGCGTCATAAAATTTTAATACAATACCAAATAGAATAAAGATGAAAAATTTATCTATTTTTTTCTTATAGATTGATATAGTTGTTATTTGAAAAAATGGATACTACAATCTCAGTGAATTTTTACAATATGGTAATTGTAACAAAATAGTTAATTTTTAGTAATAGATAGCCATTTTATAAAATTTGGTGTATAATAATAATAAATCATTATTTTAATACAAATTTTTTAGTAAAATTTGTAGCTATTTGCTGTATAGACACTATTTAAGGAAAGAAGGTTATTATTTATGGAAAAAATTAAAGCGATTCAGTATGGATGCGGAAAAATGAGCAAATATACATTGCGATATATGTATGAACATGGCGTTCAAATTGTTGGTGCAATCGATATCAATCCTGAAGTAGTTGGTATGGATATTGGTGATTTTGCAGAGCTTGGTGTAAAAACAGGTGTGATTATCAGCAACAATGCTGACGAAGTTTTGGACAACACTGATGCTGATATCGCAGTTGTTACACTTTTCAGTCTGGTTAGTGACTGTTACGAACATTATGTGAAATGTCTAAGTCGTGGAATCAATGTCATCACCACTTGTGAGGAAGCTACCTATTGTTGGACAACCGATCCTGTACGTGCCAATACGCTTGATGTAATTGCCAAAGAACATGGTTGTACATTTGTAGGAAGCGGAATGGAAGATACTTTCTGGATAAACATGGTTGGCATGATTGCTGGAAGTTGTAATAGTATTCAAAAGATCGAAGGGGCAGTAAGCTACAATGTTGAGGATTATGGACTGGCTTTGGCAAAAGCTCATGGGGTAGGATTAAGCCCAGAAGAATTTGAAAATCAAATTGCACATCCTGAAACAATAGAGCCATGTTATGTATGGAATTCAAATGAAAGCCTTGCTGCAAAACTTGGGCTTACCATTAAAAGCCAGACACAGAAATGTGTTCCATATTTTAAAGAGGATGATGTTTACTCCTCTACAATGCAACGAACAATTCCTAAGGGAGAATGTATTGGAATGGCGGCTGTTGTAGAAACCCAAACATTCCAAGGTCCAATCATTGAAACCAAATGTATAGGCAAGGTATATGGTCCCGATGATGGTGATATGTGTGATTGGAAAATTATAGGAGAACCAGATACTGAATTCCATGTAGTCAAACCTGCTACAGTTGAGCATACATGTGCGACGATTGTCAATCGTATTCCAAGTGTATTAAATGCGCCATCCGGTTTGGTAACAGTTGATGAATTAGATGAAATTTCTTATTTAGCCTATCCGATGGAATTCTATTGTTAATCAAATAATTTGACCTGTTTCTAATCATTTACAATGGGTAATTAGTCTTAAACCGAAAATCTTGTAAGTTTGGTTTGTTCCTTTTTTGTCAGATGGAGTCTGGATCCAATTTGTGTTCAGACTCTTTTTTTAAACAAATTGTTGACATTAGAGTAAGTATGAAAATCGTTTTTCTCTTGAAATTCCCAAAGAAAGTACAGTTGTGGTTTCTACTTACATGGTGCAGAAGCACAACAATCATGCTAATCAGAAGAATTTTTTTGAAGGATTATCACGAAATATTTAAACGGATTGAGCCCATTAAAATTATCTGTTACAGCAAACTATTCTTAGAAACGTAAGGGGATATTATCCATATAGATTATAAGTTGAGTAGCTGGAAATATCAAAATAAAGACCATGAAAACTTGTCCAGAAATCATAAGAAAGTTATAATTGTATATAAGACAATAGTACAACCAGATGATTTATTTCAAATAATAGAAAAAGGTTCTGTCAGTGCTTATGTTGGTCAATAGAAGCCGAAAAAATTGGACGATGAGAGATATTTGGGTAAACCTGAGGATATCAAGGAAACTTATGATAAAACGGTGAAAAGGAGATGACGGTAGAGTAGTAAAAGAACGGCATTTTAGCTATCATAGACGTAAGGATAAACATACAAATCCACATGACCACATAATACTGTTATAGGTCATCCTGATCTGCAAGGTCCGATTAATTATCCAGATGGTGCGCCTGAATTTAAACTTTATCTAGGAAATGAGTACAATATGAGTAAATTCACAGTAATAAACACAGTAGATTCCTTTGAAGACGATCGTTTTGAAACAATTAGCGAATTTAAATGGTGTGTAGATCATGGTGGTGAAGTGGAATTTGAGTGGACTGATGACCGACTCCAAGATGTGATTACTCAAGTGAAAGTGTGGTCAAGATCGATTTAGTTTTTATTCTATGCTTTGAGCACTTACAAGTCTTATAATGTTATGCGAACTGTTTGGGTGAATCAAAAACATATCAAGGACTCGGGTAAGAGAAATCGTTGCTATCTCTCCAGAAAAGAATCTAGATATAATTCACATTTGGACTCTTTTGTTGAATGAAGTATTGATAGTAGAGTGGGTATGAAAATTATTTTCCTCTTCTGTCTAAATCGATTGATTGACAGGTCTATTTTTTGTCTTCATACGGGTTTACAAGATCTTTTGTGCAATAGATTGACGTCTATCTAAATGTAAATAATTTGTGAATACTTTCGGGGAGTTGTACAAAATAATACAACTTTTACTTCAATTTCTCCTATTAGTGAAGAGAGGTTTAACTTTACTATAAAATGGAGAAGTGTTAAAATGTACGTAAAAAAGATGTATGGGTATATAGTTTCAGTGGATATACCTTATATATTGATAAAAAATCGATCGGATTCCTATTCGCCACCTACACAGAAAAGTCAAAATTATAAAAATTGGATTACCAAATTGGATTTGAAAACCTGCCCAGATTGCCGAACTTTTCATGGGAAAATTTATCAGATGAACGAGTCTCCAGTAAAAAAACCGCCTCTCCACCCCTATTGCTGGTGTAGGATCAAACCGATGGATGCGGTAAAAGCAGGACAGGCAATGAAGAATGGGCAACACGGTGCGGACTACTGGATAAAACATGTTGCAATCTTACCAAGGTATTATATTACGGCAGATGAACTGGAAAAATTGGGATGGAGGAAAGGAAAATCTCCACAAAAGTTTGCACCGGGGAAAATGGTTACAATGGGAATTTATCAGAATAAAAACCGACATTTACCACAAATTCCCGGGCGGATTTGGTATGAAGCTGATATTAATTATTATAGTGGAAAGAGAAATGGTCATCGCTTATTGTGGTCAAACGATGGTTTGTTATTTGTTACTTATGATCATTATGAAACATTTTTGGAAGTAATTTAAAAGGAGAATGTATACAATGGAAGAAAAAAAAATTATTACATTGGATTTAACTAAATGCAAATATTTGGGAGAACTTCATCAAAGAATTAAACATGCCTTTGATTTTCCTGATTTTTATGGTCAAAACTGGGATGCGTTTTGGGATTTACTGAGAACCGAATGTGATGCAAATAAAATAAATATATATGGTGAAGATACTGTAGCTACGGAACTTAAGCCATTTGTTGAAACAATGAACGGGATTTTAAAGGAATTTCAAGAACTTTGTGCGGAAGATGGCGAACAGCTTGAGATAGAAATATTTGAATAGCGAGGTATGGAATCTATACTGGATAGATATCATCTGTTATGATCAAATAGCGGTTTACTACAAACTAGGTTATTGTTTTAGATTTGAAAATGTTGTCCAAAAGATATCAGTAGGAGTCTGGCAAAATACCGAAAATACACAATTGACCAAGAGGTAAATTTTATCATATTTTCGTGCGATATTTAGCAAGTATTATTTTTTGGAAAAGAAGAGTTTTTACTGCACAATTAATAAAGAGCAAATTCAGAAATATATTACAAAAAGAAAGACAAAAAACGATAAAATATTGAAAAAAGAACCAAAAATTGATATGATAACAGAAGCAGGGGATTAAGAAATGAGTACTGCAAAATCATGGGAAGAATTGCAAATCAAAGATGATTTTTTATTTGCAAAGGTTATGAGAGATAAGAAGATCTGTAAAAAAGTATTAGAAAAACTATTGCATATAAAAATTAAGGATATCAAATATCTAGAGGAGCAAAAGGCAGTAGACATCACAGTGGATGCAAAAAGTGTACGACTAGATGTTTACATAGAAGATGGAAATCGAGTTTTTAATGTAGAGATGCAAACAATTAATCAGAAAGACTTAGGAAAGAGAAGTCGATACTATCAAGGAATGATAGATCTAAATACAATAGAAAAGGGAGAAAGCTATCATAAATTAAAAGAGAGTTATGTGATATTTATCTGTACATTTGACCCATTTGGAAAAGAAAGAGCAGAATATTGGTTCGAAAATTATTGCGAACAAGACAGAAGGTTAAAATTGGGAGATGGAGCAAAGAAGATATTTTTCAATACCAAAGCATATGAAAAAGAAGAAGATATTAATATTAGAGCGTTTTTAAAGTATGTAAATGGAGAAGAAAGCGAAAACGCATTTGTACAAGAGATAGAAGAAAAGGTGGAACAGATAAAAGAAAATCGGGAATGGAGGAGAGAATATATGACTTTACAGATGAGAGAACAGGAAATACGAGAAGAGTATTGGCAAAAAGGACTGAAAAAAGGACGAGAAGAAGGTCTTGAAAAAGGTCTTGAGAAAGGTCTTGAAAAAGGTCTTGAAAAAGGATTAAAAAAGGGAATTCAACTGTTGATTATCAGTCTAAAGAGTTTGCATATTCCCGAAGATAAAATTGTAGAGCAACTTATGACAACTTACCAGTTGGATAGAAAAAAAGCAGAGGCTTATTGTAAAGATGAATCATCGCAAATAGATTAAAATTTTTTCATAGTTAAAAATAATGGGGTGTACTGTAAACTAAAGTTTACAGTACACCCTATCTATTTTTATATCATTTTATTATTTGCTTGCTGTAATGGTAAATTCATGAGTGATTAAATCTGCTTCTAAAACCGCTTGATGTTCTTTAAATTGACGGGTAATTTTCAAATGACTTCCCTGTGTTTCGGTAATGCAATCCCCTTCTAGCGCAAATGCTGGATGTTCATTGCGAAATACCATTAAGTCTCTTAAATCGCGTACAATTTTGCGTTGTTCAAATTCATGATCAATCTCTTCTAAAGTATAATAATGACGATTGATATTGCGTCCTTCTTTGGTACGCTCCAACAATTCGATATCATTTTCACCAGCAAGCATGCCTACATAATAGACTTGCGGAATACCTGGAGCAAAGAATTGAATTGCTCTTGCCAACAGATAGGTCTGGTCACGATTGCCCAATGCAGAGTAATAAGTACAATTGACCTGATAAATATCCAGATTATTGTAAGCGGCGGTATTGTAAATTTTCTTTACATTGGCGCCTTTGGTAAACATATTTTCTTTGGTTTGGTCGATTTCTTCATCGCTCATCAAGTCTTTTACATCAACAATGCCAATGCCATCATGTGTATCTAATGTAGTAAATTGTTTTTTAGGACTCATATCCAACCAGTTTTTTAAGTGCTCCCCTGTTCCAGAATAAAGTGCATTTAATACCAATACTGGCAATGCAAAGTCATAAATCCAAAAGTTTTGCTGTGCAATCTTCATCTGAATAGTATAATGCTCATGAATTTCTGGAAGGATTTGTACTTGATATTCCTCTAATACATCTTCAATTTCATGCAATAGATTCCAAATATCTGGTTCAATAAAAAAGCAATTGGTATCTGGTTTTTTTACAGCATAGGCAAATGCGTCCAACCGAATAATAGAAGCACCATTTTTACACATAGAAATCAAAGTGTCTTTTATAAAATCCTTTGCCACTTGAGAATCCATATTGATATCAACTTGTTCTTCGCAGAAGGTACACCATACCTTTTCTGTACTGCCATCTGCAAAGGTCACATCAATATAAGGTGCTCTGGGTTTTCTCTTATAAATGGTGTCCACTTGTTGCTGTGTGGGCTCTCCACCTTCCCAGAAATCCTTGTATCGAATAAAGAAGTCATGATATTTAGATTCATTTTTTTTCTGTTGGAAATCCTGAAATTGTTGGGATTGTTTAGAGATATGATTGATCATAAAATCATACATCAAATAATATTTTTCGCTCATCTGTTTTAGGTCATCAAAGGTTCCAAAGGATGGGTCGACCATATCATATCGCATAGGAGCGAATCCGCGGTCGGCTGAGGAAGGAAAAAACGGTAAGACGTGAACACCACCGATTGCCTTTTGATAATATTTGTCAAGCACTTCATTGAGCTGTTTTAAATTGTTGCCTAAACTGTCCGCATAGGTGATCAACATGATTTTGTTTTCTAACTTTTTCATAAATGTGCCCCTTTCAAATTAGTGATTAGAATCTAAGATATAAATTTCGGCTGACTGTAAATGACAATCGCCTTTACAATCGAGTAAAATATCTCCAGATAAGCTGCCATCATATTCACAAGGAAAATAAATCGTATCATCTTGAGCGAATATTTCAATGACATCGTAATCCAAATAAATATGTAAAGATAGTGATGTATCATTACAAAAATGGAAACTGTCATCTGCAAAACGAACTGTTCCATTTGCAAAATCAATTTGTAACTGAGCATCTAATAAAGTCAAATCGGCTGTGCCAGACTGTACCTGTTCAAATTCAAAAATGAGCTCTACTGATTGATCATTGACAGTCATCAGCTTATCATTTTGCAGGTCAGAAAGACAAATCTTTTCTTTTCGGAAGTTCTTTAACTCGCGGACAGGAGTTAATGTCAATCGTTCTCCATGTGTGGTTGTTTTGATACCAAGCTCTACTGGAATCCCCATCAGACCAGTATAGGTATCATTGTGATTTTTTGTTCTAAGCCAAGTTTGACTGATCACACGGTCTTGTATTCCAGAATAAGTCTGTGCAGCATAGCCCAATCGATTGGCATATGCATATAGCCGTTGAGAAGTCGGTGTAAAGCAATACCCATCAAAATCTCCAATGAAGTAAAATCCATCTGCTGACCAAAATATCCAACGATGATTTTTTGGATTTCCATCCACTGTAAGACAAACCAAATCTGGACATTCCCAAGCCTCTGGAAGGGTTAAATTTTGTATTTGTTTCCACTCTAATAAATTGTCTGAGCGATAAATTGCAAAGTCATTTTTAGTCAAGTACAAAACCATAATGTAGCCATTGCTCTGTGCGTGGTAAAATACTTTTGGGTCGCGGTTTTCATCTATAATGTGTTCTAGTACAAACTTATCTGATTTTATCAGTGTTTTTCCATTATCTGTGCTGTAGGCAAGGCGCTGAGTTGTATCTTTATCCTTTGCCCAATCGTTTTGCATTGCCGCTGCGGTATAATAATATAAGATGGTATTTGCGCCAAAACCTGCGACATTTTGGACATCTGTAATGGCACTTCCCGAATACATGGTACCTGTATCATCGGGATACAATACCTCGTCTGTTTGTTTCCAATGAAATAGATCTGTACTATAAGCATGTCCCCAGTGCATATTTCCCCATTCAATTCCATAGGGATTATGCTGAAAGTACATGTGGTAAATACCGTTGTGATAAATCATACCATTTGGATCGTTAATCCACCCTATCTGTGCGGCAAAATGGATATTAGGGCGTTTTTGACTACCAGCAGGCATTTGATTTTCTTGTTTTATCTGTGCAAACCATGCTTGTGGAATTTCCCCGGAAAAGGTTAATGTTTTTCCAATATAGTCTGTAACGTTCCATCCTGCATAAAAATCAAATTCATCTGCTGCTTGAATATCCAACTCATATATTTTTTGCTGTTGTGAAAAGATATGAATCTTTACATAGGCATTTTTATTTTTTACTGGGAACCAAAGATAATTCTTTTCTATTTTGATCTCAAACACATTTTATCCCCCATCTCTATTAATTAAAACATCACTGATAGCAATTATGAAACCGGTTACATTTTGATGATTCCAGCATAGCACATACACTCTAAAAAAGCAATAACTCCATTCTATGTCTTTATGATTTTGGGATATCCTAATAAAAATACCATGATTGTTTAGATAATAGTTACAAATAAAAGAAGTTGCCAATATCATTGACAACTTCTTTTGTTCTGTTTTTATCATAAATCGAGATGACGGGACTTGAACCCACGGCCTCTGCGTCCCGAACGCAGCGCTCTACCAAACTGAGCTACATCTCGAAAAATAATCTTAATAATATGTTAAATATACTATAATTTCTATTTTCTGTCAATAGACAACCCATAAAATCAAACATGTAGTCTTTCAAAAGATTGTTGATATGAATTTTAAAATTCATATCAACAATTTCATGGGTTGTGTCAAAAAATGATGAAATCAATTTAATGCTCTATTTTTATAATATAATTGGGAGGAATGTAATCGCATAACCAAATACCATTTTGAGATAAATAAAATAGATAACCATCTTGACTCATTTTTTCTGCATCAATGGTCAATACTGCTGGAATTCCATGGCGGATACCGACGTCAACAGCAGTCCGTTTATCCTTAGAAAGATGTACATGTTGCCTAGATTGTTTTTTGATTCCATCTTTTGTAATGCTTTTTAAAAATGCGGTAGCTGTCCCATGGTATAACAATGCTGGTGGTTTTTTCTGTTGTAATTGTATATCTACTGAGATAGAATGTCCTTGATTGGCTCTTATTTTTGTGTGGTCTTGATTAAAACAATATCGTTGTTTGTCATTTTGGGCTACGATTCTTTCCAATATAGATAAATCGATCTGTCTTCCAGAACGATTGATTCCTGCAATCAATTCGGATACATCTGCCCAACCATTTTCATCCAAAGAGATGCCAATGACCGATGGTTGATGTCGCAGAATCAAGCTGATAAACTTTCCCAGCTTAATGTCTCCATTGCTTTGTTGTTTTTGTTTCATAATCGCTTCTCCTTTCACAATCAGGATTTATTTATGGAATCTATTTATTTTACCAATATAATTTGTTGATGATTGTCATTGATTTTATAAGAATGGTATTAGGTATATTATATAATAGCCATTGATAAGATTCAAGCGCCAAGAGATATCTTTGATAACCAAAAGAATAGGCATTGATAGTATGTTTAGGTGAACAAAATTTTGACTAAAAAAAATTTTACTTGACAAAATATTATTTCAGTGTTATGCTTTAAAGCATAAAAGAGAAAGGGTGGTTTTATGAAGCGGCATGTTTATCAGGCAGTATATACTTATACTTATTTGAACACAAGTTCAAATCTTTTTTGCTGCCATAAAATTACCGGATAACCAATCAATGATCGTTTAAACTGGTGACTTTGGAAGCAAAAGTCACCAGTTTTTTTATTTTTTAATGATTCTAAGGAGGAACCAACATGATTGTTATTTTAAAACAACATCCAGAAACAGAGAAAGTAAATCAGTTATTACATCAATTAGAAGAATGGGGATTATCCCACCACTATAGTCAAGGAACTTTGACAACCATCATTGGTCTGATTGGTGATACTTCTAAAGTAGATGTTGATATGCTTCAGGCAAATGATATTGTAGAAACAGTAAAGCGTGTTTCTGAGCCATATAAGGCAGCGAATCGCAAATTTCACCCAGAAGATACTGTCATTGATTTTGGCAATGTCAAAATTGGCGGTGGTCACTTTGGTGTGATTGCTGGTCCATGTTCAGTTGAAACACCAGAGCAGGTCATTGCTGTGGCAAAGGCAGTAAAGCAAAGCGGAGCCAATTTTTTGCGCGGTGGAGCGTTTAAGCCAAGAACTTCTCCTTATGCCTTTCAAGGGCTTCGTGCAGAGGGTTTAGAACTGCTTATGGAGGCTAGAAAAGAAACCGGTTTGCCAATTGTCAGCGAAATTATGAGCTTAGAACATTTAGATTTATTTGCAGATGTGGATTTCATTCAAGTAGGTGCTAGAAATATGCAAAATTTTGAGCTACTCAAACAGTTGGGGCATTCTGGTAAACCCATCTTATTAAAAAGAGGACTTGCCAATACATTGGAAGAATTTTTAATGAGTGCTGAATATATCATGGCGGGAGGAAATGAAAACGTCGTTTTATGTGAGCGCGGTATTCGCACATTTGAAACCATGACCCGCAATACCCTAGATATCTCTGCAATTCCAATGTTAAAACACCTGTCTCACCTTCCAGTCATTGTAGATCCAAGTCATGCGACTGGTATTCCATGGCTAGTGGAACCATTGTCTAAAGCAGCCATTGCTGCTGGAGCTGATGGCGTTATGATAGAAGTGCACAACGATCCCAAAAAAGCGCTGTGTGATGGTGCACAATCCTTAACGCCTGCACAGTTTGATGATACCATGAAAACCGTAAAGCGTTATATGCAGTTTGAAGAAAAAATATTTGGATAATAAAATGATCCATTAGAAAGGTTTGTGAAAAAATGAAAATAGCCGTTGTAGGATTGGGCTTGATTGGGGGCTCCTTTTGTAAAGCGATTAAAAAGTATACCGATCATCGTATTTTTGGGATTGATAACAATTCAGATGCCATTCAAATGGCACTGGATTGTAAAGCGATTGAACGAGAAATCCTGCCAGCAGAACTATGCGAAATGGACTTTACCATTGTTAGCTTACATCCAGAACAAACCATTGCATTTATTTTGCAACATCTTTCTTATTTTAAAAAGGGAAGTTTGGTAATGGATACTTGTGGTGTAAAGACTACGATTGTAAATGCAGTGGCAGGTCCACTGTCTGAACAGGGGGTTATTTTTGTAGGTGCTCACCCCATGGCGGGCAGAGAATTCTCTGGTTTTGCTTATTCTTTAGATTGTCTGTATGAAGATGCCAGTTTTATCATCACTCCAGATGAGACAACACCTGCACATACAGTAGAATTTATCACTTATTTCGCAAAGAAGTTACAATTTGGAAAAGTGGTTATTTCTACACCACAAGAACATGACCGTGTCATTGCATTTACCTCTCAACTGGCGCACATTGTGTCAAATGCTTATATCAAAAGCCCTTCTCTACAACAGCAAAGTGGCTTCTCTGCTGGAAGTTTTTTAGATTTAACCAGAGTTGCAAAACTCAATGAAGATATGTGGACTTCTTTATTTTTGATGAACCAGCAACCGTTGTTGTTTGAAATTGACACCATTATAAAAAAATTACAGGAATATCGACAAGCAATTGCACAAGATGATGCCCAAACGCTACACGACTTATTAAAAGAAGGACGTATCTTAAAAGAAAACAGTTTAGCATCTCAGTGATTTTTTAGTCTGGCTGTTGTCCATCATGGGCGTTCCATTGACATTCCATCATTTGCATATTTGTAAATATCGCTTTGAAAGAAGACGCTTCTGGTGAGCAGGCATAAATGCCAAATTGAATCTTTCCATTTCCCTTGTGCATATGGCAAACTCTCATTTGGTTAAAGTTGATCCCATCTGTAGAGCATTCAATACAATAATCATTTTCTCGCCTGCTAAAACGATACCACATAGATTTTACAGAGGCATCAATCACTGTAGTAGCCCAGTCAGAATATCCTCCATTTGTAACAACACTTCCTAAGTGTTGATATTCTTCATTCTCATATTCGACGGATGCTTTTAGCCAGTTTTCACTGTCAAGATACATCACAATGCCGCACTGGTCAAATCTATGGTAACTCTGTGTAAATTCTGTTTTCACAACAAAACTGAAGTATTTTTCTTCTGTTTCCATCTGAAATACAGGAGCGTTATCATTTTGAAAATGATAATAGGTTCTTTGCCATAAATCTGTGTGTTGTTTTGTGGTAATTTCAACCCTGTCATTTTCAATTTTGTAATCTTGTGGTTCTCTTGTCCATTTAAAATCGGTTATATTTATCATTGATTTCCTCCAAATTTTTTATTTTCTGGGTATTTATCCATAACGAACATGATATTTGAGTTTCTTGCTAACTTCCATATAAAATAACATATGTTTATTGATGGTTTGTTTCTATATAAAAACAGCGGGCAAGATATTTGGAACTATCCAATATCCTGCTTACTATTTTTAAAATTCTAAAACATTTAGGTAAAGACCTCTTGTAGTTTACTACAAGAGGTCTTTGTTTAAATAAGAATTATTTTAGTTTTTCTTTTTTAAAGCAACAGCGCCTACTCCAAGTCCGAGTACAATAATTGCACCGATTACAATCAATATAATTGGTAATTTAGAATTGTTTTTTTCAGAATTGTCATTGTTAGAAGGAGCTTTGCTTTCATTTTGTTCTGCTGAAGTTGGTTTAGAAGAATCATCTTTAGAAGAAACGTTATCAGAAGTGTCTTTAGAAGATGTTTGTTGGTCTGCGTCCTGAGAAGAATTATCCTCTACATTTGCTTCCATGGTTGGTTTTTGAACCGTTACAGAACCATTTTGAGATGGTCTTGCATTGGGTTGAGTGGATTGATTGCCCCCCTGATTGGATGGTCTTGTAGAACCACCAGTTGATTGGTTTTGTCCGTTAGAATTTGGTCTATTGGTGCTGGGGTTATTAGAAGCATTGTTCTGATTGTTAGAAGATGTATTGTTGTTTTGATTGTCGGAAGGTTTGCTGGTGTTTTGATTGTCAGAAGGTTTACTCTGTTCTGAATCGCCAGGAGTAGAATTGATATCCCCTGGAGGGTTTGGTCTGCTTTCTTCTGTGCTGTCATCTGGAGTTTGTGAAGTGTCTCCACCAGGATTGCTATTATCTCCACCGGGATTGCTGGTGTCTCCGCCAGGATTTTCGGTATCTCCATCGTCTTCATCGGTACTGCCAGAATAATCTGTATCTGCAATATGAATGTTATTGGATGATACTGGAATTTCTGTAGTAGTCAAATCAACGATATTTAATCCCTGTTGTGGTACAGTGATTTGATATTGTGTATTTTTCATTCCCTTAATTTTGACAGTGCCCAAATCCAATTTTGAGAATTGACCTTCTTCTTGATAGGATACTAAGTCGGTATTTGCAGCAGCGTAAAGTGTCAATACTTTGCTGTTTTCATCGTATTTTGCCCAATTCATCAATACCGCATTTTTATCTGCTGCGGAAAAATTAAAATCAACGTTTGTTGCGGAAAATGGTTGTTCACCTTTTGCAGAAAGCTGTAATTTCATTTGATAGGCTGTAATTCCAATGGACTGGCTTGTATCTACTTCCAGCCATAATTTCATCTCAGAAGCTCCCACGGCTTCACTATGCAATGTATACAAAGTGTTGTTTTCTCCTTCGCCTTCTGCTAGAACAGACCATGTACAAGTCATCCCCAACAAAAACACACACATCAAAGCGATCCAAATTCGCAGTGATTTTACTCTAGTCATAAGTTCCTCCTAACGGCGGGAAAACCCGCCATTATTTTTTTATTGGTTATTAGAATCCTGTAAGCTGATATCTGGCAGCTCTGTTGGTACGATTACTAAAAGTGTATCACTTACCAAACGTTCATTTTCATTTGTAAGCGCGTCATCAACTCGATAAAGCTCTGCTTTTATCTGAGTTGGTAAGGTCATACCTTCTAATGCTTCTGGTTCAATATAATATACCCAAGTACCATCACTTACATTACCCAATGCGCCTTGTTCTGGTACATTTGCAAAGATAATCTGTGTTCCATTGATGATTTGATTATTTTGATCTAGCAGTTTCACAACATTATACGCAGGATTTCCTGTATAGCTTCCTGTGAAAATTAAAGAACCTGCTGGAATCTTTTCTCCATCTCCAAGATCATAATCTTCGCTGAGGATACCAATTCCGTTCTCTAACAGTTCTAAGTTATCTCCAGGCAATCCGATGATATCGAATTCAGAAAGTGTGATTTCTTCGCCAGAATGACCTTTGATGCGGAACATCAAATAACTTGCATCATAAGTGTACATCAAGTTTTCTTCGCCTTCTTTGTCGAAGAAGATTGTTTGTGTACCGTTTTCATCTAAGCTCAAAGTACCTGATTTGACATTGGTCCAATCGCTTGATGCTGCGTCAGAAGATGTCTGATTGATCAGTATCTCATATTCCATACCATTTAAAGTAGATGCGCCATTGAGTTTTACACCAGATATTGGAAGATTTGCTTTCATGTCAACAATCCAATATGGATTTGTACCATCTGTTGTTTTTCCAGTATAGGTAGTAGCAAAGTCGTTGTCTTTAATGGCTGAAATTGCAGAATTGATAATAGGTGTACAAGATTCTTGTGTATCATCTTGTATATCGTCATCAGAGACCATATTTGTAAGAATATCCCAGTTATCCTTTGTTACAGAACCATCATGTTTTACTTTGATTGGATCTAATTTGACTGTATTGGTTGGGTTGAGATATTGGTCATAAGCAGTTACTTCATAAGTAAATACACGATTGTTTACTGTTGAAATGACATCCGTATAAGTTGTATTATCACCTGTTACAAATGCGACTGCTTTTCCATTGCGTTTGATTTCATATCCAAGAATCTCAGATTGTTGTGCATTTTCTACATTGAGACTCAATTCAACTCGATTGGCAGTTTCTGCGATAGCGTTGTTGTGTTGTAAGGAAGCAGTCAATGTTGCGTTGTCAGAGAATGCTTTGCCTCCTTCTAGTTTATATGTATGAGCAGCGTCGTTGATATAATAGATAGGTCTTTCTTCTTTCGGGAACTGAGAAATATAAGCAGTGGTTTCCTCAGTTGGAATCAGTCCCCAACGTGTAAAGTATTCTGTTAAATCTTTTTGTGCTGCTGCACTTGCAAGACGAATGATATTTTGGTCTCTATCTGAAGATAAAGTGAGTCCATTTGGTGCAGAAGCAGGTTCTCTTTGATACTTATAAAAACGAGAATAGAAATTGTTATCTAAATGTTCTTGATAAGAATCAAAAGCTTTAAAGGCATAGTTTTGGTCATAAGCCAAATGCAATTGCCAGAACATTGCCAAAGCCACTACTCCGTTTGAGCTAAATCCAATTGTATCAGAAGTTACCTTTTTATAAACAGCTGAATAATCTTGTATTCTACTGCTTTCAGGTGTATCCTGTGTCTGATTGAATTGTGCAATGATATTGTTGGTTACTTCGGCATAAGTTACGCCAGGAGTATCCAAAACGTGACCGATTTCGTGAGCAATTCCCCAACCAAAGCGTCCACCAGAAATATATTTTCCGTTTTCGTCTGCTACAATTGGTGTACCACTCATCAGTCCTGATACAGAACCGAATTCAATACCAATGTGTTTTCCACCAGCATACATAAATGCTCCATCAAACATCGTGCTATATCGAATATTCAGTCTAGATGTTGGTTTTTTATGTACACCAGAATTAGAAAATACATCAATTCCCTTGACTTTGTAAGTATCCAGCATGAATTGATCCATTGCCTTTAGAGAATTTAACATCTGATTTGCTGCTCTATCTAGTTCTGCTTCGGAAAGTCCTCCAGCAGTTGGAGTCAAGCCCAATCCACTCATAACTTGAGTTGCTGGAACAGAATATAGCATATCATCTAGACCGATTTCTGTACTGTTCAAGAAACAAGTGTTTATCTTATAATCTAGTTCAGAGTGTTCTTCTAGTTGGTCATGTGTCTGCTGCAAATTGACAACCTGCTCGTTAAGCTGTTGCAAATAAGTCTTAATGGCTGGCAGTTTATCGGCATCAGCCATACCACGCACATTGATTCCAGCAATTGGAGTAGCACCACTGACACGAACGCTAATTTTGGAATCAGGTGTACTTTTTTCAGTGTATTTAACATAAATACTACCGCCCTGTTCATTGGCTATGCTGGAAGAGATTTTTGGTACTGTAATGACATTTTTACCCTGTACCAACTGAACACTTTCTGCTTGCCATGCACTGGACTCTCCATGATATTGTGCAAAGACTATCTGTATTGGCAATTTGGTTCCAGCGGTGGTACCTTCCTGACCAGCAAAGACTATCAATTCATCTCCCTCGCCTGCAACAACATTTAATGGTTGGAAATCATTTAATGAGAAGGCAAATGAAGTAGATCCTTTTGCAGTCAATGTCTGATCTAAACGAATGATCTGATAATCTGCTTGGTTGTTTAAGATATCTTCTGCTGCATCCAGTTCCATCATAAGTGATTCATGTTTTGGATGTAACTCTCCACTGACTTCGTCTGGTGTGTTGACCCTTTCTCTTAATGCGTCAATTGTTTCTTGTGTCACATCTTCTTTCAAAACAATATGCATATCATCGGTATATAGGGCATTGATATCTGCTTCTATGTTGTCATAATAGTAGAACTTCATTTCTGCAATAGAAATTTGTCCATCGCCATAAGCCCAATCCAGTGCAAAGTTTACCTGAATCTTTTTCGCTTTAAAAGGTTTATGATAGTCAAATTCATAATAAACTTTTCCATTAGAACTGGTTTTTCTTGTGAATTGTCCATCAAGTGTATATACGTTTCCGTCTTCGTCCCAATACCGTGTTTTTGCATAAGAATAACCATGTACTTGTGCGTCATCTGGAACAACGACTAAGCGGTTCATTTCATAAGCCTGATCAAATGTGATAATTGGGGATGGTTTACCTGGGTTGAATCCTCCTCCATCCCAACTCTTTAAGATCCAAGAAGTTTGGTAATCGTTATCTGCGATAGCAAATTCGTTTTCTGGTGCAGAAGAAGGATAGGATATGGATTCGATATGCGCAGTTGTCTGTCCATCTTCATTTGGAACATTGATTAGCTTATAGTTTGGTGTAATTGCTGGATCTACAGAGGCTGTTTTCGCTACATGGGTAGCAGAAGCAGCTCCAACTCCCAACTGATTGGTACCTGTCAAGTAAATTTCATATTCTGTTTCGTTTTCCAAACCTGTAATTCTGTATGAAGTTGTTGTCAGCCCATCTACTTGCTGATAGGTTTCTTCTCC
Source organism: uncultured Oscillospiraceae bacterium (assembly GCA_910579175.1). GTDB lineage: Bacteria > Bacillota > Clostridia > Oscillospirales > Ruminococcaceae > Massiliimalia. The sequence continues at coordinate 22,673 of CAJTTB010000011.1, read as the reverse complement.
CTTTTTGCGATAATACAGCTGATATGTATTGGTGTCTTTCATCTTCTTCCAAGAAACATCGATATAAGAAGCACCAGCTTTTAGACCGATACCTTCTGGAGCAGGTGGTTTTCTGGTAGCCTGTGGAGTTACTTCAATTTTTTCGGATAGTGGGCTACTCCAATCTCCATTGACAGATTGTACCTGAACTTCATAGGTTTCTCCATTGAGCAATTCTTTTTCATTAAAACTTACTACAGCAAAGCGATTGATCTGTGATGTATATGTTTGTGTAATGCCATCTTTTGTCACATGAATTTGATATCCGGTAACATTTCTCTGAGCATCCCAACTGACTATAAATGATTCGTTTCCTGGTTCACCTTTTAGATTGGTAGGAATATTTAATTCTGGTTCTGGAATGCGGTTTTCCATTCCGTTTAAAAATTCTACACTGGAAATTTCAGCAAGTTTATTGCTTCCAGAAGTTTCGGTAACGGTGATGGTTACCTTTTTAATGGCAATTTGTGTACCGATATTTACAACAATAGAACCGTCTTCTTCAACGGTTACGGTTGCTGCTGCTCTTGCCATGCGAGACATTGGAGCAACGCCACTTTCGATTGGCAAAGAGATAACACTGCCATCATCTAATGTCACTTCAATCGTACCAGCAGTTGGAGCATTGTGTTGTGGAGCAGAAATGACAAAACCATCTATCAAAGCAACATCGTCTTTTACATGCATGGTTAGGCTGACAGGATTATTTTCAGAAATCAATTCACCATCTTTTGCAGATAGGGAAACACCATTTCCCGAACCGGTGAGCAAACCAGTGATATCTCCAGATAACTCTGTCTTTTCATCTGGTTTGACTTCTGCTATGGTATCGGACATCAGTGCAATTACTGGTTTTGCCTGAATTTCTTTTTGTGATTTCATATAAGGCAACAGGGCAAGTTGTGTCAGAGAAGTTTGTTGTGCTTCTACCTGTTGTGCCATCTGAGCAAAATCGGCATCGTCAATACTGCCATCGCCATTTACGTCTCCAAATAGCAAAAATCCTGGATTGACCACCCCTTCTTTATCAGATAAAATAGAGGCATCATTTGTAAATACCAAACGTGTTGTTCCACCTTTTTGTAAAACAACCTGTTGTTCATAAGTAACAAAACCATTTCCACGAATGGTCAATTGTACTGTTTTTTCTTTTGCATCATTTTCTAAAGCGTCTGTATAAGTATATACACCGTTTTGTTCTGATAAATCAACACCATCTATAGAGAAAACTGGTTTTACACCTGCTTTCCAGCTACTGAGCTGAATTTCCAGTTGCGCACCCCCTGTAAATGGAGTGGATTCTGTTTCCTCTTCCTGTTTGGGAGACTTTGATTCCTCTTCTGTAGGTGCTTGTTCTTCTTGTGAAACATCAGAAGGGGTGCTTTCAGATGGGTCTTTTTCTCCTTCCTGTGAAACATCAGAAGAAGTGTCTTCGGATGGGTCTTTTTGCTCTTCTTGTGAAACATCAGAAGGGGCGCTTTCAGATGGGTCTGTCTCCCCTTGCTGAGTTTCATCAGATGGGGATGAAACAGTTTCTTCCTCTTTAGGCTGTTGTTCTATAGGAGCTTGCGTATCAGAAGAAGTGTCTTGAGATAGGTCTTTTTCTTCTTCCTGCGTTTTTTCGGAAGACGATGAAGATGTATTACCGTTTGATTGCTGATTGTCATCTGAGGCTTCTACAGGTTGCTGGGACAATTCTGGTTCATTTGAATTACTTTCGGTAGCACAAACTACAGTGTTAGCAGAAGTCGAAAGCAACATAGAAAGAATTAGCAATGCTGCAATTGGTTTTTTCACATAATCACCCTTTCTTAGATTTTAAAACATTTGTTCGCTTAGTTATCAACCACTCAGCTATCAACAACTGAGTCTATCTATAAATCATTTTAAAAAGAAAACTGATCTTCAATTTGCAATACAGGTCAAACACAATGGTCAATGCCGTAATCATCATGAACGGAATACTATATTACGAACCGAATATCAGTTGCCTATCAAATCACAATTTATAAACAAAAAATATGTTCACCAAACAAAAAAACTTTATTTATAATATGATGATATCTGAAATAAGTATAAAAGTCAACTACATTCTGCAATCTATTTTTTTATTTACTACTTTTTATAAATTTATCTCAATTTTCCAGAAAGACATAAATTATTTTACAATAATTTGTAAATTTATCATAGTAATATATTAAATCAATTTTTCTTGTTTTGCGATTTGTATTCGGGTAATAGACTAAAAGACCATCTATAAAATGCCAAATCCATTCACCACCAGCAATCTTTCAGATACCTTTTTACCCTCATGATTTTGGGAGTTTTCATGATGTCTAAAATGGACAAATGCTTATGTATTTTTAAAACAATCAAGGTGTAATCCTTTTCCAATACAAGAAATGATATTATGATGATTAAAACCGATGATCCATTGAAATTTTTTGGAAACAATATAATAATCTGACCAACCAGTTTCTAAAAAGGTGGTTTGATTTAACAAATTAAGCGCCTTGACTAACTCAGGTATAGCGCTTTCAAATATCCAAAACGTTTCGCCCAAATGCCAATCACCGCCTTTATCAATTAAAAAGTAAACCATATCATCATCTGATATCATTTGAGGCAGATGACAAAACCATGTTGCATAATCAACTGGATAACACCCCAAAAAGTATTTCATACTCTTGGGACTATAGCCATTTGTATTAGCCCAATGTAAACCGTTTTTCCATGTTTTTGTTTTATCGGCATATGTTTCGGTGATTGTCTGATATATCCTTTTCCACTGGGTATTGCGAACTTTATGAAAACGATTTTTAGATATGTTACATCGTTTTATCAATTCATTTTCAAATCGAAATAAATCATATGATATCTTTTTCATTGTTACATTTTTACTCCTAATTTTTTATGTTAAAATTTGCTTGCTTATCCACTTTATTGTAACATATGGTTTTGGTCTTTTCTATCTAGTTTCGGTTTCAGATATGGATTGTGATTTTACGATTCCACCACCAATCTCCTATTATGAAAAGCAGAGTAATTTACATTTTCTACAGACCATTTACATAAATTATGGTAATCTTTTCTTTGCTTATTGATGTAAAATTTGGTATACTAATGATATATACTGCAATAGAGGTGAAAAATTTGAAAATTGGATTAATTGATTTGGGATCCAATACCATTAAAATGAATATTTATCAATGTCATAACAAACAGTATCAAAATTGTTTTTATGATGCCAATTATACTTATATTATTAATCATGTTCAAAATGATAGATTGACAACACAGGGAATTGATAAAATAATTCAAACAATCAAAATGTATCAAACAGTTGCCCAGCAACAACAAGTGGATTTACTTTCTTGTTTTTCTACAGCGTCATTGCGGCATATTCAAAATCAAAAGCAGGTTGTTGATGAAGTATTCAAGGCAACGGGAATACAAATTCAACCGCTGACAGGAAAACAAGAAGCTCATTTCAATCTGTTGAGTATGCAGACGGTTGTTTCAGAATCCGAATGGATTGGCGGCGATTTGGGTGGAGGAAGCTTACAACTGTTTTGTTTGCAACAGCAAAGAAGCATATTTCATCAAAGTCTTCCTTTGGGTTCACTCAAGTTGTATCAACAATTTGTATCTGACCAACTGCCCACAGTGCAACAGGCAAGATGTTTAGAAGAATATGTGGCACAGATGCTAAGTACAACTTGTCAAAAGCCAAATTTTTCCCCAGAATGTATTTATTTTATGGGGGGTTCTGTCAGAACAGCAAGATACTTAATAAGTAGTCAATCAGACGACTTTTCTACATTGGAGTTACAAAATATGATAGAACGCTGTTTGTCTTTTCCACAATGGGCAAAACAACAAATACAGGCTATTCAACCAGAGCGGTTAAAAACAGTAATCCCTGGAATGTTGGTGGTAAATCAAGTTTGTAATTTCTTTGGAGTTTCCAGAATAAAATATACATCTAATAGTGTTCGTGAAGGATATCTGATAAGTTTGTTAGAACAAAACATGTTGGATAAGGGAAAGGAATGATAGTGGATATGAGTAATGAACATATTTATACCAATCGAGAGTTGAGTTGGTTGCAATTTAATGAGCGCGTATTGGAGGAGTCGGAAGATTTATCGGTGCCTTTGTATGAGCGTTTGCGCTTTATTGCCATTTTTCAAAGCAACTTGGACGAATTTTCAATGGTTCGTATTGGAAGTTTATTCGATCAAGCACTGCTGAAAAAGACAGTATATGATTCTAAAACAAAATTGACTGCCAAAGAACAACTGGCTAAGGTGTATCAGGGAATTAGAATGTTGCTTCCCAGAAAGGCGCAATCTTATGAAAAAATCTTACAAGAGCTAGCCCAACAGGGCATTGAACATATTGACATGCAAAATTTGACTTCAGTGCAGTTTGATTATTTGAAATTATACTTTGAAAAGGAAATAGCCCCCTTGATTTCTCCACAAATCATTGATAAACGCCAACCATTTCCATTTTTAAAGAATAAGGAAATTTATGTAGGGGTACACCTTGCCACCAAGGGGAATACAGTGCGTCTGGGTATTATCCCTGCAAGTGGATATTTTAATCGCTTGATCTTTTTACCTGTACAAGAGGGTATTCAATTTGTATTGGTAGAAGATTTGATTTGGTTTTTTGCAGAGCTGGTTTTTAATAAGCATCAAGTAGTAGATAAAATGATTTTTAGAATCACTCGAAATGCTGATATTGATGTAGAAGATGAAATGGTAGATGTGGATTTTGATTATCGTGACGCGATGGAAGAGTTATTGAAAAAGCGCAAAAAACTAACGCCAGTTCGCTTGGAATTGCACAGTGCTATCAGTGATGATCTTTTGAATTATCTTTGTCTACAGTTCAGTATTGAAAAAGCACAAGTGTTTATTGACGAGTGCCCTTTGGATATGTCTTTTGTCTTTTCTTTAGAAAAGAGAATTAAGAATCATGAGGATTTGTTTTTCAATCCATTGCTTCCTCAACGTTCCAACCAGATTGATGAAAAACAATCCATGATTTCTCAGATACAAAAAGAGGATATTTTACTACATTATCCATATCATTCTATTACTCCATTTATTCGCTTGTTAAATGAAGCGGCAAATGATGAGCAGGTAATTGCCATTAAAATTACGCTTTATCGTGTGGCGGAGGATTCTAAGGTTATCAATGCATTGATCAATGCAGCGGAAAACGGAATTGATGTCAGTGTTGTAGTGGAATTGCGCGCCCGTTTTGACGAAGAAAACAACATCGATTGGTCTAAGCGTTTAGAAGAGGCAGGATGTAATGTCATTTATGGTTTACCGGGGTATAAAGTACATTCTAAGTTACTTTTGATTACACGCCGAAACGGAAACAAAATCGAATATATTACGCAGATTGGTACTGGAAACTACAATGAAAAGACCTCCAAATTATATACGGATTTATCCTTGATGACAGCCAGAAAAGAAATTGGTTCAGATGCTTCTATTGTATTTAACAGTCTATTTATGGGTTCTGTTGTAGAATCTGTTTCCCATTTGCTGGTTGCTCCACTGTGTTTTAAACCTCAAGTGATTGCACTGATTGACAAAGAAATTGCTTTTGCAAAAAGCGGACAGCCGGCACAGATTTTATTAAAGATGAATTCTGTTACAGATAAAGTGCTGATTGATAAACTAATTGAGGCTTCCTGTGCAGGCGTTGTGATTAAAATGTTGGTGCGCGGTATTTGTTGTTTTAAACCAGGCGTGAAGGGATATAGCGAAAATATTGAAGTCTATAGCATTGTTGGACGTCTGTTGGAGCATTCCCGCATTTTGGTATTTGGTCTTGGAGAACGGCAAAAAATTTATATTTCTTCTGCGGATTTTATGACCCGAAATACCGAGCGCCGTGTAGAGGTTGCAGCACCAGTTCATTCTTTGAAAATCAAAGAACGAATTCTCAATATTTTGGATATTATGATGAATGATAATCAAAAGAGAAGGATACAGGGCTTTGATGGTATTTATCGACACATCGAAAATCCGACCCCTCCTTTGCTCAATGCCCAAGAAAAATTATTTAAACTGGCTTATCAACAGGCACAACAGGTACAGGAAAATAAAGTGAGTGCCCACAAGGTGACCTATCGAACCAAAGTCCGTAAGGTGAAAAAGCAAGCTGGTTCACAAAAGCATTTAAAAAATAAGGAATTATGAGTTTGACGTGAATTTTTCATGAAAAACGACAAACTTTGATTGACATTATTTATGGTTTTGCTTATTATAAAACATAGAAAGGAGAGGTGAACCTTTATGGAAAAACAAAGAAAAAGAAGTTCTACAAATGTCTTTTCGGTTATATCTCTTGTGTTGGGTCTTGTGGCAGTGACTACCACAGCTGTCTATTTGGTCTATCGCTTTTTAAGTGATAAAGCATATCATGATAAATGGAAAGATTATGATGATTGTGGATTGGCATAACAGGTGTTTGCAAGATTCCATCATCATACAGAAAAACTGGTACCATTTGGTTTTACAACAATCGGAAAATAGAACAAAAAACTAAATGTAACAGTTGATAGACGGATTTATAATAGAAACAATGTATATCGTTTTTCTGCGATATACATTGTTTTTTTATTTGATGATTCATTTGTATTTTAAGTATTTAAATTTCATTTCTGTATGATATGATAGTTCTAATGTATAAGAAGTTGCCCCAAAACCTTTTATAAGCAAGAAAAGAGTAAGTAAATACGAAGGGTAGCTTGGTGGTTTTCTGTTGCCAAGATGTTGCTATACCTATAACAAATCCTATAAAATCAACAATTCTATTTGTTGGAGAAAGTCCCTTACAACTGGAAAATTTACTTAAAAATCAACGAATGATTATTTATCTGTACTGAGATAAAATTCTGTTATATGATTCATTTTCCGATTTGCAAAAATCTTCCCATGACCAGTTGTGAGATTATAAAGAACACTCCATTGCAACTTGTCCATATCACCGTCAAAAACACCAACATCAGCCAATAATTGAACTGCTTGAGATTCCTCGAGGATACCTTCATTTGTTTCTATTGTGTTTTGCACTTTGTCATAACGTTCAAATTCTGTAAAGCCTTCTCCAATATTCAATTCGTCATAAGCTATGAAATTAGAAGCGATTTGATATTCTTGCTGTGTTTCAACGACACAAAGCTTTTGATTGACATATTCTACAATGACAGAATGCCCACTCGCATCAGCAATCAAATAATGACACTTGATATCCCCAGAAAAATAAATATTATATTGTTTTAACAACGTAATGGCTTCTTCTATGGTAGCCGCTTTATCAAGTACAAGGCGAATTGCAGTGGTGGTATTTAGCGTTACTTTATCTGGGTGATGGGGAACTTCCGCTTCTGGTACTGCAAGTAAGGCAATTGCAAGCCCTTTTTCATTCATTCCATCAAATGGAAGAAATGGTGCAGCCAAGGTCAAAAAACAATCAAAAAATGAACCGTCTGGCAAATTATTCTCTGAATATCCTGCAAAGGTAAGATTGACGGTGGAAACCGAAGCATACCCATGATCAGGTGTAGTATAGAGCTGTAAAGATGGAGCATATGTAAAATCAAAATTCCTTCCAAATAGAATGTCTTTGTTTTCGTTCTTGACAACAAAAGCAGTGCAGCCGTCTCCTGTAACGCCCAAATCTATTGGCAACCCTTTCAACAACCGCTTTGTAATAAAGGCTTCAATATCCGCATCATGATAAGCGCCAACTTCTAGAAATTCATCAAAGCCATAGTCGCCATGATAGGTCATTTGATACATTCCATAATCGTCGATTTTTTTCAACGACATAAGAGAGCGCAGTTCATTCCAAAATAAAATAAGTGTTGTGATGAAAATAATCAGCAAAGCTATGCCTATCCCCATTAAAATCCGAAGGATTGTTTTCTTCTCTTTTTGTATCATAATTATCCTACTCCAAAGCTAGATTTTTTGCTCTGATTATAACAGAAAAGGTACCTGCTAACAAGTATCCAGTGGCAAAGTGTAGTGGGTGCCAAATTAAGACAGAAGAAATAAAATAAGCAAATCAACAACAAATAAATTTATATTTATCATGCTTACTACTCGGGCAGAACAAATTGAGAAATACAAAACAGACGAAATTTCTCAAGAGAATTACAACAAATGACATTATATAGATTCAAAACTTGATATCATACAGACTTGAATGAAAGTTCCGTCTCAAAAACTAAGTAATGTAATGCTAACGACACCCAGGGATAAACTAAAGGATAAATCATTTGCGAGGTGAAATCTATGTATAAAGTAAATTCAATCAGTAAAGAACGCTGGATATTTATTTCGGCTGATAACTCTTTTGATGAACTTGACACCTTTATCACACTACTGAAGGCGTATCAGGCGACGATTGATGGAAAGATATCCCAAATTTCTGCAAACGCTCAATATATCATTGAAAGTGATCCTCTCAATCTTGTGTTTCAATGGGATAGTCTATTTGGTATTACAGTTGTAGTTCCCCTAGAAACGGATATTTCAGTGGCACAAGGCGCTATGACAAGGCTTTGTAATAAATTAAACTGTAAGTAAACATAAAAAAGGCATTGCCAACTGTATAAGTCGATAATGTCCTTTTAAAATTGATTCAGACAATTGTACTTATAAGACATAGGAAACACAAAATAAATGTGTTTTTCAGTCTGCCATCATTTGCTATCAAATTGGAATTTTTAAAATCATAAATCCAGTGTTTATGTGAGTTTACAACCTTTTTGGCTTTGTTTCCACTCAGCAAATCCAACGATATGAGACTGTATTTTCTAGGTTTTCATAAGAAAATATTTCGTATATTAATTGATATTTCACCTGTTATCTTTGGCTTTCAAATTTTCTAGTGTCAAAAAAGTTTCTCAAAAGGCAGACAAATATGACTACCTTGCGTCGCCTTTGGTTGAACTACTTGTTAAAAAAATCCCCGATAAACTGAAAATTATCCATTGCTTTTTCTAAAGTGTATCAATGATAAAATACCAATTGGAGTAAAGTATATGCACCAAAACTCAAGTGCGATGATTCCACCTATATTGGTTTCTCCATTTGCCATAGTGCCAAATATTCCTGTCATTGGCATGATAAAGCAAGAAAAAAAGAATACTCCATGAACCAACATTAGATACTTTAACCACTTATCTGTTTTTTTCTTTGCGTCGATTGTCAGCCCAATAAAAAAAGTGGAAAGTGCCATCATACCATATCCAAGTAAATCATAGTTAAAAAACAATCCACCTCTTGAATAGTCAAGTATTCTCATAGCCTGATCATCGAGTGAATCTAATCGTACAGAGGTTGTTTGTGCGAAATATACAAGAAATATCAAAACCGCGTAAATCGCAGCAAATATCATAGAAACATTGGCTGCCACTCTATATTTTTCATCGCTTTCATTGCAAAAACCAGCGGTCATCATGATATATCCAATAGGCAATAACATACATATAAAATAACTTCCAAAGTGAAAAGAGATTAACATACAAATGGCAAATAACAATACCGAAATCGTTACTATCAAAGCCCCGATACTTGCTATTGTTTTATTCATTCTAACACCTCACAAAATCTGTATTTACCGCTTACATTATAACAACAAAAGTATCTGTTGACAAGTATAGCTTAGAAGGATCTACCTCTCTCCTCGTCTGTTATCTTGCTTTCCTGTGGCAAATAGAACACATTATCTTTTGTATAGAACGCAATATTATCCACAAATTTCTCCATACCATCTGCAATGATTCTCACTCTCTGAGCCTCAAATTTATCACTTGCAAACTTTAGGAAAAACAAACTTAAAATTATGTGCTTATATTTAGACGGTTCTACCGAACCCCTCAATTTATCCGCAGATTTCCATAGAGCCTCTTCCATAGAAATTTCTTTCATCTTTGCTTTTGCTGCCACTCCTGTATCCTCCTCAATCTTTTGAAAATTCCAAAATATCGTCAACACCACATTCAAGCACATCACAAATTTTTACAAATAATTATAAGTTACTTTCATTCACCTTTTCCCTCTAAATATATTTCATATTATACCAATATATCATTATATTTTTCACTATTTTTGTGCTTTTCATCACACTTTTACTGCTTTTTTCACATAATCCCAGACATAATGCTATATTACTTCTTACAAAATTAATTTTTATCCTTATAATAAAAGAGTATAACCATTGCCACGCTCTCCAACTTATAAAAAGAATATTATCTCTACTCTCATCCAAAGTATCCGATTTTCTACCTATTCTTCCCTTTCCTTAAAAATTTATATTCCATGTTGCCACTGCATACTCTTTTCTATCTGACTCCTTAGTCATTTTCTCATGACTTACGATTCAAAATTCTCTCTCTTTTTGACATGAGTGCTTTCAGAAAACATATAATCAACATGGTCAATATTCAAGTAACTACATACCTAAAAAGGCTGCATATTCTTTAACAGACATAAGCTGCATGTTCAAAGCCTCAGCAATATCTGCCGATATATTTCCCTGTACAAGCATTTCTCTTCCAGCTCTTTCTACAACCTTTAGCCATTGCTCAACTTTTTCACAAGCTATAGGATTTTTTGTTTTCAGCAATTTTCCACAGTTGCGATAAATTTCAAGAGATGGATTGCAATAAGCGACAGAAGCACGCAAGACTTCAAAATTATTATCACCTGGAAAACCACAATTAGAAATAACCACAAATTTTTGTGTTTTTGCTTTTACATCCTGCAAATCGTAGCTTCCATTTTGCTCTGTCATTTTAGGGCACTTCAAGGGTGCAAGACGGTCTACAAAATTCTTGAGCAAAGCAGTCATATTCCATGTGTATGTTGGTGTGGCAAAGCATATAATATCAGATTCATTGTAGAGTTGTAAAAGTTTTTGCATATTATCTTGAAGTACACATTCACCCGGTTTCTTAAACCAACATGAAAAACACCCTCGACATTGATGAATTTCATAGTTTGCCAAAAAGATGTTCTCAGTTTCTGCACCTGCCGATTCCGCCCCTTTTAAAAAAGTTTTTGCAATTACATTCGTAGCACTGTTTTCTCTTGCAGGACTGCCGTTAAATACTGTTACTTTTATAACAATTCCTCCTTATTTAAACTTTTAGTGAAAATAATCCGTGATGATTGCAATACCAAAGAATCTGACCATGACCTCTGTTAAAAAAATTTATTTCTGTTATTCCCTCTGGATAGAGCTTAATCATTTCAAAGCGTTCATCTGTACAATATGCTATAAATGAGATGTAGTGTTCTTTTGTCATAGGATGACAAATAGATATTCTGTATTCATCATCATTTTTTTGCATAGAAACTGATGTTCAGTGTCTGCATTTTCTGCTTGCTCTGGTGGCAGCGTAACTCCACAACAGGAAATAAGGGCAGCACCTGTGGAGTATAAAATATTTCTACATATCGGACAAATGTATATATTGGATTTCATAATATTTGCACAACGATTTGCATTAATAATCTGCTCTCCTGTCAACAATTCAGGAATGGAAACTCTTAATGCAGCAGCCAGTGGTTCCATGAGAGAAATGTCTGGAAACCCTTTTCCCGTTTCCCATTTTGAAATAGCTTTATCGCTAACACACAGTTTTTCCGCTAATTGTGATTGTGTTAAGTGCAACTTATCTCTTAATGTTTTGATTGTTGCACCTGTAATATAATTATTCATCTATATGACAACTCCTTTCTGTTAACAGGATAACAGGTCTGACTTTTGGTATCAACCTACGCTGCGTAGAGTTCCCCGTCTGTCATTGTTCTTCCTGTACTTCTTGCCAGACAGTATAACAAACAGCAGTTCCTACCTTGTTTGATCGCCTAAAACTGTAAAGATTTTCTGGCACGAAATAAAAATCACCTGTCAACTCAAACAAGTGATTTCTAAATACATAATTTATGATAAGACCTTCTCCTACTTTTCGGCGATACTATCAATGAAGCTTTTTCGTATCCACACCTTTATCAACAGTCGTAACGCCATCTGACGTTGCGACTGTCTTTAAGCAAAGGGAAATTTTTTTAAATGATTTATTCCATTTTAATAGAATCAGTGCGATATATAAACTTTACCTGACCGTCCATATCATCGGAAACACCAGAGAAAGATTTATAATTCTTTGAAACATCTTCAGTGGCTTTGATTCTGGTGAATAATCCGTCGAGATCTCCGTCCACAGCATCGACAAGCTTCTGAATACCCTGTTCATTAAACTCTTTTAGACCATCAGACAACTTCATAGCACCGTCACGCAATGCAATCACTCCATCTACAAGAGCAGGAGCACCATTCTTGAGCTCGAGAATTCCATTGTACAGTTCATTCATACCAGCATACAATTCTGCTGTTCCTGCTTTCAGCTGATCAGCACCTGCATTCAGTGCATCTGCTCCGTCTTTGACCGAAGCAACACCAGCGGTATACTGGCTAAGTCCGATATAGAAAGTGTTATAGCTGTCAAGTTGCTCCTTAATGGCAGATATAGAAGCCGCACCGGACTTTGCCTGTTCAAGAGCCGCTGTGATCTGTGCCTGTACTTCAGCGGAATTCATATTCTGTTCGATCAGAAGTTTAATCTGTTCTTCGGTTTTTACAGCAATTGTTTTTTGGATGTCCTCCGACTGCATCTGTGTATTTACATTTGCATCAATTGTTGCCTTTACAGTTTCAGACTCCATTTGAGTGTCAATAGCAATATCAATCTGAGCCTGCTGTTCTGGTGCAATCGCACCAGTATTAACAGCCGCCTCATACTGCTCTTCTGTCATACCTTGGGATGCCAGAACCTGTGCTTTTACATTCTCACGGACACCCTCTGAAACCTTAGCAGTAACCTGTTCCTTCACAGCGGCTGTCACACTAGCAGTAATTGTATCTTTCTGCTCATTGACGGCTGCTGTTACTTTTTGCAGTGCGACTGCTTGTGCTTGTTTTGCCACATTGCTTGTATCAAGAGAAGCAATGATCTCATTTAAAATGCCTGCATAGTTCTCGATGGTCAGTTCTGGTACACTCAGTTCTGCCGCTGCAAGCTGCGTATTTGCCATATTTAGAAGCGAATCAAATACCTGCTTGGATCCAGCGTTCAGGGTATCATTGTTGGCTGTAAGTTGTCCAAGACCCTCAGTTAATTGTTTTGCACCGTTTGCTAGATCTATAGCGCCGTTATCCAGATCGCCCGCACCATTCTTTAGTTTTGCAGCACCGTCCGCCAGTTGATTGATTCCGTTTACAAGCTCTTCGGATTTATCCAGAAGAGTACACAGACCATCATACAGCTGTGAAGAACCGTCTATAAGCTGATCCATTGCATCCGTGAGTTCATCCAGGGAATTCGTCAGATCATCTACAGAATCAAATTCATCCGTATTCAGACCGGTGAATATTTCATTTGTAGCAATCGTTACCATATTGGTCATTTCAAAATTTTTCACATCGGCGCTGATTTCCACATAGTCAGGAACTTCAAACTTCTCCTTATCTATATTCAGATTGCTTTGTAGTCCGGGAAAAGCAATTCCGGCAACGATTGTACGATCACCGTCGTTTATCAATTTTCCATTTGATACATCTACATCGGTAAATATATCGTTATCCAGCATCATCCCGGTTATCATAGCAAAGGGAACATATATTTTCTCCTGTTTTCCGTTTATTTCCACTGTCTGAAATTGATTGTTTTCATAGTCGAAACGGATGGTTACCCTACCGCTTTTTCCAGCAAGATCTTTGGGGGAGATGTTGTTTCCATCCAGCTTATATGAAACGTTGAGATTTACAGGAAGTTCCTTTTCGATATCGCCCTGATAATAGATGTCGTTGCCTTGTGCGTCCCATACCCGCATATTGTCGCCGTTCATGGTATACGATTCATCGCCTTTGACATTTTCGACATTTGTCAATTCCGATTTATCAGAGAACGAATTACTGCCAACCGAATTTTTAATCCAATCACTGACAATGATCTTTTCAACGCTTCCGTCCGCGCCAGCTAAAACATAAACAGTTTCATCCTTCACAAGATCGGCTTCATTTTCCTCAACCAGTAAAGCCGACTTTTCTTCTGGTTCTTCCTGCTCTTTTCCAGATGTCATAGCAAATACGGTAGCGCCGATACTTCCGACAAGTACTATGCAGCAAAGAATAGCTGCAAGCGGTTTCTTTATTTTGTTGTTCATTATAAAATTACCTCCTGATCAGTAATATTCGGTATTTTGGTAAATACAAGATTCATAACATCATATCTGTATTTCGAATGTTGGGGACACAGTTTGGTTAGGTATTATCGGATCTTTTGGTGCGTCTGAACCTTTAGACGGAAGTTTCCCTTTTTTTCTTCATGCCAAAGGTCGTTGCACAGATCAGTTTGTCACACAGCATAAGCAGTGATGGCAGAATGAAGATTACACATAGCATACTTACAATTGCACCTCTTGCCATCAGCATACACATGGAACTGATGATATCGATGTCTGAGTAAACAGTCACGCCGAAGGTTGCTGCGAAAAGACCCATACCAGAAACGATAATTGATGGGATAGAAGCTGCAAGGGCGGTTAAAACGCTGTGCCGCTTATCATTCCCTGAAATACGCTCTGATTTATATCTGGTAGTCATGAGTATTGCATAGTCAACTGTTGCGCCAAGCTGAATCGTACTGATACAGATCGGTGCGATAAACGGCAGAGACTGACCGAGATAATGTGGAAGTCCAAGATTGATAAAGATAGCAAGCTCAATCACTGAAATCAGAATAAAAGGAAGTGAAAAACTCTTTTCCACCAGAGCAATGATAATAAAGATTGCAATAATAGAAACTGCGTTGACAACTTGGAAGTCATGGTTGGTAGTTTCAATCATATCCTTCATACAGGGTGCTTCACCGATTAGCATTCCTGTTTCATCATATTTTTTTAGGATGGTGTTCAGACTGTCTATCTGATCATTGACATCGTCACTCGCAACCTTGTATTCGGAATTTATCATCAGTAGCTTCCATTTATCGCTTTCAAGGATTTCCTTGATGCTTTCTGGAAGTATCTCCTCAGGTACACGGCTACCAAGAACAGATTCAAGACCAAGCACATATTTAACGCCGTCAACCTGTTCCATTTCACCGATCATGCTCTGGACAGATTTGGATGGTATACCGGAATCTATCAGAATCATATGAGTAGATGCGATATGAAAGTCATCTGACAGCTTGGAATTGGCTATAACATATTCCATATCCTTTGGTAAACATTCGCCCATATCGTAATAGACTTCATCGTTCGTCTTGTTATATCCGTACAGTGCGGGAGCAATCAATAAAGCAAAAATGATTAAAAAAATAGGAAATACCTTTGTGACGCCTTTTGCAAACTTTGTCATATCCGGAATAAGCGAGCGATGCTTTGTTTTCTGTAAGGGCTTATCAAATACAAGGATCAATGCTGGAAGTACTGTTACACAGCCGATAACTCCGAGAATAACACCCTTTGCCATAACGATTCCAAGGTCTCGTCCAAGCGTGAAGGTCATAAAACAAAGAGCGGCAAATCCGGCAACTGTTGTAATTGAGCTTCCTACAACTGAGGTGAGTGTTTGCTGAATTGCAACTACCATGGCGTCTTTATTATCGCTGTATTTTTTTCTTTGCTCGTTGTAGCTGTGCCACAGGAATATGGAATAGTCCATGGTAACTGCGAGCTGGAGCACAGCCGACAGTGCCTTTGTTATGTATGAAATCTCCCCGAGAAAATAGTTGGATCCGAGATTCATCAGAATCATCATTCCGATAGAGACCAGGAATACAAATGGTACCAGCCACCCGTCGAGAAACAGTAGCATTGCAATACAGGCAAGTAGTACCGCAAGTCCCACATAAATCGGTTCTTCTTGTTCGCACAGGTCCTTCAGGTCTGTAACAAGCGCCGACATTCCGGAAACAAAGCATTGCTTTCCTGCAATGGAGCGAATTTCACGAATAGCATCCATCGTAATATCCGCCGAGGTGGCGCTGTCGAAAAATACTGCCATCATCGTAGCGTTATCTGTATTGAATTCATCATACAGCGCATCTGGTAAAAGTTCTTTGGGAACAGATATATTGTGCCACAGAACTGTTTCCACATGATCTACCGCTTTGAGCTTCTCCACCAATTTCGCAACATCTTTATCGGGCATATCCTCCACGATGATCAGGGAAAAAGCCCCTTTGCCGAAATCTTCTAGCAATTCATTTTGTCCCTTTACAGTATCCATATCTTCAGGAAGATAGTCCAGCATATCATAATTCACTCTTGTTGCAATTGTGCCGAGTGCTGATGGAATCATCAGCAATACAGCAAGGATCAGGATAAGTACACGGTGTTTTACCACCGCTTTTGAAAAGCGCATTTTATTTAATCCTCTCTTTCTTTATAATAGTCTACTTCAATCACATCAGGCTGCTGATGCTTAATGATCTTGACCGCAGTAATCATCGTACCAATATTCAGAATTCCTTCGCACAGCAAGGAAATGCCAATCATCATAGTAAGAATACGACTGCTCTCACTGGGACGAGAGATCAGTATCCCCCCGAATATCACTGTTATGATTGCCAATATAAGAATCAGCCACCACTTGCGAATCCCAAAAGTTTTGGAATCTATCGCAATTTGAATTTTAAACAACCCATCAGTCAAAAAGGAAAGCCCAAGAGTAATACAAATAAAATTCATCAAACTGCCTGGATGCAATAACATAATCACACCCAAAGTGATCATCATCACACCGAATGCCAAATCATACTGGAAAGCAAGACGATAGAGATCCTTTGAAAAGTATCCTATTAACCGGATAGCACCAAACACGATCAGAATCGCTCCACATATGGTACCGACTGCCCAAATCGAAAATTCAGGAACGGCTATTAAAAGAATTCCCAACACGCATAGCAGGACGGATATCATAATATACCCTATTTTTGCGGTTCTCATAAGAGCTACAGAACGCATCAGAAGTTCCTCCTTTCAAATTTAAAATCGCTGCAATTTTCCTTTTGCAAGGTCAGTATAACAAAAAAATATATTCCATAAAATGGGCAATTGAGCTCAACTGTCATAAAAGTAGACAACTAAAATATAATTGCCTAAATTTTAGACAACTCATGCGCTTTTGCCTAAAAACTAGACAATATCAAATGGATTGCTTCAAAAATAGGAAATGAGAATTTGTTACCTATTGTGTATTTATCTCAGATTCACGATACTGAATGCAACAATGACAGCATGAATCACTTTGTTTTCAATCTGTTTTTCGTACTATGAAAGAAGTTGAGCATAGAATGAAAAGTATCGGTCAAACAGGACGGAAAAAACCGGCTATATTGAATTTTCGGTTTTAATTCTCAGTATCATAGGCAGATGAAATTACACAGTACTGCTTGACAATGCACAGTTTCTGCTGATATTACCACATTGATTTCAGGCAGCTTTCATTGGCAAAAAAATCGCCGGCTTATCCAAAAAAGATAAGTCGACGATTAACAATATTACAGCATATTTTCATCATATTTCGTTGTGCTCACTGTTTTCTCTACATCTTTTAATCATTTCACTTGATAAACCGTTGCAAAGTAAAAGAAGGCGTTTTAATTTTTCAATTGCATCATCCTGCATTCCAGTATTGATCCAATCAATGGATAAACCAAATAACTCACATTTCGTAAAAAGGATCATAATATCCCTGTCACTTTTACTAACAATACCTTTTTCAAAAACTGTATCAAAATATGTTGTAACAATATATTCGCAGATTTTCATAAGGTATTGTTCATATATATTACGATTTATTGAATTGCAAATATGTAATATTGCTTTTTTATTATCCAATGTGAAACGAAATGCAGCTTCAACGCCCTCGTCGATTGATGTTATACTTGGGTGTTGTTGAATCAATGCATTTGCTGCATCCATAACAATTTCTTCGATCAGTGATGGTATATCTTGAAAATGATAATAGAATGAATTTCGATTGATTCCGCATTTTTCCACAATTTCACGAACACTGATTTGAGTGAGTGGTTGTTCATTTAGCAACTTCCAAAAAGATTCTTTGATCGCCCGTTTGGTGAAATTCGGCATGGTTTATCCCTCCTTCAAAATGATATCCACGATATCCGAAAGCCCACAATGAAAAACCAAACATATTTTTGCAAGTGTTTCTAAATTTACAGACTCTCCACGCCCCATTTTAGCGATTACAGAAGGACTGAGGTGTGCCTGTTTTTGAAGATCTTTCTTTTTAAGTTTTAAATCAATTAGCTTATACCACAATTTGTCGTATGAAAACTGATAAGTTGCTCCCATGTCTATCCCCCTTCATATATATTTGTTATATCATATTTTCAATCATAATTCAATATTAAATACACGAAACAGAAGAATATCTATTAAGTATAGAAATGGTATTCAACTATATCTGTAAAGGCAATGACTTATTAACTCACTGTCTTAAAAACTATATGGTAAATAATAACTATTTTCTGAAGTTTGCCATTGTATTTCGAATGACTGACATGCCGTCTTCACCCAGTAGGTATGACGCTTTATCATACCACATACTTTCTGCTTTCGGCACACTGCGCTTAGGCGATTTCTTTGCTCTTTCTTCTGAAACGAGTAAAGATTTGTTTTGCTCCCCCATAATGTGGCGCACAATCATTTCAATCTATCGGAAGCAACTGAGAAATATCAGGGGTTTGTCTAACCGCAGAACATGGCATTTAATCGCTCATATAGCAAAGATATATTTGCCATTTTGCCGCTTTATTTAATCACTTCGTTTCTACTTGATACAGCATCACTAAATCACTGTCTATCATACTTTTTATATCGGACTCTGCTGATTCAATGCTATTTTTTGGTATCATCATTTGTCTTTGTTAGGGCTGTTTCTTTTGTATCAGCCATCTTTATTGTCATATCTATTTTGAAATGCCAGATTGGAATATCAAGTTTTATGTACGCTTATTGTTTGCTTTTACAGTATATCATATATTTTCTATGGGAATAAACATAACCTTTCCATCTACATAGAAAAAGAGGACAAAACACGTAATATCTTTACTTTAAATTCTTTGACGAATACTGATTTTTGATATATACTTAAGATTATACTAACAAGAGAGGTGCATAAATATGCCAGACTCACATCCCAAAAGTACAGATGCTTTAATGCGCTATTTGCGTGATAAAAAAGGAATTTCTATTTCTGGTTCAGCGCAAAAGCGCAAACTTATGAATATAGGTTACTATCATGGATATAAAGGATATCGTTACATAAATATACCTTCAAACCATGTCCCTTATACGAAATTTGAAGAATTGGTTGCTGTCTATGACTTTGATGCGCAATTAAAATCATTATTTTATCCTACCGTAATGCTGATTGAAACGGCTTTCAAAAATTATGTTCTGGATATTTTAGTAGCTTCAACAAATTCCGAAAATTTTATCGATATCTATAATCAGTTGTTGGATAATTATAAAATGTTTTCTACCAAAGGCAAAATGTATAAAAAAACCTTCGACCTTCAAAAAGCAGAAGAAAAATTTAAACGAGAGTTAAAAAGGCGGTTAGATTTGCGTAATCGTATCTATAAGGTTCAGACTGATGCTTATGGAAATGGAAATAAAATTGTAGATCACTATTTCCGTAAAGATTCCAACCTTCCAATCTGGGCGACTTTTGAATTGCTTAGTTTAGGTGAATTTGGTCATTTTGTTTCATGTTTGAATCGAAATTGCAGGACAAATATTTCAAAAAAACTTGGAATACGACATTCTGATGATTCAAATGCCATGATGCCTCAACGTCTGATTTATGCCACGAAAGACTTTCGAAATGCCATTGCACATAACGATGTAATTTTTGATACACGTTTCCGAACCGGAAACATTGATAAGCAGGTGAGAAATGCTATCTCCAATGCTACTGGAGTAAGGGAATTAACTTTTAAAACTATCACAGACTATCTAGTTTTGGCAATTTACCAACTGAAACTTCTTCATATATCAAAAACAGAAATGAAACGTATTATATCGGGATTTGAAGATATTGTAGAAAAATTACGCAACCATGTTCCAATAAGCATTTTCAACCAGATTATCTATACTGATAATAATGCAAAACTCATCAAATTAAAAAATTTTGTTAAATCTTAAAAGTCCTTGCATTTTCTATCTCTTTCTTGTATACTATAAATGTGAATAGCGGTGCGTCTCTACGGAGCGCACTTGGGAGAATCGGATGCGTCCGGTTCTTCTTTTTATGTAAACTTGAAATCGCAAATTGCGACTTCAAGTTTTATTACTTTGTTTATCTTTAAATTTCCCCTTCCAAATTGGAATAGCAAGTTTTATGTATACTTATTCTTTACTTTTATAGTATATCATATATTTTTCTATGGGATAACCATAATCTTGTCATCCCTATAAAAAAGAGAACAAAATAATATCTCATATATCTTCAAACTCTTACATGATAATTTATAAGCCCTCCAATTTGAGTTACTTTGCAGATTAAAACAATAAACTCTCGCCTTTTCAATTAGCATGATTTTGAACAAAATTTTTCGGATAATTATCAGAAATACTATTTTGATTAGCAAATTCAGAAATATAGTAAAATACCGAGAACTCTGGAACCCCAGTATTCTCGGCATTTCTTAAGACATCGCTAAGAGGATTTGAACCTCCGACCTACCGCTTAGGAGAAGCACCAAGGCACTACATACGGCTTCCCTTAAAGTCCCCGAAAGTCCTTATAAATAGCGGCTTTTCCGGCATTTTGATTACCGCATTTTCTTATGCTTTCCCTGCTAATTTTAAGGTGTTTTAGAGCTTCCGATTAGCTGGAAATTAGCAGGACTGAGGAAATCCGGGTGGAAATCAAATAACGATTTTTTCTATTATATTCCCTCGATATTTCTTCTGTTGCCCTTTCGGTTTATCTATTATAGCACAAAAATAAGCAAAAGCCAAGCCATCGGAGCAGCTTGACTTTTGCCTTTTAATTTTTAGGTTTATAATTTTCCAATACTGTTTTCATTACTGCAAGCAATTCAGGATTAGCCATTAACTGAGCAACAAGCTCGGCGTTGTCATCATTCTTTTGTACTTCTGCGGATTGGCTCGGCGTTTGTGTTTCTTCCTTTCGCCTATAAAAGTTTTCCTCAAAGCGTTGAGCATTTACCCGGCGATCCTCGTCTATAATATGAGAATACACATCGGCTACCATTTTAACCTGTGCGTGTCCTGAATCGCCCTGAACGGATTTCATATCGCCGCCGTTAAGTTTCAGCTTATAAGTAATACTTGAATGTCTTAGACTATGGAAAACAACGGGCGGCAAGTCGTTATCCTTTATGAGCTTACTCAATGCCCTGTTAATCGTCTGTCCCTCAATCGGTCTGCCGTTAGGATTGCAAAACACAAGATTATAGTCTGTAAACTCATCTCCAAACAGAGCCTTGTATTCTTCAATCTCAGATTTTCGCTGTTTGAGCATTTCCGCAACGGTAGTGGGAATAAACACCCTGCGGGTACTTGTCTTTGTTTTCGGCTCTTTCAGTACCAATGCGGTATTCGTTCTTGCGATAACAGCAGGAAACTTAAACATTACGCCTTTTTCTCCAAGTGTTTCAAGCGCTTCCCGGTTTACTCTTTGCAGCTCTTTGTTGACAAAAAGATAGGCGTTGCCGGATTTAATGCTTGCGTCGCTGACATCAATGCAGTCCCAAGTCAAGCCGAGCATTTCGCCCATACGCAAGGAGCAAGCAAAAGCCAAATTTAAGGCTAATCGGAGAATATCGTCATCACATAGGTCTATTGCCTTGAAAAGAGTGTCTGCGTCCCATATATCACGGGTTTTGTGTTCTTCCTTCGGAAGTGTTGCGTTGACGCAGGGATTCTTAGCCATCAGCTCCCATTTGACCGCCTGATTAAAAGCGTTTCTAAGCAGCTTGTGAACTTCCCTGACAACATGACACGACAGATATTCATTATTCGGCTTGCGGTTATTTACCACTCTCGATTTGACGGAAAGAAGGCTTTGGTAATACTTGTCCAACACCCTTGTGGTCACATCACTAAGCTGCATATCCCCGATAATCGGGTTAATGTAATTAAAAATAATGCTGCGGCGAGCCTCATAGGTAGACATTGCCCAAGTGTTCACGCCATAGATAGACATATATTCATCAAGCAATTCCTTTACGGTTTTTGCTTCAGGAACTATAAAAGTCCCCGTTTCCTGTTCAAATTCAATCTGAGCCTTTCGTTTGCGAGCGTCAGCATTTGTCTCGAAGGTTTCCCACTTCTGACGCTTTTTTCCGTTCTCGTCTATGTAAGCGTAGACAACGGAATATTTGTTTTTTCTTTTTCTGAGCCTTATCCTCTTTCAAAACATATTTTCACATAGGAAAATCAAAAAACAGTCACGAATTAGGAATTGCTCAACGACTTTTTGATAAAACGATGTTCTCCCCGCTTTCTTTTGCTAATATATAA
>CAJTTB010000010.1:31453-108794 GCA_910579175.1 uncultured Oscillospiraceae bacterium | reverse complement strand
GCTCATACCATGACACATCAGATATGGATTTTGCCAGATGATGATTTTTTACCATATTCCTTATCTGTAAGTTTTCCGAAACTATCACTTGGTTTTCGCTGATAATCTCATTGGAAACTTTATGCAGATAGTCTTTTCTGGTATTCGTAATTTTCTCATGGCATAATGCTATTCTCTTTTTCTGTTTATAATAATTGCTGCCCCCTTTTTCTTTATGCGCAAGCGTCCTTTGCAGTTTGGCAAGCTTTTTCTCATATTTCTTTATTGTCTTTGGATTCTCGTATCTTTCTCCGTTAGACGTAATACACAAATCCTTAATCCCTAAATCCAATCCTATGTTCCCCTCTGTATACGACATTTCCACATGTTCTGTTTCTACCAGCACTGACACAAAATACTTCCCACTGGATTCCTGTGAAACTGTGGCTGATTTTATTTCCCCCTTAAATTCTCTGTGCAGCTTTGCTTTTACTGTTTTTAGTTTTGGTAATTTTATCTTTCCTTTCTCAAAATCTACCGCAATATTCCCATTCGTGAAATTTGTTGTGTAAGATTTATGGCTGTCATGCTTGTTCTTGAATTTTGGATATCCTGCATGTTCTTTGAAAAATTTCTGGTATGCGGAATCCATGTTATAAACTGCATTCGTCAGGGCAAATTTGTCCACTTCCCTTAACCAATCATACGCCTGCTTTAATTCCCTGTTGCAGTAATTATTGCAGTCTGTTCTGCTAACAGATTTTTTCTCTTTCTCATAAGTTTCTTTCCGATATGCTAATGTCTGGTTATAAACAAACCGGCAGCAGCCAAATGTTTTTACAATCTGTGTTCTCTGTTCGCTATTGGGGTATATTCTGTATTTATATGCTTTCAGCATTGACTATCACCGCCTTCTCTAGCTTTGGTTTTCTATATACTTTTGTAGCATTTCTTCTGAAACATTCCCTACACTGCATGCGAAATATCCGTCCGTCCAAAAGGTATGCTCTTTCCAAAAATGTTTCCGCAAATAATGCGGGTACTTTTCCCAAATATGATATGTTGTATAGCTCTTGATCAGATTTACAATCTTACTGATAGAGATTGTTGGTTCTGTCTCTATCATGTAATGGATATGGTCTTTATCCGTTTCCATATATCTCATAAGAGAACTGTTTTATGTCATCTGATATCTGCTTTGCTGTCAGCAGTTTTTTTCTGTATTTGCATACAAAGATAATATGGTATTGTAATAAATATTTGTGTCTGTTTTTGGATTTCCATGTCCCCATAGCGAAAGTATAGCACAAACCGCTACTTTTGGCTACCTTAACCCACCGCCTAAAACCAGTGGGATTGCGGTAGCCTTATTTTCAATATAGTTAATTTTCTTTTCAATCTATTGGATAAAAAAATTCAGATATTGCAAATAAAGCCCTGTTTTGGTTGCTTGTCGTCTCCAATCCAATTTTACAATATTGTAATCAAAATCACATTCATTGTCATACAACGATTGAAAAAATCACAGAAAGAGTAACCATTTTGTAATTTTCAGAATAGTATGATTCAAACATAAAATTGAAAGGGGATTTTTTATGAAAAATAGTTGTAAAACCATTGATTTCTTTTTGGGTTCCAATTCAGAAAATGGATTTGTTTCTCATTTCGCTCAACTACAAAATCCATATGATGGACGAAAAGTACATATTTTAAAAGGCGGTCCTGGTACTGGAAAATCCAGTTTAATGAAAGAACTTGCAAAGGCAGTACAGCCATTTGAAGAGGTACTAGAATGTATTCACTGCTCCTCTGATCCAGACTCTTTAGATGGAATTGTGCTAAAACAATCTAATTTAAGTGTGATTGATGGCACAAAACCACATGCAATGGAACCAGAATATGCTGGAGCGGTAGAAAATGTAGTAAATTTACTTTCTTGTGTAGACCATATTGCTCTGGAAAAACATCGGGAAGAAATTGTTAAGATATCCACAGTGATTTCCGGATATCATCGCAAATTCTGTGAACTGCTCAAATGTGCCAACGTCATGTTAGATGCCAACCGAAAGTGTATTCTTCCCTATGTGGATATCCATAAGATGTCCAAGACTGCAGAACGCATTGCAAAGCGAGAATTTAAACCAATCAAAGAAACTGTAGGAGAAGAAAAAGTGCGCATGTTAAGTGCATTTACTCCAAAGGGACTAATCACCTATCAAAATACCATCAAAACACTGTGCAAAAAATGTTGGTTTATTCAGGATGAATACCGTGTTTGCGCACCAGTATTTTTAGAATTGTTGCGACAAAAATGCAAAGAAGCTGGATATAGTTGTTATGTCTGTCATTCTCCTTTTAAAGCCAAAGATGAAATAGAACACCTTTTAATTCCTCAATTGGGCTTGGCATTTTTAACCGTCAATAAATATGAACCAATGGACCAAATACAACCAAGTAAAATTATCAACACAACCAGATTTATCAACATTGAAATTTTTCGGACCAAAAAGCAAAGACTTCACTTTTATAAAAAAACAGCTGCCGAAATTTTACAAGAAGCAATTTCCATGCTTGAAAAAGCAAAACAAGCACATGATGAGTTGGAACAATTTTATATTCCCAATGTAAATTTTAAAGAAATTGGACAGATTTGCAGTCAGCTCCAATCAGATATTTTAAAAAGATATCAATAATCCAGGCAAATGATGATTCAACCCAATACGCTAAAAATTGACTTTTTATGATAAACTTGCTATAATCTAACTACTCAGAGGGTATTTCCACCGGATAAGAGTCTTTCTTAGAAGAAAGAACTTTTATCCGGTTTTTTGCTATCAGGTGGGTTGTCAACTCAAGTGACAAGAGATATTTTTATCAGCTAGTGGAAAACTAACTGCCCAAAACTCCCACCGATTCAAATATAAAAAAATACAACAAAAAACTGCCGGGCAAACATCACGGCAGTCTTTTGATATCATTCTGAAGCATATGTATTGTCTACATTGCTCCAAGTCCAAAGCTGACAGAAAGTGCGTTGTTTACCTGAGACATAGAACGGTCATCAAGCATTCCCATTTTTTCTTTTAGTCGTTTTTTATCAATGGTACGGATTTGTTCCAACAACACAATTGAATTTTTAGATAGTCCGCACTCAAAAGCGGGAACTTCTATATGCGTGGGAAGTTTTGTCTTTTCCCGCTGACTGGTAATCGCTGCGGCAATCACAGTAGGACTGTGCTTGTTACCCATATCATTTTGTACAATTAGCACTGGTCTGATGCCCCCTTGCTCGGAACCCACAACTGGACTTAAATCAGCATAATAAATTTCTCCCCTTTTAATAGACACAATCGAACACTCCTAACCATTTTATTTCCATTCTGTTATTTTGATTTCCTAAACAGATGATTTGTTTGACAATCATATTGTTGAACAAAATCAACCGTTTTATGCAATGGATAAAAGGTTGTTTCTATTTTTTATCATAAAGCAGTCAACTTTATTAGCAGTTTGCGGAATCACAGATCATATTATTTGTTTTTACACCTGTAGATGTATTTTAAACCAATCCTATTTTTCATAAAAATACTGTGATAACAATCCATTGTCGCTTCTGACATTTTAAATCGTATGAATTCCGCAAAAGGATAGAATACCTTTACGATAGCATATGAAGTGTGTTATAGTTAGGTGCATAAATCACAATCAGAAAGGATGAAAAAAATGTTGAGTGGCTTTTTATGGGTGACAGAGGAATCTGAAAAACAACAATGCTTTTCTATACGACAAGAGGTCTTTGTAAAAGAACAGGGATTTGAACTAGAGTTTGACGAAATAGACGATGTCGCTTATCATTTATTATTTTTAGATGATGAAAAACCGGTTGCAACAGCAAGACTATTTTTGTGTGATTGGGAATGGCACATTGGTAGAGTCTGTGTATTAAAAGCTTATCGAAACAAGGGGATTGGAAAATTTTTGGTGGAAGAATGTATCAACAAGGCAAAAGAACTCAAAAAAAGCACAGTAATTGGATTGAGTGCACAGACAAGCGCACAAGCGTTTTATCAAAAACTAGGATTTTCTCCCACAGGCGATATCTTCTATGATGAGACATGTCCACATATTCAAATGAAGATGACATTGTAAGACCCTATTATCTACGATTCATATAATCACGAAATTGCTGCTGATTTTTTCGGTAGCGATTTTTATTTTTTAACGTACGCAAAAAATCCCCGCCAAAAAAGATAAAAAAGTTTACCAAAGACAGTAAAACAGATACTTTTACACTCCAACTGCCGACTAAAAACGAAAACAAAAAGAAAATTGCATCCACCCAAGCCAAATATTTTATCTTGATTGGCAAAATAAAAAACAACATCACCTGAAAATTTGGAAACATCATCGCAAATGCAAAAAACAAAGAAAAATTTAGATAGACATTTGTGGCATAACCCGTCAACATCGCACTGGCAATGGCGCTAATTGCTCCCACAAAATAATAAACATTAAATCGAAAACTACCCCACTGCTGTTCTAGTGCATTGCCGATCATATAATAAAAATAAAGAGAAAATACAATCCAAAGAGGACTGCTGCTAGGAGGATAAAATAAAAATGTTACAACCCTCCAGATTTGCCCTTGTAAAATCAAAGAACGATTTAAAGAAATCCAAGAAGACAAATGCAGTTGGGGAATCAGTATATTGGCAGCAAAGACAGAAAATTGACCAATGACAATCAAAAGCATTAAATTGGGAATCGCAATCTTTCCAAATTTGCGCTCTAAAGAAGAAAGCCATTTCATAAAAACACTCCTTTTTCATGGTAATATCATCATACAGTCTATCATGTTATGGGTGTGCATTCACATCAACATCACACATCATTTATCTCAAGACTGACAAATGAAATAATTATTTTATTATACTGGATTTGACTCAAAATAACAACAAAGTAGGATTGCTGTTTTATGAATATTTTGGGAATTTATTTTTGATCCAAACAACAACTCAGTAAATTTGTAACATGACAAAATAGCTGGGCAATTACACTGGATCATTTTATGGATTACTCTAAAAAAGTCTTTGCGTCAAGAAATTTTAAATGTAAATTTAATAGAAATTTTGTGAATTTTCATTGAATATAATATACAAAAGATTTATAATAAGAAAAGTTCTAGTTCTATTTTTATGAGCTTGTACATAAATATAAAATAAAGAACAAAGCACTTCGGTAAACTAAGCACTTAGTTGCCGTTGAATCTTAATAAAAAGGAGGGAAACCATGAAAAAAATAAAAATGACAAAAATGGCAATTCTGATGTTGGTTGTATTGTTTCAGATAAGCTGTTTGAGTCATCTAGTATCAGCAGCTTCTTCAGGGGATCGGCTCATTGCATCTTATACCACAACATTTTCTGTCAATGAGGCACAAGCCAATCGAAATCACAATATGAATCTGGCAATGAATGCAATCAATAAAGTTTTGCTCAGACCGGGAGAAATATTTAATTGGCATAAAATTGTAGGTCCATCTGGACAAGCTGATGGGTATTTACTCGCTCCAGTCATCGTAGACAAGCAGTCCGTTCTAGGATATGGAGGAGGAATCTGCCAGGTTTCCAGCACATTATATGCGGCCACACAACAGACAACTGGTTTTAAAATTTTAGCACGAAAAGAGCATAGCAAGCCCACCTATTATGTGCCACGCGAACTGGAAGCAACCGTAGATTACCCATATCAAAACTTCATTTTTCAAAACAACCGAAATACTGCGGTGGAAATTGAAGCCATTTACAATCCACAAGGACGATTGACCATCAACTTATATGAAATTTCCATCGGTTGGAAAAACAATGCAAATGGTTGGTGGTATCGCGACAGCAGCGATGGTTATATCGCAAATCAATGGAAGCTCATTGACGGCAATCAATATTTCTTTGATGCAAATGGCTATATGGTAACTGGCTGGCAATCTATCGATCGCGAATGGTATTACTTTGATGCCAATGGTCATATTACAACTGGTTGGACACCCGTTGGCGACCGATGGTATTTCTTTGATGCCTTTGGAAAGATGTTGACTGGTTGGATAACCAACAACGGAAACTGGTTTTATCTAGATCCCGCCAATAGCGGTGGTATGGCAGTTGGTTGGGCATTTATCAACGGGCATTGGTATTATTTTGATACGTTTGCTGGCATGCAAACTGGTTGGCAATGGCTTGGTGATAGTTGGTATTATCTAAACGCAGATGGCATTATGACAATTGGTTGGCAAAACATCAATGGCAACTGGGGATATTTTGATACAAATGGTAAAATGGTAACTGGTTGGCAGTTGATTGGCGGCAGTTGGTATTACTTTGGTACAAATGGTAAAATGGTAACTGGTTGGCAGTTGATTGGCGGCAGTTGGTATTACTTTGGTACAAATGGTAAAATGGTAACTGGATTGCAAACCATTGATGACATACCATATTACTTTCATCCAAATGGTGATATGGCAATTTCCACGCAAACTCCAGAAGGTTATTGGGTAGATGAACACGGCGTTTGTACCATGCTTTCAAATCCATAATTGTTTGGTCAAGCAGGTTTGCTTTTAGAAGTTTTATCCAATCCATAAATTTTAACATTTTTGTAATAAAGGTTCAAATCCTATTTGGAATTTGAGCCTTTATTGATTATTTCAACGGACTTTTTCAAGTTTTTAGAAAAAAAATTCTGTAATTGTAAAAATTTTTTAAAACAATGTTTCGATTTAAAATTAAACGTGCTATAATACTTATAGATGGGCTTTTCATGGGCCTATATCATTGTTATCGCCATTTCAAAATTGATAAAATAAAAGAGGGATAGGGTTATGAAGAAGTCAGGATTAAAACATCTGATTGTAGCTGGATTTATGATGGTCACCGCTACATTTGGTATCCCTGCATCAGCGGCAACGGTGCCAGAAGCGGGTATACCAATTAATGAAAATAACTTCTCACAAGGTTTTGTAGATTATGTTTTAGAAAGAATAGATGGAAGTTTAGATCCTCAGGATAAAGATGGAAAATTATCTCCCGAAGAAGCAGAATCTGTTACTTCTATCAATATCAGTCAGGCTGCCAGGGGATTATCCGGAAAATTACAAGATAAATTTTTTCCAAAAGCCGGTGGATATGATAACATCACTGGATTAAAGGGAATTGAATTTTTTGAAAACTTGACAGACCTAAATATTTCTGGTTCTAATGTGCAAAACTTATCTTACATTACCCAAAATCAGAAATTGATACGGTTATACTGTGAAAATTCTCAACTTACAGATGATACTGCCAATATTGCTAGATTGACAAACTTGGAAATATTTCATATCAAAGACAGTAAAAAGCTCACCCGTTTAAACGTAAGCGGAAACAGCAAATTGGTTGATCTGGACTTTAGTGGATGTACTGCACTAACGAGCTTTACTGCTGGTCAATCCCCAGCATTGACAAACTTAGAATGTTCTGATACTGCTATTACGGATTTGATTGTTACTGGCTATACTAATTTATCCACTTTAGATTGTAGCAACAATCCAAATTTACAGGTTTTGCGGGTCAATACAAACAATGGAAAACTCAAAATATTAAACTGTAGCAATACCAAAATTCAAAACTTGGATCTGTCAGGCAATCCTGAGTTATATAATGTAAATTGTAGCAATACACTTGTCAATCAATTGGACTTAGTGAATGTTCCAACTTTAGAGACACTGGTTACGACTGGCGCTCCAATTACCAAATTAAACTTGACCAATGTTCCATTACTATCTACTTTTGGAGATATTGATAAAACACAACTTGTTAATTTTACCCTTACAAAAAATGGGATTTTAGATTCTGTAGATTTAGCAGATTATCCGGCATTGGTAGATTTAACTCTAGAAGACAATACACTTTTGAATACATTGACAGCAAATCAAGAAAACAATGTGTTAAATTCTATTATTGCAACAGGTAATCCCAAATTACAATCAGCAGATTTTTCAAACAATAAAAAGCTCACAAAACTTGTTTTAGAAAATAATGCGGAATTTCAGACAGCCAATGTTTCACAAAATCCTGAACTAACGCAATTATCTTTAAAGAATAATCCAGCTTTATATACAGCCACTGTTGAAAATAACACAAAATTAAACAATCTATCACTGGAAAATTCCATAGCTTTACACAGTTTGACCGTTGTGCAAAATCCGGCATTGGTAGAATTAAGCACCTCCAGTAACAAAGCATTAGATAATCTCGTTTGTACAGACAACGCAAGACTTAGAACATTAACGCTACCCAATAAAAGTACCTCTGCTTTAACGACATTGAATTGTTCTGACAATGTTTCTCTACAAGCACTAGATGCCAGCGGACAGGCGCTATTAAAAACCATCACAGCTACCAATAATGCCGCTATGGCTACATTAAATGTAGATGGTGCAGTTGGATTAATCGAATTAGACTGTACCAGTTCTAATGTTGGTAAACTAGATGTGTCCAGCTGTGAAAATTTAGATACTTTAAATGCTTCTGACAATCAGCAGATGGCAACATTGACTTTTGGTCCAAAAAATACAAAGCTTACCATTGTAAACTGTGATGGAAACAATATTAAATCCTTAAATGTTGCTGATTGTACTGCTTTACAGACACTCGCTTGTGAAGACAATCGGGAAATGGAAGCTCTAACTTTAGGCAGAAACGCTGCACTAAGAACACTGACTTGCCAAAATAACAGTTTAAAAGAAATCAAAGCAGAAAATTGTACTGCTTTACAAACATTAAATTGTTCCAATAATAAAATTACCAATTTACAACTTTCCACCGTTTCTGGAAATACCTTTGAAATAAGAGATCAATTGACAGAAGTCGATTGTAGCAAAAACCAGCTTGCTTCTTTGGACGTCAGCATGTGTCCAAATTTAACCACTTTGAATGTAAAAGACAACCTATTGGCAACCATGGAACTTGGCGAAAGCACCTCATTGGCTGAGACTGGATTGCATATTGATAGACCAAGTAATGGTCAGTATCCCGGTGGTTCTGCCAATGTTGTATATCAAAATGGACAGTGGAGAATCAATTTGGCGCAACTTCCTGGTTTAAGCATGGGAAAATATGCTCGTTTAGAATTAGAAGAAATTGAATCTGGCGACTTTATTTTAAGACCAAACAGCAGTAATGTACATTATGACGAAGCAACAGGTATGCTTACTGTAACAGGTGATGCCAACACAAGACCAAGTGCATTGACTTACACATATGAATTGACAACCGTTCCAGGTCCAGATGGTAGTGTCCCAACAATGGAAGTAAGACTAAATCTATTGACTTCTTATTTGGTTCACTATGAATTACAAGGTGGTACCTATAATGGTGCTTATACCATGTCTGATTCCACAGTAGAAGAAAATAAGAAGATCCCTCGTCCATCTGGAAACTTAACACATCCAAGTGGAAACATCTTCAGAGGATGGTATACAACTCCTGAATGTACAGATGATAGTCGCTGGAGCTTTGATGTAGACACCGTTACAAGAGAAATGACACTCTATGCAAAATGGGAACAAAATGTACCTGCTTTAAACAGTTATCTAGTCAGCTTCGACTTAAACTATGAAGGTGCAGGAACCATCAATTCTGTAAACGTTCCAGAAGGAGAAAAGGTCAGCAGACCATCACCATATCGAGATGGATACTATATAGACGGATGGTACCTTGGAAATCTACAGGGAGAAAAATGGAACTTTGATAACCCTGTTACAAAAAGTATGACCTTAGTAGCAAACTGGAAGGGAAATGATGATCCTTCTGATGATACTGTAACCGTTGTGTTTGAAACCAATGGTGGTAGTGCCATCAATGATATCGTAGTAGTAAAGGGTTCTAAACTGCCAAGTGTAGAATCTAAAAAAGATGGATATACCTTCACAGGATGGTTCACAGATGAAAAACTGATGAAACAGTGGGATTTGGAAACAGATGTTGTAACCAATAGCATGACACTCTATGCAGGTTGGAAAGCAAATGAAGATGTAGATCCTGATCCACAACCTCCAGTTCCAGAAGGAAAGGTACGTGTTACCTTCCATGCAAATGGTGGTAATTTTGCAGATGGTACGACAAGACAAACACAGGATATTGATAAAGATACAAAAGCAACCAGACCAGAAACTGATCCAACCCAAACAGGCTATAACTTTACAGGTTGGTATACTGCGGCAACCGGTGGAACTGCCTGGAACTTTGACAATCCTGTTCCAGAAAATACCACATTATATGCACAATGGCAGCCCAACGGCGGAACAGAAACCCAATACACAATTACTTTTAACACACAAGGTGGAAGTACCATTCCCAATCAGACAGTTACTTCTGGGGGAAGGATAACCAAACCAGCAGATCCTACTAGAAATGGCTATACTTTCCGTGGTTGGTATACCGCAGCAACTGGTGGAAATGCTTGGAACTTCGATGCTTCTGTCACTTCTAATCTAACATTATATGCACAGTGGACACAAAATAATAACGGCAACAACAGTAATAACAGCAACAATAGTAACAATAGCAATAATAGCAACAACAGTAATAATAGTAACAACAGTAATAATACGACCAATTACACTGTTACATTTGATTTACAGGGAGGAACTGCAAATTTCGCAACCTCTCAAACCACTACAAATGGTGTCATCAACAACCCTGGTACACCAACTAGAAATGGTTATACCTTCAATGGTTGGTATACTGCGGCAACCGGCGGAACCGCTTGGAACTTTAGCAATACTGTAACTGGAAATATGACATTATATGCAAGATGGACACAAAACAACAATAATAACAATAATAATAATAACAACAACGGTAATACCAATAATGGTAACAACAATGGCACAAATAATGGTACACAAGCCACTTCTTATACCCTTACATTTGACAGCCAAGGCGGAAGTACAGTTGGTTCACAAACTGTTAAATCTGGTGAAAAAGCAGTGAAACCAGCAGATCCAACTAGACAAGGATATATTTTTGGTGGTTGGTATACCGATAATACCTTTAAAACACCTTACAATTTTGATAATCTAGTCATCAGCAATATGACACTTTATGCAAAATGGACCAGCTCTGTAGGAACTGCACTTGCAGATACTGGGGATACCTTCCCAATAGGTGCTGTCATCGGTATTGTATGTGTAGCAGCAGGTATACTGGTAATTTTAATTGTTGTAAAAGCAATCCGTAGAAAATAAGCATTCCTCCAATTTTGTAAAAAATATGAAAGTAAAAGGCGAGTGTATCATACACTCGCCTTTTACTTACCTTATTTTATATTCTTTATCAGTATCATAATATCTTAATATAAGTTTAGTCATATGTCCTTTATCCATAAGTGATTCCCAAAAAAATTACAAAATAGGAGCCATTAACACACGACCTGTTCCACGATAGACATTTACAAAGCCCTCTCCAGAAACAGCAGAACCAATCAGATTTTTAGAGGATTTTTCAACCCGAAAATCCAAACTATTTGACCAGGCAATCGCAAAATTGCCATCAATACGGATTTCATCATTGTCTAAAAATACTTCAATCAACTCTTCACGAGGTACAGGGCTTTCTAAAATGGCAAGACCTTGCCCTTGTAAACAGAGATTGAATAAACCTTCGTTTCCCAATACCGCAGAGGACAGGTTGGTCCTTGCCACTACTTTTTGTTTTATATTGGCATCACACGCCAAAAAAAGCCCATCATCTAATACCAAACCATTCCAATCGCCAACTTCTTCAATTAAAAGGTGTTTATAAGTTGGCTCTAACATCAAAAGCCCATTTCCTTGATATTTTGGTTTAATAGCAGATTCTTTTGTCACTTTAGAAGAAATCGCTTTGCTAAACAAATCTCCAAACCCCTTCACATCTGCTGCCATAGAAATGCTTCCAGCAGTCCACTGCATTGCTCCCGCACTGATTGTAAAGGCATTTCCATTGAGTTCAATCAACGCCTGACGTTTTCGTATATTCATTTCATAAGCATAATAGGTTGCAATCGCCTGTTCTGGCTTTACACTCAAATCTCGTTGATATTCAAATATCTTAATACCGCCTTTGGATTCAACAACCTTCATATTTTGGTTATTAAATAAATTTTTAAACTGTACCATAAAAATCTCCCCAATATTTTATATTTTTTTTAGTATAACATGTTTTGGGTTTATTTTCTATAATATGATGAAAAATATCCTTTGTTAAAATCCTTCTTTTTATAAAAAAGTAAAACAAAAAAATTTAATATAATAGAACATATTTCTAAAAACAGTAATACTATTTTTATGGTTCATGAATGATAATGGTTTCTTCTGTCAATCCATCACATATTACATGAATATCACCATCCTTGCAATCAATTGTAATCGTGGCAGCTTGTTGCCCCTTGCTATTATAGATGGGAATCGTCTTTACTTGCGGATTTTGAAACCCATAAACATGTATCATGACCTGTTTTGTATAATCATAATCTGCAAAACTTTGGTGGGCACCCATCACCAAAACACTATCTTGTCTTACCAACAATGGCATAGTCAAATAATCATAGGTTTCCCGATACCATCTTCCACCACATTTGATCTCACCGGTGAACAAATTGGTCCAATTTCCCTGTGGAAGATAATAAGATACCTCTCCACTTGATTGGAAAATCGGGGCGACTAATAAAGAATCCCCCAACATATATTGACGGTCCAAATACAAACAAGTTTCATCTTCTGGAAACTCTAATAACATTGGACGCATCATCGGAATACCCAATTGGGAAGTTTCTACTGCACAACGGTAAAGATAAGGCATCAAATTTATTTTTAGTTGGGTAAATGTGCGACAAACATCAACCGCTTCCTTGTCATAAATCCAGGGAACTTTATATTCACCACTAGAATGATAGCGGGAATGGCTGGAAAGTAGACCAAATTGTGTCCAGCGCTTGTAAATATCAGGCGTACACCCGTCTTCAAAGCCACCAATATCATGGCTCCAAAATCCAAATCCACTCAGTGCAAAAGACAACCCACCCCGCAGAGATTCTGCCATAGAGGTGTATTGAGATGTACAATCACCTCCCCAATGTACTGGAAATTGTTGCCCACCTGCTGTAGCAGAACGCGCAAATAACACCGCTTCGCCTTTGCCACACTTGGTCTGTAATAACTTATAAACCGCTTGGTTATATAAAAAGCTGTAATAGTTGTGCATCTTTTTCGGATCAGAGCCATCATAATAAACAACATCTGTTGGAATACGTTCTCCAAAATCAGTTTTAAAACAATCCACTCCCATATCCAATAAGGCTTCTAACTTGGATAAATACCATGCCGTTGCATCCGGATTGGTAAAGTCCACCAATGCCATGCCAGCTTGCCATAAATCCCATTGCCAAATACCTCCCTGTTGATTTTTCACAAAGTAACCATGCTGCATACCTTCATCAAATAAAGGGGATTTTTGCCCAATATAGGGATTTATCCAAACACAGACTTTCAATCCACGTTTGTGGATATTTTCAAGCATTCTCTTTGGATTGGGGAAGGTTTTGCGATTCCAAATAAAATTACACCATTCATATTCCTCCATCCAACAGCAATCAAAATGAAATACATCTAAAGGAATGTTTCGCTGTAACATTCCATCGATAAACTCCATCACAGTTGATTCATCATAATTGGTCAAAAATGAAGTGGATAGCCACAATCCAAAACTCCATGCTGGGGGAAGTGCTGGCTTTCCAGTTAAATCTGTATAGCGAATCAATGCATTTTGGGGATGATTTGCACCAATGATAATATATTCAATCTGTTCGCCTTCCACAGAAAATTGCACTCGATTGACCTTTTCAGAAGCAATTTCATAAGATACACGTTCTGGATGATTGACAAATACCCCATACCCTTTACTACTGATATAAAATGGAATATTCTTATATGCTTGCTCGCTACAAGTTCCTCCATCTTCATTCCAAATGTCCACAGATTGACCATTCTTTACAAATGCAGTAAAGCGCTCTCCCAGTCCATAAATCTGTTCTCCTACGTCCAAAGACAATTCTTCTTTCATATAGGGTTGTCCATCTTTACACAAATAAGCAGTCGAATGATTGGAAGAGCTAGTCATCTTATGACCATCATAATAAAAATTCATTGCAAATGGTCCACTTTTTGGAATTACCACACTGGTTTTTCCACTCACAAAGCAGATCTGTTGTTGGTTTTCCTCAATGGTGACTGGGGGAAAATCTTGGTTGAGCTGAAAAACAGGATATTGAGGCAAACCACCTTTGTGATGATAAGCTGTTATTTTTATCATGTCAGTACGCGGAGAAGTAATCTCAATGGTAATCAATGTACCATTTAAAGTATTTCCCTTGTTGGTAACTGGAATCGTAGGTAAAAATAACGTAAGCTTTTGTGAGGTGATTCGATAATCATAAAGTTGTGTCGCCGCATGTTGTGTAACTCCATCTTGTAAAAGCCAATAACCATTGATAAATTTCATATTTGATACCCGCTTTCTATTTGATAAATTGAGTATATCACTTTAGTTTACACGTGTAAAGTAATTTACAAAAAACAAAATATCCAATGATAATATCCTATAAAAATCTGGACAAGTCTGTACTTTATGCTATAATAACAAAAGTATTTGAAAATCAACAGATAATTTATTTTTCGACTACCAACAATCGCAAGCAAAAAACACAATTTATACAAAGGGCTATGAAATCATTATGATAAAAGCAATAGCGTTTTTGCCTGTGACAAACGAAAGGAATATTCATTATGAAAGTGGAAAATAATTTGGGTTATGACGACGTCAGACAACTGGTTTGGAGAATTGCAATTCCAAGTATGTTAGCACAATTGGTCAGCGTTTTGTACAACATCGTTGACCGCATGTATATTGGAAATATTCCCGAAATAGGGGATATTGCACTGGCAGGTGTCGGCATCTGCGGTCCAATTGTAACCATGATAGGCTCATTCGCTTCACTCATTGGAATTGGTGGCTCTCCATTTATGAGCATTAGCATGGGAGAACAAAATATCAAGCGCGCCAGAGCGATTTTGGCAAATTGTTTTTTGATGCTATGTATCTGCTCAGTGGTATTGATAGTGGTATTGTTTCCATTTCGAGAGCCAATGTTATTGTTATTTGGTGCAAGTCAGACCATTCTTCCTTATGCAAATGATTATTATAGTATTTATTTAATGGGAACCATCTTTTCTTTATTGTCAATTGGATTAAATCAATTTATTATCTGTCAAGGCTTTGCCAAAATTGGTATGGCATCGGTGCTGTTGGGCGCTATCCTAAATATTATTTTTGACCCCATCTTTATCTTTTTGTTTGATATGGGAATCAAAGGCGCTGCCATCGCAACGGTTATTTCACAGATGATCAGTTGTTTTTTTATATTGCGCTTTTTATTCTTTGCGGATATTCCAGTGAATATCACATTTGGGGAATATCGTTGGTCCATCATCAAACGGGTATTATTTTTGGGATTTACCCCTTTTATCATCATTGCCATCGACAATG
This sequence comes from uncultured Oscillospiraceae bacterium, assembly GCA_910579175.1. Classification (GTDB taxonomy): domain Bacteria; phylum Bacillota; class Clostridia; order Oscillospirales; family Ruminococcaceae; genus Massiliimalia. The sequence goes on along the minus strand of CAJTTB010000010.1, from coordinate 93,199 downwards.
TTATGATTATCGTTATGAATATGGTATTGCAAAAATATGGTGGTCCCCAGCATGGAGATACACTAATTACTTGTGCTACCATTGCACAGAGTTTTATGTTGGTGGTAACAATGCCATTGGGAGGCATTACTGGGGGTACACAGACCATTTTAAGTTATAACTATGGGGCAAAACAATTTCAAAGGGTCAAAAAAGCACAACGAGTTATTTTCTTATACTGTATTGTATACACTGGTTTGATGTTTTTGTTAGCTCGTATTGCAAGCCCTCTATTCATACGTCTATTTACACAAGATGAAGAATTGACTAAACAAACGATGTGGGCAATCCAAATCTGTACCTTATCCATTATTCCGTTGGGAATTCAATATGAGATTGTGGATGGCTTTACCGCAATTGGACAGGTAAGATGGTCATTGCCATTATCTTTTTTTCGAAAGGCTGTTTATTTCGTTTCGCTGTTTATCTTACCAATGTACTTTGAGGCGAAATCGGCGTTTTATGCGGAACCTATTTCAGACTTCATCGGTCCAATTGTTTCTGTCCTAGTTTATATTTTCATGACAAAACGCATATTCCACAGTCAATCTGAAATAGACTGAATTCCTTCATAAAAAGAAACTTGGGGATAAAAACCAGTATGTTGCTCCAGTCTTGTATTTTGATACAAACTGATTGGCAGAGAATGTACTTGTTCGGTATTCGACCAAATAATATGGGTATCACAGCCTAAAATCTGCTTTAATATTGTGACAAAATCCACTCTCTTTTTGGGATTTTGGCTGCTGATGATATATTCTGTATCACCAATTCCCCTCTGTCCGATGGCAACCAGTGCCCTGACAAAATCATTGATATGCAAAAAATCGCAAATCTGTTCTGCACCATCAAGTTGTAATGTGTCACTTGATTGAAGCTGCTCAATTAATCGGGGAATTTCTCCCACTGACAGGCATGTGCCATAAATCCCAACTGGCAATGCCCAAAGAAATTCAATATGCAGTTGGTTCGCTGCATACTGCCCCATACAATGTGCCACCAACTGGTGTACTGTAAAACGATCTTGCAATTGTTCTTCTGAGCGACTCATCAAAGAAATGACTTCCTTTTCTCCAATACTGCCTACACCAATATATCGATTACAACCCAGTCGGGAACAAGTTTTTAGCAATGTTGAAATTTGAAATAAATCAGTAGCAATATTTGATAAAGACATATTTGCTAAATCATAACAGGTATCATAGTATCCCTTTGGAAGCTGTGAAAGTTGTGACCAGTTTTGAACTTGTATCGTTTGTATGTGTTGACTGTGTAACTCCAAAGCAAGTGCCTCACGAATCACTGGATTTCCCATTGTGAGAATTGCTCGTTTCATCCTTCCGCCTCCCATTCTCAAGATACAGTATTTATATGAATCCAAAAACACAGATAGAACATTTAACATGCAAATCATCATCGATTCATTGGAATCAAAAATATATTTTTATGACGGAGCAACCAACTCTGTTAACAGTTTGCACAATAACAAAAATATACCTTTACCACTATTTTTTATTATTCACTGCGATTATCAATTCATGATAAAAAATTCATTTTATAATATCCTTGTGTGACAATTATGAAAATGCTATAATAGAAGTTGTATGATTAAGTAGTTCAAATGAATTACTTTCAATTAATTGGCTGCTATATAATAAAAATCTTCTAAGAAATAGAGAAAGGATCATTGTGAATATGAATGAAATCGGCTTTGATAATGACAAATATTTAAAAATGCAATCAGAACGCATTCAGGAAAGAATCAATCAATTTGACAACAAGTTATATCTGGAATTTGGAGGAAAACTATTTGATGATTATCACGCTTCTCGTGTATTGCCAGGATTTGCACCAGATAGTAAACTCAAGATGCTCATGCAGCTATCAGACCAGGCTGAAATTGTCATTGTCATCAATGCATCAGATATTGAAAAGAATAAGATACGTGGAGATTTGGGTATTACCTATGATCAAGATGTACTGCGCTTAATTGATGTATTTCGCGAAATCGGTCTTTATGTGGGCAGCGTTGTACTTTCTCAATATGATGGACAGGCAGCAGTAGATGTCTTTAAAAAACGACTAGAAATGCTGGGAATCAAAACATATAAGCACTATATTATTGCAGGTTATCCCTCTGATATTCCACTGATTGTAAGCGATGAAGGCTATGGAAAAAACGAATATATTGAGACCAAACGTCCACTGGTTGTTATAACCGCTCCCGGACCTGGAAGTGGCAAGATGGCAACCTGCCTATCACAGCTTTATCACGAATATAAACGTGGAATCAAAGCCGGTTACGCAAAATTTGAAACATTTCCAATTTGGAATCTACCACTCAAACACCCTGTCAACCTCGCTTATGAAGCAGCGACAGCCGATTTAAACGATATCAACATGATTGACCCATTTCATCTGGAAGCATATGGAGACACTGCTGTCAACTACAACCGAGATGTTGAAGTATTTCCTGTACTCAATGCCATTTTTGAAAAAATCGCGGGAGAAAGTCCCTATCATTCCCCCACCGATATGGGTGTAAATATGGCGGGCAAGAGTATTATCAACGATGATGTAGTCTGTGAAGCCTCCAGACAAGAAATCATTCGCCGTTATTATCAAGCAATGTGCGACCTGCGTCAAGGGCGTGGAGAAAAAGATATTATTTATAAAATTGAACTGCTGATGAAACAAGCAGAAATCGGAAAATACGACCGCAAAGTAGTCAAATATGCCCTTGAAAAAGAAGAACAAACTGGCGATCCCGCAACAGCCTTACAGCTCCCCAACGGACAGATACTTACTGGAAAAACCTCTTCACTGCTTGGTGCTTCCGCCGCTGTGCTGCTCAACGCACTCAAAGAATTGGGTGGAATTAGTCACAAAGTGCATTTGATTTCTCCAGTTGTTATCCAACCAATACAAAACTTAAAAATCAAACATTTGGGCAACAATAACCCTCGTCTACATACAGATGAAATTTTAATTGCACTTTCTATCAGTGCTGCGACCAATCCCACAGCAGAACTTGCACTCAAACAACTAAATAAGCTAAAGGGCTGTGAAGTTCATTCCTCTGTGATCCTATCTCAGGTAGATGAACAAATATTTAAAAAATTGGGTATCAATCTAACCTGTGAACCAAAGTATGAAACCAAAAAGATTTATCACAAATAATCGTCACACCAGCAAACGAACAAAGTACTCAAAAATATGCAAGCATACTCTCACTTCTAAAAAGGTATGAGATTCCTATTGTCACAATACAAATTGGGTAAAACCATAGGATATATGAAATTTCCTTGTATATGCTTACAACATTCATTGTACTGGACAAAAAGCGCTCATCTCTAAGCATCAATATCGGTGATGAACGTATGTCAGTTTTCTATTCTTAAAGAACATCTTACTGGAATCTTACAAATTTCTTAAAAGCCTCTTTGAGGTATTGCCAAAGAAATTTGATTATGTTATAGTAAAATCAACAAAAAAAAGAATAGGAGTGCAGGTTATGTATTGTTCAAAATGCGGTGCGTTAATTTCATCTGATGCAATTTTTTGCCCCAAATGTGGCACAAAAGTATCATCAGAATATACACAAAATACTTACAATTCAAAGGGATGGAACTACCAATCCAATCAGCAAAATCAAAACCAAAATTGGAATTCTTTTCAGCAAGCTCCCAAAACCAACAGAAACTTATGGTGTGCACTTGCATATATTCCTGTTTTGTTTTGGCTTCCACTGGTAGCAGACAGCCAAAATCCACTGAGTAAAAAATCTGCAAATCAAGGTTTGTTACTACTAATTTTAAATGTAATTGTGCAAGTAATTTTTTCTGTAATAAATGAAATCTTTGATTTTACAGATCACTTTTTCTTTTTGAGTTTTCCAATGGGAATTTTAAGTTCTATCATTAATATGATTTCTATCATTATTCACTTAGCTCTTGTTGTTTGTGTCATTGTTGGAATTGTTCGAACACTTAATGGAGAAGAATTTGAAATTCCTATCGTGGGAAAAATTCAACTGATAAAATAATATGAAAAAACCACTACAAACAGTCAGTGGTCATAAAACAGTAATATGCAAATTTCTTGGAACAGGCATGATTTTGATCATGCCTGTTTTTTTATCAGTTCATCCATGGAAATGTAGCCAACAAGGTCATATTTGATATATATCTTCTGCTTGCGCTTGCCGTTGAGACTTTTGGATGCTTTCACATAAACCGCCTTTACAAGCTCTCTGCTGGCGTATCACGTGAATTCTGTAAGCTCGGTGTATCTGTGTGCTGGTTGAATAAACTGTTCTAAATTTTCTCTCTGTCGTTTTTGTACTTCAACTTCTTTTTTCAGATTTATGATTTCAATTTTAAGCTGCTCCTGCTCATCCTCGTAAGTGTCGTTCATCACTCAGACTACCCTTAGTGTTATCCCAGTAGATCTTGACAAACAGGCGGTCAAATTTCCCTATACGCTTTTGCGCCTGTATCAGCCACTTGTTATATGCCTTTATGATGTCCTCGCTTTATAGACAGAGCTTTCACTTCATTTTCGCCCTGAAATGCACTTGATATTGACTTCACGAAAGAAATTACTTCTTTCATGTGCTTCCAGACCAGATCCTTCAAAACGACGGCTCAGATATTATGACCGCTGTATTTATCCTTGTATTAAGCAGACATTAAAAATACCAGGGCAGCTTTTTTTAAAGACTGTTCTAGTATTTGTTTCGAGAAAAGCAGGAACTGCTTGCCCCTCACCCTACAACGGACATCTAAAGGACCAATCATAAGTATCCGTCAAAATTTTTCGTAGCCAGCCTGCAAGCAGGATTTCCTGACAACCAAAAAGTTTAGTTTCTGCGTTGTAACATAGCTCTCAAAGCAAAGTATACCACTGTAGATATCATAACACCTAACCCATTCAAAATAATATCGTTGATATCAAAACTGCGTCCAAATATGGGTTATAACAATTCAATTACCACAGAAACGCTAAAACCTATCACCACAGTTTGTTTCCAGGTAGCACGCTCATTGAAGATTGGGTAGAGAATGCCGAAGGGAAGAAACATCAGAATATTACCCAAGTTTTCTGATCCAAAATTGTGAAAAAAGTCTGGAACAAAATCATATTCAAAGTTGAACCAGTAAAAACCTTTGCCACTGGGCATATGATAAAACAGAAAATAATAAATATCTCCCAAAACATAGTAGAAAAGTGTGATACATAAGAGACCTGTAATATAGCAAATAAAAAGGGAGAACAAAATCGATCTTCCGATGGAGATCTCTGGCATCCGCCGTCTACGCCATACAAAAAAAACAACTCCAGCAATCAATGCAACGGGAAATGCCTGCAAAAAAAGCCAAGATAGGTGCTAAAAAAGAAATATTGAAAATTCATATCATCTAGAAAATACATTTTAAACCTCTGGTAGATATTGCGCTTTTATCGATTTGTTTGTGCTGGGAAACATCTCAAACCCTTTAACGATTTTTTCAAAATCGGCTACACACCAATAGTACCATGATGTTCAACCAAAATCATGTTGCATAATCCTTAAAATCAACATTCCATTCATCTGAATACTTTTGGATCCACCCTAAATCCTTATCACCATATGGGGCATAACTGGTCTCAAGTTTCCATTGATTTGTATTTTCAAAATGAATAATCTTAAAACTGTAATAATAGGGATACTGATTATTTCCGTCATTATGATAGGCAACGCCTGTATCATTCAATCTACAGGAATACACATACACAGTATGATCGTTGTTACTATATTTATAAGAACTATCCTTTAAATAGCACTCAAAAAAATTGTTGGGCAGATAAGAAACCAATAATTCTATCGCTTTATCAACAGTCATATCGGCAGATACAGATTCATCGTACAGATTGATTTTGACTGTTCCTGTATATTTTTTGTCAGTAGAATGCTGAATAAAGTACAATAAGGTATCATCGTCAGTTGTTTTCTTCAGAGCTCTTTGAATTTGACTATATTTCTGAATACTCAATACCTTAACTGCACCTATACCATCATAAAAAGTCTTAGTGTCCTCATAAGAATCGTAAACCTTGGGGTGGTTATCAAAAGCAAGAATTTCGGTTAAGGAGTATTGAGGGGTATTGACAGAAGAATCATTGTTATCAACCCAATTCTTGACAATAAAAATTGTAATAATACCACCAACAATAAGAACTATAAGCAAAATCAAAAGGAGTTTTACGATGCCCCAAAGGCAACCTTGATTGTTCTTAGATTTAGAAACTTTCATCTTAGAGCATTCATTCCGGACTTGATTGCACAAAGCAATCTCCTCTGGAGTCATTTTGTCGTGGTTTACCTTGATAAGTGTGGGAATATCTACTTCTTGTGTATTCTTGTCAATGGCATATTTTATCATACCATATGCATACGTAACAAGAGCGATGTCTAACCATACATTTTTGGAAGAACATCCAGACTGAATAACAAAGCTATTGCTATCAAGGAATTTCACAATTGATATTGTACTTACTTGAAATTCAAAAGAATCATCCTTACCAATAAACATGATTCTTTTATTGGTGATAAGCAAATCTCCTATATTGGCTTGGCGGACTGTATCTCTAACAGTTCGGCTACCAGTTCCACCAGTTTTTATAGAAACCCCCGCCGAGTTCCCTGTATAGTTTACAATTTGTTCCCCGCTTTTGAATGTAACCCCAGGAGCAGCATAGATTAAAATCTCATCATTATCTGGATGAAATCCTGTATAATAGACAAAGGGAAAGGTGATACCCAATTCATACGGGGTAATATCAACATAAGGATTTGTCTTGTTGGCATTTGCAATTTTTATTTTTTTTTCATTAGGGATTACCATAATCAAACTCCTATCTCAACTAATTTTGGTTTATACATGGTTTTACACCATATATGTGCGCCACATTTTAGTCATTGTTCCTGTGGGTATGTTCAAACCTTTTCTCAGCATAACAGGAGAAAAATTCTTTTTAATGAACAATATCTACGGCTTTTTATAATCCATCAGTGTACTTCTGTTTATAATATATCTTGATATATTATAGGAAAAAACTGCCAGATAATCAACAGATTTTGTAGAATTCACTGCTGATTTTCGCAAAAACTTGATAATTTTGTTTTAAATATCGTGGAAAGCCTTTTTTCCCACCTAAAATCGGCTATTGTGATCTCTGTAAAGAATTTCCCTATAAAGCAAAAAAATTCACCGAGTAGTGTTTTGCTAATCTGTATAGCCAATATACAAAATCGTGAGCATTTTCATGTTTTTGCACCAATTCGCGCAAATAAATGAGCCTGTATAAGTCCGTTTTCATGCAATGCATTACAGGGCAAAAAACAAGCAATTTGAGACCTTAAAGGTACAAAAGCAGAAGATACCCAACCCAAGCCGAATGTCGTCTGCTTTGTTCTCCAACCCTGCCAGACAGATGTTGAAAATCGTAATTTTTTTAGAATTACTGTCTTATGAGTACCTATCTAATGGTAGTTATTTTTTTATTTATACCTTAACAAATTTATCCTAGCCTATCATCTCACAGATGACATAAAAAAGACCGAATGTTTCCATTCGGTTCTAACATTTCCACCTGATAAGACAAACAATTCTGTTTTTCTTTCGGGTTCGGATATCACATCATTTGGTGGAGGCGAGGGGAGTCGAACCCCTGTCCGAAAATTTTTCCTCATAGCTTTCTACAGGTTTAGTTGATTGTTTTCATTTCCCTTATAGAAGTACATTCAACAAAACATCTAGAAGGGTAATCCCATTAAGTCCTCTATTAGATCGAGATACTTCTAACAGAAGTTCACCACTAAAATGACGTTTATCACAGAGCGTGGTCATCTATGACAAACGGACAGCAAGTTATTTTATGCTGCGCAAAGTCCTGTAAAGTTATTCATTGCGATAACTTTTTTGGAATTATTTTTAGCGTTTATATTTAAGTGCGACTTTTTAAGTGTTTTCGCCCACACTACCTGCTTATTATGGTTCCAAATCCCCGTCGAAACCTTTACGCCCCCAAATCAGCGCATATTTTGTTTTAATGCGCGGTCAATTTCTCGTTTGGCATCGCGTTTGGCAATATCGGCGCGCTTGTCATGAAGTTGTTTACCCTTGCACAAACCCACCTGCATTTTTACACGAGAACCTTTAAAATAAAGTGAAATGGGAATCAGGGTAAAGCTGTCTTGTTTTACCAGTCCCATCAATCGCATAATTTCTTTTTTGTGCATCAATAATTTTCTTACACGAAACGGATCTTTATTAAAGATATTTCCCTTTTCGTAAGGACTGATGTGCATACCTTTGACATACAGTTCACCATGATCAATTCCGCACCAACTGTCTTTTAAATTGACACCGCCTTGGCGAATAGATTTTACCTCGGTACCAACCAGTTCAATTCCCGCCTCAAAGGACTCTACAATAAAGTAATCGTGTTTTGCCTTTTTATTCATAGAAATTGTTTTTGTTGTCAACTGTGCCACTGTTACACCTCCTCAGTCACCTTCTATTATAACATAGATTTTTAAAAAATCTGTCATTTTTTGAAAAATAAATTGTTACAAAATTTCACTTCGATTTTGCAATGCTTTAAATAACGTCACTTCATCAGCATATTCCAAATTAGAACCCACTGGGATACCAAATGCCAACCGCGTTACCTTCACACCCAATGGTTTGAGCAATTTAGAAATATACATTGCAGTTGCTTCCCCTTCAACTGTGGGATTGGTGGCCATTACCACCTCCTGAATGGTTCCTTTGGAAATCCGATGGAGCAACTCTTTAATATAGATTTGGTCTGGTCCAATTCCCTCCATAGGAGAAATTAAACCGTGAAGTACATGATATAATCCGTGATATTCACGCGTTCTCTCAAATGCCACAACATCTTTTGCGTCTTCTACAACACATACAATGGTTTGATCTCTAGTGGAATCATCACAGATATCACAAACAGGCTTATCGGTAAGATTTTTACAGATATCACAACGCTTTATTTTTGTATGTGCTTCTAAAATCGCATTGCTAAAATTTTTTGCTTCCTGCTCGCTGAGTGTCAAGATATAAAATGCAAGCCTCTGAGCAGTTTTGATGCCAATTCCAGGCAATGATGCAAATTGTTCAATTAGCCTTGTTAATGGAAGCGCATTATAACCCATAAATCAACCGATCTCCTTTTATCTGGATAACCCTTCTGGGTTAGAAGGGTTATCCAAACTTTATCACAACATATTCTCTCGCCTATAGCAGGAGAGTCTTTTCGCTCAAATACGCCATTGCACATCATATCAATGAGCTGATTTGATTTTCTGTGTCCTATCACGGACGTGACATACGCTCATCACTTACGCAAACACTTAAAGATGAGAGCTTTTTGCCCAATACAACCAATGTTGTAAACATATACAAATAAACCTCGTGTATTCCACGGTTTTACCTAATTTATGCCATCACAATACGAATCGCATATCGTCGTTCTTCAGATTGATATCTGCATGATAATCGCAGTCAAGTACAGCTATGCAATTTATCTCACTACTTTAAAAGTAAGTATATTCTTGCAAATTTTTGATAAATTTAGTCTATAAAAAAACCAATCACATGCTTTTTATCTGATATCAATGACATCGGTCACAATGTATTTCCTATATTGAGCAACATGAAAATTCTGATTGCCTATTATTAAAACATTCCTGGAATATTAAAACCACCAGTAATCTTTTCCATCTCTGCACTCGTCTTTTCTTCTACATTGCGAATACATTCGTTGACAGCTCCAATTACTAAATCTTGAAGCATTTCAATATCTTCTGGATCTACTACTTCTGGCTTAATTGTCAAAGAAGTAATTTGTTTATTACCTGTCATTGTAACAGCTACAGCACCGCCGCCAGCAGTGGTAGAAAACTCCATTGCTTCCAACTCTTCCTGCTTTACTGCCATATCGTCCTGCATTTTTTGTGCTTGTTTGATCATTGCCTGCATATTCTGACCGCCGCCCATTTGTGGAACTCTTGCTTTCATAATCTTGTTACCTACCTTTTTATTTAATATTCTTTTTATTTTTTATACAACCAATCAACACTGTGATATTTATCAATATACAACAGGTTATCTGGTCATCAAGCTAGTTTTTTAACCTACCATAAATGCAATCATGATAGTATATTATATTTCATTTTATTATGCAATCACAAGTATTTCTTTTGTGAGACAACTACATCAATTTAATGATTTTCAACATCAATCCCCATCTCAAAAGCTGTCTGTTCAATCTCTTCTAAAAGTTTGTCCTGTTTCTGTTCCGATTTCGATTTTTTGATAATGATACGATAAACTCGACCTGTTTTTTCCTCCAGCAGTTGTAATAATTTTTTGATAGCGTGATTTCTTTTAATCAATGTGCTCAAGAAAGAATTTGGGCTATCTATCAACAACTTATCATCAATTGTATAAGCCGCGGACCCAGAGAGTATTGCAAATAATGCAGGATCGGATTGTTGAAAACTCCCTATCATTTCTGACCAACTGTCTAATTTTTGCGGTTGTGATTGTATGTATACTTGATTCATCGGTACGGGAGGTGGCTCTAAAACAGGCTCTGTTTGCACCTCTATCTGTTGAGGCAATGGGACAGGCTCAACCACTGGTTTTGCTTTCTGGAGTACACCAGAGTCCAATCGATCTTCCAATGCCTGTATTCGCTCCAACAACGCGTCAGAAGCATCATCTAGCTGTGGGGATGACAATTTTATCAATGCCATCTCTACGCTCAATCGCTTATCATAATTTTTGCCAATTTTATCAAGACACTCCTGTAATATCCCAATGCCTCTCAAAATGGTTTGGATAGAAAGGGTATTTGATTGCACTTTTAACCGCTCAAGTTCTTCTGGAAGTGCTTGAATCAGCTGTTCTGCTTGAGAAGTTGTCTTTACAATCATCAAATTTCGAAAGTGCTCAATCAATTCACTGACCAATTTTTGTAAATCCTTTGATTGGTGATATAAATTGTCAATACAATTCAATAGCGCTGTACAATCTTGTTGTTGTAACAGATCAGTAATCTCAAATAAATAATCTCTCAATACCAATCCAGTCGCTTGAGATACAATTTCCACCGTGACTTGATTGGAATAAGCAATACACTGATCTAATATTGAAAACGCATCTCTCATTCCACCATCTGCCAATCTTGCAATTAAAAAAGCTGCTTTATCATCCAGTGTAAACGCTTCCTGCTCAGAGATATCGAGCAGGCGATTGGCAATGTCCTGTGTGTGAACACGATGAAAATCAAATCGCTGACAACGAGAAACCACCGTAGCAGGTACTTTATGCACCTCTGTTGTGGCTAAAATAAATTTGACATGTGGGGGAGGTTCCTCCATAATTTTTAAAAGTGCGTTAAAGGCACTAATACTGAGCATATGTGTCTCATCAATAATATACACACGATATTGGCACTGTGTGGGCAAATAGTTTGCTTCCTCGCGCAAAATACGCACATCATCGACACCATTATTGCTTGCCGCATCAATTTCCAACACATCTAATATCGTGCCATCTAAAATGCCTTTACAAACGCTACACTGCATACAGGGATTGCCATCTTGAGGCTCTAAACAGTTGATTGCCATGGCAAGAATTTTTGAACAAGATGTCTTTCCAGTACCCCTTGCTCCAGTAAACAGATAAGCGTGTGCTGTTTTATGATGCTTTACTTCATTTTTTAACGTCTTTGTAATGTGATTTTGACTGATAACATCATCAAATGTCTTGGGTCGCCATTTTCGATAAAGAGCTAAATACATGGTATCCTCCTGCACTGCCAGAAACTGAAAAAGGCAGGCACTATATACCATCTGACATACAGGCAATCAGGTGAATCTGCGGCGCACAAATTTTAACCTTAATGCTGCTCGGTTCCCCGCCTGACATGGTTCAGATAAACTCTGTCGCACAGGTCCCGATTGTCTGTATGTCAGATAGCACATACCGTCCTACCCACACTACCAGAAATATAGCTTTTTTATTATACTATACTTTGAGAGAAAATTCAAGAATTATTTTAAAAAATATGATCAATTTCTATGATCATTCTTACCATTAAACATATAGGAAAAAATTGTATATTTACTCTTTGTTATGTATATAAAAAAATCCCGCCAAAATAGGCGGGATCAAATATAACTTATGACATAATTTTTCTATCCGTTATTTTTATCATCACCTTTTTTGACGGGAATCCAAAGTTCACAAAACAGTCCATCTTCTCTTTTTTCAGGATAATATTCATAGTCGATGCCATTTCGTATGTATCCTGTTTGTGGAATGAATTCTTTAAAAAATTGCTTCCATGTTTCAGTAATACAACCAGGATTACTTCCAAAACATTGAAAGACCACATAATCTGTAGGCTTTGTTTCTAAAACCGCATAACCGCTCTTTAAAAGTTTATCAAGCGATGAGACATCTGTATCTTCGTCCATGATAATGCCAATTCCATAACAAAAGTGTGTTTCACTTGTTTCAGCAGGACCACATAACCCATATAAACCTCTTTTTCCTTCTGGACGAAGCAATCGAATACATTCTATCAGATCTTTCTCATAACATTCTGTCCAAAAATCTGGAATGCTGTGATCATTTTCATCGCCAATCACTTCATTTGGATAGGTTCTAACCAACGCAATAAACTTTTGGCTTTTTCTGTTTTCAATTTTATAATTCATCAAATTACCACCTTCCACGATTATTTTTAATATCAGAGGATTGAATAAGCGAAGTTCTGTACCTTTACACTTTGCCTGCTTTGGAGTGACTCCATGAAAACGCGAAAAGGCTTTTGAAAAACTTTCAGGTGTATCATAACCATACTTATAAGCAGCGTCAATCACCAAGATATCAGTTGACTGAAGTTCCTGTCCTGCCAAGGAAAGACGTCTATTTCTCAGATATTCCGTTGCGGACATACCTGCCAAAAAGCGGAATATCCGGTGAAAGTGATAACTCGACATATAGACATTTTTCGCAATATCCTCATAGCTGATGTCCTCCAAAAGATGATTTTCCATATAATTTATCGCTTGTTGTAAACGTGGTATAGATTCCATATTCCATTCTCCTTATCTGAAGGATACCAGATCGACGGCAAAAAATCCTGTTTTCTTTTGTTCAGTTTTGTCCAGTTTTCAATTTTTTATCAAACGAATCATTGTGTCATTTATGACATATCATGATATCACTTCTACCATCATTGTATTTTACTTTACCAATCATACAAGATACATTTTTTTCCCAAAATCAACAACATACAAAGAGGATACATTTGAGAGATATCGACAAATTATCATAAAAAAACACATGATTTTCTATATCAATTAAAAATAATGATTGAATCATCAATTTCATTTATGTTAAAATAGAAATGATAAAACCCAAATATATTTTATTTGTTCAATAAAAAAACAATGATATATGTTTAAAAGTATCTGTTTTATCTATTAACAGTATACAAAAGAAATTCAAAATGATCAATCAAAAGGAAACAGGAAAGGAGAATGGCACTTTTAGGATAACAATCAAGTTTTGTGCCTACCAAAATTTATGAAAAAAATGAATGTACTTTATACCAAAACGGTGGATAACATTCCGCTGTCCATACGAGATCATGCCAAAAGGCTCTTTTTTGTTGTGATTGCATCGGTTATCCTTGGGGTAAATATGAAAAGTTTTGTGGAAGCAGGTGGATTATTTCCTGGGGGATTTAGTGGTTTGACTCTGTTGATTCAAAAAAGTGCGGCACAGTTTTTTCAAATTTCATTGTCATTTTCACTGATCAATTTCTTACTCAATGCCATTCCTGCCGTCATTAGTTTTCGGATGATTGGAAAGCGCTTTACCATCTATTCCTGTATTATGATCGCATTATCCAGTATTTTGACCGATATGATTCCGTCCATTCCCTTAACGGATGATATTTTATTAATTTGTATCTTTGGTGGTATTATCAACGGATTTGCCATCAGCCTCTGTTTAATTGGACGTGCCACCAGTGGGGGAACCGACTTTATTGCTGTGGCACTATCAGAAAAAATGAACATTGATGCCTGGAACTATATTTTGGCTGCAAATGCTTGTATGTTGGTGGTTGCAGGTATGCTATTCGGTTGGGACAAAGCATTATATTCCATCTTATTTCAATTTGCTTCTACCCAAGTGGTCCACCTGCTCAATACCCGTTATAAACGAACCACTTTATTTATCATCTCAGATCAATCCGAAATGGTTTATGAAAATATCCGAGATTTGACCAATCATGGTGCAACACTATTTCGAGGCGTTGGACTATACAATGGTCAACAAAAAAACATGATTTATTCTGTAATTTCAGGGGATGAAGTAAAGATGGTTACCAAAAGAGTTCATGAGGTCGACCCCAAGGCGTTTATCAATATCTTAAAGACCGACCAAGTTTCGGGTAATTTCTACCAGCGCCCAAACGATTAAAGATATTCCTTATCTACCAATTTTCGAAAGATACTGGGAGCATATCCAGTGATTGCTTTAAATTGTTCTGAAAAATAATAGGGTGTGTGATACCCAAGTTGTCTACTGATACTTGTGATGGTATCATTGGTATCAATCAACAGATGACAAGCCAATTCAATCTTTTGACGGAATAAAAATTCAATTGGCGTATATCCAGTCGCCTTTTTAAATTTGCGGATCATATGATACTTAGAGACTGCAAATTGATGTGCCAGTTCATCCAAAGTCGGATTTTCTGTGCAGTGGGCACACAAATATGCCTTCATCTGATCGGTAAAGGCACAATCGTGTTCAGACTCAAGTAAAGTTAATATTTCACACAATACCAGCCTTGCAGATTGATTCAGCTTTAAAATTTCGGTAATTGTTGTCGGATTTTCTGCACCTTTTATCAAATCTAAAAATAATTGATACAGTCGATTGTGATACCCCAGAGCAATCACTCCATGATCGCTGTGTTTTTCAATGATGGGATAAAGTGTTTTCAGTTCACCGGCAAGGTGCATCCATACAATTGACCAAGGATCGGTTTGAGCACTTCCATATTCATGGGGGGTATCGCGGTCTAAAAAAATTAAATCTCCACTGTGTATTGACTGTTTTTTCCCCTGTACCATGACATAACCACTTCCAGAGATACAATAGATAACGATATATTCCCCAATTCCCTCTCTTTTGGCACAGTGATTGGGAAGATTTTGAAATTGCCCACAGATATGGACTAAAATACGATTTAAATCCTCGTAATAATCTGAACGGATTTTTTGAATCACATAATTTTTTTGCATAATACACTCCTAAATTAGCAATATTGTGTATGAAAATAGCAACTTTTTGAATGTTTCTTTTTTTCATTATCTGTTATGATAAGTAATGATAAAGCAGTTCGCTATCAAAACACAACCTGTAGATATCATATAAAGCAACAAAACCAAACTGTTCAAAAAATGATATCACTATCCAATATAATCAATTGTAGAAAGCAATGAAATCTATTCATTATATTTGGCAATATCGTTGTGTATTGATCAAATCATCGTGACTAAAGTGAAAAACTCAGTTCGTTGTTGAGTCATTCACTGATATGATAAAAACGTTAGGAGGAAATTGATATGGAAGTTATCTCATCAAAAGACAGACAAATTTTGCAGGACTTAGCAAAAAAACAATTCATGTTTTCACAATCAGAACAGATGCAACAGTTGCGCCAAGAATGGACCGACCACAATGATTGTCATGGAAAGCGACCAATGATCACAGTGGAACTTGGAACTTTTGCACAAGATGTCATTCCTGATCTGTTGAAATGTGAGGGAGAATTGGCACGTAGCATCGAATGGGATTTACATAGCAACATTGTAAATCACGAACTGTTTCACGATGACAGCATTGTAAAAGATTACATTCCAATCGATCGTTTTACGAAGTTTGTTCCATTTGATATCCCCATTCAAATAGACCATGTTGACAACAGTGTCGGTCATCATTTTGTTGAAGTCATTCACGATTTACAACAGGATTTTCATCTGTTAAAGCCATCTACTTTTTCTGTGGATACACAAAAGAGGGAACAAACACTAGCACTCTATCACGATTTATTTGATGGTATCATTCCAGTAAAGGTAGCTGGAAGTGCACTTTATGCAGTGCCAACACAAGATATCGTTCATATTATGAGTATGGAAAATATGATGTTTTCCATGTATGATTACCCAGATGAATTTCATCAAATGATGAGCCAATTAACCGATGACTATCTAGCTTATTTTCAGTTTATTGCAGACAATGGCTTATTGCTTCCCACTACACAAGACGAACATTTGGCACAGGGCAGCTATTCTTTTACAACCGAACTGCCGAATCAATCTGTTTGGGAAACCAGACCATTTACCACAAAAGATGTTTGGGGATTTATGGATTCTCAGGAAACTTCTGGTATCTCTCCAGATATGTATGAAGAATTTATCTTTCCTTACTATCAAAAAATCTGCAATTGTTATGGACTTCTCTCTTATGGTTGCTGCGAAGCTGTTGACCCTATCTGGGAAAATTGTCTGTCTAAACTCAAAAATCTTAGAAAAATTTCCATTTCCCCTTGGTGTAATGAAGAATTTATGGGTGAACAGTTGCAAGGCAAGCGCATCGTTTATCAAAGAAAACCAAGTCCTAGTTTTTTAGGGGTGGGTTCTACATTAGAAGAAGACAAACTTCGAGAACATATTCGCAAAACTGTCCATGCTGCAAAAGGTTGTACCCTTGAATTTTCTCAAAGAGATGTCTATACCCTGGGAAATACCTATCAAAAAGTAGCTCGTTATGTTGAAATTCTAAGAGAAGAATGCGAAAACTTTTAATCTATCTTAAGTCATTTTCTAATTGTCAAAAAACCGATTTCAATTTTATTTTGAAATCGGTTTTTTTATATCCTTGTGCATTTATACAACTCATGACAACAAAAGACAAAACAACTTCTCATCTCTCTTGCTTTTCCGATAGGTGATTCACCAAGTCTAAATTGCGCAACATCAATTTTCTTCCACGATATCCAAATGCCCGTGTCTTCATCAACTTGGATAGATTCTCATAGGTGACATAAGGTTCAATATCCTGTGTAAATGCAGTGAGATGTGTTTGTGCAACTTTAGCATTATGCGGACATACTGATTGACAATGATCACAGCCCCAAACCAATTGATTTTTCTCAATAAGCTCTTTTTCAGTTAAGGTGAGTTCCCCCTTTTTTTGTGTAATCGCGGAAAGACACCGTTCATAATCAATCTTACCTTCTTTGATGGCACCAGCAGGACATGATTGAATACATCGATTACAGCCAATACATTCTTCTTCTATGGGTTTAGAAGGCTCAAATTGCACATCTGTTACAATCTCTCCAATCATAAAATAACTTCCATACCGCCGGTTGATAATCAATCCATTTTTCCCCCTGATTCCCAACCCACAAAGCCATGCACAATCTTTCTCTGGAAGTGCAGAAATATCCGAAAATCCCACATAATTTCCCCCAAAGGTCTCCTGTAATGCAGAGATTATTTGGTTTAAAATGGTTTTTACAACTGTATGATAATCTGGAAGTTGTGCATATTTACATAAATTTGCCGGTTGTTTTTGTTCAATATAATAGGGGAAAGCACACACAATGATACTTTTGGCTTGTTCGGGAATTTGAGAAACATTTCTACAAGGCAAAAACGTTTGAATCTGATTAAAATTACAAACTCCAAATTCAAATACCTGATATACTGCTAAAATATCTCTTAATTGTAATAACATTTTTATCTCCTTTGCATTATAAAGGCGCGATTCCCTGTTTAAATTTTTTTATTTTATAAATAAAAATAAAATCATTTGACATTATTATTTAGATAAACTATACTAAATATAATATAAAAGAGTCTTATTTGATTTGACTCTAAGAAGCAATGTAGTAGAGGTAGAAAGGAGCTTTATTATGAACCAAAAATCAATTTCTGTCAAATGCTATTTTATTATCATTTTGTTATGTAGTCTGTTTATGACAACAATGTCAGCCTGTCAGGATACAACACTAAAAGACGAAATATCAGGATATACCTGGATTGGAGATGATGGATCTAAATTGGTATTATCAGAAAATCAACAAATGGTTTGGTACGAATCTCAAGAATCCCATCATGATAACTATTATACTGGTACTTATGCCGTCTATCGAGGTCCAGATGCCGTAGAATATCTCACCACAGAGTTAAGTGATTATGGTATTACAAAAGAACAATTGGACACATTATTTAAAAAGAGTTTGAGATATCAGCAAAAGAATTTATATTGTCTCGTGTTCAATCAGGAACATAAAACTGTTGGAGAACATACAACTCAATCTCCCGCAGTACATCCTTATTATGGATTTTATGATGGTAAAAACAATTATCTCGATATTGTCAACCTAGATTCTAGAGAGTATCACGGTTATACCAAAACGTTAGAGGAATAAGAATCAACTACATTGCTTCACGCGATATCCACTTACAAAAAAATACCCCTTTTCTCAAAACAGTGATAAGGACAAACTGATTTGACATATAGATTGAATAAATTATCATTGAATTTTTGAGAAGGGAATGTGCCAAATGAAACATACTTTAACTGGAATTTTCTCCGGTTTACTGTTAATCTGTATTTTATTGGGAAATACTTGGCTAACCGCTTATGGAAATGGACTCAACCACATACAAACAGCAGCATCCATCGACCAGCAAAAAATTGAACTGCCTGTCTTGATGTATCATCATCTTTTAAAAGACCCTGCACGCACTGGTGACTATGTGATTACACCTACACAGTTTGAGCAAGACTTACAGTGTATCAAAAATCAGGGATATACAACTGTTAGTTTACAGCAAATTGTAGATTATTATGAAAAACAACAGCCATTGCCCGAAAAACCAATTTTAATCACCTTTGATGATGGCTATGAAACAGTGCATGAATATGCTTTTTCCCTGCTTCAAAAATACCATATGAAAGCTGTTGTTTTAATCATTGGAAAATATACTGATTTATATTCTGGTGATGTTGTAAAGGGTCTGAGCTATTCTCATATGAATTGGGAACAATTAGCACATATGCAACAATCTGGTCTGATTGAGGTTGGTAATCACACCTATGGTTTGCACTCCAATGATGGAGGAAGAAAAGGAATCCAAAAGTTAAACAGCGAAAGTGTACAACAATATCGTCAATTGTTGACCGAAGATATTGGTTCTTTAAACAAAGAAATCATTCGTGAACTGGACACTGCGGTTTTGGGATTCGCTTATCCATTTGGTGCCTATTCTCCAGAAAGCAATGCCATTTTACAAGAATTGGGTTTTAAAGTGATTTTAACCTGTGAAGAAAAAGTCAATCACTTAAATCCAGAAACCCATACACAAGGAGATGTCATTCTATTAAATCGGTTTAATCGAAGTGGAAAATATACAACAGAAGAGATGTTTTTAAAATTCAAAGAACGCAAACGTTAAGCATTACAGCAGCTCAAAAGAAATTCCCACTTATCGTGTCCAAGAGATATTACATTTGTCAAACAGATATGACAAAAATAAGAAACGACTGATTTATGGTTTGATCATTGGCAGCATATTATATCAATATCATCAGATAATTTTTAATTTTCACAACGGATATAGAATCTATTAAACGCCATCAAAAAAAGACATGCTCCACTTACTCAAGTGCAGCAACAAAGTATGGATTAAATCGTTACAAGTGTTGTTTTCTGGGGATATCTGTATTACAATGTAAGAAAACAATCATTTGCATCATCAGTCATATATGGAGGTGACTTAGAATGACCAGTAACGATATCGTCGGATTGATAATCACAAGCTTATTGGGACTCATTATGATTGTAATGGCAATCTGTTTATTATTAGGCAAAGTGGCGTTTTTGATTGCAGGTTATAATACCATGTCCCAAACAGAAAAAAGAACATATGATGAAAAATCACTTTGTAGATTTATGGGAAAAATATTATTGCCCATTGGCATTTTAACGCCCTCTATTGCCATTGGAGGAATTTATGAAATCAATTGGATTGGTGGGGCATATATTGCTTTTGTAGTGGTGCTTGTTGTTTTTGCATTCATTTATTGCAATACTGGCAATAGATTTAAAATATGAGTATCATTCCATTCCCATGTTTGCATATATTATTTCAAAATATTATAGCTAGTTATGTGCTTTTTAAAAATGAACCTATCATAAAAATCGAGGTGCAGCCTTTTGGCTGCATCTCGATTTTTACAAATTTTTTATCACAATTATTAGAGGAACATTTTATGACCATTGAGTCCCAATTTTATGCATCTAAAGCAGCACAAAAGCGTTTGAGATTGGCAAGACCGATACGGATTCCTTCTTTCACGTCTTCATTGCCCTCATATTCGATTGCAATATCACCATCATATCCATTATTCTTTAAGACTTTTAAACACTGTACAACAGGTACTGCACCATGACCAATAATGGTGCCTCTGAGATAATTTCCCCCTCTGCTTTGGAAGAAACATTCACCTGGATCTGGTTCATTTCCAGACTTTACAATAAAATCCTTTGCATGTACATGAAATGCCATACAAGCCATCCTGCCCACTGCATAAGCGGGATTTTCATCTGCACATAAAAAATTACCAATATCGATTAGTGCACCAAAATTGGGATGATTTACACCACTGACAATCTGTTCAACGCGTTGACTTTCTTGACAAAATGTACCATGATTTTCAATCATTGTGCGAATGCCGAATTCTGCCGCATACTCAGTCACAGCACGATATCCCTGAATTAAGTAGGGAAGTGCATTTGGAAAACTTTTTCCCTGCTCACTGGAGGTTGGACGAAATCCAGCAGTTGCATCATGACGCACACCAGTACATCCCAGTGCAGCAGCTACATCAATTTCGCTTTGCAATCTTTCAATTTCCCCATCAATACTTCCTGTCACAGAATTTAAAAAGTCTGCACCAATGGTATAATTGCCAAGCGCAATTCCAATTTCTTTACAAGCCTTGGCAAATTCTTTTGCATATTCCAATTTGTCTTTTCCTTCTGGAACAATCAACTCTGCCAATTCAAAAAAATCAAATCCCATCTGCTTTGCTTCTTTTGCTGCATCCAATTGTGTAAAATTCTCGTTGTATAATCTTTGAAAACTATACGAACTTACGCCAAATTTCATGATAAAAACTCCTAACTATCTTATTTTCCACTATTATACTATGATTTTTCTAGAGAAACAAGCAATTTATCAATTTAAAAAAAATTTATCATTGCAGTAAAATATTACTGATATAAATATTCCACAATATACTATATTATTTTGATTCCAATCAGTAAAAAATACGCCTCGATAAATATTTCACTTTCAAAAAACAAGTAGTTACAGGTTTTTCATACCATTATCAAAAAAAATTTTAAATTTTCCATCTTTGATTTCAAGAAAAAAATAGATATAGGAAGTATATCCCATTTTATTAGATGGGATTTTTTTATCATCTATTCCCTAGAACATGTTTTATTATGAAACCGCCAACTTTGTTGGCAATCGACATAATTACAAAAAATATACATTTTATTTTTGTGCCTTTAAGCACACCTTTAATCAATACTATTTTTTATTACGAGCCGCTAATGATAATCAAGCGTACTAGAGAGTAACAAAAAATATATCTTATCTTAAAAAATGCAATATTTTATTCTTTTTTGTCAAGATTAACTTTAAAAATTACATAAATTTAAATTTTAAAAACACCCATATCCAAAAAACTATTTTCAACCATACTTTAACTATTTTATACTATTTGTAATATTCTAGTTCTCTAACTTCCAAATAATATCAATTTACAAATCCATACGCTATTTTTATATGTCAATATGACAGGATAAATCAACTACTATTTTCTATTTTATCCACAAAATTACAAACCTATCATACTCTATATTTGTCACGGCAAACAGCTTGATATGATCCGATTTTTAACACCCTTTTATTTTGTCCAAATTTTCATTTTTTACCCTATTGATAGATTTTATATTGCTAATGTAAATTTCTCTTCATTTTCGCGGCTTTTTATTGCATTAAACGAAAAAATCAGAAAGGGGTTAAAGAAAAATTATTTTTACCTCCAATCTACTTGAAAAATGCCTTCAATTTTGTTAAAATATATAAGTGTAAAAATACTTTTTTTAGCATAGATTCTCACAATCTATTTTGGAAAACTTTAACTCAATTATACAATATATGGAAGATTTATCTGTAAAAAACTCGATGAAAAACCACAAACGGACTCGGGCTATTAAAAAAATGTTATCATCCCTGTAAGTAGTTTTCCTATAGTTTTCAACATTTTCCACAGAGTTTTCAACATAAAATACAGAGTTTTCAACATCGTTTTAAAAGTTCAACAATTGGAGGTTTTTTTCAACATGGAGTCTTTTTCAGAGGTGCTAGATCTGGTAAAAGAAAATTGTAAACCCAATTTAAGTGAAGTTGCTTTTAATCTATGGATTAAACCAATTGAACCAATTTCTTTGACAGATACAGCAGCATATATTTATGTACCTGCTCCTTTTCAGAAAAATATTTTAGAAAAACAATATCTTTCAAAACTCAAAAAATCCTTCTTAGATGTACTGGGGTTTGAAATTGATCTGGTGATTCGCACAAAAGATGATATCAAACAGGAAATTGAACCTGAGGATATCCCCAAAACGATTTTACCGCCAACACAACCATCCCCATCAAATTATCTGGACTATTCTTCTGCTTTAGAATACCAAGAAATCCAACAAAATGAATTAGACGAAACACTTAAAAACGGAAATTATGATTACACTTTTGAAACATTTATTGTTGGCAGTTCTAATAATTTTGCCTACGCCGCTTGTAAGGCAGTGGCACAAAAAGCCTCTGCTGCATACAATCCTCTATTTATACACGGACCTTCTGGATTGGGAAAAACACACCTGCTCTGTGCAATCAAACATGAATTTGCAAAAAATAACCCCAACACCAATATCATCTATATCAACAGCGAAACATTTACCAACGAACTGATTGCAGCGATTCAAAACCAATCTGTAGAAGCCTTTCACAATAAATACCGAAAAGCCGATATCCTATTAATGGATGATATTCAGTTTATTGCGGGAAAAGAAAGTACACAAGAAGAATTCTTTCATACATTTAATGAATTACACCAAGTCGGCAAACAGATTGTTTTGACATCGGACAGACCTCCCAAAGACATCAAAACTCTTGAAGATCGCTTAAAAAGCCGATTTGAATGGGGTCTTTTAACCGATGTGGGTCTACCCGATTTCGAAACTCGAATTGCTATCATCAAGCGAAAAGCAGAACTACTTAACATTAGTGTCCCTGATGATGTCGCCCAATTTGTTGCCAGCAAACTTAAAAATAATATCAGACAATTAGAAGGAGCCGTTAAAAAAATCAAAGCCTACAAATATTATGCAGGTTCAAACCCTTCTATTACAGTCGCCCAAACAGTGATCAAAGAAATTTTAAACGACAATCAACCTGCTCCCGTAACGGTGGAAAAAATCATTGAAGAGGTAGCAAAAACATACTCTGTAACTGCTGAAGACATTCGCTCCACCAAACGCGCAGCACAAATATCCATTGCCCGTCAAATCTCTATTTATGTTGTTCGAGAAATTACACAAATGTCTCAAAAAGCAATTGGGAAAGAATTTGGTGGACGGGATCACGCCACCATTGTATACGCCATTCAAAAAATTGAAAAAGTCATTCAAAAGGATCCTCATACCAAAGCTATCATTGACGACATCGTCAACAATATTCGCGACAAATAACCCTTTTACTTTTCAACAAACAATTTAAAACTATGTTGAAAACTTTCCATTACTCCCTTTTTTTTAATGCTCTACTCCGACTTTTCAACATCTTTCAACATTTACTTTTCAACATTTCCACGTACTAATTTTATTTTTCCTTTTTCTTTTCCAACTTTTCAACATTTTTATCAACTTTTCAACATAAAAACCCTCAAAGTTTTCAACATTTCCACGCTATTCTTTTTTTTTCAACACTCTTCAACATTTTTTCAACACTAATTCAACACTTCAAAAAACCTCTCAATACCCTTTACTACGCTGTTTACAGAGTTTTCAACACTTTCAACACCCCCTATTACTACTACTATTATATTTATATATATTATTTATATTATAAAAAATAAAATTTTAATGTTTAGAAAGGTAATCCTAACCATGAAATTCACTTGTGACAAATCACTCCTAGCAGAAGCTATCAATATCGTCTGTCTTGCAGTTACTTCTAAAGCAACAATTCCATCTTTAGAAGGAATTTTAATCAAATGTGACCATCAACAAATTACACTTACAGGATACAATCTTGAATTGGGTATTACAAAAAACATCACAGCACACATTCAAGAAGAAGGAACTATCATATTAAATGCCTCTCTTCTAACAAACATTATCAACAAAATGCCAAACGGAAATATTACTCTAAGTACAAATGCTCAACTAATGACACAAATTCAATGTGAAGACATCGAATTTACCATTTCAGGATTAAATGCAGAAGATTACCCCGAAATTCCTCAAATCAATCAAAATCAACAACTCCTATTGGAACAAGGCACCTTCAAAAATATGATTTCACAAACACTTTTCGCAGTTGCACAAACAGAACAAACCCCTATCTACACTGGAACACTCTTTGATATCACACCACAACAATTATCTGTTGTATCTGTAGACGGCTACCGACTAGCTATGAGAACCGAACCCATTTCACAAGCAGACACATATCATTTTATTGTTCCAGGAAAAACACTCAATGAAATACAAAAAATTCTATCAAAACTCAATCTTGATCCCACAGAAGATATTCAAATTTTAGTTTCAGACAAACACATTATATTTGAAATCTCCGAATACCACATCATTTCACGTTTACTAGAAGGAGATTTCTTAGACTATCACAACGCAATCCCAAAAGATTGTAAAACAAAGGTATCCATTGAAACAAAAGACTTTATAGACAGCATCAATCGCGCATCTATTATCATCAACGACAGAACTAAAAGTCCCATCAAATGTGAATTTTTTGAAGATATCATAAAATTAAGCTGCGAAACTTCTTTAGGCAAAATACAAGACAGTTTTTCCTCACGAACAGAAGGAGAAAATGTCAAAATTGGTTTTAACAACAAATACATGTTAGATGCTCTAAGAGCAAGCGAAAGCGACAAAATCTTACTAGAAATGAATGGTCCATTATCCCCCATTAAAATCTTACCTATGCAGGGAAATAGCTTTTTATTCTTAGTATTACCTGTACGTTTAAAAGACTAATTTAAGAGGTTTTATCATGATAGAAAAGAATGTAACAATCACAACAGAATTTATCAAATTAGACCAACTTCTAAAACTAACTGGTATCGCTCAAACAGGTGGACATGCAAAAGAACTCATTTTACAAGGTACTGTTGTAGTAAATCAAAAAATTTGTCAGCAACGAGGTAAAAAACTACGCAAAGGCGATACCATTACAGTTGACAAGTATCAATTTAAAATCATCTAATTACTGCACAACAAAGGAG
Organism: uncultured Oscillospiraceae bacterium; assembly: GCA_910579175.1. Taxonomy (GTDB): domain Bacteria; phylum Bacillota; class Clostridia; order Oscillospirales; family Ruminococcaceae; genus Massiliimalia. Next base: position 67,379 of record CAJTTB010000010.1, on the reverse strand, counting down.
AGAATGTGAAACTAAAACAAATCAACCTGAAACGATATCGCAACATCTCCGATATCTGTTTGTCACCATGTGATCAAATCAATATTATTTGTGGAGACAATGCACAGGGAAAAACAAATATCTTAGAAAGCATTTGGCTATTCACAGGAAATCCCAGCTTTAAAACAACAAAAAACTATGAGTTAATCCAACAAAATGAAAAACAAGCAGAATTATCCATCTGCTTTGAAGATACAAAGCGGGAACAAAAAGCACAAATCAAAATTTCTAACCAAAAAAAACTGTGGTTGAATCAAGTCCCATTAAAAAAATCTTCCGATTTATCTGGACATTTCTACTGTGTGATATTCTCACCATTAGACGCAGATTTAATCAAAGGATCCCCAAAGGCTAGAAGACATTTTATTGATTTGGCACTCTCTCAATTGACTCCTCAATATATACAATACCTAACCATTTATGAAAAATTACTATTACAACGAAATGCACTTTTAAAAGAATTATATCATCACCCGCATTTAAAGAACACATTAGACATCTGGGATTTACAATTATCAAAAACTGGAACAATTATTTCCATATACCGAAAGGATTATATCTATCAACTTGAAAAAATTGTAAAAAAGATATACAACGGAATTTCATCAGGAGAAGAACAAATACAAATTCAATATTTATCCTCAGCTTTCGAGGAAATTAACACCATTTCAAGTTATGAGGACAAACACATTCAATACTACTTTGACAAACTCCAATCCTGTTTAGAACAGGACATAAAATGCGGTTTTACTTCAGTTGGCATCCATCGAGATGAATTGGATATCCACATCAATCAAATGTCTGCAAAGACATTTGGATCCCAAGGGCAGCAACGAAGTTGTATACTCGCCTTAAAATTAGGGGAAGCTGCACTGTTAAAACAAACCACAAAAGAAGATCCAATTATCTTACTTGATGACGTCATGTCAGAACTCGACAACAAACGTCAAAACTATATCTTAAATCATGTAAAAGGACAACAGGTTTTTATCACCTGTTGCGACAAATCAACCCTACAACAGTTAAGACAAGGAAAAATATTTGAAATCAGACAAGGACGCATTGTAAATGTGACAGATTTAAACATATAGGAGATGATACAATTGTACCTTCATTTGGGTCAAGAAACCATGATAAAGACGCAAGATATCATAGGAATCTTTGACATCGAAAACACATCTGTCTCAAAGTTTACCAGAGAATTTCTATCAAGTTCTACCAAACACCAACAGATACAAAATGTATCTTATGAAATGCCAAAATCCTTTATTATCTGCCGCAACAATGCCAAAACAATCGTCTATATCTCTCAAATATCAGCACAAACACTGTTAAAGAGAGCACAAGCAACTTATATCAAACAAATAAAAAAATAGGAGGCTCATATGGAGAACAAAAACAATCAAAATTACGATGAAAATCAAATACAAGTACTAGAAGGATTAGAAGCAGTTCGAAAAAGACCAGGTATGTATATCGGCTCTACTGGTCCAAAAGGCTTACATCATCTGGTATATGAGATTGTTGACAATGCAATTGATGAAGCATTAGCAGGATATTGCGATGAAATTACAGTGGAAATCCTCCCAGACAATATTATTAAAGTCACTGACAACGGTCGCGGAATTCCAATTGGAATTCATCCAAAAGAGGGAATCTCTGCTGCAACAGTTGTATATACGATTCTCCATGCTGGTGGAAAATTTGGCGGCGGTGGTTACAAAATGGCAGGTGGATTGCATGGAGTAGGCGCTTCTGTCGTCAATGCACTGAGTGAATTTTTAGAGCTGAGAATTTTTAACGGAGAACATGAATACTTTCAGTATTTTGAACATGGAGATTATCAAGAAGCACTCAAAGAAGTGGGAACCACTACAAAAACAGGAACGGAAGTAATATTCAAGGCAGACGGAAACATTTTTGAAACAACCGAATACGAATATGAAGTACTGTTAAAACGATTGCGCGAACAAGCATTCTTAAATGCTGGAGTCACCATTAAGTTAACAGATAAAAGAGATTCCAATCACATACTAGAAGAAACACTCTGTTATGAAGGTGGTATTTGCAGTTTTGTGGAACATATTCATTCTACAAAGCAACAAGAAGTATTACATGACGAAATTATCTATCTCAAAAAAGAAATTGGCGATGCAGTAGCGGAAATTGCCATGCAATACAATGACAGCTACAATGAAGTGATCATGTCCTTTGCAAATAATGTACACACCATTGACGGTGGTACTCATGAAACTGGATTTAAAAATGCACTGACTAGAGTTTTTAATGATTATGGGAAGAAACACAATTTACTCAAGGAATCTGATCCAAAATTGTCTGGAGATGATGTCAGAGAAGGTTTGACTGCTATTATTTCCATCAAATTGACCGATTGTGAATTTGACAGCCAGGTAAAAGGAAAACTGGGAAATCCAGAGGCACGTCCTTTAGTGGACAGTTTGGTCTCTGAAAAACTCACCAATTATTTTGAGGAGAATCCAGCAGTTGTACGCAGTATTTTTGATAAAGCAGTCAATGCGCAGCGTGCAAGAGAAGCAGCGAGAAAGGCAAGAGAACTTACCCGCCGTAAATCTGTATTAGAATCAGCTGCTTTGCCCGGGAAATTAGCAGATTGTTCTGAACGAGATTCCAGTTATACTGAAATTTATATTGTGGAAGGTGATTCCGCAGGTGGTTCTGCGAAATCGGGACGTGACCGCCGTTTTCAAGCAATTTTGCCTCTTTGGGGAAAGATGCTCAATGTGGAAAAAGCCAGATTAGACAAAGTATATGGCAATGAAAAATTAATGCCAGTTGTCACTGCATTGGGGACTGGTATTGGAGAGGATTTTGATTTGACCAAACTCAGATATGGAAAAGTGATCATTATGGCAGATGCCGATGTAGATGGTTCTCATATTAGAACACTGTTGTTGACATTTTTCTTTCGGTTTATGCGTCCATTAATTGAACAGGGACATGTATTTTTAGCACAACCTCCTCTGTTTAAATTAAGCCGGGGAAAACAGGTGCGCTATGCTTATAGCGATAAACAAAGAGACAATTATATTCGCGAGCTTTCTGGTGAAAATCAGGCAAAAGTAGATATTCAAAGATATAAAGGATTGGGTGAGATGGACCCAGAACAGCTTTGGGAAACGACTATGGATCCAGAACGTCGTACAATGATTCAAGTGGAGATGGACGATGCAGCTTCTGCCGACGAAATATTTACGATTTTGATGGGGGAAAAGGTAGAACCTCGACGTGACTTTATTGAAAAAAATGCAAGATATGTTCAAAACTTAGATATATAAAAAGGAGCAAAAACTTGAATAAAAAAGAAATTCAACAGTCATCAGAAAAATTTGTTGAAAACCCTCAGCCAATTTCAGTAGAGCAGGAAATTGAACAAAATCTAATCAAAGATATTACAGAGCGAACGATTTCACAAAATGGACTGGTTGCAGACAGTTTCGATGAAGCACCAACCATTGCCATCACAGATACACAATGGCAAGAATTTAAAAATCGGCAAGGCATTCATATAACCTATGAATTTCGCCCAGAAGAAGTAAAAAAAGCACTGCAAATCTTTCAGAGGTACACCATTTATAAAAAAAATATTATCTGTAGTCTGATCATTGCCATTTTATTTGTTTGTTACCTGATTCAAGTTGTGCAACAACCAGATTCTAAAATGGGTGTATTTATGTGTGTTTTAACCGTTGCTGCCCTGGGATTTATTTGGTATTTTCCATTTAACCATATTCATCAGACAGTCAAGATACTTCAAAAACAACAACGGCAAGAGCAGTATCAAATAACCATTTATGACAATGCGCTGATTGTGGGAGAAGGAGAACAACAAAATGTCTTATATTACAAAGACCAAAAGTTGCGTGTATGGGAAACTTCGGATTTATTTATCATAGGGTATCAAAAAGCACATGTATTTATCCTGCCAAAGCGCTGTTGTTATGAGCAGGTGGAAAATATTTCTAAATTGTTATCGGAGAATCTGCCAAAAGACTATTTGAAACTAGATTGATAGCAACACTTTATATTTTTATGAAACATTTCAGGTATGGGGTGAGTGGTACCTGTGATAAAAGATTGACAAACAAAAGAAATATACGATATAATAACTTCAGTCGATGAAACGTAAAGGACTGATATTAAAATGAAATTAGATAGTAATTCACATTCAGTATTTCTATTGTATTATCACCTTATACTTGTTGTAAAATATCGAAGACAAATATTTGATGATGATATTTCCAATCGAGCGAAAGAAATTTTTGCATATATTGCTCCAAATTATAATATGGACTTACAAGCATGGCACTATGACAAAGATTATGTGCATATCTTATTTAAAGCACACCCAAATACACAAATCAGTAAATTTATCAATGCCTATAAAAGTGCAAGCAGCCGCCTGTTAAAAAAAGAATTTCCCCAAATACGAAACAAGTTATGGAAAGAGTGTTTTTGGAGTCAAAGTTTTTGCCTATTGACAACAGGTGAAACAACCACAGATATCATGAAAAACTATATAGAAAGTCAAGGTCCAGAAGACAAACGGAAAAAAAGGGAAAATAATGGTGGCTAGCATAAATAAATTCAAATTCTGCTCAAATACAGAAATGAAAAATTTGTCGATTCGCATAGCGATTATGACAATCAATGCAAAAATAATTCGCATATGCAATCATAAAAAGATATCATAACCGCGCGACACGCGGGGTTCGCTCACTGATACTGTACACGGTTTCTATTCAAGCGAGAACCGACTGCTTGCATTTGGCAAGAGGAAGCCTCAGTCTTGATAGAGTGAGGAGGATGTCACGATATATAGCCATTATCCCATTGGGATATGCTGCTGTGAAAGGTGGAATAAAAGTTGTATAATACAGATCAATCACATATCATACAGAGGGATATCGAAAAGGAAATGAAAAAATCCTTTCTAGATTATTCTATGTCGGTCATTGTCAGTCGTGCATTGCCAGATGTCAGGGATGGTTTAAAACCTGTTCATCGAAGAATTTTATATACCATGCATGAAGATGGACTTACACCAGATAAAGCTTATCGAAAATGCGCGACTTCAGTCGGTAGCGTATTAGGTCGTTACCATCCTCATGGAGATAGTTCGGTTTATGATGCTTTGGTGCGATTGGCACAGGATTTTTCTTTGCGTTATCCACTGGTGGATGGACATGGAAATTTTGGTTCTATTGATGGAGACCCAGCAGCAGCATATCGTTATACAGAATCTCGTATGAGCAAAATTTCCCTGGAAATGCTCACTGATATCGAAAAAGAAACAGTGGACTTTACCTCAAACTATGATGACAGTAGAAGAGAACCCGTTGTACTTCCCTCTCGTTTTCCAAATTTACTAGTCAATGGTTCTACAGGAATTGCAGTCGGTATGGCAACCAATATCCCACCACATAATTTAAGAGAAGTCATTGATGCAGTCGATTTTGTGATGGAACATCCAGATGCAGAGTTAAGTGAAATCATGGAGTATATCAAAGGTCCTGATTTTCCCACAGGTGGCATCATTATGGGTTATGCTGGTATTCGCGCAGCTTATGCCACCGGAAGAGGAAAGGTGATTTTGCGTGCCAAGACAGAAATAGAGGATTTTAAAAACAATCGTTCTCGCATAGTGGTAACGGAAATTCCCTATATGGTCAACAAAGCTAGACTGTTGCAGAGCATTGCCAATTTGGTAAAGGATAAACGCATTGAGGGTATTTCTGATTTAAGAGATGAATCAGACCGCGATGGTATGAGAATTGTCATCGAGCTAAAAAGGGATGCCAATGTACAGGTAATACTCAACCAGTTATACCGCTATAGTCAACTCCAGGAAACAATTGGAGTAATTTTGTTGGCTTTGGTAGATGGACAGCCTCAAATTATGACACTCAAAGAAATCCTAGATAATTATATTGATTTTCAGGTCGATGTCATTCGCAGAAGAACTGCTTTTGATTTAAAAAAGGCACAAGCACGTGCGCATATTTTAAGAGGGCTGAATGTTGCTCTTGATTTTATTGAAGAAGTCATTCGGATTATCTGCAGCTCCAAAGACCAAAACAGTGCGAAAATAGCCCTGATGGAGCGCTGTTTTAAACCTGCAGAAGGTGTTATTTATACCCAAGAAGTGAAGTTGGTGGATTATGGAACGGATGGAGTTTATCTGGATGAAGTGCAGGCTTCCGCAATTGTTGCAATGAGATTGGGTCAACTTTCTGGTCTAGAACGTCAGAAAATAGAAAACGAATATACAGCTATTATGCAGCGTATAGAAGAACTAGAAGAAATTTTGCAAAACCATCAATTGGTCATTGATATCATCAAAAATGAGATGGCAGAAATTCGCCGCAAATATGGTGATGAGAGAAAGACAGATATTCAGATGATCAGTGGCGAGGTAGACATTGAAGATTTGATTCCAGAAGAGGAAAGTGTTGTGACTTTAACGCATTTTGGATACATCAAACGCCTTCCCTCTGCCGTATACAAGACACAAAATCGCGGGGGTCGAGGTGTCTCCGGTATGACTCAGCGTGAAGAAGACTTTGTAGAAGAATTATTTGTCTGTTCCACACATGATTATATTCTGTTTATCACCAATCAGGGCAGAATGCATCGTTTAAAATGTTATCAGTTGCCAGAAGGCAGCCGCACCTCAAAAGGAACCAATATCGTAAATTTATTAAGTTTGGAACCAGATGAAAAAATTGCCTATATGATTAGTGTGAAAGACTTTAATCCAAATCAATACTTGGTTATGGTAACCAAAAAGGGATTGATTAAGCGAACGGAACTAAGCGCTTACAAAAATGTGCGGAAAAATGGTTTGATTGCCATTCATCTTAACGAGGAAGATGAACTTGCCTTTGCAAAACTCACCAATGGCAATCACGAATTGTTAATCGCAACGCGCAACGGTATGGCGATTAGAATTAGTGAACAGGATGCACGTCCTCTCTCACGCACAGCAAGGGGCGTAAAAGCCATCAAACTGCGTGGGAATGATGTAGTAGTGGGTATGGCGCGATTGCGTCCAAATGCCACCGTTATGACCGTTACAGACAGGGGTAGAGGAAGACGTAGTCAGATTTCAGAATATACCATTCAAAATCGAGGCGGTTTTGGAAAGATCAATTATAAAGTTTCCGATAGTAAAGGTTATGTGGCAGGTATCAAAGTGGTTGATGAAGATGACGATTTGATTATGATTTCCGACGATGGTGTTATTATCCGTATCCGAGTGAGTGATGTGAACATTATGTCGCGTCATGCGTCCGGTGTGCGGGTTATGCGTCTAGCAGAAGAGAATAGACTTGTTGCCATTGCGAGGGCAGAACACGAAGACGATCAAGAAACTGCTTTAGTCGAACAGACAGAAGAAGAAAATTTACAACAAGCTGAATTGGAAACACAACAATTAGAACAAGAGTTGGCTTCACAAGAGATGTTAGAATCAGAAGAAGAATAAAAAAATAACTGCTGCAACCTAGTTGCAGCAGTTATCATTTCAAAGAAGTTGATGGATGTATATCATTATCAAATGATAAATTGGATAAAGACATTGCATATTGAGTAAAATCAACGAGAATATAGATGGGTTTATAGATGGGGTAAAAATATGGTAAGTCGTAAACGAATCAAATATATAATTGTATTGGTTATGCTTTTTTTAATTATCTGCTTATATCGAAGCTGTTACCATACTTTTATAAACACAGAACAATTCGTTTATACATCACCGCAAAATACCAATACGATTATTGTTCAATATGATTTTTTGTCTCGCCCGTCAGTTTATAAAAAGACATGGATAGGAAAACAAAATATTTGGACTTATCCAGGGAACGGGTTTATGGAGACAGTACATTTTAGTGTAGAATGGCTGTCTGAATATCAAGTCAAAATAGATTACGATGATTTAAATGATAAATATGACGAGGAATTTATTATTACAATACCATAGATGCCGCAGTTCTTTGGATTGATGCAGTGGAGAATTTACATAAAATAACAATTAAAAAAATAACTGCTGTGACTTAGTCGCAGCAATTATCATTTCTCTGACGAGAAGCTTCATAAAAAAAGACTGTTGCAGCACATCCGACATTGAAAGAAGATGCGGAGGATTTTTCGTCCATTGGAATTGTAGCTTGTATGTCACAAAGTTCTTTGAATGCTTTACACAATCCATCAGTCTCATTTCCAATAAAAAATAAAGTGGGAACAGTTAGGTCTAAACGATAGATGGGGTGTTGTTTGTGTGCGGTAGTTCCAACAGTCTGGAAATTGGAATAGTTTTGTTTTAACTGTGCAATCAACTCGGTGACTTGTTGGTTATTTTGCATTCGGATAACGGGAATGCGGAAAAAAGAACCCATAGAGGATATAATGACATCAGAGTCATAAAGGTCAACTGCATGTCCAGTGATGATCAAACCTTCTACGCCTAAAGCATCACAAGAGCGAATAATTGTACCGAGATTGCCTCGGTTAGATGGACGGTCAAACAGTGCCAAAACAAGATTAGAAGATAATGATAACTGCGTAATATTGTCTGTTCTCATCTGGACAATCGCCAAAAGCTCTGATGTGTCCTCTTTATCGCTTAAATCCTGCATAAGTGGATAGGTGAGTTCATAGTTGACATCGGTTGAAACCGTACACAGCAGATTCTGAGCCCAATCAGACAGCGGTTTTTCGCGTGTATATAGAAAAGAGCAGATATGCCAGCCATTTTTAACCGCTTCGTTGATGTTGCGCACACCTTCTACAAAGAATTCATAATACTTATATCGTTTGTTGCGGTTGGTTTTGAGTACCTCAAATTTTTGATAAATAGCGTTTTTACTGAATATTTTTTGAGTTGTCGTAAAAACCTCCATAATGGTAAATATTAATTATAAGTTTTACTCTACAGACCCAATAGCACGTTGTCAAGTAAGACTTGAGTCGTTTTTAGATTTTGTGTAAATTTTAAAATCACTCTTGCAAATTTGATAAGATATATTATAATAAGTCTGTATGGCAGATCAAAACAGACAGATATTTCCCAGTAAATTACAAGAATTAGGAGAATGTTAGATGGAAAGATTAATAGGTACTGTATCAAGAGGAATTCGTGCCCCTATTATTCGCGAGGGCGATGATTTGAGTCAAATTGTGGTAGACTCTGTATTGAATGCCTCTGAAAGCGCAGCTTTTGAACTCTGCGATAGAGATATTGTTGCGGTGACAGAAGCGGTTGTAGCCAGAGCACAAGGGAATTATGCTACAATTGACCAGATTGCAACAGAGGTAAAGGAAAAGTTTGGAGATGATACCATTGGAGTGATCTTTCCAATTTTAAGCCGCAATCGCTTTTCTATCTGTTTAAAGGGGATTGCAAAAGGTGCTAAAAAAATTGTATTGATGCTCAGTTATCCTTCTGACGAAGTGGGAAATCACCTTTTTGATATGGATGTATTGGATGCTTCCGGCGTCAATCCATGGACAGATACGCTGACAGAAGAGCGATATCGCGAACTGTTTGGCTATCAAAAACATACCTTTACCGGTGTTGATTATGTAGAATATTATAAAGAGCTAATCGCAAGTTGTGGAGCACAAGTGCAGATTATTTTGGCAAACAACCCAAAAAGCATTTTGGATTATACCAAACAGGTACTTTGTTGTGACATTCATACCAGAGAACGCACCAAGCGCATTTTAAAAGCTGCTGGAGCAGAAAAGGTATTTGCGTTGGACGATATTATGACAGCTCCAGTCAATGGCAGCGGATACAATGATAAATATGGTTTATTGGGCTCTAATAAAGCGACAGAGGAAATGGTAAAATTATTCCCCATTCACTGTCAGGAATTTGTAGACAGTGTTCAGCAAAAATTACTGGACAAGACTGGAAAGCATTTGGAAGTCATGGTATACGGAGATGGTGCATTCAAAGATCCAGTCGGAAAGATTTGGGAATTGGCAGACCCTGTAGTTTCTCCTGCTTATACAAAGGGATTAGAAGGCACACCAAATGAAGTAAAGTTAAAGTATCTGGCTGACAATGATTTTGCTGATTTAAAAGGTGAGGAATTAAAACAGGCGATTTCTAATTATATTAAAAATAAAGATGACAATTTGGTGGGTCAGATGGTATCTCAGGGAACAACCCCAAGAAGATTAACTGATTTAATTGGCTCTTTGGCAGATTTAACCTCTGGAAGTGGAGATAAAGGAACACCAATTATTTTGATTCAGGGTTATTTTGACAATTATACAAAATAGATATGCCTTTTTCACGATATATAAACGGTAAAAAGGTAGAACGATAAAACAAAAAATATGCTTTATGGTTTTTTTCATAAAATTTGCAAGAATATGCTCACTTCTAAAGTGGTGAGATAAATTGCATAATTGTTTGTATTTGACTGCGATTATCATGCAAGTGTGAATATGAAAAACGAAGGTATGCGATTCGGATTATCATAGTATGAAATTAGTAAAACTGTGGAACATACAAGATTCATTTGTGTATGCTTACAACACTTGTTGCATTGGGCAAGAAGATCTCACTTCTAAGAATTGATATAGGTGATGAGAGTATATGTCTGAAAGAACTTGTAAATAAACAACACAAAATTGTTGGGGGTAGTTGCGTTGCATGTTAAAAGTGAAAAGATGAATCGAGTAAAAGATATAATCTATGAAAGAGATACAAAATCTTATATTTCACAGTATACAGAAGTGGGAGACTTTTCGTATGGAAAGCCTTTGATTCGTTTTAATAGAAATGAAAATGAATCCATAAAAATAGGGAAATTTTGTTCTATTGCAGCCAATGTAAAGATATTTGGAGATGGAAATCACAATACAAAGTGGATTACAACTTATCCTTTTACAGTTTTTTTAAGAGAAGATTTTTCTGATATTAAAGGTTATCCAGCTTATAAAGAAAAAAGAACCAAAATTGGAAATGATGTTTGGATAGGTGAAAATGCAATTGTATTATCTGGTGTAGAAGTTGGAGATGGTGCAGTAATAGCTGCAGGTGCTGTGGTGACAAAAGATGTTCCAGCATATGCGATTGTAGGTGGCAATCCAGCAGAGATTATAAAGTTTCGATTTTCTAAAGATGAAATAGAAAAATTGATGGAATTAAAATGGTGGGATTGGTCAGTTGAAAAAATATATGATGCAATTCCTATTTTATGCAGCGAGAGTATAGATAACCTTTGGAAATATTATCAAGAGAATTTTTGATTCATTTTTTAGAGAATTTTTTGTGATAAAGCCCTATTATAAAATTCTTTTTGTTTTTATAGGCTCTTCTGATTATCTGTGGATAGTCAGAAGAGCCTTATATGATGTAGTATCTGTGTTTTGATAGGATAATTTATAAAAATCTGAGATATATAAAATAGCCGTGCTAAAATGCGGCTATTTTGCTTGTTTTTAAGGGTCTAATCGGTTTGGCATATACTTTTATGCCTTTGCGCTAAAATGCCAAATAACGCCTATTTTTAAGGCATTTAAGACCAATTGGTGATATAAGCGCCAAACCGTTAAAATTCACTGATATTTGATGACTGTACAGCTTGAACAAACTCGGCAGGGGCAGAGGTGAATTTGAGATTTTCCATAGCGCTTTTGGACATATATGTTTGTAGAATTGGAAGGCACTTTTGTAAATCGTTTGTTCTAGAACCAAGATAGCCACTATTTGTGATCAATTGAAAGCCAAAGTCGGAGTATAATTTGATTGCCCGATAGCTGGACGGCTGTGTGTGGAGATAGATGGGGTATGTATCAGTTTGAGAAAGCAATTTGGTAATAAGCGCCCTGCCAATGCCTTTTCCTTCATATTCTGTTTTTACCTTGAGCCAGTGCAGGGTATTGATTTGATTATAAGCTTTCCAGAGAAAACAGGTGGCAATGGCAGTCCCTTTCTGATCTCGTACAAATACACATCTGGAAAAAAATAAATCTTTTTTGGATTCGTATACATTCGCAAAATAGTCTGTCATCATTTTTTCATCTTTAGGGGTAGGATTTTCAAAGGGAAAGGCTTTCCAAAGGTCGAGTTCCTGTGGTTTACACAAGTCAAAATAAAAGCCATCTGGAAGGGAAGCATATGCTTTTTGATTTGGCACTTTGCAGACCATAAATAAATTAAGATCTGGAATGGTTTCATACATAGAAAGACACCACCTATTGTAAAAGTTATGATTTCAAATGAAAGATAATAAGTGAAAAAGCTGCCTTTCGGACAGCTTTTTCATATGGAATAAAATAATTTGATGAGAAAATAATTTATAGTTATCATGATATCATTGTAAACAATGATACTGTTAACCTACTGAAATAGTTGGTTGTGATATTTTATGAAAAATAATCCTATCAAGTGAGTAGATTTTATAACAAATCATGATTTAAAGAGTATATGCTCTGGATTAGGAGCGTTTGAGTTCAGAGATTGAAACTGTGCGATTTTCAGTCTCTGCAATATAAGCGGCTTCCATCAGTTCAGTGAGATGAATGGCTTCTTCCAGCCCACATTCGACTGGTTGAGAACCAGTTTCACAAGCCTCAATCCATTGGTCAATTGCTGCCAAAGGAGGCTCAGGAAGTTGCGCGGGTGTTTGTTTGATCAATTCTCTGTCTTTTTTAAGCATAACTGTCACTTCATTATCAATGACAATGATAGTCCCCTTATCACCATATACTTCCATGATATAAGGGGAAGCTGGAGCGACAAAACTACTTTCTGTGATGGCAACTGCTCCATTTTCAAAAGCAATGGTACAAGTAGCACTGTCTTCTACTTCTCTGTTGGTTAGATAAGAGAAATTGGAGTTGACACTTTTAGGAGCACCTAAAATCCAGCGGACTAAATACATTGGATGGCAACCCAAATCAAGCATAACACCACCACAAGCGTCTTTGCGGTGATACCAATATTGTGGAAGCCAGTTGGCGATAGCGCCATCGTGACCATTACGAACTCGCATAGAGCTGATGGTGCCAAGAGTTCCATCGTCTACTAATTGTTTGGCATAGTGAAAAGCAGGGGTTTGAAGCTGTGGATAGGAGATACAAAATGCAACATCATTCTCTTGGATTGCCTGGGCAATTTCAACACATTCCCTTACGGTAGGTGCGAGTACCTTTTCGGTAAAAATATGTTTTTTTGCTTTGGCTGCCTTGATGATGATTTCATGATGTACCGCGGTAGCGGTATCAATGACCACACCATCTACATCACTGCGTGCCAGTAAAGTATCATAATTTTGTTCAAAATCAACACCCAATTCTTCGGCCCATGCTCTGCCACGTGCTTCGTCTTCGTCCCATAAACAGGTGATTTGAACCTTATCAGAACGCTGTAAAAGCTGTTGTGCATAATCTTTGGCATGGACATGCCATTTGCTAATCATTGCTACATGTAACATTGTAATACCTCTTTGAAATGATTATTCAAAATCAACTACTTGATGTGTTTTAGCGGATTCGAAAATAGCTTCCATAAGTTTCATAACACGCATAACCTGTGGAAGTTTTACGATAATTTCTTCTTTGCCTTCAATCGTTGCCATAACATTTTTATAAAAATCTCGAATATCTGCATGGACGATTGGCAGTGGGTCGGTGTGTATGGTATCTTCTGTTCTTGGTGCCATGGTTTTGGTCAGACCTGCTGCAGTGCGAATTGGAACAGCATCATTTTTACTCCAGTCGGTGATGCGAACAATTTCACCACTCAAATCCCAATCTTTTACAACAGCAGTACCGTTTTGACCGAGTACATACCATCTGGGCAGATTGATAAAGTTGCTGGTTCCAACCTCTAATAAATAGACCAAACCACTTTCAAAGGTCAATTCTACCGTAAAGCCATCATCCACCAATTCATTGGTTACATGGGTAAAGGAAGCATATACTTTTTTGACCTTTTCTGGAATCATCATCAGCGCTTGATCTAAGATATGAACACCCCAGTCAAGCACCATTCCGCCTCCGTGTTCTGGTTCTTGTCTCCAGTCACCTGGAATACCGCGGGAGCCATGTACTCTGGATTCAATCCGGAAGATATCTCCTAGCATATGTTCATCATAAATCTTTTTAACTGTTAAAAAATCTTCGTCCCAACGTCTATTTTGATGGACAACAAATACTTTTTTTGCCTTTTCGGCTGCATCTATCATATCTTGTAGGTCATTGGAGGACAATGTAACTGGTTTTTCACAAACTACATTTTTTCCAGCTTCTAAAGCACGGATGACAATTTCTTTGTGAACGTCGTTTGGAGTGGCACACAATACAATATCAACCTTTGGATCTGCCAATAATTCTTCAAGAGAATTATATGGAGTTAATCCATGTTCTCTTGCAAACTGTTGACGTTCTTCGCGAATATCATAGCTTCCGCATACGGTCAAATGTTCGATAGGGTCAATTTTGTCGTTGTTCCAGTTGGCTCCTCCGGTTATCAATTCGCGATGCCAGTTGCCCATACCGCCCAATCCGACAATTGCCAAATTAAATTCTTTATTCATAAGCGATGAACCTTTCTTGATAAACTAATTTCGTGATATACTCTGATCACCTGTATTAGTGCTTAGAGGTGAGAGCTTCCCGCTTGATACAACCAATGTTATAAGCATACACAAGCGAACTTGTATGTCCCACGATTTTACCCAATTTATGCTATAATAATACAAGTCACATACCTTTGTTTGTAATATTAATACCTGTATTATCATCGCGGTCAAATACAGCTATGCAATTTATCTCACCACATTAGAAGTGAGCATATTCTTGCAAACTTTTGATAAAAATTCGAGGATAGATTCACCTATCCCCGAATCAACTCACTTAAACTATGAAATTAAGCCCAGAACATCTTTAAACGTGGTTCTGTCATAACGGATGCTTTTAGTGTTGAGATAGCTTGATCTAAGCCTTCCATGGTGCTCATTAAGCTGTCTTCATGTTCGATGCTCAATACACCGTCATAACCTGCTAATCTTAATTCAGCAACAATATCTTTCCAGAATAATACATCATGACCACAACCAACAGAACGGAATTTCCAAGAACGATTGATTTCATCAGAATAATGTCTGGTATCCAAAACACCATTGATAGCAGTATTGTAAATATCCATTTTAGTATCTTTTGCGTGGAAATGGAAGATAGCATCATGTTTGCCAAGTTC
This sequence comes from uncultured Oscillospiraceae bacterium, assembly GCA_910579175.1. Lineage (GTDB taxonomy): Bacteria > Bacillota > Clostridia > Oscillospirales > Ruminococcaceae > Massiliimalia. The sequence goes on along the minus strand of CAJTTB010000010.1, from coordinate 52,081 downwards.
ACGAATGGAAGCCACTGGATCACAACCTTGCCAAATCAAGTGAGATGGGTCAAAGTTAGCACCAACAACAGGACCAACTGCTTCACGCAATTTTAATAGGGTATATACATTGTATACACAGAAGCCAGGGTGCATTTCAAATGCAATGCGAACACCATAAGATTCTGCTTCTTTTGCCTTTTCTTTCCAGTAAGGAATGAGGCTTTCTTTCCATTGCCATTCTAAGATTTCAGAAAAATCTTCTGGCCAAGAGCAGGTGACCCAGTTTGGTTTTTCTCCATTTGGTCCATCACCAGGACAACCAGAGAAGGTAACCACTGTTTTAACACCCATTTTTTGTGCCATTTTAAATGCATTGGTCAATTCACGGTCGGATTCTTCTGCAATTTTTTTATTTGGGTGAACGGGATTGTTATGTGTGCTAAATGCACAGATATTCATATTGTATTTATCCAAAGTAGCTTTAAATTCATTGAATTTTGCTTCGTCGTTTAATAATACATCAGGGTCACAATGTGCTTTTCCTGGAGAACCTCCACAGCCCATTTCAATAGAGTAAACGCCTTTTTCAGACATGATTTGACACATTTCTTCTAAGGTTTTATTTTGTAGTACTGGATTAAAGATACCAATATACATTGTAATCCACTCCTTTTTATATCTGATTATTTTATAAATTCTTTTAATGTATGGATACTGCGTGCAACATCTGTATAACCATCTGGATAAGGAAAATCATTTTCTAAAATGAACCATTCAATTTCCATCTGTTTGCAGGTTTCAATCACATCTTTGACAGGTGCATTTCCAAGTCCAATGGAACAAGGGCACATATAAATGCCGCGTTGCATGCGATTAAATGCCTCATTTGGCAGATGGTCATGCTGTTCTTGGGTACAGTTCCTGCCATCAAATCCATCTTTGATATGTACAATATCATCAATGCGGTCTTTGTGTGATTGTAAGAATTCCACAGGATTTTGTTTTGCTGCATAAACCCAGAAGGTGTCTACCTCTAGTTTTAACTGTGGAATCTCATCGCACAGACAGTCCAAAATATATTGGTCTTCCATTTTAGCAAGTTCATGATCGTGGTTATGATAATAGAGATCAAATCCATTTTCTGTAAGTGTTTTGGCAATTGGTGTTAATTTTTCTATCAATTCCCGTAAAGAAGCTTGATCCGTTACCAAATAAAATGGGCAGACAATGCGATGATTGCCAATGAAGCGATGAAACTCCATCGTTTGTTGTAAATCGTGTTCTAATTCCTCAAGTGGAACATGCGCAGAAGTGACAGTTAAATGATATTTATCCAGCCAGCTTTTGATTTCTTCTTTAGAATGCCCATAAAATCCCGCAAATTCAACACCTTGAAATCCCTGTTCAGAACAAAACTTTAAAACCTGCTCAAAGTTGTCTTTAGAAGCCTCGCGAAGTGTATAAAGCTGAATTGATAATTTTGCCATGTCCATATCCTCCAATGAAATCAATCAGCAAACAAATTGTGATAAAATGCCCGCTGATTGAATTGTCATTTTTTTATCCGATCAGAAATATTAATCAAAATAAACTGCTTTTCCTTCTTTTGCAGATTGATAAATTGCTTCTAGAATTTGAGTAACGACCAAAGCCTGTTCTGGTTTTACCACCAATTCGCCGCCATTCATAACAGCATTGTAGAAAATTCTCTGTTCAACATCTCTTGCTTCCTCTACAGTACCATCATAGAAAGCAACACCGCCAGCGCCCAATTCTGGTTTTTCAACACATTGTTTGTTGTATTTAACGCTGTTGACACGAACGCCATCTTTCATGTCAGCACCTGCTTTGGTACCGCATAGAGAAGTTTTTGCTTCGTCAACATCCAAAGTGTTTAGAGCCCAAGATGCTTCTAGGTTGATGGTAGCGCCGTTTTTCATCTTGATAAAGCCAAATGCAGAATCTTCTACAGTGAATTTTTCTCTATCCCAGTCCCCCCAAGCATTTGCAGTGTTGGTCTGATCACCTAATTTTTTGTAAACAGAACCCAAAACAGATTCTGGTTCATAGTTGTCCATCATCCATAAGGTCAAATCAAGTGCATGGGTACCGATGTCGATTAATGGACCGCCGCCTTGTTCTTCTTCATTTAAGAATACGCCCCAGGTTGGAACAGCTCTTCTTCTGATTGCATGTGCTTTACCATAATAGATTTCGCCCAAGTCACCATTGCTGCAAGCATCTTTTAGATAAGTAGAATCTGGGCGATAACGGTTTTGATAACCAATGGTTAAAATTTTTCCAGTTTCTTTTGCAACTTCTACCATTTCTTTTGCTTCTGCATAGGTTTTTGCCATTGGTTTTTCACACATAACGTGTTTGTCAGCTTTCATAGCGTCAATAGAGATAAAGCTGTGTTCTTTATTAGGAGTCAATACGTAAACAGCAACGATATCTTTTTCCTTTAATAGTTCTTTGTAGTCTGTGAACACCTTTGTATTTTCGGTGCCATATTCTTCTTTTGCTTTTTGTGCGCGTTCTTCGATAAGATCACAAACTGCTAAGATTTCAAAATTGCCGTTTTGTTTGATTGCTGGCAGATGTTTGCCGTTTGCAATACCGCCACATCCAATGATACCGATCTTTAATTTTTCCATATTCTCATACCTCTTTTTTTCATTTTACGGAATTTCTAAGAATGATTTGGTGATCCAAACGGACCCTACAAATTTCTTGACTTCCGTTAATTTTACTTATTAAAAGCTCCATTGCCCGTGTACCAATTTCATATTGAGGCTGTCCAACAGTCGTAATACTTGGTTGATAAATTTCACTCATAGCAGTATTATCAAATCCCATGACCGAAATATCTTTGGGCACCTGTACCCCATGTTTTGCCATCTCTTTGATGATGCCAATTGCTCCCGCATCTGAAAACGAGAAGATTGCATCGGGAAGCGTTGTACGCTCAAGTAGTTTTCGCGCTCCACGGATACCGGAATTATAGGTGTATCCTTCTCGGATAACCAATGATTCTTTAAAGGGAATACCATGTTGTTTGAGTGCAAATTGATAGCCTTGCAGACGCTTGGAAGATGTATAGTCAATGTTGGGAGAAGCCAAGACAGCAATCTTTGTGTTGTTGCGAGAAATCAGATAGTTGGTGGCCTGAGCACTTGCTTGAAAATCATCAATACCGACCGATGAAATCACACCTTCTGCAAGGTCTTCACAAGCGGAGACAATTGGATAATGGCGACTTAATTTTGATAATTCGTCTTGTACCAATTGATAACACATAATGATAACGCCATCAACTACTTTATTCTGCAACATTTTTAAGTGATCTAGAAAATGTTCACGACTGCCCCTGGTGGTACAGATCATCACTGCATAATCAAGTTGTCTTGCCTTGTCTTCAATTCCCTTTACTACACGGGAATAAAATTGATTAGAAATTGTATCAAGTAATACTAAAATTCGTTTTGTTTGAAGTTGTCTTAAATGTTTACCTAACAAATTTGGACTGTAGTTTAAAACAGCAATCGCTTGTTCAACTATTTCACGCGTTTGTTCTTTTACAGTTGAAGGATTGTTTAGGACGCGTGAAACGGTAGCGACTGATACCCCGGCATGAGCTGCGACATCTTTAATCGTTGCGATTTTCACTCATCCTCTCTGGTAAACTTCCATTCCAAAAGGAGGAATCTATTATCATTGAAATCATCAATGTAATCGATTACACTGATAATATACTACAAACAAAATCAATTTGCAAGAGTTTTTTTGTAAAAATTTTCAGTTTGTAGCTTTTTACAAAATTATAAATGTAAATTTGTAGCTTTTTCGAGATACACTTTTTTGGGGTGATAAAGTTGGCGGCTGATGGTACAAAATACAACTCAAAAATAAAAAGGGAAGTCGGTTTGACTTCCCAAATAAAACGTGTATGATTTGTATTTTTTAAGATATATTTTTTGTGATTGTGCGAACCGTCAACCAAGTTGGCTGCTCCATCATAAAAACAATCACTGTGATCGATTGGCGTTGCGTTTAAATACAAACCATTTGCTAATGATATAGTTAAAAAGTGCAGATAAGAAACTTGCCAGTACTTTAAAAATTCCTCGGTGTAGATGCATGACATCAATAAAAAGCCATACCAGTCCAGTTTCCATCAAACCTGAAGTGATCCGAATACTGGTAAACCTTACAAATTCATAACAGATTTCTTTTATAGTAGTAGCAACGCTGTGAAATACAAATTTTCGATAAAGAATAAAACTGATCATCAAAGCGATAGACCATGAAATGGCACTCGCAAGATAGGCGGGAAAGCAAATCAGTTCAATCAGTAGAAAATATCCTCCAAAACTGATGATGGTAGGGGGAATTCCATAACAGGCATATAAGATAAATGTTTTATAGCGCTGATAATAAGAGCATAATTTTTCTTTCATTTTTAAAATCACCAATTTTTATCGTCTTTGATATTACAAATACAGTCCCCATTTTGCAGTGATGATATTTATGAATCACAAGGGTATACGACACTGTTAAATGGTTGACATAACCTGATATTTTGTGTAAACTTTTTATTAGGTTTCAGTTTATTCAGATAGCGGTTGATTGTCAATGTAAAATCGATACAAAGTTGACTTTATTTTTCACAGTGATCTTGACTATCTGAATAGAAAAAGATAAAATCATCAAGATCACCTTCTGTTTGCAACCATTGTTGCAAACTAGATGATGGATGAGATTCCTGTTGTATTTGTGGTTGTGGTTGCGGATCCAAAATATCATCTCCTTTTCAATGTATTGAGATAGAACATATTTGATTTCTCAAAAAGATGGAGAAACCAATTTGATTAGATTGTATAGTTTATGTATATCATTGAAAATCTATGCGCAAATAAGGATATGTTGATATTTTTCTATGGGAAAGTTCACCATCAAGATGAAGCAAAAAAGCCATCCAAATACGCCATCTGTAAAAAAGTTTTCAATTAACTATTGACAAGTTTTTTCACATCATATATACTATTATAATGCAAGGTTTCGCCTTTTTGTATACTTATTTTTAATGAATGAAGCATAGAAAAAGGTTATTCTTAGATGAATAAAACATGAATTCTCGATTTGAGAGGGGGCAGATTACATGAAAAGAACTTATCAGCCAAAAAAAATTCATAGAAAAAAAGAACATGGCTTCCGCAAAAGAATGGCTACTTCTAATGGAAGAAAAGTATTAGCAAGAAGACGTGCAAAAGGCAGAAAAAGATTAACTCATTAATACACAGACTTAGACTGCACCAAATTGCGCAGTCTAAGTGTATTCTTGTAAAATTATATTCAGATGATACCAAGAAGAAAAGTTACATAACCTGTTATATGGCCACAGTGAGCAGATTGAAATAAAATTCAGTCTCATATTCTTGTGGTCTTATTGTTTATCATAAAACCGTGGGACACATGGGGTTTGCTCGCCCAAAAAGTGCAACTGAAAACGCTTTGAGCGGGAAGCTCTAACATCAATAGACAAAACCGTTAGAGTGTGTCACAAGAATGTTTTAAGAGAGTTTTTATATGAAGAATTTAAAAACAATCAAGTTAAATAAAGAGTATAAACGTGCATATTTTCAGGGGAGTTATAAAGCACACCCATTGGTAGTGACCTATTTGATTAAAAATGGTCTTTTGGAAAACCGAATTGGGATTACAACTTCTAAAAAGATTGGAAAAGCCTTTGCGCGCAATCGAGCAAGAAGAATCATTCGAGCAGCATATTTGAATATTCGTCAACAACTATCATTTGAAACAGGATATGATATTGTATTTGTTGCCCGTGCAGATACTGCAAAAGCAAAATCTTCTGACTTAGAACCGATACTCATCAAACAGATACAATTTTTGTTGTCCTTAAAAATAAAAAAGAAAAAATATAAATGATGAAACAATTATTGATATTATTGGTAAAAGGTTATCAAAGATGGATTTCTCCACTCAAGCGTTCTAGTTGCCGGTTTTATCCGTGCTGTTCTGTTTATGCAATAAAAGCGCTTTCAAAACATGGCGCAATCAAGGGATTGTTGTTATCTGTTTGGAGAATTTTGCGCTGTAATCCCTGGAACTTAGGCGGCATTGATTATGTGCCAAAGAAATTTTATTTTGTCCCGTTTAAGGGCAACTGCCATGAGAAAGACGGAGAATAAACACTCGTGGGGGAAAATGGAGGAATTTGAAATATATGGGATTTTTAGGTACTCCGTTGGGATGGATTATGAAATTTTTGTATCAGTTCATTCCCAACTATGCTTTGGTTTTGGTATTGTTTACACTTTTGGTAAAGTTGGCACTGTTTCCATTAAATGTAAAACAACAGAAAAACTCTGCCAAGATGGCAATTTTTAACCCAAAGTTAAAACAATTACAAAAACAGTATGGAAAGGACAAGCAGCGTTATCAAGAAGAGATGATGAAGCTGTATGAAGAAGAGGGCTATAACCCGATGTCAAGTTGTCTGCCAACAATTTTGCAGATGGTGGTCTTATTTGGTATCATCGATGTGGTATACCGACCCTTAAAACATCTGCTTTCCATACCTTCCGATCTGATACAGCAAGCGACAAAGGCATTGACCGATGCAGGGGCAAAAGTAGCTTCAAATGCAGAGTTGTTGATTGTAAATATCATTCAGGGAAACGATAAACAGTATTCTGCGCAGCTATTTGAAGACATTTTTTCTGAAGATATCATAGAAAAAATTCAGTCTTTTGATATTTCATTTTTGGGGTTAAATTTGGGAGAGATTCCGACATGGACCTTTCCAATTTTGTTGATACCAATTATATCTGGTATCACTTCTTTGTTGGTCAGTGTATTTTCTATGCATCAACAAAAGAAAAACGGCATGTTAGAACAACAAGCTGGTATGGGTGCGATGAAGGTGATGATGTATGGTATGCCAATTTTCTCTGCTTTTATTGCATTTTCTCTTCCAGCAGGCGCAGGTTTTTACTGGATTGTATCCAATATATTTTCTTTGATTCAGACCATTATCCTATATACTGTTTATGCACCTGAAAAAATCAAAGAAAAAGTCGCAAAAGAGATGGAAGAAAAGAAAAAAAGTCAGAAGAAATCCCGTTATCGTCAGGCTTTAGAAATTGCTCGACAACAACAGGCAGCAAAAGAAGCAGCACAGGAAAATTCGAATGGAAAAGCCAATCAAAAACCGAAAAAGGAATCTAAAAAACCATTGTCAGACCCTGAAGAACTGACAAATAGCCAAATTTTGGCGTTGGCACGCAAGCGAATGGCAGATAAATACGGTGATGAAACAGACAATTCATAAGCATCAGTGAAACTATGAAGTGTCATCAAAAGGAGAGCTGGAAAATCATGTTAAAAGAGATTGTGACAACCGGAAAAACCATCGAAGAAGCAGTTGCAAGGGCTTGTGATCAGCTTCATGCAAGACAAGAGGACTGCACAGTAGAGATATTGGAAAAACCAAAAAAGAGCTTTTTTGGGAAGGTTAAGATAGAAGCAAAAGTACGTGTAGTTGTAAAAGAAACAGTCAAACAACCAAGTGTTGTAACACCGGTGACAACTCCACAACCAGAAATACAACCCCAAATACAACCAGAATTCAAAGTACAAACCGAGGTACAACCTGAGCCTGAGATACAACCTGAAGTGCAATTAGAATCTCAGATAAAATCTGAGCCCCAAGTACAAATTCAGCCAGAAGTACAACAGGAAGTGGAACAACAGCCAGAAGTGGATGCAACAAAACAGAAATTACAAGCAGCAACTACTTATTTAAAAGATGTGCTTGACCAAATGGGTCTTGCTCAGGTACAAATACAAACGCAAATCAAAGAAAACAATGCTGTTTTGACTTTGGTTGGAGAAAATCTGGGCGTCCTGATTGGCAGACATGGAGAAACATTAGACTCTTTGCAGTATTTGACTTCTTTGGTCTGCAATCGTGTAGAGGGGGATTATTTCCGCATTACATTGGATTGTAGCAATTACCGGGAAAAACGCGAAGAGGCACTCAAGGAATTGGCAAAGAAAATCAGTATGAAGGTAAGACGTACTGGACGCAGTCAGATGTTAGAACCAATGAATCCCTATGAGCGCAGAATTATTCATGCGGTATTATCTGATATAGAAGGTGTTACTTCTAAATCAAAGGGAGATGAACCAAATAGAAGAGTAGTTATCTTGCCATCAGGTTATCATAAAAACAATTATCGGTCTAAAAATAAACCATATCCCAAAAAGCAACCAGAAAGAACAATGGAACAGATTTTAAAAGGGGATTTTACCGAAACAGAAAAAAATACAAAGCGTTATTCTAAAATTGAATTGTAATCAAAGAACAATCGTGATTTGTATCTAACGAATCAAATAGAGGATTCGGATTCATTCAACAAAGGGACAGTGTTTAAAAATGTATCAACATCATCAGCAATCTTTAGAAAAGGCAATTGCCTATTTTACTGAGATTTCAGATAAAAAAGATGATATCATTGCCATCATTTTGGGCGGTTCGGTCGCCAAGGGCTGCGAGCGAGTGGATTCTGATTTGGATTTTATGATTGTCGTAACAGATGAGAGATATCAACAGTTGGAGCAGAAGCGTCAGACAGTAGAAACGATTGGCGGATATTGTACCTATCCAGAGGGATATTTTGATACCAAATATTATCCAAAAGCCTTTTTGGAACAGGTTGCTCAAAAGGGAAGTGAACCCGCGAGAAATGCCTTTTTCAATGTGAAATGTGTCTATACCAAAGACCCAACCATTCCAGCTATGATAGAGGCAACTTCACGTTTTCCAACGGAATTAAAAGAGGAAAAAATGCTTTCTTTTTATGCTGCACTTTCTCTAAATATGGGCTATTTTTGGGATATGTCAAAACATGATATCTTTTTGCGCACCAAAGCGGCATCAGAAATTGTACTGTATGGACTACGCTTATTATTGCAGCAGCAAGAAGTGTTGTTTCCCTGTGCGAAAAGTCTTTATCAGACAGTACAACGGTTAGAACACAAACCAGAGGGAATTTTACAAAAAGCAAATGCTTTGCTTATCAATCGAGACGATCAGAGTAAGCAGGATTTTGTAGATACCTTATTGACTTTTTTGGATTATCATCCACCGGAAGAAGTGATATTGACACAGTATGTAAAAGATCATGAACATTGGTGGAATGAACCTCGTCCAGTGATAGCAGAGTGGTAATACACAGTCAGAAAAATTTGTTGAAATATGGCGTTTTATGATTCCAATTGTAAATGGATTTTTGTATAAAAGATTGCGATAATGTATCAAAATCAAATAGATACAACAACGGTAAAAGTGATAAACATCTAGTGTTTCAGATCAAGGATAGCAAGTGATATCCTAAATCCAAAATCGAGTAAATGAGCAGTTTACCAAGAATGCTTGTTGTCATTTTGCGAAAAATAACAGGAAAAGAGGATATTGATTTTCATGTTGACAAATACCATTGCGGCGATTGCTACACCATTGGCAACCGGCGGTGTTTCTATGATTCGTATCTCAGGAGACCAAGCGATAGCAGTTGCACAAAAGATATTTTGCCCCTTGCAACCAAAAATTTCATTGGAACAATTGCAAGGTTATCAAGCTGCTTATGGCAATATTTTGAATGAATCTGGGCAGTTGTTGGACGATGGTGTTGTGTTGGTATTTCGAGCTCCCAGAAGTTATACCGGTGAAGATGTTGTGGAAATTTCTTGTCATGGCGGGGTTTATATCACCAGAGAAATTTTGCGTGCAATCCTCAAGAGCGGGGCGAAAATGGCAGAACCGGGAGAATTTAGCAAACGCGCATTTTTAAATGGAAAGATGAATTTGACACAAGCGGAATCCATTATGGACTTTATTCAATCCCAGAATGTACAGGCATTAAAGTCGGCACGTTCTCAGATGGATGGAGCACTCTTTCAAAAAATCAGTGCGGTAAAACAGACACTTTTGCAGATTTCAGCACATCTGGCAGCTTGGGTGGATTATCCAGAGGAAGATATTGAAGAGATCGAACAACAGAGATTATTGGATTCTCTATCTACAGCAGCGCAGGAGATGGAGAGATTAATTGCTACCTTTGATACTGGTAAAATTCTGCGTGAAGGAATTGAAACAGCAATTGTAGGAAAACCCAATGTGGGAAAATCTACGCTGATGAATCTGCTTTCTGGCTGTGAGAAGAGCATTGTAACCGATATTGCAGGAACCACCAGAGATGTTGTTGAGGAATGTATTACCATCGGAAATGCCATGCTGAGACTGGCGGATACCGCTGGAATTCGCCAGACAGATGATGTCGTTGAAAAATATGGTGTAGAGTTGGCAATCAAACGGATAAAATCGGCTGGATTGGTCTTGGCTGTATTTGACTATTCTACAGCATTGACAGAAGATGACAATCGCATGATTGAAGAAATTAAGCGTCAACAGATACCAGCAATTGCAGTGGTCAACAAGACAGATTTAAAGCAGGTATTGGATCAAGCAGAGATTGAACAACATTTTGATCAGATTGTTTATACTTCAAAAGAAGATCAAAACAGTTTGGAACAATTGGCAGATACCATCAATAAAGTGCTGCATTTACAACAGATTGATACAACAAGTGGAATGATTGCCAATGAGCGACAAAAGCAGTGTGCTGCACAGGCGTATGAGTATCTCAACGAGGCAATTGAAACACTGCGGATTGGATTTACGCTAGATGCTGTAACGGTTTCCATTGACTATGCACTTGAAGCATTGTTGGAACTCACAGGGGAGCGCATTACCGAAGCAGTGGTGGATCAGGTATTTCATCGCTTTTGTGTGGGAAAATAATATAGAAAGAAATGTCTAAATGCTTTTTGCAGTTGGAAAACTTCAATTTGTTGTGGTTTTGTTAGCTTATTCCATTTTTTGTAAATAGGTCCCTTTTACTTTTGGTGTTGCTGTTCTAAAACTCTGACAATTTCATAAATCATCGTTTGAAACTGAAGATTGATTATGATATAATCAGAGTGTCAAATCCCAATTTGAGGAGATTATTTATGAGGAATGTTCTGTTAAGCGCAGATAGTGAAATAAGTGTATTTTCTGTTCCGGATAAAGTGGCGGATAACCTTGAGGAATACTGCTTAGAGTTTTGTTGTCATTGGTTATATGAAAGTCCTCAAGCAGCAAAGTATCGTGTTAAAATGAGCGGTACAATTGGTGTGTGTTATAATGAAAAAGATTTTATTGATTATCTCAATCAATATGTTTGTGACGAACAGTCATCACTGATTACAACGCTTTCCGGTGTATATCGTAAAGAGGAATTGCCAAAAGAATATGCTGGACTGCCTTATTATAATTTTTGATAACTTCCAGTTTGCCAGGCAATTATCTATCATGGATAACTGTCTATTGTATCATATTGACAAGTGCAAAACTTTATAGACGATTATCAACACGAAAGGTAAAAGAGATGTAAATATTCCTAGACGTTGCTTGATTGTTTGGAAATATAACATAGTCCCCTTCTGAATTGTTTTGGAAAGGGGATTTATTTTTTACGAAAAATCTTATTAGGAGGAAATGAATATGGTTTTTCATGAGGTAGATAAAAGAACTGAAAAAGCTGGAAAGCCACAAATCAGATTTGTGGGGTTTGATGATGAGTGGGAACAGTGTAAGTTGGGGGAAATATATCAAAGAATTAGAAATGCTTTTGTAGGAACAGTTACCCCATACTATGTAGATGATGGTCATTTTTATTTAGAATCAAACAATGTTAAGGATGGGCAAATAAACCGTTATTCGGAAATTTTTATAAATGACGAGTTTTATGAAAAACAAAAGGATAATTGGCTTCATACAGGTGATTTGGTAATGGTTCAATCAGGACATGTTGGACATACAGCAGTAATTCCTGAGAATCTTGATAATACTGCTGCCCATGCCCTTATTATTATTTCAAACGCAACTAAAAAAACATGCCCATTTTTTTTAAATTATCAATTTCAAGCACCAAGAACAAAAACTGATATTGATAATATAACAACAGGTAATACGATAAAACATATCTTAGCATCAGAAATAAAAAAATTCAGAATACAAGTACCCATTTATAATGAACAAAAGAAGCTTGGAAAGTATTTTGAAAATCTTGAAAATCTTATCATCCTTTGTCAACATAAATATAATAAGTTAGTGGACGTGAAAAAGTCAATGTGTGAAAAGATGTTCCCAAAAGATGGCGAAGCTGTACCAGAAATTCGCTTTAAAGGATTTTCTGACGCTTGGGAACAGCGTAAGTTCTCTGAATTGGTGCTTATTGAACGAGGTGGCTCGCCAAGACCGATAGATGATTATATTACAGATCAACCTAACGGATTAAATTGGGTAAAGATTGGCGATGCTCCAACGCAAGGTCATCACATTACAAAAACAGCTGAGAAAATCAAACTGGAAGGACTTTCTAAAACACGTCAAGTACAGCCTGGAGATTTGATTTTATCAAACTCAATGAGTTTTGGAAAACCTTATATAATGGCGATAAATGGTTGTATTCACGACGGTTGGCTACTAATTAGAGATATTAACAACATCTTTGATTTGACCTTTCTTTGCCACCTGTTGGGAACAACACAAATGTTGGAACAGTACAAGCAGTTTGCAGCAGGAAGCACAGTAAATAATCTAAATAAAGAATTAGTTGGAAATACAATAGTAACCATACCCTCAAAGCAGGAACAGAGGGTGTTAGGAGAGTACTTTGAACAACTCGACCACCTCATCACCCTACATCAGCGCAAACTAGAAAAACTAAAAAATCTGAAAAAAGCATTTTTAGAAAAGATGTTTATTTAAGAGCCTGGGTGAGATTTCACAGTTAGGAAAAATCTGTATGCCTTTTACAATACTGAGAAAAATATATTGTCAATCTATAAGGATTTGTTATAATAAAAGAGTGATAAAAAACATCAATCCATAATAAGAGAAATAACAGCAATGGATATTTATAAAAGATAGAAACAACTATGATACAGCACAATGAAAAGTCTATAAAATTGTGTGATACCAATTGATAAATGATAATAGAAATGAGTAGAAAGGAAAGCTGGTTAATCAATGAATGGTGTGATAGCAGATTATGAAATAGCGGTAATAGGAGCAGGTCATGCAGGGGTAGAAGCGGCATTGGCGGCGGCTCGACTGGGCGTCAAGACAATCATATTTACTTTGAGCTTAGACGCAATTGCCAATATGCCTTGTAATCCTTCCATTGGAGGGACTGCCAAAGGTCATCTGGTGCGTGAAATTGACGCATTGGGGGGAGAGATGGGAAAGGCAGCGGACCGCACTTTTTTACAAAGCCGTATGTTAAATCGTGGAAAGGGACCAGCGGTGCACAGTTTGCGGGTACAGTCAGATCGACGTGCCTATCATCACTATATGAAGACAGCATTGGAACAACAACAAAACTTATATATCAAGCAAGATGAGATTGTAGATATTGCTCTTTCAGATGATGGTGCTTTGACACAGGTAATTACAAAGTTGGGAACGGTATATCAGGTAAAGGCGGCGATTGTCTGTAGCGGCACCTATCAGCGGGGAATGATTCATGTGGGAGAGGTATCTTATTCCAGTGGACCAGATTCCAGTTTGCCATCCATTGGATTGACCGATCGCCTGCAAGAGCTTGGTATTACCATCCGCCGTTTTAAAACGGGAACGCCTTCTCGTGTTCACCGCAGAAGTATTGACTTTTCCAAACTGGAGCCGCAACAAGGCGATGAACCCATTACGCCGTTTTCCTTTACAACAACCCAAGAACTGGAAAATCAAGTAGCATGTCATATTGCCTATACCAATTTAAAGACACATCAAGTGATTTTGGATAATCTTCATCGTTCTCCTCTATATAGTGGAAGGATTGAGGGGATTGGTCCGCGTTACTGCCCCAGCATTGAAGATAAAATTGTGCGTTTTGCAGATAAATCCCGACATCAGTTATTTGTAGAACCAATGGGGATTGACACCGATGAAATGTATTTGCAGGGCATGAGTTCTTCGTTACCAGAAGATGTTCAACTTGCATTTTTGAGAACCATTGAAGGATTTGAACAGATAGAAGTGATGCGAAATGCCTATGCAATTGAATATGACTGTTGTGATCCACAAGAGTTGTTGCCAACATTGGAATTTAAAGCAGTGAAAGGATTGTATGGAGCGGGTCAATTTAATGGGACTTCTGGTTATGAGGAAGCAGCGGCACAGGGATTGATCGCAGGAATCAATGCAGCATTGCAGATACAAAAAAAACCTCCATTTGTATTGGACCGTGCCAGTTCCTATATTGGTACGCTGATTGATGATATTACAGTAAAGGGTTGTTCAGATCCTTATCGTATGATGACTTCTCGCAGTGAATATCGTTTGATATTGCGTCAGGACAATGCGGATAAGCGTTTGACACCACTGGGGTATGAGTTGGGATTGATTTCTGAGCAGCGATATAGAAAATTTTGTGAGAAAATAGAAAAAATTACCAAGGAAATCAAGCGCCTGACCAAGACTACTATTGCTCCATCGGAGGAATTAAATCAAATTCTTGTTTCACGTGGAACATCTGCCATGGTAACTGGACAAAAAGCAGCAGAATTGATTCGTAGACCCCAAATGAAATATGAAGATTTAGCTAAATTTGACCATAATTTCCCGAATTATTCCAGAGAGATTCAAGAACAGGTAGAAATCGAAATCAAATATGAGGGATATATCAAAAAACAGATGGCACAGGTGGAGGAAATGAGAAAGATGGAAGGCAAGTTACTACCTGTGGATTTGGATTATCAAAGTATTTCTGGATTGCGGTTGGAAGCAATTGAAAAGTTGAAGAAGATAAAGCCACTCAATATTGGACAGGCTTCTAGAATTTCAGGGGTAAGCCCTGCGGATATTTCAGTATTGCTAATTTGGCTGGAACAGCAAGCTCATCAGAAAAAACAGGGGGAAACAGTATGATTTCTCAAGAATATTTGCTAAAACATGCAAAGGCATATGGATTTGATTTAACATCAGAACAATTAGAACAATTTGACTGTTATGCCAAATTTCTGGTAGAATGGAATGAAAAAATCAATTTGACTGCCATTGTGCAACCAGATGAAATCTGTATCAAACACTTTTTAGATAGTTTATTGTTATTGTCTATTATGGAAGTTCCCCAACATGCTCGTATGATTGATGTGGGCACTGGTGCAGGGTTTCCATCTGTACCTTGTAAAATTGTGCGCAATGATATTCAATTGACCATGATGGACAGTTTAAATAAGCGCATCGTATTTTTACAACAATTGGCAGAGCAATTGCATATTTCCGCTGACTGTATTCACAGCAGGGCAGAAGATGGAGGCAAACAATCCAAATATCGAGAGGTATTTGATATCGCTACGGCAAGAGCAGTAGCACATCTTAGGGAGCTTTCAGAGTATTGCTTGCCTTTTGTAAAATTAGGTGGTTATTTTGTTGCATTAAAGGGGTTTGATATCGAACAGGAGTTAGAAGAATCTAAAAAGGCAATCAAACTGATGGGCGGAGAAATTCAACGGATAGAAAAGATAGTATTGCCTGGGGAAAACAAACGCGGAATTGTTGTTATCAAAAAGATATCGCAGACTCCTACAAGATATCCTAGAATTTCTGCAAAAATAAAAAAACAACCACTCCAATAAATGGAGAATCTTTAGAATACCGGTATTTTCTAGCGAAAAACGTTGAAGGAAAATACTGGTATTTTTTTCTTATATGTGGTATATTAAGTATAGCACACGAGGGAATAGAACAAAATGGAGGATTAAAAAGAAAGGGGAATTATATGGGATTAGGGCTAAAAAAGGAAAGAGTTGTCAATCGAGTTGTATTGCTTCCCATTCAAAGTATTCAAACCAATCCGTCACAGCCAAGAACGAATTTTTCAGAAGAACAACTGAATATATTGGCACAGAGTATTCAAGAAAATGGATTGTTACAACCATTGACAGTTCGAAAGGATAGTAAAGGATTTTATGAACTGATTTCTGGTGAAAGAAGATTGAGAGCTTGTACACTTTTGGGACATGAATCCGTAGAGTGTATTATTATGGAACGAAGTGAACGTGAATCTGCTGTATTGGCATTGATTGAAAATATTCACCGTGAAGATTTGAATGTATTTGAACAAGCTCTAGCATTAAAAAAATTGATTGCAGAATGGGGCGTGACCCAAGAGGAAGCGGCAGTAAAGTTGGGCATGGCACAATCGACGGTGGCGAATAAATTAAGACTGTTAAAACTCAACGAGGAAGAGCGACAATTGATTTTAAAACATCAGCTTACCGAACGGCATGCCAGAGCTTTATTAAAGTTAGACGATTTGGAATTGCGGAAAAAGACCATTGAAGAGGTAGAGCGTCGTGGTCTAAATGTAGCACAGACAGAAGATTATATTGCCTCATTGTTTAAAATAAAACCGAGAAGAAGAACAGTGCCAATTATTAAAGATGTGCGTTTGTTTTTAAATACCATCAACAAGGCGATTAAGGTGATGAAAGACGCAGGAATTCCTGCCACAAGCGAAAAGCATGAGCAGGAGGACTGCATTGAATACGTTGTGCGTATTCCAATAAAATCCAGTTGATTCAGGGTATCTGCTTGAACCGGTATTACACCGAGGTACTTTGATGATAAATAATCATTTTATTTCCCGTGGCATCGGCGGAAAGGTATTAACCTTTCCGCTTTTTGCTATGTAAAAATATAATTTTATAAGCAATGCATTAAGAAAAATAAATGATCAACTAACTGGAGATAGCAATCAATACCACCGATTGCTATCTCTTTATAAAATCCTAAAGAATCAGTATACTACATTTATGAGGATAATGCTGTCGAACAATGTTTCACATGAAACATTTTAGAGATATGAACAAGATTATTTTGTTTCACATGAAACATTTTTCGGGTTTTCCTATTTGCAATGATATCGAAGTATGATATACTAATAGTGTAAGTACAAGCGAAAAAGAGGAGGATATTGATGGGAAAAATAATTGCAATTGCCAACCAAAAGGGGGGCGTTGGCAAGACAACTACTTCTGTAAACCTTGCCGCATCATTGGGAAAGCATAAAAAGAAAACATTGCTAATTGATATTGACCCGCAAGGAAATGCAACAAGTGGGCTTGGGATAAATAAGAAGGAAGTTATAAAATCCTCTTACGATATTATGATTGGGGAAGAAACCGCCAAAGAAACTATTGTACAAACAAAATTTCAGAAATTGGATTTGATTCCCGCCAATATGGAATTGGCAGGGGCAGAAATTGAGTTGGTTGATTTACCGGATAGAATTAATATTTTAAAAAGAGGCATTATTTCGATAAAAGAAGATTATGATTATATTTTGATAGATTGTCCGCCTTCTTTGGGATTGGTAACACTGAATGCACTGAGTCTTTGCGATACAGTTTTGATTCCAATACAGTGTGAGTACTATGCACTGGAGGGGCTTTCACAACTGATGGCAACCATTCGACAAGTCAAAAAGAAATACAATACTTCTTTGGATATTGAGGGAGTATTGTTGACTATGTATGATGGTCGTTTAAATTTAACTATACAAGTGGTACAAGAAGTCAAAAAGTTTTTTAGCAATCGAGTTTATAAAACTGTGATACCTAGAAATGTGCGTTTATCTGAGGCGCCCAGCTTTGGAAAACCGGTCATCTATTACGACAGCATTTCAAAGGGCTCTCAAGCATATTTGGATTTGGCAAAAGAGATCATCAAAAAAAATCGAAAATAGATACAAGAATAAAGGATAAGAAAGGATGAACGAGTTGGCAAGAAAATCAGCTTTAGGAAAGGGATTAGACGCACTATTTGAGGATAATAGTACACCATCTTCAGAAGAACGCAATACCTTGAGAATCAGTGAAATTGAACCAAACCGAAATCAACCAAGAAAGGAATTTGATCAAGCGGCATTGGAACAGTTGGCAGATTCTATTCGAGAGCATGGAGTAATTCAGCCATTGATTGTGCGTCCGATAGCTTCTGGAATGTATCAGATTGTTGCGGGAGAGCGCCGATATCGTGCGAGCAGAATGGTGGGTTTAACCGAAGTCCCTGTAGTGATTCGGGAACTTTCTGATACAGAAACAATAGAGATTGCTTTGATTGAAAATCTACAAAGAGAGGATTTAAACCCAATTGAAGAAGCGTTGGGCTATCGGGAGTTAATCAATCACTTTAATTTTACACAGGAAACCGTCTCTAAAAGTGTGGGAAAATCAAGACCTGTCATCGCAAATGCGTTGCGTCTGTTAAATCTTCCTGATAAGGTATTAGAACAGGTGCGAAAAGGGGAATTGTCTTCTGGACATGCTCGGGCGATTTTATCTTTTGAGACAGAAGAAGAAATGGAACAGATAGCGGATAAAATTATTCGGGATAACCTAACTGTTCGAGATGTGGAACGACTTTCACAAAAGATGGCATCAGATGCAAAGGTGAAAAAATTCAAACAACGGGATAGCTTTTATGACGAAATAGAAATTTCATTGCAAAATGAATTGGGCAGAATGGTAAAGGTCAATGAAGATAAGAACAAAAAGGGAACATTGGTGATTGATTTTTATAGCAAAGAGGATTTACAAGAATTAGGAGAACAGTTGACAAGATTATTTGCAGATGGATAAAGACGACAGGAGACTGTTAAGTAGTCTCCTGTTTTTGTCGTGATATCCAATAGAAAAGTAATCAAAGATGGGTAAGGAGTAACTATGATAAAATTAATTGCATCTGATATGGACGGAACGCTATTAAATTCTCAAAAGCAAATTCCCAAACATTTTTTTCAGATGATAAGGAGATTAAAAGCTCAAGGAGTTTATTTTACAGCAGCAAGTGGAAGAAGTTACCCAAAGATGGAACAAGATTTTGCACAGGGATTAGAAGATATGTACTTTATCTGTGACAATGGGGGAATGGTGTTCCATCGGGGAGAGATTCTCTGTCAGAATCCAATCGACCGAACTCAATTGATGGAACTGATTGATATTTGCGAACAATTATCTGATGTTGTATTGATACTTTGTGGTACAAAAGGCGTTTGGTATAGACCATGTGACAGCGCTTTTCAAAAGGATTTAGATGATTATTATATCAATCAACATATCATAGAGGATTTACATCAGGTACCAGATGAGATTGTCAAAGCGAGTATCTGTGATTTAAAGAACCCAATGTTACATTCTCAACCACTGTTGAGGAAACATTTTGAAAATCGCTATTGTTTTGCAGTTTCTGGAGATGTTTGGATGGATATCATGTCTTCGGATGTCAACAAGGGAGCTGCTTTAAAGATGTTACAACAGCGCTTGCAGATTCAAAAGGAAGAGACAATGGCATTTGGAGACTTTTATAACGATATTGAGTTATTACAGGCTGCAAAGTACAGTTATGTCATGGAAAATGCCAATTATGATATGAGACAATATGGCAATCACATTGCGCCCAGCAATGATAAAGGTGGCGTGATGAAGGTAATTTATCAACAACTATTTTCAGAAGAATGGGAGGAATTAGATTGAAATGCGATTCAATGGATACATTGCTTGAAATGTATCGTCAGGGAACCCCAATCAAGTATGTATTTTTTTGGGGACATCGACCTGAAAGTGATGGAAGGATTACAGAGAGTTGTTTGAGTCAATGGTGGAATTGTTCTTTTCAGGTGAAAAACAGAACATATCACACAGCAGAACAGTATATGATGGCACAAAAGGCATTGTTATTTAAAGATGAAAAAATTTTTAAACGGATTATGGAAGCAAACCATCCAGGTGAATACAAGCGCCTAGGCAGAGAGATTGTAAATTTTTCAGACAAGATTTGGAAACAACATCGCATGCGGATTGTGGTAGAGGGAAACTGTGCTAAGTTTTCTCAAAATCCAGAATTAAAGGCATTTTTACTCTCTACAAAAGATCGGGTTTTGGTAGAAGCAAGCCCACGTGATCGTATTTGGGGAATTGGAATGTCAAAAAGCAATCCACAGATAGAAAATCCAACCGCTTGGAAAGGATTGAATTGTTTGGGATTTGCATTGATGCAAGCGCGTGATTTGATTGCACAGTCAGATGAAATCGTATAGTACTGTTTTTTAAGTAGAAAATAAAAAAGGTATATTTTTTGTTACTCTCTGATACGCTTGACTGTGGTCAGCAGCTCGTAATAAAAAATAACAATGATCTAAAGTGCGCCTGCGGGCACAGGAATAAAAGGTATATTTTTTGTTACTCTCTGATACGCTTGACTGTGGTCAGCAGCTCGTAATAAAAAATAACAATGATCTAAAGTGCGCCTGCGGGCACAGGAATAAAAGGTATATTTTTTGTTACTCTCTGATACGCTTGACTGTGGTCAGCAGCTCGTAATAAAAAATAACAATGATCTAAAGTGCGCCTGTGGGCACAGGAATAAAAGGTATATTTTTTTGTTACTCGCCGATACGCTTGACTGTGGTCAGCAGCTCGTAATAAAAAATAACAATGATCTAAAGT
>CAJTTB010000010.1:0-31353 GCA_910579175.1 uncultured Oscillospiraceae bacterium | reverse complement strand
TGTGGTCAGCAGCTCGTAATAAAAAATAACAATGATCTAAAGTGCGCCTGTGGGCGCAGGAATAAAAGGTATATTTTTTTGTTACTCGCTGATTCGCCTGACTATCGTCAGCGGCTCGTAATAAAAGATAGATAAAATAAATATGAGGTGAATTATTTGACAACAAAAAAAGAGAATATTCGGAATTTTTCTATTATTGCGCATATTGACCATGGAAAGAGTACCTTGGCAGATCGCATTTTAGAATTGACTAGTACAGTTGCACAGCGTGAGATGGAAGAACAGTTATTGGATAATATGGACATTGAGCGTGAGCGGGGAATTACAATCAAAGCACGTGCAGTAAAGGCAAATTATCAGGCAAAAAATGGAGAGGTATATGAATTTAATTTAATCGATACCCCTGGGCATGTAGATTTTAACTATGAGGTTTCTCGTTCTTTGGCAGCCTGTGAGGGGGCGATTTTAGTAATTGATTCCTCTCAAGGAGTAGAAGCACAGACGTTGGCAAATACTTATTTGGCGTTGGAACACAATTTAGAGCTGCTTCCAATTGTCAATAAAATTGACCTACCTTCCGCAGATCCAGAGCGGGTCTGCCAAGAGGTAGAGGATATCATTGGAATTCCAGCATTGGACGCGCCAAGGGTATCTGCAAAGTTAGGTATGAATATTGAAGAGGTACTTGAAAGAATTGTCACCGATATCCCAGCGCCAAAAGGAGATGAAAATGCTCCGCTTCAGGCATTGATCTTTGATTCCTATTATGATTCTTATAAGGGAGTTATTGTGTATATTCGGGTAAAAGAGGGTACAGTAAAGGTTGGCGATACCATTCGGATGATGGCAACTGGTGCTGAGTTTAATGTAGTAGAGTTGGGATATATGGGAGCAAAGAACATGTTTCCAACTGAACAGCTCTCTGCGGGAGAGGTTGGATATTTGGCAGCTAGCATTAAAAATATTGGGGATACTCGAGTAGGTGATACTGTAACTTTGGCAGAACATCCTGCGGTAGAGGCACTTCCCGGTTATCGCAAAGTAAATCCCATGGTGTTCTCTGGAATTTATCCAGCAGATGGCGCCAAGTATGGGGATTTAAGGGAAGCATTAGAAAAGCTAGAACTAAATGATGCTTCCTTGACTTTTGAGCCAGAAACCTCAAAGGCATTGGGCTTTGGGTTTCGATGTGGATTTTTGGGATTACTTCATATGGAGATTATCCAAGAGCGTCTAGAACGGGAATTTAATTTGGATCTGGTCACCACAGCTCCTTCGGTTATCTATGAAATTGAATTGACTTCAGGGGAGGTGGTGATGATAGACAATCCAAGCAATTACCCAGATGTGGCGACCATTGCACAGGCAAGAGAGCCAATGGTAAAGGCAAGTATTTTAACGCCAGTGGATTATGTGGGAAATATTATGGATTTGTGCCAAGATAGACGTGGTCTCTTTAAAGATATGAAGTATTTAGAAGAAACAAGGGTGGAGATGCACTATCAGTTACCGCTCAATGAAATTGTATATGACTTTTTTGATGCGTTAAAATCCCGCACTAAAGGATATGCCTCATTCGATTATGAATTAGACGGTTATCATCCTTCACAATTGGTGAAGTTGGATATTCTGTTAAATGGCGATATTGTAGATGCACTTAGTTTTATTGTGCATAAAGATAAAGCATACCCGCGTGCCAGAAAGATTGCAGAAAAGCTCAAGGAGAATATTCCGCGTCAGATGTTTGAAGTGCCCATTCAAGCGGCTGTTGGGGGGAAGATTATTGCAAGAGAGACAGTGAAAGCGATGCGAAAAGATGTATTGGCCAAATGTTATGGTGGCGATATTACGCGAAAGAAAAAACTATTGGAAAAACAAAAAGAGGGAAAGAAACGCATGCGCCAATTGGGCAGTGTGGAAGTTCCGCAAGAGGCATTTATGTCTGTGTTAAAGCTGGATAGCTAAAGGAGAACAGTTTGGAAAATTTAATGGAAAATAATCGATTGAAAAAACAGCAAAAATTCAAACGAATCAAAGTGATTAGCACAATTATTTATATTATCCTAATGGTATTGCTAATTTTGATTCGCTTTCCAGTTACCATAGATAGCATTCGTTTAAATTATAGCCCTCAGAATGTTGCTACCTCTGAGGTGATGGATCAAAAAGGCAGGGTTGTAACACCTGAATTTAGAATTTTGTATGATCAGGGAAAAGGGTTTATTTATGATGGAAAGATAAATGGAAACGCCGCTACGGTTACCAATGAGATTCGTGGAGTAGCAGAACGGGAAAATACGATTTTATATACCATTTATCAAGATGGCGATCCAACATTGTTTACCAATCTAAATAGTTTGCATGTGAAGAAACTGCGTTTTGAATGTCCAGATATTAAGATTGAGTCAATTGAATTTTTAAATGGGAAACGGGTACAGCAGGTGATTGCAGCAGATGCGTTGTTGAAGTATATGCAAGACAAAGAGGGAATTAGCGATGTTATCACAGATGATGGCAAGGCAGTTCTACAGGCAACTTCAAAACAGGCTTGGTTTGAGATAGACACAACTAGGAACAGTATTTATTATCAAACCTTTTATCATTTTGGTTTTATCAATATTGTGATGATGATGATCTTTTCACTTTTTTATGTGATAGTAGCTTATGGTCATGACATTATCAATCGATTACAAGAAAGATTATTAAAATAAATTTGCGGTTGATTGGACGGTTTTGCAAACAACTTTTCACCGAATCAGATTGTTTGTGAACCAGATTTTGGATATCAGGCGTATTTTTTAATACTATACGTATAATATATCCGTAAATATATTATACGTATATATTTTTTTGGAAATTTATTGGCGAAATTTCACAAGAGCATTTAAAAAAGCGTATTTTATTGTTAAAACTTTTAACAATAAATAATCTTAATATACAAATAGAATATTATTTATAAATTATACTATATGTAAAAAGAATTAATGTGATAAACTATAAAAAATAAAGAAAAAAATTCTTTAAATTAGATAGATTGTCTTAATCTTATTTTACCTTCGATTTGTAAGATACTGAAAATTTGCCATTTATTTTTTGGTGGATAATTGACAAAAAATCGAGAAATCACTGAGATGTAAAAGTTACAATTTGTATTATTTTTGATGTTTGTTGTCAAAATGCATAAAAAAGTGTTTCAAATATTCCTTGACAAATCCTATTTATGTAAATATAATACTTACAAAACGGTAACAAATGTAACAAACCCAAATCATTTCAATTTCATTATGGCAAAAAAACAGACTTTCGTCTGTAGAAAACGAGGTATTTTACATGAAAACAGCTCAACATACAGGATTTAAATGTTCTAAATGGATTTTAAGATTATTGCTCGTCTGTATGATATGCGCAATGTTATTTACAGTATTTACAGGTGTGATAACAACATCCAATCGTGTGACAATTCACGAAGATGGAATGGTATATTCCCGTTATACACTCTTTACAGAATTAGAGGACATCTTAAAAAAAGAAAACATTGTACTTGATGAAAATGATAAATGTGAATTTACCGGATTTGCAGACAGTCAAGCAGATATCTATATTACAAGAGCGTTTGAAGTTCCCATTACAGCAGATGGACAGACACAAATGATTCCCATGACAGATGGGACTGTGCAAGATGCACTGGATTTAGCTGGGATTTCTTTATCAGATGATGATTTGATCAATGTAGCAACCAATGAATTGGTGACAAGAGAAACTGAGATTGTAATCAATCGTGTAACTTATACACAAAATCAATTTACGACTGAAATTCCCTATGAAGTACAAAAGCCAGAAATTCAATTGGCAGCAAATCAACAATTGATAACTTCTGTAGAGGGAGTAGCAGGTACACTATTGACCACTACCAGTACCAAGTGGATAGATGGTGTAGAACAGGAAACAACCGTCGTTTCTGAAGAAGTGACAGTACAACCAATTTCACAGGAGTTTGCAGTAGTTGAAGAAATTACAATTGGCGGTGTGAAAAGACAGGTGGAACCAGGAAGTTCCATTCAATTAGATGAAAATGGAAACCCTGTCAACTATGCTTATAAGGTGACTGGGAAAGCAACTGCATATAGCGCTTTGGGCAAACCAACAAGTCTGCGCCCAGGAGCAGTTGCAATGAATTTAAGTCAATTTCCAAAAGGCACCAAACTATATATTAAAACACCAGATAACAGTTATGTTTATGGATACTCCACTGTACATGATACCGGAACTGCAGTGAACAATGGTACAGTATTGGTAGATTGCTTTTTTAACACCTATGAGGAAAGCGTACGATTTGGAGCAAAAACAGTAGAAGTTTATGTTTTGGAATAATATCAAAAAGTGTCTTTTTTGATATTTTGCAAATTGCCAACAGTTTGCTACTTCATCATAAAAAAACCTGTTACAGATCATTCTGTAACAGGTTTTAACTTGTTTTATAGACGATGATTAAGTGATATGGTTGATAATAGTGACTGTTTTTTACAGCGTTATTTTTCCATCTTCCAGTATTGTACACTGTATGGTGGAAGTGTACTTCCTCCACCAAAGTCATGGGTGGTTCCTGAAATCAGTTCGTTTGCTAATCCACAGCCAGCATCAAAATGAGCAACATAAGGTTGATCGCTGGCATTTACAGCCACTAGAACGCGTTCTTCATCTGTCTTGCGTTCAAAGATAACTTGATGATTGGTCAAGACAATAGAACGAAAATCTCCATAACAAAGCGCTTTGCTGTTTTGATGTGCGTCAGATAACGTTGCAATCCATTTGGTCAACTCATTGTTTTGAGGTTCTGAGAAAGATGGGCGTAGGGTAGGGTCACCATTTTGTTTGAGTCCTTCTGCGCCCCATTCACTGCCGTAGTAAATGCAGGGGATTCCAGGCATTCCAAATAATACGCCATAGATAAGTGGCAGATGTTTTGGATTGGTCAACATACTGGCAATACGGGTGACATCGTGGTTATCCACAAAGTTTAGCAGATGTTTGCCTCGATATAAAGTCCAGTTTTCGGGTCCAAATTGACGCAATAAGCTATGTGTGATTTCAAATAAATTCATACTGTTAAAACTGGAATAAAGTCCTTTATAACATTCATAGTTGGTTGCACTGTGTAACATTTGGTCATTGACAAATTGATTGTAGTCGCCATGGAGCAGTTCACCAACCAAGAAAAATTCTGGTTTTAGTTCATTGCAGAACTGGCGCAGACGACGAATAAAATCATGGTCTAGAGAATAAGCGACATCTAGGCGAAGCCCATCAATATCAAATTCTTCCACCCAGCTTTTGATACTTTCTAAGATATGGTCCACAACGGCTGGATTGCGAAGATTTAATTTTACCAATTCGAAATGTCCTTCCCAGCCTTCGTACCAAAAACCATCGTTATAATTGGAGTTGCCATCAAAATGAATGAAAAACCAATCTTTGTAAGGAGAATTTTCCCGATTTTTAAGCACGTCTTGGAATGCCCAAAAGCCTCTTCCCACATGGTTAAATACACCATCTAATACGACCCGGATATCATTTTGATGAAGTGTTTTGCACACCTGTGCAAATTCTTGGTTGGTTCCCAAACGGCAGTCCACCTTTTTGAAGTCTCTGGTATCATACCCATGGGAATCTGACTCAAAAATAGGGGAAAAATAAATGGCGTTTATCTGTAATTGTTTGAGGTGTGTTATCCAATCACAAACTTTTTGGATGCGATTGACTGGTTGATCATCGTTTGGAAAAGGCGCATTACAAAAGCCCAGTGGATAAATTTGATAGAATACACTTTGATAAGCCCACATAAATAGTACCATCCTTTTTGGTTAAAAATTTAATTGTGAATGAGAAATGTTTCGATGACCTTTACAATTCCATCCTGGTCGTTAGAACTTGTAATATAGTCAGCAGATGCTTTGACAGATGGCTGCGCGTTTTGCATGGCAACTCCTAACCCTGCATAGGCAATCATAGAAATATCGTTGAATCCATCTCCACAAGCAATCATCTGTTGTTTGTCTAGACCTAGGTGTGTTAATAGTTTTCCCAAAGAATATGCTTTATCAATCTGTTGCGGCATAAATTCTAAAAAATATGGTTCTGAACGATAGATATTCAATTGTCCCCCCAATTGGGAAACTGCGATTGGCTCTAGTTGTTCCAATCGGTCACCATCTCCAACAATCATACATTTATGAACGGGAAAACGAATGTAATCACATAAATTAGATATCTGTTTTACCTGCATATGATTGACCTGGGATTCTATTATGACATAGGGGTCTTTTGAAGCGTGCGTGATAATGGTATTGCCCTCATAAGAAAGCAGGTTTATTTTATGCTGTTGGGCAAATTCACAAAGGGAGGGAATGATTTGTATTGGCAGCGTTTTTTGATAAATCACCTCTTGGGTTTGCATATTTATCACATTGGCACCATTGAAGGAGAGCACAAAACCGCCATATTTTGTTAGGTTCAGTTCTTCTGCAATGGGTAAAATTCCACAAGTGGGTCTGCCCGATGCCAAGACAACCTGAATGCCCTGCTGTTGGATTTGTTCAATTGCCCGTTTGGTTTTGGGGGTAATTTTCTTTTGGGAATTGGTCAAGGTTCCATCAAGGTCAAAAACAATGATTTGATATTGCATAAACTTCCTTTCTGCCTAGTAATATCATTGAGATGTTAGGAATTGACAATACCATTATATCATATTTGATATCAATTGTACAATTCGATTGCGGTAAAAGAAATAATAGGATATAATAAATAGGATGGAAAAAAGGAATGATAAAAGATGAAAGCGATCAAATAAATTATCATAAAAAGGGTACAAACCCATGAGTATGATAGATTAAGACAGATGTTTTTAGAAATAAGACAAGCGTGTTTTACTTGGGAAGATACCCGTCAAATGGGTCTATATGACTTTGGTGAACTGTTAAAAGAAGAGTTGATATTGTGTGCTTATATTGGTGTGGAACTGGTGGGCTTTGCTTCGATATATGAACCAGATCGGTTTATTCATTATTTGATGGTTCAAAAGGACTATCGAGGGTTAGGAGTGGCAAAGGCATTGATCAATCGGGCTGTTGAGATGTTGGGAACTCCTATGACACTAAAATGTATGAAATCCAATACCAGAGCATTGGATTTTTATCTGCATCAAGGTTGGACGATACAAAAAGAAGAGGAGTGTGAACAGGGTCCTTATTATTTGATGAGCTATCAACGCACAAAAGAGTAAAATGATAAATCAAAATAGGTATCATAAGGAGAACCATATATGAAGACATTCATTGATAAATTACAATCTGAACATAGATTAACAAAATCAGAATTCATACAACTGCTTGATGGAATGACGCCAGAGATTTCAGAGTATTTATTTGAAAAATCCAGACAGGTTGCCAGAGCGCGTTTTGGCAATCAAATTTATACCAGAGGCTTGATTGAATTTAGCAACTACTGTAAAAATAACTGTTATTACTGTGGTATTCGTGCCGAGAACCGACAGGTACAACGCTATCGTTTGAGCTTAGAACAAATTTTAAGCTGTTGTGAACAGGGGTACCACTTGGGATTTCGCACATTTGTATTACAAGGAGGGGAAGATCCTTATTTTACCGATGAGCGATTTGTCGAAATCATCTCTCGGATCAGACACAGTTATCCAGATTGTGCCATTACCTTATCACTGGGAGAGCGCGATTTCAAATCCTATGAGGCTTTTTACCAAGCGGGGGCAAATCGTTATTTGCTGCGCCATGAAACAGCGACGGAAGCGCACTATCAAAAATTACATCCTGCCAATCAATTGTTAAAGACGAGAAAACAGTGTTTGTTGTTTTTAAAGCAGATTGGCTATCAGGTGGGAACAGGATTTATGGTGGGCTCTCCTTACCAAACAACCGAACATTTGGCAGAGGACCTATTGTTTATCTGGGAGTTAAAGCCGCAGATGGTGGGGATTGGTCCATTTCTTCCACACCATCAAACGCCATTTGCAGATAAACAAAAGGGCAATTTAGAACAGACTTTATTTTTAATCGGTATATTGCGTTTGATGTTACCCAATGTATTGCTTCCAGCCACAACCGCATTGGGTACGATCGATCCCAATGGACGTGAAAAGGGAATTCTTGCCGGTGCCAATGTCGTGATGCCAAATTTGTCTCCAATTGATGTGAGAAAGCGTTATACCCTTTATGATAATAAAATTTGTATGGACGAAGAAGCTGCAGAGTCCAGAGAAAAACTCAATCAACGCATGTGTGCAATTGGTTATGAATTGACGACACAACGGGGAGATTATCAAGAATATCCAATTGAAAAATAAAAGTATTGTAAACAATTACCATATCTTATTTACAATTATCGGTATTTTATGTTATACTCTTTTATAAGATGATTCAAAACGTTAGTATCCTATCAAAATGATAAAAGAAAAAACTGGATAAATCCGAATGTTTGGCAATGTAATTTGTAGATTTTATAAAGGGATCTATAAAGAGCAAGAAGACAAGTTTTTGATACCATTGCTTTGATTGACTAAAAACCGGATAAATCCGGTTTCTTTTATCCTCTTTGGAGCCGATATTCGCTTATCAAACAGGTGATAGAAGGGATTCTGGAGTTGTATATTCAAGGAAAGATATGAAGTTTATTTTAGATGAATCAAACTGGAGTATTGAGATAGAAAATCAGCACCTGTATATGCTTTATGGGTACGATATAAATTGGTTGTTTTTCGGACAATCAGTCAGATAAAAATCATTGTTAGGAGGAATATTTTGATGGCAGCTAAGGATAAATTTCTATTGTATAAAGGGCGCCCCTTAGTTCGTTGCGGAAATACAATCTATTATGGAAATATGTATGAAGATTATGTTGTAATGATGCAAGTTCAGGATTTTGAGCACAAAAATAATCTAGATATGAGCGGTAACATCTCTATTAAGTTGATTATGACAGATGAAAGCAAAAATCCATTGGAGCGAATTGTAAAGACGAGCGAAAAACAGGGGTTATATCCTGCATTGGATATTGCGAATATCTGGTTGAGTGAAGCGTTAAAGAAATAGAGAAAATAGGCTTTATTTGTTTTACAATTATCAGAAGTTTACCTTAAAAAAGAAGTAGTTTCTTCTAACAGAAACTACTTCTTTTTTAAGATAGGGCTTTTTACTCTTTATGATTATGAAGTAAAAATAAAAACCTGTAAACAAAGTTTACAGGTTCTCTGGTGAGCCACCGGAGATTCGAACTCCGGACCCTTTGATTAAAAGTCAAATGCTCTGCCAACTGAGCTAGTGGCTCATATTTTTCTTTCTCAAAAACACCAAATAAAATCTAATATACTTTGTTAGCTATCATGTACCTTGTTTATTATAACAATCCTATATTAAAAAGTCAAGCTGTTTTCAAAAAAATTCTAAGAATGGCAGTAATCTACCGATATCTGATAGTATAAAAACCAATTTGGCATACCAAATTGGTTTTTAAATGAGCCACCGGAGATTCGAACTCCGGACCCTTTGATTAAAAGTCAAATGCTCTGCCAACTGAGCTAGTGGCTCGTATTTATAAGTTACTTCAAATAATGCTTCATTAGTATAACAAAGAATAGATCAGTTGTCAACTTATTTTTTGAAAAATTTTGAAAAATATTCTTTTTACTAAAAAAAATATATTTTTTTTTGTAATTCTATGGAAAATGAAGTGGATGATTCTAGCAGTTTTACTTGAAACTGGTTTATATTTTATTTTTGAGTGTATCTTGCAATATGGTTACATATACTATTATGAGGCTTACCAAATACCTCTAAAAAAAGAATTGATAAGATGGAACATCACAGTGTAAAATAACTATTTTTCTGTCTATATGGAAGGGGAAGTATCACATAAAAAGTATGTTATTTTTGATAAGGAATATAAAAATTGTCATGTAAAATATTTAAAATTGGCGAGGTGGTTTATCGGTTGGATAGGTAGCTCAAACTGCATGTTTTCGGAGTTTGACTTTTATTTCTTCTTACAAAGTTACAAAAACGTAAAAGATTTAACCAAATTTTCGGATAAACGACAGAATTTTGTGGATTTTACACCTTGTTATTTTCTGGAATACAAGATATACTGATAATGTACATCAATTGTATGAAATGTATCTATATCTATTCTATAAAATGATGGACGATAATTGATGTAAAGAGAACAACTAGGATACATATTTTCTGACAAAAGTTGTATTTGTATCAAAAACACTCATTTTCTTTGAAATGATAAAATGATTTCAAATGCTAGTAAAGATAAAGTGATTGTTTAAGAATTGTAATATTGGGGAATCATGAAGACAGTAAGAGAGAACACGATTGGTAATAAAAGTATATTACTGATTTTGTAACCGAATAATCTCAGTCAATATATGAGAAGATGGGAAAATGAGAACCAAAACTTTAGAAAAGGATTGAATCAAATGAGTTTAACAAAAGAAAAACTTTTAGAATTTTTAAATGAGAAGTGCTTGAGACATTTTGGTTGCTACTTAAAGGAAGCAACTCAACAACAAATTTATAAATCTGTTTGCCTGGTAATCCGTGATATCCTTTCCCAGAAAAGAAAGGACTTTGCTGATAAATGCGAAAAACAAGAAGCAAAACAGGTTTATTATATGTCTATGGAGTTTTTAGTTGGAACCTCCTTGCGCAACAATCTTTATAACCTCGGTATGGAAAAGGTTTTTGCTGACGCACTAAAAACACTTGATATTGATTTAAAGGATTTATATCCAATTGGACCAGATGCAGGTTTGGGAAATGGGGGCTTAGGTCGTTTGGCTTCCTGTTATATGGATTCTATGACAAGTATGTCTATTCCTGCAATGGGCTTTTCCATTCGTTATGAATTTGGTATCTTTAAACAAAAAATCATTGATGGTTGGCAAATGGAATTTCCAGATAACTGGTTAGAACTTGGAGATGTTTGGATCATTCCTCGCAACGATGAAGCATTTGAAGTAAGATTTGGCGGTCAAGTAACCGAATCTTTTGAAGATGGAAGATATAAGGCAATTCACCACGATTACGATTCTGTGATTGCTGTTCCTTATGATATGTTGATTTCTGGTCATGATACCAATGCAGTAAATGAGTTGGTTTTATGGGGTGCAAAATCTCCAGATAGCTTGGATATGACTGCATTCTCTCGTGGAGACTATATGAAGGCACTGGAGAAAAATACCATGGCAGAAGCAATTACAAAGGTATTATATCCAGCAGATGACCATATTGACGGAAAACGTCTGCGTCTAAAACAACAGTATTTATTGGTTTCTGCTTCTTTACAAAGCATTATTCAATCTCATCTGGAAAAATATGATTCTCTGGATAATTTTGCGGATAAAGTTGCGATTCATATCAATGATACCCATCCAGCACTTTGCGTGCCAGAATTGATGAGAATTCTATTAGATGATTATCATTACAGTTGGGAAGATGCTTGGAAGATCACACAAAATACTTTGGCTTACACCAATCATACGGTTATGAGTGAAGCGTTAGAGCGCTGGCCAGAATTCTTATTCCGTGAATTATTGCCACGTGTTTATCAGATTGTTTGTGAAATCAACCGCCGTTTATATGAACAATTAGAACAAGCTTATCCTGGCGATTTCGCTAAGATGGAATATATGGCAATTATTGCGAACAATGAAATTCGCATGGCAAATCTCTGCTTGGCATGTGTACACAAAGTCAATGGTGTTTCTCAGTTGCACAGCGATATTTTGACAAATTCTATTTTTAGAGATTACTATCAAATCATGCCAGAAAAATTTACCAATGTTACCAACGGTATTGCTTATCGTCGTTGGTTGTGTCAGGCAAATCCCGGTTTGACTAAACTGTTGCAAAAGCTTATTGGCAATGACTTTATTAAGGATGCCAATGCGCTGGAAAAATTGATGAAATACTATGATGACGAAACGGTATTGGAATCTTTACGCAAAGTAAAATATGACAATAAATTAAGACTTTGCGATTATATTGCAAAAACCAATGGTATCAATGTAGATCCAAATTCTATCTTTGATGTCCAGATCAAACGTCTGCATGAATATAAGCGCCAATTGTTAAATGTATTGCAGATTTTATATATGTATAATCAAATCAAGACAAATCCGAATACAAAAATGCCACCTAGAACCTTTATCTTTGCGGCAAAGGCTTCAGCTGGTTACTTCATGGCAAAACAGGTGATTCGTTTAATCCATGCAGTTTCCAATTTGGTCAATAATGACCCAGTTGCAAGAGAATTTATTAAAGTGGTGTTTATTGAAGATTATAAAGTTTCTTTGGCTGAAATTATCATTCCAGCTGCGAATATTTCAGAACAAATTTCCATTGCAGGTAAAGAGGCTTCTGGTACTGGTAACATGAAGTTGATGATCAATGGTGCAGTTACAGTGGGAACCTTAGATGGAGCAAATGTGGAAATTCATCAGCAGGTAGGAGATGACAATATCTTCTTATTTGGCATGACTTCTGAAGAAGTAGAAGCACTTTGGCAAAAGGGATATCAGCCACTTAAATTCTATAATAGCAACCATGATTTAAGGGTTGTTTTGGATATGTTGACTTCTGGGGTACTCGGTTCTAAATTTAGAGAAATTTCTCAGTCCTTGTTGACCAATCAATTTGGTGTGGCAGATGCTTATATGACCTTGGCAGACTTTGCGTCCTATGTGGATATTCAAAAGAAAATTTCCGAAACTTATGTAGATAAACGCAAATTTACCAATATGTCTTTAGTAAATATTGCAAAGGCTGGATTATTCTCTTCTGACCGTGCGATAAAAGAATATTCTGAACAGATTTGGAACGCCAAACCAGTGAAATAATTGGCATATTACGATTGCTTTTGGCGTCATATCATGACAATCAAAAAAGCAGGAGTAAAATCCTGCTTTTTTGCTCATAAAGATCAGCATATCCCAAAATCACTATGTTTAGTCAATGTGTGTTTTGATTTAGAATATGTGTTAATCAATAAATTAATATCAAAAATTTAAACAATCTTTTAAATGAAAGGAGGCTGGCAGGGACACAAATGGTACCGGTTCCCGCAAAACAAATGATATGGTTATCCCTGCCATGTTTTGATGAAAATACTTTATAACAGCAAACAAAAAGAGTTTAAACAGCCGTTTGGATGCCTTAGACAAGATGAATTATGTACGTTGACGATTCAAATTTCTAGAAAATGTAATGTTTCACAAGCATATATCTGTGTGGAATCAGATGATAAGTCCTTTATACAACAATATCCAATGGAGTGGATTGCGCTTGAAGATGGAATGGATTCTTATCAAGGCAGTTTTTCATTATCTGAATGTAATCTTTATTTTTATTATTTCCACATTGTCTCTCCAAACTCTGTATTTAATGTATTTAAAGATGGTTATAGTGATACTAGAATCGGTCATGGAGATCGCTGGCAGATTACTTGTTATCATAAAGATTATGATACGCCTTCTGAATTTAAAGGAAAGGTTATGTATCAGATTTTCCCTGACCGTTTTTATGCTGTTGGAAGATGCGATACAAAGGATAAACTACAGCCTTTTTCCATTCACAATGATATTTATGATGTGCCTGTATTTTTTCCAGATCATAATGGCATCATTCAAAACAATGACTTTTTCGGCGGAAATCTGCAAGGTATTATTGCGAAACTTCCTTATCTAAAAGATTTAAATGTTTCAGTGATTTATTTAAATCCCATTTTTATGGCATATTCTAACCATCGCTATGACACTGCTGACTATAAAAGGGTAGACCCTCTTTTGGGTACAGAAGAAGATTTTAAGCAGCTTTGTGACAAAGCACATGAGATGGGTATGAAGGTGATTTTGGACGTTGTTTTTTCCCATACTGGAAGCAATAGTATTTATTTTGACAAGTATGATATCTTTCACAATGGAGCTTATCACAATCCAGATTCTCCCTATCGCTCTTGGTATCAATTCCACCAAGATGATCCCACAAAATACGATTCTTGGTGGGGAATTGACACGTTGCCTTGTGTTGATGAGCTCAATCCCTCTTACCTTGATTATATCATTACTGGCAAAGACAGCGTTGTGCGCCATTGGATGGAATTGGGGGCAGATGGCTATCGTTTAGATGTTGCTGACGAATTGCCAGATGAATTTATTCGCTTGCTCAATCAGGAAGTGAAAAATGTCAATCAAGACAGTCTTGTGATTGGGGAAGTTTGGGAAGATGCTTCCAATAAAGTCAGTTATGATGTCCGTAGAAAGTATTTTTCACAACGAGAATTGGATTCTGTTATGAACTATCCTTATAAAAATGGCATCATTGGTTTTGTAAAGGGCGATATTTCTTCAGAACAGCTTGCAGATACCGTTATGACCATTGCAGAAAACTATCCAAAACCAATTTTAGATTGTGTTATGAATAGTTTATCTACACATGATACCATGCGTGTTTTAACTGTTTTAGGAGTAACTGATTACAATCTTAGCCGAGATGACAAAGCGCGTTATTTGTTAGATGAATACCGTTTAAAAGACACAATTCAAAAATTAAAGGTAGCTTCTTTCCTACAATTTACCTTACCAGGTACAGCTTGTATTTATTATGGCGATGAGGTTGGTTGTCAAGGATTTGAGGATCCATTTAACCGCCGTTATTTCCCTTGGGATTATATGAATTTGGAATTGTTGGACTTTTATAAAGAATTGACTTCCTTAAAGGTAAATTATCCAGCATTGCAGACAGGAAGCATTAGAGTATTGTCAAAACAAAATGGAGTATTCACCTTTATTCGACAGACAGAAACACAAAAGTTGTATATCATTGTAAGTTTAAAAGATGATTATGAGTGCTTCACCGATTATAAACCTGTTATGATTCACAATGGTAGAAAAAATGAGGAACAATTATACTTAAATAAATATGGATTTGTTCTGTTGGAAGGATAACTTTCCATATAATTTAAAATTGTAAAAACCCCCTTGCCATCGGGCAAGGGGGTTTTTGATTAACATTCTTCTAAAAAGTAGGTTGCTTCCATATCGGCAGTTGCCAGCGCAAAGGACAGTGGGAATTTTTCAAAACTAGCGCTGATATTGCGAATGTCCTCTGTTCCAGAAAAACCCATATGATACCGAATCGCAAAGGATTCTTCACGGGTCAATTTCATAAATCCAGTGATAATATAAACAGATTTTTCTCCATGACCATAGGGCATAGGATCCTCAAATTCATAGGTGGGAACCTTTTTCCAAACGCCATTGTCATCTTTTACATTCCGAAATCCTGGTTTATAACAGTTGATTTTACAGATATCATGCAAAAGCGCTACGATTGCAATGCTTTCTTCTGAATAGTCCATATGATATAGCTGTTTTGTGCGGGGACGACTTAAATAATCCGTTAAACAATGGTAAACATTGAGGCTATGCTGTAGCAGTCCTCCCTCATGACTACCATGAAAACGCGTACTGGCAGGAGCGGTAAAAAAGTCGCTGTGTTTGGATAATAGATATTCTAATAGCTTATCTGCTCCTTCACGGTGAATGTGCTGTTGGTACAAGTCAATAAATTCTTCTTGATAATCCATATAGATTTTTCCTTTCTATCATAGTTGATATTGTTGAATAATGTCTTCTGCGACCTCTCTGCGTGTGATGCGTAGATTCATTGCTTGTTGTTCAATTTGTTTATGAGCTTGTTGTTCGGTCATCTGTTGCTGCTCAATCAAAAGACATTTTGCGCGTGAAATTAACTGAAGTTCATTTAGTTTTCGATGTAACTTTTGATTCTCTTGTTGCAGACATTTGAATTTTTGTTGAGCTGTCGCAATCAGCTTAAAAGACTGATAAAAAATAGATTGGTTTAGTGGTTTTGCAAGAATAAAAACTCCTGTAGATGCAACCTGAATGGAAACGGTCTCTAC
This sequence comes from uncultured Oscillospiraceae bacterium, assembly GCA_910579175.1. GTDB lineage: Bacteria > Bacillota > Clostridia > Oscillospirales > Ruminococcaceae > Massiliimalia. The sequence goes on along the minus strand of CAJTTB010000010.1, from coordinate 15,342 downwards.
CAGTTCTGATTTGACGATTAAAAGCACACCCAAAGCATATTGTGAAATATGTAATGCCAATTCATGCCCAAATTCATCGGATAAAGGAGTATTGATAATCACAAGATCAAAGTCTTGTTCTAATAATATTCGGCGTGCTTTTCCACCATCTGATACAGATGTAATTCTGGAAACTTGAGCAATTGACAACAACTTGGTAAAATAATCGATCCCCTTTTGCGAACTGGATACCAATAATACATTGTCCACGCAATCCCACCGCCTTTATTCTAGATTAAAGTAGAGTTCATGTTCTAGTTGCTGTTTGTCCTTTGCATGACAATAAGCAGACCATTCCGCTTTCTTTTTTAATAGATATTTTTGCAGTAATTTCTCAGGAAATACTGTGGTTAAAAAAGTGCTTTGCTCTGCCAATTGAATGGCTTTTCCCAGATTCATAGGCAATTTTTTTAGATGGGATAGTGTATGATTGCAGTTGTATAAGTCGATATCTGTTGATGGGCAGAGTGTTGTTTTTTGTTCGATTCCATCTAGTCCAGCATAGATTAGTAGACTAAAGGCAAGATATGGATTACAGCACATATCTGGAGAGCGCAATTCCATACGACTGTATTGACCTCTTGCAGCGGGAATGCGAACGAGTTGGGAACGGTTTTGATGTGACCAGGTGATGTATTTGGGAGCTTCAAATGCACCGAATCGATGATAAGAATTTGTAAGAGGATTTAAAAATAAGGTCATCTCCTGGATATGGGATAGAATACCAGCAAGAAAATTCTGACACTCTAAAGAGTGATTTCCATCTTTATCTGGCTCAAATAGATTGCGCTGTTGATGGTATAAAGACAGATTGACGTGCATACCACTGCCACTGTAATTGGCAAAAGGTTTTGGCAGGAAGCTAGCAAATAGACCATTTTCAAAAGCAACTGCTTTTGTAGCGGAGCGAAAGGTGATAAAATTGTCTGCGGCAGTCAGGGCATTTCCATAGTGAAAGTCAATTTCATTTTGCCCAGGTCCCTGTTCATGATGAGAGCGCTCTGGTAAGATACCCATTTCTTCCAGAGTTAGACAAATTTGACGACGGATATTCTCTCCCTTGTCCAAGGGGGAGATATCACAATAGCCACCAAAATCATGTGGTATATTGGTGGGAATGGAATGTTTATTATTTTCAAATAGATAAAATTCGCATTCGGTGCCAATCTTACACAGATAGCCTTTTTTTGCTGCATAAGAGACCGCTTTTTTGAGAATGGTTCGGCTATCTGCTTCAAATGCAGAGCCATTTGGGTGGACAATACTGCTGTATAATCGAATCACTCTACCTTGGGAGGGTCTCCAAGGCAGAACAGAAAGTGTTTTTTCGTCTGGCAGTAAGAATAAATCAGATTGCTCTACACCTGTAAAGCCATAGATGGCAGAGGCATCAAAAGATATTCCAGATTCAAAAGCTCTGGGCAATTCTCTAGGGGTAATAGAAATATTTTTTTGCCTTCCAAAGATATCGCAGAATGCCAAGCGAATGAATTTGACATCATTTTGCTCAACATATTGTAATACTTCGCGAACAGAGTCTTTCATCATTGTCTACTCCTTTCATTTGTTAAAATAGTAACTGTTTTTATTATAACACGATTTTTTTGAATGTACAATCAAAAAACCTTTTGTTCGATATTGGCAAAAATGAAAACCACCATCCTATTTAAGATGGTGGTTTTGATTAGGACAATCGATTTTTAAAATCCAAATAATCAAATGCTTTGACCAATTCTACTTGATGATTTGTATTGGCGATGGCAATAGAGGGCAATGCCATACCGTTAAATGTATTGTTCTTTACCATAGAATAATGTGCCATATCACAGAATACGATGTGACTACCTATTTGCAATGGGTGATCAAAAGAGTAATCTCCAATGATATCCCCCGCAAGGCAGGTAGGTCCTCCCAAGCGATAGGTATGAGTTTTTTGGTCTGGTTCTGCCGCACCGATGATTTGTGGACGATATGGCATTTCTAGAACATCTGGCATATGACAGGCGGCGGAAGTGTCTAAAATTGCAATTTTTGTCTCTTTGTTGGAGATGATATCTTGTACAGTGGATACCAGAAAACCGGTGTTAAGTGCAACCGCCTCACCGGGCTCTAAATATACCTGAACTTGATAGGTCTGTTGTATCCGCTGAATTTCATTGGTCAATCGTTGTATGTCATAATCTGGTCGGGTGATGTGGTGACCACCTCCAAAATTTAGCCATTTCATCTGACCAAGATAGGTTCCAAATTTTTCTTCTACTGCCTGTAATGTCTGACTGAGTGCATCTGCATTCTGTTCGCAGAGGGTATGAAAATGCAATCCCTCAATGCCATCTAATAATTCTGGTTGAAAGTTTTCTAAGGTGACACCCAACCGAGAACCGGGAGAACAGGGGTCATAAATTGCATGATCTTGGGTGGAACATTCAGGATTGATGCGAATGCCACAACTCTTTCCAGCTTGTAGTGCACGGGTGCGATAACGTTCCCACTGTGTAAAAGAATTGAAAATCAAGTGGTCACAGATGGTGCAGATTTCCTCAAATTCCGATTCCAAATAGGCAGGGGAAAAGATGTGATTTTCTTTTTTCATTTCCTCATATCCGAGTTTTGCCTCATATAAACCACTTGCAGTCGCTCCATCTAAATATTGCGCAATCAGTGGATAGAAAGAAAACATAGAAAAGGCCTTTTGTGCCAGTAAAATTTTACAGCCGGTTTGTTCTCGAACCGATTTTAATAATTGTAAATTATTGATTAGACGCACGGTGTCCACGATATAGTAGGGGGTGGGTAAAGCATTGATATCAAATTCCAGATTTAACATAAAAAACTCCCTTGCGCTTAGTCCACCAATTCAGGTTCAAAGCTCTCTTGCCAAGGCAATCCCCATTTGTTGAGTTCTTCCATAAATGGATCTGGATCAAATTCTTCAATATTATAAACGCCTGCTTTGTTCCATTTACCAGTCATCAACATCATTGCACCAATCATAGCAGGTACACCAGTGGTATAAGAAATTGCCTGAGAACCGACTTCACGATAACATTCCTGATGGTCACAGACATTGTATAGATAATAAGTCTTTTCTTTTCCGTCTTTTACCCCCTGGAAGATACAGCCAATATTGGTCTTTCCAACCGTTCTAGGTCCAAGCGTTGCAGGGTCTGGAAGCACTGCTTTTAAAAATTGTAGTGGAACGATTTGTTTTCCCTCATATTCAATTGGTTCAATGGAGGTCATACCCACATTTTCTAAACATTTTAGATGTGTCAAATAACTTTGTCCGAAGGTCATAAAGAAACGGATTCTCTTGATACCGGGAATGTTCAACCCCAAGGATTCCAATTCTTCATGGTGCAATAGATACATATCCTTTTCACCAATCTCTGGGAAGTTGTAAACGCGTTTGATTTCCATGGGTTCTGTTTCTACCCAGTTTCCATCTTCCCAATAACTGCCCTTTGCGGATACTTCACGGATATTGATTTCTGGGTTGAAGTTAGTGGCAAATGGATAACCGTGATCGCCTGCATTGGCGTCTAAGATATCGATGTAATGAATTTCATCAAAATGGTGTTTGGCAGCATAAGCGGAAAATACACCTGTAACACCAGGGTCAAAACCGCTTCCCAACAGTGCAGTAATACCTGCTTGTTCAAAGCGTTCACGATATGCCCATTGCCATTTGTATTCAAATTTTGCAGTGTCCAATGGTTCATAATTTGCAGTATCTACATAATTTGTTTTGGTTGCCAAACAGGCGTCCATAATGGTTAAATCTTGGTAGGGAAGTGCTAAATTTAGTACAACATCTGGTTGAAAACCCTTGATCAGTGCAATGAGTTCCTCTACATTGTCAGCATCTACCTTTGCAGTTGAAATCTTGGTTTTTCCACCATCTAATTTTTCTTTTAATGCATCGCATTTGCTTTTGGTGCGGCTGGCGATACAGATTTCTTCAAATACTTCGCTGTTCTGGCAACATTTGTGGATTGCAACAGAAGCAACTCCACCACATCCAATAATAAGTGCTTTTCCCATAATTTTTTCCTCCGTCTTTTGATTGATAAATTGATAAATATTTTGATGAGAAACAATCCAAATTTCTCATATATGGTCTAAAGTTTTTTATGCTGAGATGGCAAGCAATAACTCTCTCAATACCTTACAAGCCACCGCAGTAGAAACACCGCTTTGGTCATAGATTGGAGATAGTTCATTGATATCACAGCCCACAATTTGACATTTAGAAACAGTCAATATTGCCTGTAATAGTTCCATAAAGGTGACGCCCCCCGCTTCTGGTGTACCTGTTCCTGGAAAAACTGAAGGGTCCAATACATCTAAATCAATGGTAAAGTAGACAGGCTTTCCCTCCAACTGCGCGATGACCTGCTCTAATCCATCAAAATTAAATCTCTGTGTCTGTACATGGGTACTTCCCCATAAAAATTCACTGCGGTCACCAGAGCGAATTCCAAACTGAAAGATGCGGTCGTCTCCAACCAAATCCCAACAGCGGTGTATCACAGTGGCATGAGAGAGCTTTGCTCCCAAATAGTCTTCCCGCAAATCTGCATGGGCGTCAAAATGTACAATGTGTAAATCGGGGTGACACTTTGCAACTGCACGGACGGCACCCAATGTCACAAGGTGTTCTCCACCGATCATCAAGGGAATTTTGTGGTCCTTTAAAAGGTCGGCGGTAAAATTTTCAATTTGCTGTAATGCGGTTTCTGTGTTGCCAAAACACAATTCCAAATCTCCGCCATCAAATACACAGATATCTTCTAGATCTTTGTCCTGATAGGGACTATAAGTCTCTAGACCAAAGGACTCTGAACGCATGACTTTGCTGGCGAATCTAGTTCCTGGTCGAAAGGAAGTAGTAGAATCAAATGGTGCTCCAAACAACACAATATTTGATTCTTGATAAGAATTATCACAACTCAGAAAGGTTTCTATATTTTTACTCAACATCTTTTAGCATCTCCTCTACATAATTTGGAAGTGCAAATGAGCCAATATGTAGTTTGGTATTATAATATTTGGTCTGTAGACCAAGTGCGTTCCACTTTGCAGAACGAATATCTGCCACTGGATGATATTGTTTGGAAGCAAATCCAAATAGCCAGTGACCAGATGGATAGGTCGGAATATGTGCCTGATATACACGGCTGATTGGAAAGGATTCGACAATGCGCTTATGTGCTCGCTGCATAGCCTGTGCATCTTCTTGATAAAATGGACTTTCATGCTGATTGACCATAATGCCATCTGCTTTTAATGCTTTAAAGCAATTTCCATAAAATTCCTTGGTAAATAGCCCTTCTCCTGGACCAAATGGATCGGTGGAATCTACAATGATTAAATCATATTCATCTTCATAGCGGCGGATAAATTTTAGTCCATCTTCAAAGTAGATGTGTAACCGCTCATCGTCCATGCAGCAGGAAGTTTTAGGTAGGTATTTTTTGCAGACTTCAACCACAAGCTCATCGATTTCCACCAAGTCAATTCGCTCAATCGATTGATATTGTGTCAGCTCTCGAATGACACCTCCATCGCCCGCGCCAATGACCAACGCATGTCGCACATTGGGATGCACTGCCATTGGTACATGTACAATCATTTCATGGTAAATAAACTCATCTTTTTCGGTCAACATCATATAACCATCCAATGTCAAAAAGCGTCCAAATTCTCTGGAATCAAAGACATCGACCCGTTGAAATTCACTTTGACCGCAAAATAATTGACGATCAACCTGAATAGACAATTTGACATGAGGGGTATGTTTTTCAGTAAACCACAATTGCAAACTAGTTGCCTCCTTTGTGTGATTGATATCATATCAAAAATTCCTATTTGAGCACATTCAGATGTTGAATCTGCATATCCTCTGGACCGGTTAAAAAGCAGCCCTTTTGTTTGGCATAACAGATATATTCCATAATTTCTTTGGTGATTTTTTCTCCCGGTGCCAAGATTGGGATACCTGGAGGATAACACATAACAAATTCGCTACAGATATAACCCACACTTTGTTCCAGTGGAATCGATACTTTGTCCGCATAAAATGCCTTTTGTGGGGCAACTGCCACCTCTGGATTGATGTACTCATGGCGAAGCATACCAGTCTTTTCTCGTTTATATCTGCGGCGCACTTCTGACAGTGCTCCTATCAGGCGTTCAACATCTTGTTTGCGGTCCCCAACCGAAATATATGCCAAGATATTTCCAATATCTCCAAACTCCACCTGAATATCATATTCATCTCGAAGAATATCATAAACCTCAATGCCAGCAAGTCCAACATCTAGTGTATTGATGGACAGTTTGGTGACATCAAAGTCATAAACGGTATCCCCGTTGATGATCTCTCGACAATAAGCATAATAATCACCAATTTGATTGATTTCTGCACGCGCATATTTTGCCAACTCCCGCACATGTGCAAAGATTTGTTTTCCGTGTAGTGCTAGATTTTTTCGGGAAATGTCCAAACTGGATAGCAATAGATAAGAACCGCTAGTGGTCTGTGTCAGATTGATAATTTGTCTGACATAACCGGGATTCATTCGCTTGCCCACCAATAAAAAAGAACTCTGTGTTAAGGAGCCACCGGATTTGTGCATACTGACAGAAGTCATATCAGCACCTGCTGCCATGGCAGAAATCGGCATATCCTCACCAAAATAAAAATGGGTACCATGTGCCTCATCTACCAGCACCATAATGTTGTGTTCATGGGCGAGTTTGGTAATCTCTTTGAGGTTGGAGCAAATACCATAATAGGTGGGATTATTCACCAGTACTGCTTTGGCATCTGGATTTTCTTCCATTGCCTTTTTTACTGCTGCGATGGACATGCCCAGCGCAATCCCCAGACGGTGATCCATTTCTGGATTGACATAGATGGGAATTGCACCTCCTAAAATAAGAGCGTTGATAACGCTGCGGTGTACATTGCGTGGTAGGATAATTTTATCCCCCTTTTTACAAGCGGTAAGTACCATTGTCTGGACTGCTGAGGTAGTTCCATTGACCATAAAGAAAGCGTATTCTGCTCCAAAGGCATCTGCCGCCAGTTGTTCCGCTTCTCGAATGACCGATACAGGATGGCATAAATTGTCTAACGGCTTCATGGAATTGACGTCTACTGACATACATTTTTCTCCCAAAAAATCGGTCAATTCGCGATTTCCCTTTCCGCGTTTGTGACCTGGTACATCAAATGGCACAACGCGCATTCGCTTAAATTGATTGAGTGCATCCATAATTGGCGCTTTATCTTGTATCTGTCGGTTCATTTGCTGCGCTACCCCCTTTTAATAGATATTGCTGCCGCTGAAAATTTCAATCATTTCCCGACGCAGGCTGTTGGTGATTTCCAATCTGGTTTTGGGCGGCAGTTCATAAACATCTGTTTTAAACAGATAATTTTGTAAATCCATTTCTTTGATTAACATCTTTGTGTGAAACAAATTGGATTGATAGACATTCATATCAATGGCATCATATCGCTCAAGCGTTCGATTGTTGATATAGTCCTGTATGGAAACAATTTTATGATCCATAAACAATTTTTTTCCAGAAATATCTCGTGTAAATCCTCTGACACGATAATCCATCGTAATAATATCGGAGTCAAAACTGCCAATCAAATAATCAAGTGTTTTTAATGGTGTGATCTCTCCACAGGTTGCCACATCAATATCCACTCGAAAGGTTGCAATGCAGGTTTCGGGATGATATTCAGGATAGGTATGCACTGTGACATGGCTTTTATCTAGATGTGCTACCATAGTATCACTGTTTAGCACCTGCTCTAGTCCGATGGGAGGAGCTGGAAGCATATCGCCTTCTGCAATCAAAAAGGTAACGCTTGCTCCCTGTGGCTCATAATCTTGTTTGGAAACACTCAATACATGCGCGCCAATCATTTCTGTCACTTGGAACATAATGTTGGTTAAGCGCTCTGAGTTATACTGTTCATCAATATAGGCGATATAATCCAATTGTTCACGTTGACTTTTGGCATAACAAACATCATAGATATTAAAACTCAAAGATTTTGTCAAATTATTAAAGCCATATAGTTTTAATTTGTTATCCATTTGAAAACAACCTTTCCTGCTGGTTTCCTGAAATTTGAACAAAACTTCATCTATTTGGGTGCACAAACAGCAAAACAATAAAAAAACCCAAATAGATTTGGCGTTTGCCGCAAAATCCACTCGAGTTTGTTCTACAGATTATTCAATAAATCTACACAATATCACTGTGCAGGTGATTTATATGATGTAGAGGTTAGAGTCTATATAGCAAGAATTACTTTTACTACTCTTATTGATTGTTTCACAAGTGTGGATGTGCAACAAAGCACACGGTTTTAAGTAACCAACTTATAAAATTTGAGCTTCGGCTCAATCAATAAGGCAACGAAAGTTGCCAATCGGCATTTGACCTGGCTGTCCGGATGGCCATTTAATTTTTATAAAAGATTTGGTCAAAATGATTCTTTGCTCAGGTTTACAGTCATAAACCTCTCAAAAGGCTCTAAACGCCTACGTTATTTATTGGTTGCATTATACCTTAAAAAGAGCAAAATGTCAAGGTACATTCTAAGCAATCCCTTTTTTGATTGTGTTATGTTTGTTTGCCTTTAAAAGCTTTTGTCATTGTACATGAGTATTTGTTTATATTTAGAAAGTGAGGTAATATATGCAACAAGACAAAATACCAAAGATATTTATATCTTATTCTTGGAGTAGTGATAAATTGGTTTTACCTTTAACAAAAAGATTAGTATCACATGGAGTAGATGTAGTTTTGAATAAATGGGATTTAAAAGAAGGTCAGTATAAAAATGAAAGTGGAAAAAGAGTAAGAACAAAAAAGGAAATTCAAGATGAATTTGGAGAAATACGAAAGGACTGCACCATGATTCCGAAAGGTGAGATATATGAAAGGCATTCTTTTAGAAATAAAAAAGTATTGTACCAATATGATAAATTACTATGTCAAAAATCCAAGTGAGAAACTAATGGTACTTGATAAAGATGGTGTTTAGGTTGCAACGAAACAAAAACGGAAAAAAGAAAAATATACCAAAAGTATTGATACAGAAAATGGAAGGCATTAGAACAAAAAACAAGTTTACATAAACAAACTATGGAACAACATAAAGACATAGAAAGATAGTAATGAAAAAAGAGCCATTTATTTTAAATAATGAAGGCTCTTTATATTAATTGGTAATATGATATAGGTCTTGATGAAAAATGTTGCCTTTATTTCTAATTTAGTATATAACAATATTGATAAAGATAAAGGGGTGTGCACATGACGTTAATATCTACAAAAAAAATAGATGATTTTAAAAATCAGACTATAGATAATATAACAGACAATGTAAAATTAGTTTCTAATGCTTCTAACAGTTTGATTAATACAAAAAATGTGAAACCATTTTTAAAATGGGCAGGCGGAAAAAATCAACTTTTAAAAGAAATTAGAAATTACTATCCATTTATGGATAAAAGTATCACAAAGTATGCAGAACCTTTTGTAGGTGGCGGAGCAGTACTTTTTGATATACTTTCAAAATACGATTTAGAAGAAGTTTATATTAGTGATATTAATGGAGAATTGATAAATACTTATAAAATCATACGTGATAAGCCAAATAAGCTAGTAGAAATTCTTTTTAATATGCAAATGGAATTTATTTCTCTTAATATAAATGATAGAAAAAACTACTATTTACAAAAAAGAGAAAGATTTAATTTTTTAAAAATGAATGATAATGAGGCAATAGAAAAAGCAGCGTTAATGATTTTTTTAAACAAAACTTGTTTTAATGGCTTATTTAGAGTAAATAAAAAAGGATTATTCAATGTTCCAATGGGAGCATATAAGAATCCATTAATATGTGACAAAGAAAATATTTATGCAGTATCAGAAAAATTAAAGAGTGTAAATATTGTTTATGGAGATTATAAGAAATCAGCAAATTTTATTGACAAATCTACTTTTGTTTATATAGACCCACCTTATAGACCTCTTGCAAATACAGCGAATTTTACGGCTTATACAGTAGATTTATTTTGTGATGATAAACAGAAAGAACTTGCAAATTTTGTTCATTCTATTCATAAGAAAGGAGCAAAAGTGCTTATTAGTAATTCGGACCCTAAGAATGTGAATGAGAATGATGATTTTTTTGACACTATATATAAAGATTATAATATAAAAAGAGTAGAAGCTGCTCGTATGATTAACTGTAATGGCAAGTCAAGAAACAAAATAAAAGAACTTTTCATATCGAATTTTAAGAGGAGCTAATTATGCCATATGGAGAATATACACAATGTCCTTGTTGCGGAAAAACGGTTTATGGAAGAGATAATATTAGAAAAATTATTCCACAATCTTACCTTAAAAAATGTTGTTTTGCTGGTTGCAAATATTACATGATACTAGCACCTTGTCTAAGTAATCATCAAGGAATGTCTATTCTTTCTTATCGTCATGAAACAATAAACCAGATGTTATCCATCTCTGCTTTTTTGAAACCAATACCATCCATGCTGGAAGTGCTGCCATTGGATTTTTATTCCAATCGTTAATATTTGCCAATTCATCCTCACTTTTTTTAATAAGTTCATCATATGTAAACCAAAATGACGCATCAACCGCCAGTAACTCTGCAAGTTCGTTTATGGATAAACCTGCCACAATATTTGCATTTACTATGTCCTGTACACGCCAATGGATATCCGGCATTACGTCATAATAAGATTTTATGATTTTGGGTTCTTTCCAAGCCTCTCCGGAGAAAGGTCTGTTGAACGGATGCACATCATACATAAAGGAATATCCTTGATTTTTCAGAACTCTGTTAATATTCTTATACATTGCAATTAAATCACCTATCCAAGAAAGTGTTCCATTTGAGGTGTACACAAGGTCATAAGTATTGTCTTTTATATGTCCCAATTCCATTGTATTATCACATACAAACGCTATATCTAAATCCATCTTGTCTGCAATTATTTTTGCATTTTCCAACTGTCTTTCACTGATATCCGCTGAAGTTACTTTGGCGCCCATAATCGCAAAGGCAAAAGCCGCATGATTATCTCCACTAGATGGCAATAGAATGTACTTTCCGCTTACTTCACCCACATATTTTTTTATAAGTTCAAAGACAGCAGGATGAAATGCCAAAGCGGGATTTTCTTGTAATCTCAATATTTTTTCATCTGTTCTCAATGACATATACCAATCAGAATCAGATACATTATTCCAGTGATTTTTTACTTCTTTCACCCAATTCTCCATACTTTTCCTCATTTCTATCTTTTTTAAAATGCCAAATGCAAAAAAATATTTTCTTTATAACACGAATATCATCATTCTGCCCATCTTTATAGATACAGAAGGGTTCTTTATTATCTGGTAGGAAAAGAAACTCAAAGACATAACCATTTCTTTCATATAATCCGGGAATCCCCCACCATTCTTTTTTTCGCGTATATAGACAGTGGGTCGTAAAAAGCAGTATTTTTCATTCCCGCTTTCCGAAACACATTTTCTGTCACGTATTCCCGATAGTTTTTACCTGCAATCCTTTCTAATTAATTTTATCAACCGAAAACAGATTGACACACCATGCCCAATCGCCGATAAAAAAGCACTGTTTCATAAAGGGATTTTATCAATCTGAAACGTTATGGATGCAATAATTCAAATGCTTTATCAGGATAATTGGTAATGATTGCATTGACCTTTTTTTCAATCATATCTTTCATATCCTGCGGTTTGTTTACTGTCCAGGTATTTACTTCCAGTTGGTATTTTTTGCAATCCTCCATAAAACATGGCACTTTGGTCGCTTGGAAATAGGGATGTAGGGCATTGGCACCTATTTGATGTGCATAAGCTGGTGTATCTATCCAACCATCGGAATAGAGTAGACCAATTTTAACATCTGGATTGAGTTTGCGCAGATTTAGTAAACTGTAATGGTTGAAGGAGGAATAGATAACACGTTGTTCCATTCCTGCCAGACAAACAGCATCCAATAACTTTTGCTCGATTCCTTCATAGGTAAATAGATTGGTTTTTAATTCAATATTGACGGTCAGCCTTGTAAATTTGATTAAATCAAAGACTTCTTGTAACGTCGGTACCTTTGCCTTTTGATACTCTGGATGTAGTTGGTTAAACCGATATGTCTTGAGCTCTGAGAGGGTCATGTCTTTGATATATCCAGTTCCATTGCTCACGCGATTGATTTTTTCATCATGTGCCACAATCAATTCACCGTCTTTGCTCAAATGTACATCTAGTTCAATTCCATCAGCACCCTGCTTGAGTGCCAGTTCAAATGCTTCTAGCGTATTTTCTGGTGCATAACCAGAGGCGCCTCGATGCGCCCATATTTTTACAAGTTCCATATGTAAGTCCTCCTAAATACTTTTTTTATTATGGAGCAGCCAACTTGCTTGGCGATTTGCGGAATAACAAAAAATATGCCTTTTTTCTTGTGCCCGCAGGCACACTTCAAATCAATACTATTTTTTATCATATCATAATGATTGAACGGTTACAATAAAATCTTGTAAAAATCAAACCGATAGATAAATTGTAAACCTATATTTTTTATTTAGTTGACAATAATAGGAAAATACTTTATAATAAGGCTACCAAATCAATAGAAAAGAAGGAACTAATTATGAAACAACCATATTTTTCAACCGCTATGATCACAAAAATTTCTTTGTGTATTGCACTATTAATTGTATCTGGATTTATTCGATTTCCCTTACCTATGACGCCGTCTCCAGTTTCTGCACAGACATTAGTGGTCAATTTAACGGCGTTGATTTTATCTCCAATGCAAGCTTTTGTAACAATAGGAATTTTTCTGCTGATGGGGCTCATTGGGATTCCCGTATTTGGGGGCAGTGGTGGAATTTCCAGTTTTTTAGGACCCAATGGTGGATTTATCATAGGATTTTTATTCGCTGCATGGGCAATTAGTTTTGCCAATCAAGTCTTAAAACAAGTGATAAAAAATCATTCTATTCGCTATATTGTTGTCACCATTGTAGTGGGTATGCCAATTATTTACTTATTTGGTACAGTGTTTATGTGTTTGGTTTTGCAGATGGATGTTCGAGCTGCTTTGATGGCAGCAGTTGTGCCATTTATTGTAGGAGATGTTATAAAATGTATTGCAGCGAGTGCGGTGGCTTTGGCACTCAATCGAGCTTTGAGTCGACAATTGTCATAAAAGTGGAGTTTTTTCACAGAAGCGGATACATATTTGAAATGGATAAAAGTACTTGTCATATCCTTATAACTTAGTTGTTACAGTAAAATGATTTTTAAAATAGATTGATGTTTTTGTTTTTTCTGTTATACTGAAATTACCGAATAAAATAAGGAGCGTTCTATTTATGGAATATGGATTACAGCTATTTAGTATCAGGGATATCACAGAAAAAAATTTAAAACAGGCATTACAAGAAGTTGCAAAATTGGGTTATAAGATAGTGGAGTTTGCCGGATTTTTTGACCATTCTGCAAAGGAAGTAAAGTCAATCTTACAGGAAACACAACTTGTCATTTGTGGCACTCATACTGACTGGAGAGAAATTGCAACTGACTTTGAAAAGCTGGTTGCCTATCATCAGGAGATTGGCAACCGTAATATCATCATTCCTTGGGCAGAATTGACCTGTCAGGAAAAGATTGATTCCTTTATTGCAATGGTCAATGAGTTTGAGCCGAAATTAGAACAAAAGGGAATCGCATTACACTATCACAATCATGCAGAGGAATTTTTGCCAAATCAAGATGGTTCTGTTGCCTTTACACAACTGGTTGAACGCACCAAATTATTGTTGGAAATAGATACTTATTGGGTCTATGCGGCAAAACAAAACCCAATTGAGTGGATGGAGCAGTTGAAAGATCGCGTTCGTTTTATTCATATCAAAGATGGCGATATAAACGGAAATGGAAAGCCGTTAGGACAAGGTAGCGCACCAGTGAAGCAGGTATGGCAAAAGGCATGTGAGCTCCAGATTCCTATGGTGGTGGAAAGTGAAACATTACAGCCAGATGGATTGACAGAGGCAAAGGTTTGCATACAATATTTACACGAGTTAGAAAAATAATACATAAACTATCAAATCACACCAAACACAATTCAGGTTTGGTGTGATTTAATAAAAAGATGATGATTGATAACAAAATGAAGAAATATTTTATTTTACGGATATTTTCTCTTGATAATTAAAAAAAATTATATTATAATAAGTTCTGCAAATAGATTCACAATTTGATAGGTGTAGGCAACTTTTTTTATTTCTTAGCAAAGTGGGGGCTTACCTTTTAAACCATTGTGACAATATCTGCTTTCATATATCTTATTTTTGATGCGTTTCCGTAGCTCAGCAGGATAGAGCGACCGCCTCCTAAGCGGTAGGTCGGGTGTTCGAGTCACCTCGGGAACGCCAAAAACCCCGCCGAAAGCCCTGTAAAATCAAGGTTTTCGGCGTTTCTTATTTTCCGAGAGAAATCGGACAGATAGCAAAGTGCGATTAGCAGAAGCCCATCTTGCTAATCAGACGCACCAGAGAAAAGTCGAACTTTGATTTTTTCGTTCATCGGTTAGCCTGCTTCGGCTTGCTAATGATTAGCAGGATTTTTGCCGAGTTTGCTAATCAAAATGCCTTTCCTGCTAATTTCCCGAAAAAAGCTGCTAAAAATCGTGCTAATTTGAAAGGCGATAGTTCCAAGTTCAATAGCTTGTTTTATAGGTTTACCTGCTACCAGATATGGCACATTTGAGTATTCCATCGCTTCTATATATAATGAAAGTAGGAAAGGACGGTGAGCTGCATGAGAGAAAAGAAAACTCACATATATGTGGATAGCCAAGAAAAAAGCATTTTATTACATAGCCTTGTGGAGCTGAAAAATCAGCTCATACGGCAAGGCAAATATGGGGACTGCGTTGACGGGATTATCTTTAAGGCAGCCAATGCCCCGATAAAGAAAATAAAAATTGAATATGTCTAAGGCACATTACCATGAACATGAAGCCGCTTATTCTTAACCCCCATTAAGAGTAAGCGGCTTTTTTGCGTTCTGCGTCCTCTGGTACAGTTACATAGCCGCCTTTGACAAAGCGGCTAAATCTATGCGAAAGGAGGACGCACCCTATGTCAAATTGCAAAGTAATCGCTTTAACCAATCAGAAAGGCGGTGTCGGCAAAA
>CAJTTB010000009.1 GCA_910579175.1 uncultured Oscillospiraceae bacterium | reverse complement strand
GATAAGCTCCTGATTGATTTCATCACAAAAACAACCCGCCGACCGGATTCAAAGGCTTTGAAGGAAAAATATCCGACAGTATATGCGGATGTCCTGAAGGCTTCGGAAAGCAGGAAAGTTAAAGTATCGGTACAGCCGATTTAATGGAGGAAATGCTTATGAATACTATTTTTAATGAAAGTTGGGAACAGCGTTTGGAAATGCAGTTCCTGAAAAATGACAGATGCAGAAAGCGTGCCTATATCTGTTCACCATTGAGTGCCAAAGATGATACGGATTTTCTTCGTAATATGCATATAGCAAGGGCGTATATGTACTATGCATCTGAAAAGATGGGGATGTATGCCAACACGCCACACGCCTATCTGCCAATGCTGCTTTGTGACAAGCTTCCTTCGGAACGGGTATTAGTGCTCCGATTTGGTCTTCCCGACCATGAAACCAATTGACAAATAAGTTTACACAAGGGTTCTTATCAATACTTCTAAAATTGTTGTGAAAGGAAGCTATAAGATTTTGGGATGGATGAATAGGAATTTAAAAAAATAAAAAACATCAGGCACAAAGCAAATATCTTTGTGCCTGATGTTTTTTTAATGCCTGATGTAAAAAGTCTGACTTTTATTCACTATTCAAAAATGAAATTATGGTTTTTCTACAAAGAAACATCAAAAAGTTATTTATTGAATGCGAAAGCGGCTAATAAGACTGTTGAGTGTCCGCGCCTGTTGAGATAGTTCCTTAGAGACCAACGCACTTTTTTCTGCTGCCATGGAATTATCTTGAACCACTGTGGATATTTCCTTGATTCCGTTTTCGACCAGAGAAATCATTTCCGACTGCTGAACACTAGCAGCGGCGATTTCATTCATCAGCGATTTGATAGATTGGATACAATCGTTGATAACCTGCATAGCGGCAACAACTTGATCTGTAGATTCCGCTCCAGTCTTGGCACTCTGAATAGAGTGGCTGATAAGAATGTTGGTATTCTGCGCAGCTTCGGCGGATTTGGCAGCCAAACTTCGGACCTCATCTGCAACTACAGAAAACCCTTTTCCTGCCGTTCCAGCTCTAGCAGCCTCTACGCCTGCATTCAAAGACAGAATGTTGGTTTGGAACGCTATGTCTTCAATGGTTTTGATAATGGTGCCAATTTGGCTAGAGGACTGGTTGATATTTCTGGTAGCAGCAGTTAAGTGTTCCATCTTGGTGTCTGCCTCAGCTGTATATCCAGTAGCTCGATCCACTAATTCTCTGGCACTGCCACAGCGCACGGTGCTGGTTTGAATCTGAGCGGTAATGGCTGTCATATTTGACATAAGCCCATCAACAGAGGTAGCCTGTTCTACAGTACCTTGGGCTAACGCCTGGGCTCCTGAAGATACCAGTTCCGCGCTGGTATCTACTTCACCAGCTACCTGAGAGATATCGCGAATGATATTCACCAGATTCGCATGGATAGATTGCAGACTTGCGGATAAAACTTTGAAGTCCCCAATATAATAGGATTCATTTGCGGTAACATCAACAGCGAGATTGCCATCAGCTATCTCGCTCAGGATACGACCTACATCATCGATGGTCTTTCGCAGACAGGTACAAACCCGATGGGTGGTTTGGGCTATCAGACCAATCTCATCTGATCGACTATAGAAAAGTTCCAACTCCTTGTCAGCAGAGAGATTTAGATCCCCTAGAGAGCTGATAGCCTGTTCTACCATCATCAAATCTTTGCCTTCACGGCGCAGTATCAAAAGTGTAATGAGAATAACGGTAACAGCCACAGCTGCACACAGTACACCCACCAAAACACGCACATTAGTCACAGCGACATAAACTTCTGCGGCATTGTCTCGGACCATAAAGACCCAGTCACGATCTTTTAGATATTTATAAACTACCAGCTGTCTGACCCCATTTTCATCTCGGTAGGAATATGTACTGGCTTGGGTGCTGTCGTCTTCTCGAAGGCGTTGGATAATCTCTTGATATCCTATATCGGTGGTCTCAGTGTTTAAAAGTGCATCATCTTCATGATAGAGATAGACACCTGTGTCTACAGTTAAGAATACATACTCGCTGTTGGGTAGCCCTTTAATATCCAGATTCAATAGCGAGTCAATAAGATGGCTAGCATATACACCAGCTCCCACATAACCGATGCACTGTTCGCCCTCAAAGATAGGATAATACATAGACAAAATCATGCTACCAGTACCAGGAGATTTCATAACTCCTAAATTTGTCAGTTCATGCCGAGAGAGGATTGTATCCTGAAAGGTTTTCAGAGATTCCCCTGACCTGGTGGTCATACCGATAGCATCCTGAGAGATATGTGTTAGTACATGGGTTTCTGGAGTAGCAATGTAAAGCCCTTCAAAAACGCCTTTGATGGAGGCAAAATCCTCAGTATACTTTTGAGCTTGCTGTAACAACGTAGGATCATGGGGGTTGAGAAGCAGGTCATGAACCTCACTGGCCAGAGCAAAAGCGGACATATATTCCTCGGCAGAAAGGACATATTCATCAATAATAGCGGCTCTGGATTCGACAGCGTCGGTCATTTGGTTGGTAATATCATTTTTGACCACAGAAGCGGCATTGGTGGATACAACCAACCAGAGCAGTGTCATTCCTGCTAAGCTTATAATGGTTGTAATAATCCCGATTCGTGTAGCAAGTTTTTTGTTTTCTATGAATTGCACAAGCTCTCCTCCATTAGGAAAAATTTCAGGATGAATTCCTTACTAATAATATCGCTTATCTTTTTTTAAATATCAAGAGTTTCATAATTGTTACAGTAATAATGGTAAGCAATGGAAAGATGTCAAAAAAGTTTCTTTTAAAGGATAAATTTGATTCATTCCTCAAGAAAGTGCTTTTTTAGTACCTAAAGTATGGCTATGCTTATGATGAAGCATTTTGTCAAGTGTTTTTTGAGTTATTGACACAAACTTTTTCAGCGGGGCAAGAAGAAAGTGCGCAAAATGCGCTTATGGACAGTTAGAAGCCGATTTTTGGGCAGGTAATATAAAACTCTTACCCTGTTGATTTTCACGTCCGCAACATCTTGAAAATCAAGCTTTTTCAAGCCCTGTTGCGTAGTATTCCATTTTGCTCTTTGGGAGAGGTTGGGGGGGCGGGTGGGGTAAAGTCACCACAAAACCCAACAACAGTCGCTGCAGTAGTGCAGATGGTCAAAGGTTTAAGCATAGAGATTTTTTCGCGTTCTTTGCGAAAAAATGCTATGCGTCTCTTGACAGTCTACATAAGCAAAACGGATATAAAGTGCAATGCCATTTGGTTAAGACCAGAAAAAAGTCCCCTCTAAAAATAGACAAGCATAAAAAACGACGATTTTGAAATCAGTTGTTTCAAAACCGCCGTTTGGTATTCGTTTTCGTCTGGGATGTGTCAATAGTCAGTCGCCATCTAACGGTTTTTCTATATGCCGTTTCCGTTGGTGGCTAAATGTCTTATGAAATTTACTGTCATTTACTGATAAAAGTTGTATTCATAAACATTTTGCCCCATTCAATATTCCATATTATCGGAAACTCAATGTTTGACCTGTGAATTTTATCTGCGCAGTATCTATGATTCTATAGGATTTTTCCATCTGGGACGCAAAGAAGTCAAGACTGGATTTTTCATCAAAGATAGAGGTGCTTCTGGCGGGTTCAATAATCTGTTTGCTGCCAGTCATCTCTTTATAGGTAGTTTCCACGTTTTGCTTCATTCCATCCAATATCTTGGATGCGTTTTCTAATGCTTCCATAATCTCTTGAGGATCACCTGATAGATTGGAAAGCCCCAAAGATTCAGCGGAAATAGAATCAAGCTGATTTTGCATTGCCTTTGATGCCAGTCCGCCTGAGAATCCATCATATTCATCCACTGTGGACCGATGTGGATTTATGTGACTTTCAATGATATCTGTATAGTCTGATTGAATACTTTGCTTGTAGTTATGCAGATACGTCTCTGCCAACTCTTTTGTCATATTAGGATCGCTATGTGTACTTGTGCCGTTCAAATAGTTTTCAAGCTCGGAAATTTTTGACATTGTATACTCTAATTTAGATTTTGCGTGGTTGATTATATCAGAAACGGTTTGGATTCCATCTCTCTGTGCCAAAATTGCTTTTTCAGCCCACTCTTCTTTGCTGAACATTCCAGCTGTG
This sequence comes from uncultured Oscillospiraceae bacterium, assembly GCA_910579175.1. Lineage (GTDB taxonomy): Bacteria > Bacillota > Clostridia > Oscillospirales > Ruminococcaceae > Massiliimalia. The sequence goes on along the minus strand of CAJTTB010000009.1, from coordinate 106,379 downwards.
TACTTCTGATAATTAGAAGCCGCTTCTGGATTCTTGGTGTCATCTGTTTTTTTGGTGTTATAGGCATTTAGCAATTCCCGTGCCTTTTGGCTCAGCTCAACGATATCATGACTTTTTTTGCTGGCATAATTGGCATTTATCTGCTGAACTATCTTTTTTAAACCAGAATTTTGCATTTGTCCCATGCTTCTTTGCATTGGATTTTGCATTTGCAGTCTAAACATATTCTGGGCACTTGATAAATGTGTTCGCATAAATGATTCACTCCTTATTTAGCGAAACCTCTCATGGATTTTCTTGAACGCAATCAAAATTAAACCATAGGGCGGTTTCCTATCAATTTTACGTTTGTCCATATACTTTTATATTACATTTTACATTATAATAAAAACTGTATTTATTTGTCAATAGACACAATCGGGCAGATGAAGAACAAGGCGGTGGGGCAAACATTGACTATCCCGCCACCCTGCCTGTTACCATTCTATAGTTTCTAGAGTAGCAATGTAAAGCCCTTCAAAAACGCCTTTGATGGAGGCAAAATCCTCAGTATACTTTTGAGCTTGCTGTAACAACGTAGGATCATGGGGGTTGAGAAGCAGGTCATGAACCTCACTGGCCAGAGCAAAAGCGGACATATATTCCTCGGCAGAAAGGACATATTCATCAATAATAGCGGCTCTGGATTCGACAGCGTCGGTCATTTGGTTGGTAATATCATTTTTGACCACAGAAGCGGCATTGATGCTTCAATGACAAATATAAAGTTGTGGTTTTATAAATCTTTATGATTGAATGGAAGTATATATACCCACTGATTTTTCAACGGGTTTTTGCTTACTCAAAGCCACTGATTTAGATTGATTTTATGGAGGTGACAATACAAAAAATTCATAAAAAATTTGTTGACTTCAATCTTTGGTAAAGATATGATATAGTTATCTTTGCATAAATTGAGAGAAAAATAAAATTTCTGTGGGATGATAAAATAAAAATCCCTATGAATCACAGGATAGAAAAAGAGGAAAAACGATGTCTGAAGAACAAAAAAAGGAACAATCCACTCAATCAAAACCGATGACTGAAAAAGAAAGAGAAGATCGTCGTAGAAAACGTGATATTGAATATCGTAAGCGAATACAGGCAATCAAACAAGCTACAACTCCAGAAGAACGAGAAGCCATTTACAATTCTGTGCATTCCAAACATGTTGCCTATCAAAAAAAAGTGGAATTAAAACCCACCACATTCAAAGAAAAATGGGCGAATTATTGGTATCATTATAAGGCAATGACCTTTTGTATTTTGGCAATTGCAGCATTGGTTATTCTGTTTGTTCATGATATGTTGACCAAAGATAAATTTGATTTAGAAATCATGGCAATTACCACTTCAGCAAATGCGAATTATTCTTATGAGGGAGTGGAGGAAGCACTGACACAATATGTTGAGGATGTCAATAAAGATGATAAGAAACGGGTGTTAATTGACCCCATTACACTAGATGATAATCCAAATGGAATGGAAGACGCAAATTATCGTATGGCAGCAGTGGTAAAGTATCAGGCAAGTGTCAGTGAAGTATATCATATTGTGTATATACTGGACCAGGTACAGTATGACGATTTAAAAGAACTGGGTGCGACATTTGTTGACTTATCCGATTATTCTGATAATTCCAATGTGGATGGGGATAAGTATTATATCAAAGATGACAGTGATTTTGAATCTTTGCCAAATCGTGAAAATTTGATGTTAGTGGTGCGGGATATTCAAAATTCTAGCAAGCGCAACCATAAAAAAACACAAGAAATTTATCAAAGAGATTTAGAAGTGGTGAAAAAAATCATTGCAGAGTGATTGAGATGATAATTGTATAAGTGAAAAGCTGTTGTAATCCAAATTACAACAGCTTTTTATCATGTATCAGGAATATTGTCCTATTTGTTTTTTTCTGTTTGTTGTCGATATTTTCCAGGGGAAAGCCCACAGAATTTACGAAATACCTGGGAAAAGTAAGAGAAATTGGAGTATCCAACTTTCGACGCGATAATCCCTACTGGAATGTTCGTACTGGAAAGCAAAGATTGCGCGATTTCCATTTTTCTGGCAATGATAAAGTCGCCTAAAGAAATTCCTTTTGCCTTTTTAAAGAGTCTTGATAAATATTCAGGATTGAGGTAAACTGCTTCGGCAATTTCATTGCGGCTTAAATCCTTTTGAATATTTTGATTGATATATGCAATGGCTTGTTCAACTGGTGAGAGTTTATCTGTATTTTTCCCAGTTTGCTTTTGAATATAGTCAATGGTAAAATCGATTAGTTTTTCGGTTTGTTCTAGGGAAGTATATGCGCCAATATATCCTTCAATGGAATAGTGTTCAAAAAATAAATCCTGTGTTTTTAATTGAAATTCTCTTGCGACCTCCAAAAACATTCTGACATAATCTTGAGTAAACCGAACCAGTAGTTGTGAGCTCATATTTCCCTGTTGGGTAGTTTGTGTCAAATAGTCGTGTGCTTTTGTGCGAACGGATTGACTGCTGTCATGTAACATTAGAAATTTCCATTGTTCCATATCTGGCAATGGAAAAGAAACACGCTGTTTATAATTCCAATCTTCTTTTTGGAATACCGCATGATAAAAAGCAATGTTATCTTGTCGTATCGTATCCAGTTCAAAATACTCTTGTTTTAAAGAGGAGAGTGTACAGTGATGTCCCAGATAACAGGCGATAAAACATTCTAAATGTTGTTCGCAGGCTTTTAGAAACTGTTCAAAGGATTGGTCTGTATAAGATGAATTTGGCGTAAATAATAATAAATAGTGGGCGACATTCAATTGTATCAACACAAGAAATGTGCCATATGGGCATAGAATCTCTTGTAATATATTTTGTAAAGTATATTTGAATAGACCTGAATTCCAATTTTCAAGCTGATGATCGTGATTTATGATTTGTATGAGTACTGGCAAAAATATCTCAGAACTTGTAAGTGACAAACGTGTTTGGGATAAATCTTCCAGCAGTTGTTTCTGGTCAATGGTTTGCTCTAATAGGTAACTGCGCATACAGTTGTCAATTAAAATATCTTCATTTTGTTGCCAATACGCTCCATATTCATAGATTTTTTGCTCATAGCGGTGCATCTTAATTTTTTCGATGGCTCTGCGTATGGTTTCTTCGATTTCCTCATAACGAGCAGGTTGAAGAATATAGTCAAATCCACCTAATTTTAAGGCTTCTTGTACATATTCAAAATCAGAATGAGAAGTTAAAAAGATACATTCTACATTGGGATAATGAGATTTTACCCAACGAAATAATTCTAGTCCATTTTGAATGGGCATTTCAATATCACATAACAGAATATCAATGACATCACTGCCAAAGCGTTCTTGCGCTTCAGGGACGCTATAGGCATAAAAAACTTGATTTACTTGCAAAGTAGTCCAGCGAATACCTTCAAGCATACCTTGGATTACATCATATTGGTCGTCTACCATTAGTATATTCATTGGGTAATTCCTTTCTTTTAGGAAGTTTCTATTGGTAGAATGATTTCTACTACAGCTCCTTCGTCATTAAAAAATACAGTAACGGCTTTTTGATGATAGAGTAGTTTTAACCGCTGGAGAATGTTGTTGATACCAATGTGTTTTTGTAGAAGCAATTCATTGGTATCTCCATTGAGTTTTTCCAAAGCATCTTTAGAAAAACCATTTCCATTATCGTGAATTACAATGTCTGCATAGTCACCATCTTCGCTGGTGAGTTTTGTAGCTTTGATAAAAATTTTGAGTTGCTGGTTGGGATACATGGCATATTTTACAGAGTTTTCCACAAAGGTCTGTAACAAGAGTGGCGGGACTAAAAATGTTTCTAGATTGCTGTCTAATGAAGTTTCACAGATGGGCGAGATATAAAGTCCCATTTTTTGAATGTTCATATAATTTATCACATGAGAAATTTCCTGCTTTAAGGGGACAAGCTGGAGATTGTCTTGAAAATAATAACGCAGATGATTGGAAATGGCTAAAATCATCTCTTGAATTTGTTCGTATTTTTTTCGTTGCGCCATACCATAGAGACTTTTTAAACAGTTTAGAAAAAAGTGAGGGCGCAGTTGCAGTTGTAGATATTGCATCTGTGCTTTTTGACGCTCTAATTCGTTTTGGTAAGCTTTTAATTTTAATTGGGAAACACGGTCGTCCACTTGTTTGAATTCATCTATCAGATATTCTTGCTGTGAGTTGGTATAGTTAGAATTTAGGTTGTGAATCAGATGACTCATAGGGGAAAGGAGATGATTTTTTAGACGGTGATAACTAAAGATTAATAAAATAAAGGTGATAATTCCAGCAATTGGAAAAAACAGTTGAATTCCCTTTAGATGGTTTAGAGGATTGGGCTGTGGCACCAAAAGCAGAAGATGCAAGTTTGTTTGACTGAGTGGACAGCACAATACCAAAAAGCGGGTTGGATGACCAGAAAAATATGGTTTGGAGAGATCTTTATTCAGTTGAATGACATGATCAGATAAAAAATTGGATTGATCTAGAGGTTGTTTTTCTGTATTGAGATAGGTCATATAATTATCTGGCTGATTGCTGTGCTTTATCAGTTGAGAGAGGTCGATTGTAATTGCTGCGAAACTTTGATTTTGTTGTAACATTCTAAGTAGGTAGAAATGATGGTCAATTTCAACAGAGACCCAAAGATTGGAATAATCAATCCATTGTTCGTAGGGTAATGTTTGTAAAAAAAGGCGAATTGACATTTGTTGTTGATAGTCATAGTTTTCAGAAAAGACATCTCGGTAAATGGTTTGTTCGCAGTTATAGATAAATAGAGAGCTTGCGGGTTCATTTCCAAAGGTGCGAATGGTCGTTCGGTATTGAGATAGAATGGTATAGGCCATATTGTGTGCTTGAAGTGGAGTGGTAGCGGTGGAAAAAGTGGAAAAATAGTTACTTGCAGCAATTCCTGAGAGCAGTGAATCCAAAGAAGCAAGATCTCTTTCAAATCTTTGTGCATGAAGTTCAAGTGAACTTTGACTGGAAATGATATACTTTTCAGAGTAAATTTTCATAGAGACATAATTGTAAAACAACAGTAGTACAAGCAATGGAATTGCTACAATCATCCAAACAGCCAATAAACTTCTTTTAAAAGAACGACGCTGTTGTTTTTTCATCTTATCATTCCCTTCTTGATACGCTGTGATATTATTTATTATAACATGGTGAAAACCACGCTACAACTCTTTTTGTGATAAATACTCCTCAACAATCAAAAAGATCATGTGATAATTTATGAACGACAAATTTATTTGTGCAAGTGAAAAGGGAGCAACATGCAATTTAGAATAAAAAAAATAAGCGAGAGAGAAAAATAAAACAGATTTTTGACATAAATTTAAAAATAAAGTCATAATTTCTAAAGTGATGGTCACAATTTTTACAGAAATCAAAAGTTGCTTCTGTTAAAATAATAGACATAAAATAAATCTATTTTGAAATATACTTGAGGGTATGGATAGATTTGGTATTGTTCTGTATCATATCATTGTGATATGATACAAGACAAGTTGCAAATAGAAGTATGAAAGGGTTGAATGGTAAATGAAAAAAAGATTATTTGCAATTGCAATGGCAGCGGTATTGTCTCTTTCTATGATGAGTGCATGTAATAGTTCTGGGGGAGATGACAAAGATATATCTGCGGTTACTGGGGATGCCTTAAAAGAAAAAGAATTGGCAACATTAGATGTTGTTATGATGGGAAATGACAAAAAGGATAAGGATAAAGTACTTGCAAAAGTAAATGAAATCTTAGAAGAAGAATTAAATATCAATATGAATTTGACTTTGATTTCTTATGGTAATTATGTACAACAGAGTACACTGATGCTTTCCTCTGGTGAAGGTGCAGATGTATTGCCAATTTATATGACTCCTTTGGCTACCTGTGCAAACAATGGACAGATTATTCCATTGGATGACTTAATTGCAAAATATGGTCAAGAAATGGTACAAGCCATTGGTCAGGAATTTATCGATTGTGGTAAAGTTGGAGATTCTATTTATGGTATTACAACTGGTCGTGACTTGGCAAAATCTTATGGATTTGAAATGCGTAAAGACCTCTGTGATAAATACGATATTGACTATGAAAACATCACTACATTAGATCAATTAGAAGAAGCATTGCACAAAATTAAAGCAGGTGAACCAGATATTATCCCTGTAGTTCCTTCCAATGGTGAGTTGGTTCGTAACTGGGGTTGGGATACTTTGGGCGATGATATGACCAACTTGGGTGTTTTGATGGACAAAGGTAAAGAGTTAAAGGTTGTAAATTTATACGAAACAGAATTCTATAAAGAATTTGTAACCCGTATGCGCAAATGGTACAATGAAGGTTTGATTATGGCAGATGGTATCAACAACACAGAGAACGTAGGTACCATGATGAAAGCAGGTAGCGCATTTGGCGGATTTATGAATTTAAAACCGGGCTTTGATGTACAGGAAACACGCAACTATGCAACTGAAATTGTGGTTTCTGAAATCGTTTCTGCTTATTCTACCACTTCTGATGTTCAGATGGCTACTTGGGCAATTAGCAACGGATGTAAAAATCCTGATGCTGCAATGAAATTGATGAATGAAATGTATACAAATCCAGAAGTGATGAACTTATTGATTTCTGGTATTGAAGGCGAACATTATGTCGTAAAAGGCGATGCAGCGAATGGTCAAAAAATTATTGCTTATCCTGATGGCGTTGACGCAAGCACCAGTGGCTATCCAACAAGTGGAGGTTGGTTGTGGTGTAATCAAGCAATCGGAAACGTTTGGGAAGGCAATCCAGCAGATTATTGGAAAATTCAAACAGACTTTAATAATAACGCTGAAAAATCTGCTGCATTTGGATTTACTTATGATTCTAGTAAGGTTCGTAATCAGGTAACAGCTTGTACAAATGTAGTGGCAAAATATCATGATGCTTTGATGTGTGGAGCACTTGATCCAGAAACGACTTTACCAGTCTTTAATCAGGAATTGAAAGCAGCAGGTATTGATGATATTATTGCTGAAAAACAATCTCAGATAGATGCTTGGTCAGCAAACAACAAATAATCAATTTCATTCTATATGAAATAATATGATAAGTCTTCGTTTATTTTCGATTGAGTTGATTATATTCGGGGACTTTTCGTTCTTATAAAATGATGGATTGCAGAAAGGAGCAGGGCACGATGGCAAAAAGAAATTCACTTTCTAAAAAACCTCAGTATAAGCGATTTATCCCTCTATATCTAATGCTATTGCCAGGGGTAATCTATTTATTTATCAACAACTATATCCCAATGGCTGGTATTATCATTGCTTTTAAACATGTCAACTTTAATAAGGGTATTTTTGCAAGCCCTTGGGCAGGATTTAGCAATTTTGAATATCTGTTTAAAACACAAGAAGCTTGGGTTATCACTCGAAATACATTGTTATATAATGTAGCATTTATTGTATTGGGTACCATTTTATCCATTGCAGTGGCAATTGTACTCAGCGAAATCACTTCTACTTTTTGGAAGAAGACATATCAGACAATTATTTTGCTTCCCTATCTGATTTCTATGGTTGTAGTAAGTTATTTGGTATTTGCGTTTTTATCTACCGATTCTGGATTTATCAACCACAGTATTTTACAGCCATTGGGATTTTCTGGTATTTCTTGGTATACCGAGTCAAAGTATTGGCCAGCGATTTTGATTATTGTATATATTTGGAAAACACTGGGTTATAACTGTATTATTTATTATGCTACCATTGTGGGAATTGATGGTGGATATTATGAAGCTGCTATCATTGATGGTGCAAACCGTTGGCAGCAGGTGATTCATATTACCTTGCCCTCTTTGAAACCAACCATCATTACTTTGACATTGCTTTCCATTGGTAAGATTTTTTATTCTGATTTTGGATTGTTCTATCAGGTTCCAATGGATTCTGGTCCGCTTTATGACGCGACCAATACCATTGATACTTATGTATATCGTGGATTGATTAAATTAAATGACGTTGGAATGTCATCTGCTGCGGGCGTTTATCAGTCATTGGTTGGATTTATCTTAGTATTTATCGCCAATAAGATCATTACAAAATTTAGTGCGGAAAATGCTTTATTCTAATGGAGAGGAGAAGGCTTTATGGTAGGAGAAAAAAAGACCTTTCAGGTTGTGGCAAATATTATTATGTTTTTGCTATTGATCATCTGTCTATTTCCATTTATCCTATTGGTTACCTCTTCACTCACAGAAGAGAGTACACTGATACGAGATGGTTATGCTTTGATTCCTAAAAAATGGAGTTTGGGAAGTTATACTTATATGCTTGGACAAGGCGATAAAATTGTTCGTGCTTATGGAATTACCATTTTAGTTACATTTGTAGGAACTGTAGCGAGTATGCTGTTGACAATTTTAATGGCATATCCGTTGTCTAGAAAAGATTTGCCCTTTCGGAATGCGTTTGCATTTTATGTGTTTTTTACCATGCTGTTTAACGGTGGTTTGGTTCCAACCTATATTATGTGGACCAGATATTTGGGCATTAAAAATACGATTTGGGCTTTGATTATTCCATCTTTGCTATTAAATGCGTTTTATATTATTATGATGAGAACGTATTTTAGTATGAATATTCCAGACGCCGTTATTGAAGCTGCACGCATTGACGGTGCAGGAGAGTTTCGGATTTTATTTGGTATTGTATTGCCAATGTCCTTGCCAATGATTGCGACTTTAGGTCTATTGGTGGGCTTGGGATACTGGAATGACTGGAAAAATGGACTTTACTATATTACAGAAACTGAATTGTTCAGTGTGCAAAACATGCTTAATAATATGCTTCAGGATGTGCGTTTTCTTGCCAGTGGTGGAGCTGGAGGAAATGCCAGTGAAATTGCGGCAAACATGCCAAGTGTTGGTATTAAGATGGCAATTGCAGTAGTGGGCGCTTTGCCGGTTATGGTGATTTATCCATTCTTCCAACAATATTTTGTAAAAGGTATTACCATTGGTGCTGTAAAGGGATAATTTTATTCGGTAGAAAGGAATTATGATTTATGAAAAAGGCATTACAAATGTATGCGGTTCGTGCTCTTTGTAAAGAGAGCTTAGAAAAAGCATTAAAAAAAGTTTCTGAAATTGGATTTGATGGCGTAGAATTTGCAGGATTTTACGATTGTCCTGCGGAAGAAGTGGCAGGTTGGCTAAAGAAATATCACTTGGAAGTGATGGGTGCACATATCCATGCAGAGGAAATCTTTGATAAGGCAGCAGAAACCATTCAGTATCAAACCGTTTTGGGAAACAAACGCATTATCTGCCCCTATTATGATTTAAAAACACGTGCAGATGTAGAAGAGTTGGCTGCAAAGATGAATGCAGTAGCTGATCAATATCGTGCTGCTGGAATGAAATTGTATTATCACAATCATTGGCATGAATTTGCAAAGGATGGTGAAGACTATTTGATTGATATTCTAGCTGCCTTGGTACCAGCAGATGTACTTTCTTTGGAATTTGATGTTTATTGGATTTATCGCGGTGGGGAAGAACCAGTAAAATATTTGAAAAAATATCAAGATCGCATTGATATTTTCCATGCAAAAGATGGCACAATGGAAAAGGGAACCATTGCAGGAACTGGAAATGTTCCCCTGGAAGAAGTGTTAAAACTTGCACAGGAAATTGATATTCAGTGGGCTGTGGTAGAATCTGAAGCAAGTGCAGAAAAGGAAGAACAAATTGATGCAGCAACCAAAGATTTTGCATATATCAGTTCTCTAACAAAATAAAAAGGAAAAGAGAGATGTTGTGTTTTTTGGACTTGTTCCATAGATACAACCTCTCTTTTTTCTTTGATAAGAAGTGATTACAAGCGAATATTGCAAGACATTGTAAAATCATGTGAATTGTGCTATACTAAAAAAAATCAATAAAAAAGGATGGTAATGAGTATGAGAAGTGATTTGATGAAAGCAGGTCCAACAAGGACGCCACATCGTTCACTGTTAAAAGCATTGGGGATTACAGATAGCGAAATGAAACGTCCGTTTGTTGCCGTTGTATGTGCTGGAAGTGATTTCGTTCCAGGTCATATGCACTTGGATAAAATTGCACAGGCAGTAAAAGCAGGGGTACGAAATGCCGGAGGCGTACCATTTGAATTTCATACCATTGGAGTTTGCGATGGTTTGGCGATGAACCATAAGGGAATGAAGTATTCACTTTGTTCTAGAGAATTGATTTGCGACAGCATTGAAGTAATGTTGACAGCACATCCAATTGATGCAGTGGTCTTTATTCCAAACTGTGATAAAATTGTACCAGGTATGCTGATGGCTGCCATTAAGATGAATCTGCCATCTATTTTTGTAAGTGGTGGACCAATGGCACCTGGTCATGTAATGGGTAAAAAAATTGGACTTTCTGAAGTATTTGAAGCAGTGGGGGCACATGCAGCAGGAAATCTGACCGAAGAAAATTTAAAGGAATTTGAAGATTATGCTTGTCCAACCTGTGGTTCTTGCTCAGGAATGTATACAGCAAATTCTATGAATTGTTTGACCGAAGCAATTGGAATGTCTTTGCCAAAAAATGCAACCTGCTCTGCGGTTTCTTCTGAACGTATCCGCATTGCAAAAGACACTGGAGAAAAGGTCATGGAATTGTTGGAAAAGAATATCAGACCAAGAGATATTATGACGGAAGAAGCCTTTCGGAATGCACTTGCTTCAGATATGGCATTGGGATGTTCTTCTAATACTGTATTACACTTATTGGCATTGGCAAAAACAGCAAAAACCAATATTACCATTGATGTGGTAGATGAAATTAGTAAAAAGACACCTCAAATTTGTAAATTGAATCCAGCCAGTGAAGTATTTATTGAAGATTTAAACCGCTTTGGAGGAATTCAGGCAGTATTAAAAGAGCTGGATCGTGGTGGTTATATCAATCATGATCTTCCAACGGTAACTGGAACACAAAAGGATAGAATGGCAGATGCCATGCAGGCAGATGGCACCATTATTCACAGCATTGACAATCCCATTCGAAAAGATGGCGGAATTGCTATTTTGTTTGGAAATTTAGCGTCTGAAGGTGCAGTGGTAAAACAAGGAGCAGTGGCTCCAGAAATGATGTCACACAGTGGACCTGCTAGAGTTTTTGATTGTGAAGAAGATGCTTCTAAGGCGATATTAGAAGGTCAAATCAATCCAGGTGATGTCATTGTCATTCGCTTTGAAGGTCCAAAAGGTGGTCCAGGTATGAGAGAGATGTTGGCACCAACAGCATCTTTGGCAGGTAGAGGACTGGATAAGCAGGTGGCATTGATTACCGATGGACGTTTTTCTGGTGCTACGAGAGGGGCTGCAATTGGACACGTTTCTCCAGAAGCCGCTTCTGGCGGTGTAATTGGATTGGTAGAAGAAGGCGATATGATTCAGATTGATATTCCAAATCGAAAATTGGAATTATTGGTTTCTGAAGAGGTATTACAAGAACGTCGCAAACAATTTAAAGCTCCCAAACAACAGTTGGAAGGTTATATCAAACGCTATGCAAATCTAGTAACTTCTGGTTCTAATGGCGCTATCTTTGAAGAATAAAAATGAAAAAAATCCCAAGCGTTTAACATATGCTTGGGATTTTTTAGTGCAAATAAATGTCAATCAGAGACAAAAATTGTTCTGGACAAAGTTTTTAAAATTGATTATAATAATATTAAGAGATGGACTAACAATTTTGTTTGGCAAATTGTTGGTTTTTTTATGTGTATTTCTTTTGAAAGACAAAAGGAATTTATCAAAAAAATAATTGTCACAATCCGATTGGCTCTAAGGATAATTTACGACATCTAAAAGTGGAAAAATGTGGTATATTCTCCTGATGGAAGAGTGAAAATTGATTACATGATTATGGGTCTTTTTTATATTTCGATAGCACGAAATTTCCTGTATGAGAGCAAATGGGTTTTTTATAAAATATTTCTTGAAAAAAATATATCTATTAGCCAAATGAATACTTTGCATGTGGTTAAGAATTGTTTCATAAATATATAAAAAACTGGAAATAACAAGGCAATTGTAGAATAAAAAATAATCATTATAATAAATAAAAGAAAATAAAGACATTTTCCACATTTAAAATAGATTATAAAATAAAAACTAGAAAGGATGGGTGTTGATTGGTTATTTTAATCAAGCATGGTTATGTTGTAAATCCTGCTGATAATTTTCAACAGATTGCAGATATTTTGATTGTAGATGGAGTGATTCAAAAGATAGATTCAGAAATTTCTGTGATTGCTGATAAAACGGTTAATGCAAATGGTTTGACAGTCTTACCAGGGTTAGTGGATATGCATGTACATTTGAGGGACCCTGGTTTTATTCATAAAGAAGATATTTTATCTGGTTGTGAAGCCGCCGCCGCTGGAGGAGTTACCAGTTTGTTGTGTATGCCAAATACAAAGCCAGTTATTGATGGTAAAAAAGTTGTAGAGTATATTAAGGAAAAAGCAAAGGATGCCAAAGCAAAAGTCTATATTACTGGGGCGATTTCCAAACGCTTAAATGGAGAAGATCTGTGTGATTTTGCAAAGTTAAAAAAGGCGGGAGTTATTGCGGTATCCGATGACGGCAGACCAGTAAAAGATGCAAAGATGATGACACAAGCATTAAAACAAGCAGATGAGCTTGGTTTATTGGTAACTTCACACTGTGAGGATTTGGATATTATTCAGGGTGGTATTATCAATGAAGGTCAAGTTTCAAGACATTTGGGCGTAAAGGGAATGCACCGCAGCAGTGAAGATTATATTACAGCTAGAGAAATTATTTTGGCAGAAACCAATCATGTACCAGTTCATATCGCACATGTTTCCACAAAATTATCTGTACAGTTGATTCGAGAAGCAAAGGCAAGAGGTGCAAAGGTAACAGCAGAAACTTGTCCACATTATTTTAGTTTGACAGAACAGGAATTGTTAAAGCAGGATGCAGATTATCGAATGAATCCTCCTCTTCGAGAACAAGAAGATGTAGATGCTGTATTACAAGGTGTAATAGATGGAACGTTGGATTGTATTGTAACAGACCATGCACCACATACCAAGGATGAGAAGCGAGACTTTTTAACCGCACCAAATGGTGTCATTGGTATGGAAACTTCATTCGCAGCAGCTTATACTTATTTGGTAAAGACAGGAAAACTCAGTTTGATGGAATTGGTAAAGAGAATGTCTTATCATCCGGCTCAGATTTTAAATATTCCTGCGGGTACCTTGAATGTAGGGGCTGCGGCAGATATTATTTTGGTTGATTTGAATAAGGAGTGGACAGTGAAACCCGAAAAAATGTATTCTCGTGCAAGAAATGCAGTTTATAAGGGAATGACTTTAACAGGAAAGGTTATTTGTACCTATCTAAATGGAAAAAAGGTATTTGATTATCGGAAGAATAAAATATAAGGGGATACGATTATGTCAATGGATAAATTAATTGAAAAGGTTGTTTTAACAAAAAATCCAACCGTAGCTGGATTAGACCCAAAATTGGAATATGTTCCAGAATTTATCAAACAAAGGGCATTGGATAAATATGGGAATACACTAAAAGCAGCTGCAAAGGCGTTGTTGGAGTTTAATAAGGGCTTGATTGATGAATTATATGATATTGTGCCGGCAATCAAACCACAGTGTGCTTATTATGAAATGTATGGTTGGCAAGGTGTAAAAACCCTTTATAAAACAATTGAGTATGCAAAGAAAAAAGGTATGTATGTGATTACAGACGGAAAAAGAAATGATATTGGCACCACGATGGAGGCATATGCAACAGGACATTTAGGAAAAACAAATGTAAATGGCAATATGCTTCATGGTTTTGCTGGGGATTGTTTGACTGTCAATGGATATTTGGGAACAGATGGAATTGCTCCATTGATAAAAGTATGTGATAAATATGATAAGGGCATTTTTGTATTGGTGAAAACTTCCAATCCCTCTTCTGGAGAGTTACAGGATAAGAAGATAGATGGAAAGACAGTTTATGAAATGATGGGAGAAATGTGTGAAACATGGGGTGAGCAGCTACCTGGAAAGTATGGATATTCTGGTGTGGGCGCAGTCGTGGGCGCTACTTATCCAGAACAATTAAAAGAACTGCGTGAAAAAATGCCACATACGTTCTTTTTGGTTCCAGGATATGGAGCACAAGGCGGAGCTGCGAAAGATGTCAGTTATGCTTTTGATAAAAAAGGTTTGGGCGCAATTGTCAATTCCTCTAGAGGAATTATGTGCGCTTATCAAAAGGAAAATTGCAGTGAAGAAGATTATGCAAAAGCAGCAAGACGTGAAGCAATTCGCATGAGAGATGATATTGTAGGAGCAATTGCGCAAATCCATTTAAAATAAACATGGATAGGAGTGACCATATGTTATGGTTACTCCTTTTGATTGTTGTTTCTGAGATATAAAAATGTTATAATAAAAATATAATATGGATATAAAATGTACTTATAAGCACAAGAACAAAGGTATATTTTTTGTGATTGCGCAAACCGCCAACCAAGTTGGATGCTTTATCATAAAAGATAGTGTTAATCTGTAAGGCGCCTACAAGCACAAGAATATTAGCAGACTACTAATGAATATAAAAAGTTTACCACCAAAAAGAGATAAATAGAAATGGAGTACAATATGCGTGTTTTTTTTGTGATACTCATCAGTAAAATCGTGCGTTTTTTGGGAAAGCGAATGGGAAGAGGTAGCTCTTTGCCGGGAATGGTAGCGCTATATCTTGATCGCAATATTCTAAAAAAAATTCGTATGCCCAAATATGTGATTGCAGTGACTGGAAGCAATGGAAAAACCTCAACAGTGGAAATGATTTCTTATATTTTACAAAAGAATGGTTATTCTGTGGCATATAATCGAGAGGGTTCCAACCAAATTGAAGGTGTGACAACCTTTATCTTAGATAATTGCAATTTAAAAGGACAGATAAAAACCGATGTGGTATTGATTGAAAGTGACGAACGATATGCAAGATATACGTTTCAAAAATTTCACCCAACACATTATATTATTACCAACCTTTACCGCGACCAATTGACCCGCAATGGGCATCCAGAATGGATTTATCATCTGTTGCAGCAGAGTATTCATCCTCAAACCCAATTGATTTTAAATGCAGATGACCCATTGGTGTCTTGTTTTGCAAACGGTCACCAACATGTTTTGTGGTTTGGATTAAATCGTTTTTCTCAATCCACAGACGTTTGTACAAGTGTGTATCATGATGGTTATTACTGTCCTGTTTGTAAAAAGCCAATGGAATATGATTATTATCACTACAATCATATTGGAAGTTATCATTGTCCGAATTGTGGACATCATAAACATCAAACGGATTATACGGTAACAGCGGTGGATTTAGATAAGGGATTTTTTGAAATAGACCATGAAGTTCAAATTCAAATGAGATTGAAGAGTATTTATAATGTATATAATATCTTGGCAACTTATGCAGCCTGTCGATTGGTCGGAGTAGGAAAACAACAAATTGCGGACAGTATCAATCGATATACCTTAAAAAATGGACGAGTAGTCAATTTTTTATGTGGCAGTCATGAGGGAATGTTATTAACTTCAAAGCACGAAAATTCTATTTCATATGACCAGTCTATTCGTGTAGCAGCAAATCATAAAAGTGATTGTACTGTAACCATTATCATTGATGCAATTAGCCGAAAGTACTTTACTGGTGAAACTTCTTGGATTTGGGATGTAGATTTTGAAATGCTAAATGCACCCAATATCAAACAAATTTTATTAATGGGCAGTTATTGTAATGATTTGGCAACGCGTTTTGCTTATACCAAAATCCCTCCAGAGAAAATCAAAATTTATGAAGATATTCAACAAGGAGTTGACTTTATAAAACAGCAGGGAATAGGATATCAATATGTAGTTACCTGTTTTTCTGATAAGGATAAATTTTTATCAAAAGTAACGATATGTAGAGAGGAATAATATGAACGGTTGTGTAAAAATTCTTTTTTTATATAGTAAGTTGATGAACTTATATGGAGGCTATAGCAATATTGTAGTATTGGAACGTCATCTAAAAGATCAAGGATTTAAAGTGATAATAGATCATTTTGAAGTGGGTGATGATGTGATATTTTCTGATTATCAATTTATTTATCTAGGAGCTGGCACCGAAAAAAATCAAAGGGTTGCACTGAAAGATCTTTCCCGTTACCGCAAAGAATTAAAGACATGTGCAGAAAATGGCACTGTGATGTTGTTTACAGGAAACGCATTTGATATGTTGGGAAAAGAAATTCACGGTTTGGATGGGAAAAATTATCAGGGATTGGGAATTTGTGATTTTACTGTAAAGGAGTATGGCGAGCGCAGATATGTTGGCGATGTAGTTTGTAGCTGTATTTGGGATAAGAAACATCCCTTTGTTGGTTTTGTCAACCACAGTGCAGATATTACGGGGATAGAACAGCCTAGCTTTACCATGAAAGTGGGTGTAGAAAATCACATTGTAACCCCTTATGACGGTTATCGTTATCACAATTTATTTGGGATGCACTTGATTGGTGCAGTGTTGGTCAATAACCCTCATTTTATGAAGGAAGTAATTATGTTGATTGGAAAACAATTTAAGGGCTTTCAATATCAGGAGATTTCTTATCCCTATGAGGAAAATTCTTATCGCATTACGCTGGAAAAACTCAGCAAAGAGGCAACCAATGTCACATCTAAAAGTACGGCACGCTCTTTGAGTGTACCAGTATAATAAAGCAATCAGAAGGCTGAAAGCACAGTTTCAGCCCTCTGATAATTTTTATAATAACATTTATTTTTTTCTGGCAGAGACCAATAACATCATCGGTCTACGCAATTCATCGCGCATACCAGGGATATTTAACATTTCTGGATCAGGCTGTGCCTCAATAATACCAGTGATTTCAAATCCATGTGTCAGCAGTGTATTGAGATAGGTAGTCATGGTCTTGTGATATTTGGTCACCTGTTCTCCTAAAAAGGTGGTTTTTCGAACACCTTCCATAAAGTAGTTGTCAACTGGCCAGTGAAGGATTTTTCCATCTTCTCCATAATACCAATCTTGCTTTCCCTGAGCGGTAAAAGTGGGATGTTCCACAGAAAAAACAAAGTCACCCTGTTCAGTTAAACAGTCATATACCTGTTTACAAATATCTTCAAAAGAGGGAACATAATGAAATGCAAGGGAACTGATCACAACATCAAAAGAATTTGATGGAAAGATAGCATCTTCAATAGCGCGTTGAATATAAAGTATTTTTGGAGAAGTTGTCATATTTTTTGCTTCATCTAACATCTTTTCAGACAAGTCTACTCCAACGACTTCCACAGCACCGTGATCTGCGGCATAACGACAGTGCCATCCAAAGCCACAACCCAAGTCCAGTACACGCTTTTTTTTGAAATCAGGCATCATTTTTCTGAACTGATGCCATTCGCCTGCC
Source organism: uncultured Oscillospiraceae bacterium (assembly GCA_910579175.1). Classification (GTDB taxonomy): domain Bacteria; phylum Bacillota; class Clostridia; order Oscillospirales; family Ruminococcaceae; genus Massiliimalia. The sequence continues at coordinate 88,771 of CAJTTB010000009.1, read as the reverse complement.
CCTTCCAAACCTTTTACAGAACGTAGCATTTGTTTGTATTGCTCAAAAAATGCAGGGTTATCATATTTGTTTTCTTGACTCACAACAAAACCTCCTTGCTTATAGTATTAATATAGCACTTTTTCAGTGGTTTGTCTAATATCTTTTTATCATGTTATTTTTTAAAAGGGTGTTGATAACTTAGAAATTTACGGATTGAATGAATGTAAAGTGTATGTTATAATCAGGGTAATAAACCAGAATTTTAAAAGGAGAATAAAAATGAATATCACAAAACAATTTGAAAATGAAATTGCACCTTTTATTTGGGTAAAACAAAGTGCAGGAGCTTCTGTTTGTTTAACAGTAGGTTCTGGATATCTGCAAGAGATTTTTGATACTCGTGCAGAAGAGGGATTTATAGGTAATGGCTATGATTGGGGCAGTTTGGCACAGGTGTTCTTGAATGAAATGTGTTCTGATTTGGAGAATAAAATTGGCTTTGACCCAGAAGCAGATATGTTTTGTGCTTATTCTGATGATAAAAATGCCTTGTCCGATTTTATTCTTCAGTTCAAAAAAGCTTGTGAGAACAAACCTCTTATTTTGGATTTGTTCAGTCGAGCTGAGTTGGATTGATAAGAAAATTTGATAAGTTTCAGTTTGTTGGGGAGCTGTCTGTAAAGGTAGCTCCCTGTTTTAAAGATTTTTACAAGTGTGTTTCTAATGTGGTATGGAGTGATATCAATTTAAAAAAGGAATTTATATCCCTTTTGAGAAGGGTGTTGCTGAACGATACAGGAGGGTTTACGATTATGAAAGTAAGTATTTATTTATCTGGTGCAGTAAGACAATTTTCGTATTGGTTTGTGCATGGGACATTGGGATATCCGATTCTAGAAGGAATTGATTATTTGAACGAATTAGAGGAAGATAGCAGCTGCATGGAGCAGGCGTTTTCGATATTTATGAATAACATTGAATTAGATCAGGAAGGAAATGTTTCAAATTATAAATATTGTGAAAAAAGAGCCGCAGAATATATCCGAAGATATTTTAAACCTGATGATAGTCCTGACAAGCCTTTCGAGGACTGGGAATTGGAGCTGCATCCGGTAAGTAAAGAGGCATATAATCAATAAAATTCCAGTTCAGTCATCCATCTGTGAATGGCTGTCCGCTTTGTATATTTTGCTGAAATGGCTTTTAGCAATACCAGTCTGAAAGGGAAGGAATTTATGGATTGATTTGCTCTTTTTGGGTTTTTCTGTTATAATAAATAACCAATTGTATCAAAAGATAGAAAGGAATCATTAATATGAAATATCTGCAAGGAGAATACCAAATTCTTTCTAAAACAAATTTGGCAAAGAATGTATATGATTTTGTTATTTTGGCGGAAGAAATTGCTCATTTGGCACAACCAGGACAGTTTGTGCATTTAAAAGTAAAGGGGTTTTTGTTGCGCAGACCCATTTCAATCTGTGAAATAGACCCGCAAAAGGGAACCATTCGGATTGTTTTTGAAGTGCGAGGAGAAGGAACACAACAGCTTTCCCAATTAAATCAAGGAGAGTTGATTGATATCATGGGTCCATTGGGAAATGGATTTACAAAGCTGGAGAAGCAAAAAAAAGTAGTTGTAGTGGGCGGGGGGATTGGAGTTCCTCCTATGTTGGAAGTTGCGAAGTATTATGGTGATAATGCAACTGCAATTACTGGATTTCGCTCTGCCAATGCGGTGATTTTGAATGAAGATTTTAAACGGATTGGCGCGCATTTGATGCTTTGCACCGATGATGGAACGATGGGCGGCAAGGGATTTGTAACAAATGCGCTGAAATATCATCTATTACAGGAACATGCAGATATGATTTATGCTTGTGGTCCCCAAATGATGTTAAAAGGTGTTGTGGAATTGGCAAAGGAATATAATATTCCCTGTGAAGTGTCTTTGGAAGAGCGCATGGGATGTGGTGTGGGCGCTTGTTTGGTATGCGCTTGCAAAACAGTAAAAAATGGAAACGAATATTTGGCTCATGTTTGCAAGGATGGTCCAGTCTTTCCAGCAGAAAATGTTATTTTTGATTAGAAGGTGAGGTCTTACGATGGCAGATTTAAGTGTGACAATTGCAGGGGTAACTTTTAAAAATCCAGTCATTCCAGCATCTGGGGCTTATGGCTTTGGACAAGAGTATCTCAGTTTATATCCACTTTCAAAGTTGGGTGGAATTTCATGTAAGGGAATGACGCTTTATGCCCAAAATGGAAATCTTCCGCCACGAGTTGCAGAAACACCAAATGGTATGTTAAATTCCGTGGGTTTGCAAAATCCTGGTATTGATTATTTTATTGAGCATGAACTTCCTTTTTTAAAAACACAAGATACGGTTATCATTGCCAATGTGGCAGGGCATACAGTAGAGGACTGTATGGAGATAGCGAGACGATTAGAACCCACCGATGTGGATATGATAGAATTAAATATTTCTTGTCCAAATGTAAAACAAGGTGGTGCAGCATTTGGTACAAGTTGTCAGGCAGCGGGAGAGATTACCGCAGCAGTGAGAAAGATAACAACAAAGCCGCTGATGGTAAAACTTTCCCCAAATGTTACCAGCATTGTGGATATTGCAAAATCAGTAGAAGCGGCTGGGGCGGACGCAGTATCTTTGATCAATACATTATTGGGTATGAGGATTGATATTAAAACGCGTCGCCCTATTTTAAAAAATAATGTTGGTGGTTTAAGTGGTCCAGCAGTATTTCCCATCGCAGTAAGAATGGTTTGGCAGGTGGCAAATGCGGTTAAAATTCCAGTTGTGGGTATGGGGGGAATTTCAACTGTACAAGATGCAGTTGAAATGATGTTGGCAGGAGCTTCCGCAGTTCAGATAGGTGCGGCAATTTTTTCTGATCCATGGGCACCAATCAAAATAGCAGATGGTTTGAATCAGTATTTGGAGGAAAATCAAATAGAAAAGGTAGTGGATTTGATTGGTCAGGTGCAACCATGGTAATATAGAGAGAGAAGTGGTATGAAGTGACAACGGTATATATTATTCGTCATGCACAGGCACAAGGAAATGTGGATAAAGTCTTTCAAGGGCATTATGATGGAGAAATTACCCAATTGGGATATCAGCAGCTAGACAGTTTAGCAGAATTTTGTAAACAGTTAAAATTAGATACAATTTATTCCAGCCCACTTTTTAGGGCACAGGAAACTGCAAAAGCGGTTAATCGTTATTATGGACATGAAATTCAACTACATAATGGATTAATGGAGATTCATGGTGGTGATTGGGAAGGTCAAAAATGGGCGGATTTTCCTGAAAAAGACCCCGTTCAAAATGACAATTGGTATCACCATCCCAGTCGTTTTTGTGCCCCTAATGGGGAGCCTATGACCCAAGTATATGAGCGGGTAAAACAAACACTATTGCAACTGGTAGCAGACAATCCAAATAAAACGATTGCAATCATCTCTCATGGATGTGCTATCAGCAATCTGTTGGCATTTATCAAATATCGTTGTGTTGATAAACTCAATCGCAGTGATATTGTTGACAATGCTTCAGTTACTAAAGCGGTGTTTGATGGAGATTACTTTGAATTGGTGTGGCAGAATAGAGCGGATTACTTAACAGAAGAATTGCGAACAACAGTACATCAGCTTTGGAATTTAAAATAAAAAGGAATGGATAAGTAATGAAAATTATGGCAGTGGATTTTGGAGAAGCGAGAACGGGATTGGCTGTTTGTGACCGTACAGAGTTTTTGGCTTCTCCGGTTGGAGTAATACAAGAGAGGGATTTTGAGACCTGTGTAAAGAAGGTTGCCTATGCTGCGACAAAGGAACTAGGAGTGGAAATGATTGTGGTGGGTTTGCCCAAGAACATGGATGGGACACTGGGTTCTCGTGCAGAGCTGTGTCAAAAGTTTGCAAAGGCATTAAAAGCATTGATTCCTTTGCCAGTAGAGCTTTGGGATGAACGTCAAACCACCATGCAGGCAACAACTTATTTGAATGAAATAAATGTCAAAGGGCAAAAGCGCAAAGAAATCATTGATGAGGTAGCTGCAACAATTATTTTAGAGAGCTATTTGCAATATCGCAAAAATCAAAAGAATCAAGCGTCAAATTAAGAGATGGAGAATATAATAACGTTCTTTCTATTGAGAAATATCTAAATATGTAAAATGATATGAAATCGTTTTATATAAAAACAAGTATCCAAAATGATTTCATACAGGGAAAATGGTAATAATATTTTAAGATAATGTAATAAAAGAATGTTTATTTTATTATTGGAACATCTTGCATCAGAAAAACAGCGATTTCACGAAGGTTGGCTAGATGATATCATTTTATGGTTTATGGTGTTAAAGAGCAATTTATAAACCATCAATCAATAAGATGTAAGTACAAAAGAGGTCCCTTTTAAGAAAAGTGTTGCTGGCTAAAAAATCCCAGCAATTTTACGAAAGCCTATTGAGTGGTACTGGACTCTATGGTAAAATGAAAGTAATAAACTGGAAACTGTAGAGGTAGATCAATGGATGTGCAAGCATTTTGGAATGTGATTGGTCATTACAATGAGCAGACATGGATGAGGAGTACTATATTATTTGATATGGACAGCATTACAGGAATATCTGATACATTGTTAAAGTATAAAGATAACGAAAATATTGAACAAGTGATAGATTTGAAAGAAAGTGCTGGTATATGGTGGGAAAAGCATCACAAGGAGACTCTTCTGACAAAAATTATACGAAAAAAACAAAAATGTATATATGCTGGGAATAAAGAATTTCGTATAGGCGGAATATCTTACATTGAATTATATACAAATAAAGAGCAGATACGTTTTGGCTTAAAAATACCCTATACAGACGAACAAAGTACTCTAATGCCATTTCGAGAAAAATGGGAAGAAATAAATATTGCATTACACAAAGAAGGCTATTGGCTATTTGATATGAACTAGATAACTTCCTGCATTGGGAACATTTTTCTGAAAAGGGAGCAAAAGAGTGAAAGCTTTTGATATCTGTGGTAGATAAAGCACACACTTATCATACCAGATAGGTGTAGTTAATCAAAAAATTACCAGATGATTTTTGCCCATATGGTCAATAAAAAAACTGTTACAAAAATATTGTAACAGTTTTTATTTATGTAATTATCCGATTCCTACTTTGATAACGCCCTGAACAGGTTTGTAGTAAGAAGAGGCAATTGCTTCACGTTTTACCTCAACTCCATTTTTATAGTAAATTTTGCTTCCAGCAGCTTTGGAACCGGCGCGAGAAGTGACATCTACCACCTCTGTTCCAGTTGGAAGTTCTGCGTCTTGTTCATAAATTGTTTCTGGAGCTGCAATGGTTTCTGTTTTTTGAGAAACAACTTCAATTTTATCCCATTCAGAGGAAGGCTTTCCATAAATGTTTACAACTAAAGTAGTTCCAGTCATATAAGATTGAATAAAAATTTCAGTATCATAATTATTTTGAAATTGGAAATCCAAACCGGGATAGTCAACAGTTGCATCTTGACCAATTGGAACATAAGTAGATGGCCAACGATGATTATATCGAGTAACAACCTTTAAATCTGCACGCAGTACTGCTCCATATAAAGTGGTAGAAGCTTGACAGATACCGCCACCGTATTCCTGCACGGTTTTTCCATTTTTTAAAGCCGCTGCTGCAAGCCATCCACCTGCCGCAGAAGTACTATTGCCTATCGTGGTGTTATAAGAAAATATTTCACCTGGTTGTAATACTGTACCATTGACCTTTTGTAAAGCCAATTGCATATTGTGATTTCCATTTGCATTATTGGTGGAAACGGTTGTGAAAGAACTGAGCAATTGTGTTCTGGTTGCCAAATCGTCTGTTTCGTTTGAAAATGGGATTTCGATGGTAGTTAATTCAATGGTACCTTGTCCGGATTCGGTCAATAATTTGGAAAAGGCATCAAGTGCCTGCTGTTGGTTAATTTCAAAACCATTGATTCCTTGGGTAGAGAAAAACATAGGTACAGCATTTGGATCGAATTTGGTGACTGGATTGACGGGCGCTGTATAGAGTTCGTCTGCAATTTGTGCAATATATTGGGCAGGCTTGTTGTCGGATACCAGTGAAGATGTAATTTCATAATTTTGGGGATTGTGTTGCAATGCCATAACAGTGGCATAACGTTCTCGAATGTCGCCATCTCTACCATAAGAAAGGGCTTGTTCAATAACCTTATCTGTATCATAAGTAAAATCAAAATGATCTTGTGTATAATGATAAGAGTGTTCTTGATATGTTAAAGTAATATCGATTGGATTTCGCAAAGAGGGCTCTATTTCTGTTAAAAGCACTTTGGCTTCTTCCTTTGTCTTGCCTCCCATATCAATCCCTTGTATTGTAATTCCCTGATAAAAAGTATCAATATCAAGTTGTTGTTTCATATCCTGTTCTTCTTGGTATCGAAGATAAAAATAAACTCCAATAACAATTCCCAACAAAAGAAGAATGATGAAAATAACAATCAAGATAGCCTTAACAGGTGATGTCTTTTTTCGAGTGTTACGTTCACGAATTTCTGACTGCTTCATGAAAATGCTCCTTTGATTGAAAATATGCGTTTTTTCGATAAGATGTCTATCTTTATCATACATGAAAGAACAATAAAAGTAAAGTTACATCATTTTTACAATTTTGGTATATCAAATACAAATTGTAATAAAATAGGGAATATCTGGGTATCTGGTGTTCATAGAGAAAATTTATGATAAGAAAAGTTATATTTTTTGTTACTCGCTGCTATAGCTGACTATCGTCAGCAGTTCATAATAAAAAATAATATCAGTATTTGATAGCTCTTTGGATACAATTGTTTTTTAACAGAAAATAAGAGCTGATAATTGTATTGACAGTCTTATCAGCTCTATAGTTGGATTTAAGATGGTATTTATATTGATGTAAATACATCATTTTTTAGGTTTTTATTTTGAGCAGTAAATTAAAATTGCTTCTTTGACAAAATCAGCAGTACCATCTCCACCCATGTTGTCAATGTTGTGTTTCATCCGTTCGTCAGAGACATACATTTGTCCTAAACCACTTAATATTTCGTCAGTACAGTGATAATAATGTTCTGTGATAAATTGTTGAAGTTGTTTTATTTTATCCTGTACCTTTTGGTCACTTGGCGGTTTTTGTTTAAGAGAACCAATTTGGGCAAATAGGGTCATAAACTGATTGGTAATTTCACTTTGTTGTTGACTTGTTTTTTCATTGTTTTTTTGTATATACTCTTGATATGCTTTGGTATTGCCCCACCTTTGTTTGACTTCTGCGGCGAATTGGTCCATTTCTGTGTTGTGAAATGTGTGAAAATTCATATAATTGACTCCTTTTTCTTGAATTTCACGGGCAAGAGAAATCAGTTTTTTAGTGTGTTCTAGTTGCAGTTCTAGCAGTCGAATCTGTTGTTGTAGCGCTTCTTTGGGGTCAAAGATAGGACTGTCTAGAATTGCCTTGATTTCTTTTAATGGAAATTGCAGTTCACGAAACATCAAGATGTGCTGTAAACGGTTAAGTGCTGTGATATCATATAACCGATAACCTGCTGGCGTTGTTTTTGTGGGCTTTAACAAGCCAATTGCATCATAGTGGTGGAGTGTGCGCACACTTACCCCTGTGAGTTCACTGACTTCTTTTACAGTTCGCATATTCATTCCTCCCGTGTAAATTGATTATAATCTATGACACAACGTCAGAGTCAACCCTATTTTTAAATTTTATTTTTATCAAATTCTAAGAAAAAAACAATATGAAAAATAAGAATGATACATTGCTTTCTATTGACATTTTTGGGTAAAAAGCCTATATTTAACAGTAGTAAAGTAATGAAAGGGAGTTTTTTAAATGGAAGGAAAAATGAAAGTTGCAATTATGACAGATGTTCGAAAAATAGAGATGATAGAACGTGATATCCCTAAGATTGCAGCGAATGAAGTGTTGGTAAAACTGGAGTATGTGGGCATTTGCGGAAGTGATTTACATTTTTATGAAGCTGGAAGAATTGGAGATTTAAAAGCAGAGATGCCTTTTGTGTTGGGTCATGAACCTGGGGGCACTGTGGTGGAGGTAGGCGAAGAAGTAACCCATCTAAAGATAGGGGATAGAGTTGCGCTAGAACCGGGTAGAACTTGTGGCGAATGTGAGTTTTGTCAAAAGGGAATGTATAATCTTTGCCCAAATGTAAAATTCTTTGCAGCACCTCCAGTGAATGGTGCATTTCAGGAGTATATTGCACATGAGGCAAAGTTGTGTTTTAAATTGCCTGATCAGATAGATACTATGGAAGGGGCATTAATAGAACCTTTGGCAGTCGGTTTTCATGCGGCAATACAAGGCGGTGCCCAGATTGGACAAACCGCAGTTGTGATGGGTGCAGGCTGTATTGGTTTGGTTACCATGTTGGCACTCAAAGCGATGGGGCTTAGTAGAATCTATGTGGTAGATATTATGCAAAAGCGTTTGGATAAAGCTTTGGAGTTGGGGGCAACAGGTGTAATTAATGCAAAGGATATCAAGGATGTTCCCGCAGAAATTCGCAATATAACGGACGGAGCAGGTTGCGATATTGTATTTGAAACCGCAGGAACACAGATTACGACAACACAGGCAATTGAAATGGCAAAAAAAGGTTCTAATATCGTGTTGGTCGGCTATAGTGCTTCTGGGCATATGGATTTACCAATGAGTCTTGCCTTAGATAAGGAGTTGACTTTTAAAACGGTATTTCGTTATCGACATATTTATCCAATGGCAATTGAAGCAGTTGCAAATAAAAAAATAAATTTAAAGGGAATTGTAACCAATGTTTTTGAGTTTGATGATATTTATCAGGCGATGGAAGCAAGTGTAGAGCAGAAAGCAGATATTGTAAAAGCTGTTGTAAAAATGATAAAATAATAGATACTTTAAGATTTAGAATTGCAATATGAAATCATAAGTGGAGATATACAGTAATTTGTAATAGTTACCACCTGTGTGGATAACAAAAATATGAATATTTGGGTAAAAATAGTAGAGTTTCTAACTTGATAATTTATGATCCCTCGTCTGATACTGGTTGGACGGGGGATCACTTATCAGTAGTAATTAGAAAAGGTGATATGTATACAAATGATTTCAAAGTCATCTGAAAATCCTTTGGCAACTCGACCAATTGGAATGTTAATTTTAAAATTTGCCATTCCAGCGACAATTAGTTTTTTGGTAAACGCATTATATAACATCATTGACCAGATTTTTATAGGTCAGGGAGTTGGGCTTTATGGAAATGCAGCAACAAATGTAGTATTTCCATTGACTACAATTGCCACTGCGATTGCATTGTTATTGGGTATAGGTAGCGCTTCTAATTTTAATTTGAAAATAGGTGCTGGAAAACATGAACAGGCAGGATATATTGTAGGAAATGGTTTATTCTTTATGGTGTTATTTGGTGTAATACTGGCAACCATTGTACTAATATTTTTAAATCCTTTATTAAACTTATTTGGGGCAACAGAAAATGTATTTGAATTAGCTCAGGTCTATACCAGTATTACTGCTTTTGGGATACCGTTGTCTATTTTTGCAACGGCAAGTTGTCAGTTGATACGTGCAGATGGCAGCCCGGTTTTTTCTATGATTTGTTTGATGTCTGGAGCGGTTTTGAATACTGTACTGGATCCAATTTTTATTTTTGTTTTTAAAATGGGTATGGCTGGTGCAGCTTGGGCAACAGTATTGGGGCAGTTTGTATCAGCAGTGATTGCATGTTGTTACTTTTTACATTTTAAAACTGTAAAGTTAGGTCGATATCATTTCAAACCAAGTAGTAGTTACTTAAAAATGATTGCTTCTTTGGGTGTTGCAGCTTGTTTTAATCAGTTGGCAATGACAGTGGTACAGATTGTAATGAACAATACATTGACCTATTATGGTACATTATCGGAATATGGAAAGGATATTCCCTTGGCGTGTGTTGGTGTAATCTCAAAGGTAAATATTGTGTATTTGGCTTTTTCTTTAGGGATTGCACAAGGGTGTCAACCAATCAATGGATTTAATTATGGTGCCAAAAATTATCACAGGGTGAGAAAGACCTATTTTACTGCGGCTGCTGTAATAACAGTGATTTCAATGGTATTTGGTTTGGCATTTCAGATATTTCCCAGACAGATTGTTGCAATTTTCGGCGGGGGAAGCGAGTTGTGTTTTCAATTTGCGCAACGATACTTTCGTATCTTTATGCTTATGACATTTGTAAATGGAATTCAGCCATTAACAGCAAATTTTTTCACTTCAATTGGAAAGGCAAAGCGTGGAGTGATGATGTCTTTGACACGTCAGATTTTATTTTTATTACCATTAATTATTATTTTCCCGATATTTTTTGGGATTGATGGAGTGATGTATGCTGGACCAATTGCAGATGGTGTAGCTTTTATACTTGCTTGTTTATTTATTTGGAAAGAGATGAAACAAATGTCAACTTTATCGTAAAGAAACAGTGATTGTAAACTGTTTGTCTAAAAGTCAATGTTTTAGAAAGTAAAATCTTTTTGTTTGTAGTAGGCTCCTCCCACTGTTTTTAAACGGTGGAAGGAGTTTTATAAATTCTTGTAAAGATATAATGTTATTGTGTATACCAGGAAAACTGTTAGAAGAGATTGTTCACTCTTTTATGGTTTGAGAGGTTAAAATATTGAGTTTTTAATGTGAATCATAGTTTATATAGAACCTGAGATATAATCTATCATAAAGGATAAAAAGTTTTCATATGTTGTACAATTACAACAAAGATATTCTTTTTGGCAATCAAAAATATTAAGCGATGTAACGTTACAATACATAATAACCTTACTGTATTGTCAAATTTAGATACAGATAATTTTGTGAATTCCACATTGCAATTTAAACTTGACAATGATACAATCAAAATAATTAACAGAAAGAGGATTTGCAATGATAATAAGACAAGAGAAATGTAAAGATCATAAAGAAGTATATAAGCTGATTAAGGAGGCATTTGCAACCGCAAAACATGCTGATGGGAAAGAACAAGATTTAGTTGCTGCTTTAAGAAAAGGAAGGGCATTTATTCCCGAATTATCTTTGGTAGCAGAGATAGATGGGGAAGTGATAGGACATATTTTGTTTACAAAAGCGAAAGTGGGAAAAGATGAAGTACTTGCCTTAGCACCATTATCCGTTAAGCCAAACTATCAAAAACAGGGAATAGGAACTGCATTGATGATACAAGGGCATAAAATTGCGAAAAGGTTGGGTTATCAATATTCTTTGGTGTTGGGAAGCAAAACTTACTATTCACGAACTGGATATCTACCCACAGGACAATTTGGAATTATCGTTCCTGAGGGAATTCCTGCTGAAAATTTTATGGTAGCGAAGTTACAAGAAAGTGCTAAGACAATCAGTGGGGCAGTTACTTATGCAAAAGAATTTGGAATATAAATTTTTGATTTATCAAACAGTGGCACATTTTAAGTAGCTATTTATTTGGATATTTCATAAGGTCAAATTGACTAGGTGGTTTGCTCAATATTATAATCAGTTGGGCAAATTAAAATTTAAGGAGGTAATTATGAAATTAAATTATATTACTTTAATGGTAAGAGATATTGAAAAATCAATGGAGTTTTATCAAATTAGTGGGTCTTCAGGTGATGAGACAACTGGATTTGGAGATGGGAAAAATTCGGTTTATGGCAAATGCCAAAGGCGAGACGATGATTGAGCTCATAGAATTTAATAAAGGGGAAAAGGTTCAAATCAAAGGTTTGGTTATGAGCTATCTATCAGATGAGAATTTGGAAACGATAAGAGATTTAGCAATAAATTTGGGTTATACGCCTTCAGAGATTATTACACAGCAGCCAAAACCAAAGTATTTTACAGTACTTGATCCAGATGGAATTATGGTGGAATTTACTTCGTTCTCATAAGTTTTTGTTTTTTGAGAATTCGGATTTGGTAGAATTTTATTTTTAATATATAACATAACAAATTCCAATTGATTAGATGTTACTCAATCAATTGGAATTTCTTGCAATATAGAATATATTTATTTTGTTCGTTTCCTTATAAAAATGAAACTGGTGAGACAAACCATAAAGAATGCTAGGCAAAAAATAAAAATATGAAGTACTCCTACTGGATAAGGCGCAATAATCCCTTGTTTAAAAATGAGTATTGAAATACATCCAGTCAACATAGAAACCGGCATAAAAGCTATTCCAATGATATTAAGCCAATCAATATAAAAGGGAGCCTTTTCTATTGACAGTAGTTTTCCGATAAAATAGCCAGCGATTCCGATTACTTGGATAATCATGGAACCCCAAACAGCCTCCATTGTTTGTTTTTCATACCACTCACCAAATGCACAGAATAGTCCAATAGCAACAAATGCTGTTGATGAGATATAAAGTATCTTACTTGCAATTTCTTTGCTTTTTTGTTCTTGATCCTCTATTGGTTCAATTCCTTTTAAAATGTAATCTGTTGTTACTCCAAAAAAGTTGCTCATAATAATTATTTTTTCTAAATCGGGTGTACTTTGCTCACTTTCCCATTTAGAAACAGCTTGTCTTGAGACACCCACTTTATCTGCAAGCTCCTCTTGAGAGATTCCTTTTGTTTTTCTTAAATACTGTATTCGGTCTGCCATATTCATTATCAACACTCCTTTCTTTGATAGTGTAATTGTAACAGTATGATCGGTTGCATAGCCACCATTTAGATATGGAAATATGTCAACTGGCGGTTGCAATGATATTTTTAACATTCCAATTCATAAGAATATTCTCTTTTTAGATTGATATTGCTGGATGGTGTTTGATAGAACAATTTGTCAAAATACTGGAAAGGGGTAGCCATCTTTGAGAGATGATTGCCCAATAAACTGAAATTTATATAAATTATGACTTATGGTTAAATTTTGCGTATCAACGACCAAGAATACCATTCTATTGTCTTTATAAAATTGATTATAACACAAGGCTACTGTGGTATCAAACCACTTTTGTAGAAACCTTTGACGTGATAAACCAACAACACTTTTCTGAAAAGGGATTTTTTAAATAGAAAGTTGACATTGATAAAAAAATATGCTATAATTAATATCACTGAAAACAATTGCTCCGTTAGTGAAGTGGTCAACACGCAAGATTCTCATTCTTGAAGCACGGGTTCGACCCCCGTACGGAGTGCCAAGCAAAAAAGCCAAACAATTCCCATAAAATCGGGGCTTGTTGGCTTTTCTTTTTTATCAAAATAGTTGTTTTGGTCGTTGTCTGACCAATATATTTATATTTAAATGATGAAAATAAATCAATAGATACCAGTCTTATGGTATTGATTGGATGATTTTTTTAAATGAGTTTATAGTAGAAATTCTAACTGGCAATCATAAGGTTCATGTTCAATCCAATATGGATGCAATTCTTGTGCTTGTATACAACCGATTGCATGATAAAATGCCTGAGTTTCTTTGGAAGAATGGGCAGAAATATAAAGTTTTTTTGCTCCATTTTGTTTTGCCCAATCGGCAGCAAGATAAAATAATTTTCTGCCAATTCCTTTTGCTCTCATTTCGTAGCTGACATATAGATTGGTTAAGACGCGGTATTGTTGTTTACTGCCAAAAAGTTCTGATTCTACAGAGGTAAATCCAGTTAATTGATGATGATTGAATGCACCAAATACAACGCCATTTGTTTGAATGGTATGTTGTAGACCTTGAACCAATTGTTGCTTATCTGTTTGGTCCCATTGCTCTATAAAAGCGATATCTTTTAAAATCCAATCGTTGTTTTCTTTGCGCCAACATTGTTTTACATCCTGATAACGGTTAAAAGGTTCTAGTAAATCCAGTTTGACTTGTGTGGGTGAGAGTAATTGATAATTAATTTGCATGATAAGGGCTCCTTTTGCTTTGCATGAAATGATTGGAAAACAATTCACCGATTTCTGGATATTCTCCCAGACCTTTTAAGATGACTTCCACTTCAAATCCAGCATTTTCCAACATGGATTTCCAAGAATCTGCTCCATCTCCAGCGAGGTCATTTTGGGCATGATCACCAGTGACAATCATAAATGGAGTGAGATAAATCTTAGAGATATGATGTTCTTTTAAGCGCTTGATAATATAGTCTAAGGTGGGAAAGCCTTCTACAGTACCCACAAATACGCGAGGATAGTTTAAAAAATAAAAGAGATTTTCTAACTGAGAATAGGCGGAATTGGAAAAGTGCTCGCTTCCATGACCCATAAAAACCAAAGCTTCACCATTTTGAGGAGTTGGAAGATATTTCATAACTTGCGTAATCACAAATTCATAATCCTGTTGTTGATATAGCATGGGTTTTCCAATAGAGAAATGCTCAAAACAATCAGCATATTTTGATAGTTGATTACACATTTTTTCGTATTCAATACCTGGGATAATATGTAGAGACTGGCAAATGACTTCCTGATAACCAGCTTGATAAAGTTTTTCGATTGCTTCTTGTGGAGTATCCACATGGATATTTTTCGTTTTTTTGAGTTTAGAAATCACCATGGTAGAAGTGAAAGCCCGATAGAAGTCATATTCTGCAAATTGATTTTTGAGGGTTTGCTCAATTTGTTCAATTGCTTTTTGTGCTGATAAATAAGTGGTACCAAAACTGACAATTAACATTGCTTTTTGATGATTCATAAAATACTCCTTTTATATGATTTGGACTGCTTGAAGAACTAGTTTTTCAAGCAGTCTAACATGAAATTATTGAACTTTTTGATTGATGTCTTTTCCAGAATCCACTCCGGGTTTTGGAATAGAATATAGATTGGTATATGCTTCTGCCTCTGCTTCTGAAACAGGGGGAGTTGGAATTAGTCCAGTACATTCTGTAGTAGATACAATATCATCTAAATCAAAGAAAAAATTTTCATCTGGCTGAAGTGCCTGTTTATCAGTTGTTTTTTTGGAATTCATCTTATTCACTCCTTTTTTATCATATCATTAATAAGATATCCCAAAATAAATCAATCATGCAAATTTTAGTTTGCGTTTAAAGATTTGGGTCGATGGTTTTTATTTTATTTTGACAATAGGAAAAATTTTCAAAATCATAAACAGTCATAGGTTTTGAAAAAATATATCCTTGAACAATATCGCACTGTATTTCCTGTAAGTATTTTAGTTGTGAATAGTCGTCGATTCCTTCTGCGATGCTTTGCACATTGAGTTTTTTGGTAAGATTGATAACAGATTCCACCACATGGAGACCACGCTCTTCTTGTTCTTTTCCAACAAAAAAACAGCGGTCAAGTTTTAAAGCATCTACATGTAGATTTTTTAAAATACCCAAAGAGGAATATCCCGATCCAAAATCATCTAAGGAACAGAGAAATCCCATTTTGTGAATATCATCAACGACTTGTTTTGCGTTTGTGATTTCATCACCTTGAAAAAGAATCGATTCTGTCAGTTCCATTTCAATGAGATTGGCAGGGATTTGGTATCTTTGATGAATTTTTTTGAATTTGTCTAAGAAGTTTTTATGTTTTAAATGTTGTCGGGATATATTGACTGAAATGGGAAATACTTCTTTTCCTTCAGAAATCCATTTTTCCAAAATTCGACAAACTTCTTCAAACATATATAAATCTAGTTGACAGATAGAATCATTGCGCTCAAATATAGGAATAAAAGCGTTTGGAAAAATGAGACCCCGAACGGGATGCATCCACCGAACAAGTGCTTCTGCTCCCGAAATTTTCCGGTCTTTTAAGGAAACTTTTGGTTGAAGATACATTTTAAAATCATGATTTTCAATGGATTTTTTCATCATATTGTTTAAATCGTTTTCCTGTAACATTTGATTGTGTTTTAATTTGTCATAGAAAATACAAAAATCATAAGAGTCATTTTGTGCGCTTTTTCGGGCAACGGTAGCTCTGTCTTGTATGGTAATCATATCAACTGAATAGTTGTCAATGATATAGACTCCCGTAACCAATGTCAGATAATAAGGGGTTTCTAATTGAAGATTAAAACTATTAATTTCTTTTATATACTGCTTGATACGATCTTTTATCTGAGTGCGACTAATATATCGAAGGAGCATATAAAATGTGTCAGCTGTACATCTAGTAACAAGTTCTTCATACTCATTTAAATCAGCAGACAACTTTTGATAAATGTATTTTAAGGTTTTGTTTCCTTCTTGACTTCCATAAGTATCGTTGATCATTTTAAAATTTTGAATGTTTAAAGAAACAAAAGCATATGTACTTTTGGGTCTAAGATATATGAATTCTTTTGCATGGATTTGAAATTGTGTGATATTCATTCCTTGGGTAACAGGATCGACATAAGCGAGCGTTTTGAGCTTTTTTTGATAGTGTTGCTGCATTTTAACAAATGATAAAAATAAGAGAATAAATAGCATAATGGAAACAAAAGTGATGATAAAATTATGGGAAGTATAACAATTTGTATCCGCTGAAATAACGTCGGAAGGTATCATGGTGAGAACAGACCAACCATATAACTGAATTGGATGGTATGCCAATAAAATATCAGTTCCATCCTCTAGTACAATAGAAATAATACCTGAACGCTGTTTTTCTAAATCAGTTTTCATTTTTTGTTCCCAGATGGATGATAATATAGATTCATCATCTTTATAGATTTGTTTGATTATTTTAGCGGATTGTGCAGCAAGAATCAGATTACCTGATTGATCTATGATACAGAATTGTCCCCTTTTATTAAAAGCATTATTGTCTAGAAGAAAAGCGAGATCATTGGTGGAGGTAAAGCCAATCATTGCCCCTGAAATTTGTTCTTGATGTTTCATTTGTACAGAAAAGATAAATTTGGTATGGTCCTCTGATAAAAATACATTACTTTCATTTTCCAATGCTGATTGAATGAGTAGTGGATCTTCTAATTCCTCTTCTGTTCCATTTAGAAATTGAACAGAACCATCGATGTCTACAACTGCAATATTGGTAAAAGAGAGTTCTGGAAAACATTCTTGTAAAAATAATAAGGAATTATGACTAATCATATAATCTGTTCCCAGTTCTTCTAAAGTCGTAGTAATTTGTTGTAGACGCAATTTTGTCAATTGAGAAATCTGAAAAGAAACATCTCTTAAATAGTTTTCTGTTTTTTTATCAATTGCATATTTTAAATTATTGGCATTACTAATGGTTAAAATAGAAACAATTACAATTAATGCTGAAAATCCAATTATAAAAAGCTGAAAAATTTTAGATTTTTTATCATTCTTCATATTCATATTCTCCCAACCTTTTATTTTCTTATACAGCTATTTATGAATGACAGGTATCAATATAACTTATTTTCATTATATAATGATTTTAGACATTGGTCAACTAAAGTTATGTAGTTTAGCTGGAAGAAAAGAAGATAAATTGATTTTATGATAAGTTAACAGGTATCAATTTTCCATTGGTGAGAATGATCTTGTCTTGTTCTATTTTTTTTAGATGAATTTGGTTAATTAAAAATTTTTTATAAATCCGAATGAACTCCTTATCTTTTAATTGATATTCTAATAGATTTATATTTTGACAGAATTTATATTGTTGGTGAACAGTAATGAGTTTTGTTTTTGGATAACTGTCTTCAAAGTATAAAATATCTTTGATAGGAATAGTAACCGTTTTATTTGCAATGGGAATTAATATTTTGTTTTTTTGAATTTTCAAGGTATGAAAAATAGTTTCCATACAATCTTTAAAATGTTTTTTAATGTTATCTCGAAGTATCCATTTAAAATCCTGTATTTGCTGCCAAAACTTTGTGTATTCCACCAAAGAACCTATCAGGATAATGGTGGTTTTTTTGTGTTGGGCGCGAATTTGGCGAGCAATTTGAATGGCTTTTTTTCCTATTTGTTGAATATTTAATAATACAATATCGAAATAAGCATATAAGTGATTGCGATAAGAAAGTAGTTTTTCTCCAAAATGAAATGTTTCAATTATATATTTGATATCTCTTTGAATGAAATAGGCAGCGATTAGATGGTATAATTCTTCACAGTTTTCTTTTTTTACATCACAAATTGCAATAGATAGCATTGTCAACAACTCCTAGTTGGTTTATTTGTAAATCCCGATTATAATATGATTGTAAAAAAATTTCCAGCATAAATCCATGAATGGTGGTTTTTAAGGTATTATTCAGCGATAAAATAAACAGTTTTTATCAGAAAACTATCAATTCTCCCTCAATCTGATAGTTGTAATGGAAGGTGAATATCTTTTGAAAAGGAGAATAAATATTATGGTAGTGTGAATTATTTTTAATAGCAACATCTTATTATTTTTAGTAATAAATTATTTGATTCTAGGAATTAAACAACGATTCTTGACACTCAACTGAATAGCGTTTACAATAAAATAAATTATGCTCAATTAGAGCGATGTCCATAAGGAAAAGTGATGAAAAAATTAGAACAATATGTATATAAAAATCAAAAAAAACTTCGCTGCGGATATACAACGGGAAGTTGTGCAGCCGCCGCAGCCAAAGCAGCAGCGCAGATATTGCTGTCAAAGCAACCTTTGCAAACGGTTTCTTTGATGACACCTAAGGGGATAGAACTGACTTTAGATTTAGAAGAAGTGATCTATGGTACCGATGAAGTGAGTTGTGCCATCAAAAAAGACAGTGGAGATGATCCAGATATCACCAATGGCATTTTGGTTTATGCAACGGTAACACTTACAAAACAACCAGGCATCTGGATAGATGGAGGGGTTGGGGTTGGTCGTGTGACAAAAAGTGGTTTGCAACAGCCAATTGGCGCTGCTGCAATCAATCAAACACCCAGAAAGATGATAGCCCAGGAGTTAGAAGCAATTGCAAAGCAGTGGCATTTAGATGGTGGATTTCGGGTTATAATTTCCATTCCACAAGGTGAAGAAATTGCTGTAAAGACTTTTAATCCAAAATTGGGGATTGAAGGGGGAATTTCTGTACTAGGTACCAGTGGAATTGTAGAACCAATGAGTGAACAGGCTTTGATTGATTCTATTCGGGTTGAAATGAAACAACTTGCAGAAAATGGCACCGAATATCTTTTGGTGACACCTGGAAACTATGGAGAAACCTTTATAAAAAAACAATTGAAGATAAGTTTGACCAATTCGATAAAGTGCAGTAATTATATTGGGGAGATGTTGGATTGTGCCTTGACATTAAAACAAAAGGGTATTTTATTGATTGGACACATTGGTAAACTGATTAAATTGGCGGGCGGTATTATGAATACACATTCTCGTCATGCCGATTGTAGAATGGAAATTTTGACCGCCTATGCTGCGTTGGCAGGGGCAGAACAGTCGTTGTTGATAAAGTTGATAAACTGTGTTACCACAGACGAAGCAATTGCTTATTTACAACAAGAGAACTTACTACAAACCGTTATGCAATGGGTGATGGAAAGAATAGAGCTACAAGTAAGTCAAAGGGTTTATCACAAATTAAAGGTAGGTGTGATTGTTTTTTCAAATGAATATGGTATTTTGGGACAAACTGCTACTGTTCCAGACTTAATAAAACATTTTGAAAGGAATTAAATCGATGATAACAGGAATTTTATACGGCATTGGAGTTGGTCCAGGAGACCCAGAATTGATGACATTAAAGGCGATACACACCATTGAACAATGTGATGTTTTAGCAGTGCCACAGACAAAGGGTTCTCGTACGGTTGCACTGGATATTGTAAAACAGACAATGGATATTTCTGACAAGAACTTATTGTCCTTAAAAATACCAATGAGTCGTGATAAGCAGGTGATCAAACAAAATCGCGACGAGATTGCAAAATTGGTGATAGAACAACTCAAATTGGGCAAATCGGTTGCTTTTTTAACATTGGGAGATCCCACAATTTATTCCACCTATTTATATACCCATCGAAGGGTATTAAAACAGGGATTCTCTGCACAAATCATTCCAGGCGTACCCTCTTTTTGTGCAGTGGCGGCAAGGCTAAACGATAGCTTGGTGGAAAATGCACAACCCTTACACATTATTCCAGCTTCTTACGATGGTGTAGAGGAGGCTTTGAACTTAACAGGAACAAAGGTGTTAATGAAAGCGGGAAAGTCAGTGGAGGAAATAAAAACTTTGCTCAAACAAAACAACTGTTATCAAATGACAAAAATGGTACAAAATTGTGGTATGAAAGATGAAAAAGTCATTGTAAATTTAGATGAAGTAGATAATCAGGCAAGTTATTTTTCTATATTTGTGGTAAAAGATGGTACAGAAGAATTGATTGAAAAGGAAAGTGAACAGTGATGGTACATTTTGTAGGAGCAGGTTCTGGAGCTGCCGATTTGATTACAGTGAGAGGACAACGACTATTATCGCAAGCAGATATCATTATTTATGCAGGGTCTTTGGTCAATCCGGCATTGCTAGAATATGCAAAGACTGATTGCGAAATTTACAATAGTGCTTCGATGACCTTAGAGCAGGTTATCGAAGTGATGGAACGGGCAGAAGCAGCGGGAAAAATGACAGTGCGTTTGCATACAGGAGACCCAAGTTTATATGGCGCCCATCGGGAACAGATGGACTGGTTGGATAAAAAGGGAATTTCTTATGATGTTGTCCCTGGAGTAAGTTCCTTTTGTGGAGCAGCAGCGGCATTAAAGGCAGAGTATACCTTGCCAGATGTTTCCCAAACGGTGATTATTACTCGAATGGCAGGGCGTACCCCTGTACCAGAAAAAGAAGAGATGTCAAAATTGGCGACACATGGTGCGACAATGGTTATCTTTTTGAGTACTGGGTTATTAAAAGAACTGCGAGAACAATTATTACAAGGTGGATATCAAGAGGATACACCTGCTGCAATTGTTTATAAAGCGACCTGGCCAGATGAGAAAGTCATTCGGGGAACGGTTGGAAATCTGCCACAACTTGCAGCAGAACACCAGATTACCAAGACCGCTTTGATTGTGATAGGTGAATTTTTGGGAGATGATTATCAGCGTTCTAAACTATATGATCCAACTTTTACCCACGAATTTCGTGAGGCGGAAAAATAATGGTGAGGCTGTCAATTATTTCTTTTACCATTCATGGAGGGCAGTTGGCAAAGCAGTTACAAAATGCTCTTTCCCAATTTCAAGTATGCTGTTATACAACACACAAATTAGGAAAGCTGGTGGGAATACCCCCCTATGATGGCACCCTTCAACAGTGGACAGAAAAGCAGTTTCAAACAGTAGATGTCATTTTATTTATTGGGGCTTGTGGTATTGCAGTGCGTGCTATTGCACCATTTGTACAGGATAAAACCAAAGATCCAGCAGTTGTGGTGATGGATGAACAGGGGCATTTTGCCATTTCGCTGTTATCTGGACATATTGGGAATGCCAATCAATTTGCTTGTCAGTTTGCCGAAATCATAGGTGCAACACCAGTCATTTCCACTGCAACGGATTTAAATCATCGATTTGCTGTAGACAGTTGGGCAGTCAAACAAAATTGTTGGATCGGTGATCTGAAGGTTGCAAAGTTGGTATCGGCTGCATTGTTGCGGGAAGAAACAGTGGGTTGGAAGAGCGATTTCCCCATTCGTGGAAAACTGCCAACTGGATTATTGCCAAACCATCCATCGGAAATTGGAATTGTAATTACTTTAAATGAGCATAGAAAAGACTTTGACAAAACACTTTGTTTGATTCCTCAAATGGTGGTGTTGGGAATTGGCTGTCGTAAAGATACGCCATTGGAACAGATACAGCAGCAGGTGTTGTCGGTGTTAAGTCGTTATGATATTTCGATTCACAGTGTAAAGCGAGTTTGCTCGATTGACTTAAAGGAAAAAGAGACAGGGCTACTTGCGTTTTGTCAACGGTATGAGCTACCATTTCAGGTTTATTCTAGTCAGGTGTTAAATCAAGTAAAAGGTGTTTTTTCAACATCTTCATTTGTATCACAGATAACAGGAGTAGATAATGTCTGTGAACGGGCAGCCTGTTTGGGGAGCCATCAGGGAACACAATTGATTGCGAAACAGGCGTCAAATGGAGTGACGGTTGCCGCTTATTTGGAAGCATTTGAATTATATTTTGAATCATAGGAGGTATTTATTTTGAAATTATTTGTAGTGGGATTGGGACCAGGAGGAATTGATCAAATTTCTAAAAAAGCAATGAAAGTATTGCAGGAAAGTGAAATTATTATTGGATATATTGTGTATGTTGATTTAATCCGTGACGCCTTAAAGGGAAAAACCTTTTATTCTACTCCTATGACACAAGAAATTGAACGCTGTCGTGCTGCAATTGAATTGGCATCAAAGGGCAAAAAAGTATCTGTGGTATGTAGCGGTGACGCGGGTGTCTATGGTATGGCGGGGCTTATTTATGAATTGGTCCAAGATTATGATAATGTAGAAGTAGAAGTGGTTTCTGGCATTACTGCGGCATGTAGTGGCGCAGCGGTATTGGGTGCACCTTTGACACATGATTTTGCGGTGATTAGCTTGAGCGATTTGTTGACTCCTTGGGATTTGATTGAAACTCGTTTGGAATGTGCTTCAAAAGCGGATTTTGTTATTTGCCTTTATAATCCGTCAAGTCGGAAACGACATGACTATTTGCAAAAGGCATGTGATATTGTATTAAAACATCGCTCTCCCAAAACCGTCTGCGGCTATGTACAAAATATTGATAGAGAGTCTGAAAGCGCTGTGATATTGACATTACAGCAATTGAGAGATACCAATGTCAATATGTATACCACTGTCTATATTGGAAATTCTCAAACAAAGGAAATTCAAGGTAAGATGGTAACTCCTAGAGGATATTCTATCTAGCAAATCCCATTTTAAAGGAGAAAACAATATGAATCTGCTGATTTTTGCAGGGACAACAGAGGGCAGAATGTTGTCAGAACAATTGGCAAATCTGGGTATTTCGGTATCGGTTAGTGTAGCTACTGAATATGGGAAGCAGTTGCTGCCAGAGTCTGATAACATTTCCGTCCTATCTGGACGTATGACACAAGAGCAGATGGAACAAATCATAAAAACAAATCGCTTTGATTGTGTTGTGGACGCAACACACCCTTATGCAGTGGAGGTTACGCAAAATATCAAGCAGGCTTGTGCACAGCAGGAGATAACTTATCTGCGTTTGAGGCGCAAATCAGAGTTATGGGAAGATGGCATTGTGGTGAATTCTGCAAAACAAGCGGCGGAGTATCTCAATCAAGTGACAGGAATTATCTTGTTGACGACTGGCAGTAAAGAATTGCCAGTATTTACAGCCATAACGGATTATCAACAGCGCTGTTATGCAAGGGTGTTGCCCTTGGCACAGGTGGTACAACAATGTCAAGATTTGGGCTTTTCGGGAAATCATATCATTGCAATGCAAGGACCTTTTTCGGAGGACTTCAATTATGCGATGTTAAAACAGATTAATGCCGCTTATTTGGTGACAAAAGAAAGTGGAAAAGCAGGTGGATTTTCTGAAAAGATGCGCGCTGCACAAAGGGCAGGTACAAAGGTCATTGTAATTGCTAGACCAAGTGAAGATGGTTTGGATTATGATACCATATTAAAACAGTTGACCGAGAGGTGAATGAATGAAACGCAATATCACAATTGTGGGCATAGGGATGGGAAACCCCGAAACAATGACATTACAAGCAATTCATGCGGTAGAACAGAGTGATTTGCTGATTGGTGCGCAGAGAATGTTGGACAGCTTTCAGGATATGCAGAAACCAACATTTTGTGCTTATCAGCCGGAAAAAATTAAAGATTACCTAATACAAAATACAAACTATCAAAAACCAGTTATCTTGTTATCTGGCGATATTGGATTTTACAGTGGAGCAAAAAAATTATATCAAGTATTGGAAGATTATCAGATAGATACCATTTCAGGAATTAGTTCATTGGTATATCTATGTGGTAAACTTCACACAGCTTGGGAAGATGTGCATTGTGTCAGTATACATGGCAGAGAGGCAGTTTTAATCAGTGAGATTGCCTCTCATCAAAAGACATTTATATTGGCAGGAGGCAATCAAACACCTGCTCAGATATGCAGGCAGTTACTCCAAAAGGGATTGGGAACAGCCACAGTATCTATTGGGGAAAATCTGTCTTATCCAAATGAAAAAATCGTCTGTGATAGAGCGGAAAATCTAATCACATATCAGTCAGAAAAATTGTGTGTGATGTTGGTAACACATCAAAATGCTCACAGATATTCCTTGGGTATTGCAGATGAGCAGTTTATTCGCGATAAGGTTCCAATGACCAAGAGTGAAGTGCGCACCGTTTCGATTGCAAAATTGCAGTTACAGCCTGATGATATTGTCTATGATATTGGAGCGGGAACGGGTTCGGTATCTGTAGAATTGGCATTGCAACTGCCGTCTGGCATGGTATATGCAGTGGAGCGAAAGCCACAAGCATTGGAATTGATGATAAAAAATCAAAAGCAGTTTGGAGCCTATAATTTGGAGTGTATTTTGGGAGAAGCGCCAGAAGTCCTAAAAGAACTTCCAAAGCCAGATAAGGCGTTTTTGGGTGGAACGGCGGGCAATATGGAGGAAATTTTAAGATTGTTGTTACAAAAAAATCCCTATATTCGTATTGTGGTTAATGTAATTGCGTTGGAGAGTTTGACAGAAGCATTAAAGTGTTTTCAAAAATTTGGATTGATTCATCAGGAAGTGGTACAGATGACCATAGCAAAAGCGAAGGAAGTGGGAAGTTATCATATGATGATGGGACAAAATCCGGTCTATATTTTAAGTGGAGAGGGAAATGGTTATGAATGCCCCTAGAGTGATGATTGCCGCTGTGTCCAGCAGTTCTGGTAAAACAACCTTTACTTGTGGAATTTTACAGGCATTGGTCAATCGCAATCTGCGAGTAACCTCTTTTAAGTGTGGACCAGATTACATTGACCCCATGTTTCACACCAAGGTAATTGGCACAAAATCGAGAAATTTAGATACCTTTTTTTGCTCTCAACAGGTCATTCGTCAATTGTTTTCCAAACACGCAAGACAATCGGAAATTTCTGTGATGGAAGGCGTGATGGGATACTATGATGGGCTTGCTGGAACGACTGTAAATGCCAGCTCTTATGAACTTGCCAAAATCACCAAAACACCGGTGATATTGGTGGTAAATTGTAAGGGAATGTCTGTATCTGTTTGTGCATTGATTCGCGGCTTTTTAGAGTATCAACCAGATAGCAATATCAAAGGAATTTTATTAAACCAGGTTTCTCCAATGATGTATGCCACCATCAAAAATATGATAGAAGAACAATTGCCAGTTCAGGTGTTGGGTTATTTACCTTATTTGGAACATTGGAAGTTGGAAAGCCGTCATCTTGGACTGATAACCGCAGATGAAATTGTGGATTTAAAACAAAAATTATCCGATTTGGCAAAACAGGTGGAACAAAGTATTAATATCCCCGCTATAATTGCCCTAGCACAGACAGCGGTGGATATTTCTGCTGACCTACCAAAATATCAGCCATTGGGACAGATTCGGATTGGATATGCAAAAGATAAGGCATTTTGTTTTTATTATCAGGACAATTTGGATTTATTAGAGGAATTGGGAGCGCAGTTGGTTCCATTTAGCCCCCTAACACAACAGCAACTGCCAGAAGAATTAGATGGTTTGTTGTTGGGGGGAGGGTATCCAGAATTATATGCAAAAGAACTTGCGCAAAACCAGAGTATGAGACAGTCAATACAAAAAGCCATTAACCAACAGATGCCCTGTATTGCAGAGTGCGGTGGATTTATGTATCTACATCAGACATTAGACGGTTTGCCAATGGTGGGAGCGATTCAGGCGGATTGTTATCCCACAACAAAATTGCGGCGGTTTGGATATATTACCTTGACAGCGCAAAAGGACAATTTACTTTGTACACAGGGGGAGCAGATTCCAGCGCATGAATTTCACTATTGGGATAGTACCGACTGTGGAGTGGATTTTGTTGCCCAAAAACCGTTGAGAAAAACGAGATGGAACTGCATTCATGCAAATGATTCACTGTTTGCAGGTTATCCACATCTTTATTTTTATGGAAATGTCCATTTTGCAGAAAAATTTATAAAACAGTGTATGGAATATCGGGAAAGAAGAATGTAATGTGATATTATTAGAACAGGTAATCAAACAGATACAGCCACTTTGTCAAGAGGCGATGGAACAAGCTCAAATTCGATGGGACAGCATTGCAAAACCCCTGCGCAGTTTAGGGCGGTTGGAACAGGCAGTGATACAGATAGCTGGAATCACCGGCAGTCAAGAGGTGCAGTTAAAAAAGCGTGCAGTGGTTGTCATGTGTGCTGACAATGGAGTTGTCTGCGAAGGAGTTACACAGACAGGACAGGAAGTGACAGCGGTGGTAAGTGAAAATTTTGTAAAGGGAACCACCAGTGTAAATCAGATGGCAAAGGTGGCAGGTGCTCAGGTGATTCCAGTGGATATTGGAATTGCTTCAGATGTACAGGGGTTACGAAACAAAAAGATTGCTTATGGAACCAAAAATTTAGCGAAAGAACCAGCGATGACAAGACAACAGGCAATAGAGGCGTTGGAAGTGGGAATTAATTTGGTTGCAGAGCTAAAGCAAGATGGTTATCAGATATTGGCAACAGGAGAAATGGGTATTGGCAACACGACAACAAGCAGTGCAATTGCTGCCGTATTGACTGGTTGTGCAGTAGAAGAAGTAACTGGAAAGGGTGCGGGATTGTCTGCCCAAGGATTAAAGATAAAAAAGCAGGTTATTGAAACGGCAATTGAGCGACATAAGCCAGATCCAGAAGACGCCATTGATGTATTGAGTAAAGTTGGTGGCTTTGATATTGCTGGTTTGGCTGGTGTATATCTGGGAGGTGCCTTTCAGAGAATCCCCATTGTGGTAGATGGATTTATTTCCGCAGTAGCGGCACTAGTGGCGATTCGCATCTGTCCAGAGGTACAGCATTATTTGATTCCTTCCCATGTGTCCAAAGAACCGGCAGGGAAAATGCTTTTAGAACAGCTTCATCTAAAGCCGTTTTTAACCTGTGAGATGTGTTTGGGAGAGGGAACCGGAGCAGTGGCATTATTTCCAATTTTAGATATGGCATTGGCAGTTTATCAGAATATGAGTACCTTTTCTGAAATTAAAATTGAAGAATATCAGCCATTGGATTGATAGAAGGGGTTTCGATTGATGTTGTTGTTGATAACGGGTGGTTCAGCCAGTGGAAAGTCAGAATTTGCAGAACAAGTGGCGGTATCCATGCCACATGAGCAATTGATTTATCTAGCGACCATGCAGCCATTTGATGAAGAATGTCTAAAGAGAATTGCACGCCATCAGGCAATGAGGGCAACCAAACAGTTTTCTACAATAGAGTGTTTTACTGGCTTAAAAAAGGTCTGTATCCCCAAAAATAGCACTGTATTATTGGAGTGTATGTCCAATTTGGTGGCAAATGAATTGTATCATCCAGATGGATGTCACGATGCTGTTGTACAGGAAATCATAAAGGGAATACAACAGATTGGGCAGCAGGCAAAACATCTGATTATAGTGAGCAATGAAGTGTTTTCAGATGGTGTGATTTATGATGAGGATATACGCAAATATCTGTCGATTTTAGGAGAAATCAATGTACAACTTGGAAAACTGGCAGATACTGTAATAGAGGTGGTTTACAGTATTCCAGTGGTACAGAAAGGAAATTTGCCATGCGATTAATAGAATCATTTAAGATTGCATTTTCTATGTATTCCAGTATTCCCATGCCTTATGCAGACTGGAATAAACAGAATATGAAATATGCCATTTGTTTTTTTCCACTGGTAGGGATTCCGATTGGATTGTTACAGTGGTTTTGGAGCTGGATTTCTAAAACAGCTTCCATTGGTGTTGTGCTGAGCGCAGTTGTTTTTACATTGATTCCTTTTTTCATAACGGGAGGAATTCATATGGATGGCTTTTGCGACACGGTAGATGCATTAAGTTCTCATCAGACAACCGAAAGAAAATTAGAAATTTTAAAGGATTCCCATACTGGCGCTTTTGCCATTATGGGCTGTGTGGTTTATTTTTTACTCTGCTTTGCCCTTTGGAGCGAATTGCAATTTGATACAACTGTGATTTTGATATTGGGTGTTGGCTATGTGTTGTCCCGCAGTTTGAGCGGTTTTTCTGTAGTGGGATTTCGATGTGCAAAGAATAGCGGATTGTTGGCGTCCTTTTCAGAAACAGCACAAAAGCGAAATGTGAAAATCGCAATGGGGATTTTAATTGTCATCTGTATGACGGCTATGCTGTTGTTGGATATTTGTTTGGGTTTTGCAGCAATTGTTGCGGCGTATTTGACATTTTTTTACTATCGCGTGATGTCTTATCGACAGTTTGGAGGTACTACTGGAGATTTGGCAGGGTATTTTTTGCAAATTTGTGAGATTTCTATGCTTGGTGCAATCGTAATCGCACAAAAATGTTAGGAGAAATCAGTTATGAAATTGGTTATAGGCGGAAGTCATCAAGGAAAATTGGATTGGGTACAGGAACAATTTCACCAGCAAACGATTGCGAATGGAGCGGATTGTAGTACTGAAGAACTATTGGAAAAGCCAGTGATTTGGCAGTTTCATTTGTGGGTGCGTCGGATGTTAAAGGAATCTGTCGATGATGTGCAAGATATGGTGCGACGGATATTAGAACAAAATCCAGATGTCATTATTATTTCAGATGAAATTGGTTGTGGCGTGGTGCCGATGGAGCCCTTTGAACGACATTATCGGGAAGAAGTTGGACGCATTTGCTGTAAACTTGCAAAACAAGCAAAACAAGTATATCGTGTGACCTGTGGGGTTGCTGTTCAGATAAAGTAGGAGATCATCATGCAAATACAATTGATACGACATGGAAAGACCATGGGGAATTTGGAAAAGAGATATATTGGAAGAACCGACGAGCCACTGTGTTCAGAGGGGATTGCAGAATTAAAAACAGTGAAACCAATCAAACCAATGCCAGAGTATATCATTGTCAGCCCGATGAAACGCTGTATTCAGACAGCAAATATATGTTATCCCAACCAGCCAATGACACTAGAAAATGATTTTTGCGAAACAGACTTTGGGGATTTTGAAAATCAAAACTATCAGCAATTACAACATCATCCCGCTTATCAGGCATTTTTGGATAGTGGTGGCAACATGCCATTTCCAAATGGAGAAAGTAGACAACAGGTCACCACTCGAGTATGTCGTGGATTTGTCAAGTGGATTACCTATAGTTTCAAACAAGATTATCAAACCATTGCTATGGTGATACATGGTGGCACCATTATGACGATTTTAGAAGCCTATGCGCAATCGCCAAGACACAATTTTTATCATTGGCAGGTAAAAAATGCAGAGGGTTATCTGTTGTCGGTGACTCCCTCTCAATGGGAGCAATATCAAACAGTAACAGTGCAAAAAAATCTTTTGCTGGTTGAGGGAGAATAGAATATGGTGTTGAAAATGTCATTTTGGGCGTTGCTATTTGGATTTTTATTGGATTTGTGCTTGGGTGATCCGCATTGGTTACCACATCCCATTCGGTTGATTGGGTGGCTAATTGCAAAATTAGAAATTGTATTTCGCAACTGGTTTGCCAAGACGCCACAAGGAGAGCAAAAAGCAGGTGTTTGTTTTGCCATTGTGGTAATTGTGTTGGTAACAGGTCTGTCAGTTTTGGTATTGTGGCTTTCCCTTTGTATTTCTATCTGGCTTTATTTGATGGTTGAAACGATAATGTGTTATCAGATTTTAGCGACAAAGTCATTAAAAGTGGAAAGTATGAAGGTATATGACCGATTAAAAGCAAATGATTTAGAGGGTGCTCGTTATATGGTGTCTATGATTGTGGGCAGAGATACCCAAAATCTCACCGAAGAAGGAGTGGCAAAAGCGGCAGTTGAAACGGTGGCAGAAAATACCTCCGATGGAATCATTGCCCCCTTGTTATTTATGATGATTGGTGGGGCGCCTTTGGGCTTTTTCTATAAGGCAATTAATACCATGGATTCTATGGTAGGATATCGCAATGATCGTTATTTGTATTTTGGAAGATTTGCAGCAAAATTAGATGATGTTGCAAATTATCTCCCAGCAAGAATTGCAGCATATCTGATGATAGTTGCAGCAAAATTGACCAGAATGGACCCCAATAAGGCATATTATATTTATCAACGGGATAAAAAAAATCATGCCAGTCCCAACAGCGCCCATACCGAAGCGGTTTGCGCGGGAGCGCTACACATTCAATTGGCTGGAGATGCTTATTATTTTGGAAAGCTGTGTCAGAAACAAACCATTGGTGATTATGACCGACCGATTGAATTTGAGGATATTGTAAGGGCAAATCGATTATTATATGTCTCTGCTTGTTTAATGTTGATTATAGCGTTGTTGTTTCGATTATGGATATTATTTTGATAAGGGGGAAATTCGTTGGAATATGTTCATGGAGGAGACATCTATGGGATAGCTGGTCCAGTGTTGGATTTTTCTGCCAATATCAATCCATTGGGAATGCCTGTGGAAATAAAACAAGCACTTATCAGTTCGATAGATGGTTGGAAACATTATCCAGATCCTTTTTGTAGACAGCTAATTCGGGCAATTGCACAAAAAGAGGATTGTCAACCAGAGCAGATTATTTGTGGAAATGGTGCAGCTGATTTGATTTTTCGTCTGGTATTGGCAAAAAGACCAACGACTGCAATGGTATTGGCACCCACCTTTGCAGAATATGAGCAGGCATTAAAAATGGTTGATTGTAAGATAAAGCATTATGATTTGAATCCATATTCCTATTTTTCGTTAGATGATACCTTTTTAAATGAATTACAAGGAATTGAAATGCTCTTTTTGTGTCAACCCAACAATCCCACTGGAGAATTGATTTCACCAGATTTGATGAAACGCATTTTAACAGTTTGTCAACAAAGGGAAATTCTTTTGGTAGTAGACGAATGCTTTTTAGAATTTGTAGAACATGTGAAACGATATGAGATGATATCTTATCTGGACTATAACAATTTATTTATTTTAAAAGCGTTTACCAAATTGTATGCTTTGGCAGGGTTGCGGTTGGGTTATGGAATCAGCAGCAATCGGGCATTGTTAGAACAGATGTTGTTGTGTGGACAACCCTGGAGCGTTTCCACACCTGCTCAGATTGCGGGAATAGCAGCGCTGTCTTTGACGGGATTTCCACAACAGACACGGCAATATGTAAAACAGCAACGGGAGTATTTATTAAAACAGTTGACTGACCTACAATATAAAGTTTGGAGCCCGCAGGCAAATTATATTTTATTTTATTCCCATCATCTGGAGTTACAGCAGCAACTAAAGCAGTTTCAGATTTTGATTCGAGATTGTTCTAACTATCGTGGTTTAGAAGCGGGATATTATCGCATTGCAGTGCGTTCTGAACAAGAAAATCGACAGTTGATGACAGTATTAAAACAAATTGAAAAGGAGTGAATCGGCAGTGGCAAAATCAATTATGATACAGGGCACCATGTCCAATGCGGGAAAAAGTTTGATTGTAGCGGGTTTATGTCGCGTATTTCAACAGGACGGTTATCGAGTGGCGCCATTTAAGTCTCAAAATATGGCATTAAATTCCTTTATCACAAAAGAGGGATTGGAGATGGGACGCGCTCAGGTGATGCAGTGCGAAGCAGCGGGCATAGAGCCTTCTGTGATGATGAACCCCATTTTATTAAAACCCACCAATGATGTTGGTTCTCAAGTGATTGTCAATGGAGAAGTCATCGGAAATATGAGTGCTTCAGATTATTTTCGGTATAAATCGAAACTGATACCAGATATTATGAAGGCTTATACTGTATTATCTCAACAGTATGATATCATTGTGATAGAAGGTGCAGGTAGTCCAGCAGAAATCAATCTCAAAAGTGAAGATATTGTCAATATGGGAATGGCAAAAATGGCAAAAGCACCAGTATTGTTGGCAGGAGATATTGACCGAGGTGGTGTATTTGCCTCTTTGGTAGGAACTTTCACACTGTTGGAAGAGGATGAAAAGGCAATGATAAAGGGTACCATTATCAACAAATTCCGCGGGGATAAAGCAATTTTACAACCCGGTTTGGAGATGTTGGAAGAAATGGTAAATGTACCAGTGGTGGGTGTGATTCCTTATCTGCATTTAGATATCGACGACGAGGACAGCTTGACAGAGCGTTTTGAAAACAAGGTTACTGTGGGATTGGTGGATATTGCGGTGATTCGATTGCCTAGAATCTCCAACTTTACCGATTTCAATCCATTGGAATGTATTGAAGGAGTTCACCTTTACTATGTAAAGACAGTGAATGAATTAAAAGATCCAGATATGATTATTTTGCCTGGTACAAAAAATACAATGGAAGATTTAAAATGGTTGCGAGAAAGTGGGTTAGAAGCTGCGATTTTAAAACAAGCGGCAGCAGGCAAGATTATTTTTGGTGTGTGTGGTGGTTATCAGATGTTGGGAGAATATTTAAATGACCCATATCACACAGAATATGGTGGAGAAATGAAGGGAATGGGATTGCTTCCCATTCGGACTGTTTTTGCAGAGCAAAAAACCAGAACACAGGTACAGGGTCATTTTGGACAAGTATCTGGGAAGTTACAAGCACTTTCAGGCATTCCTTTTGAAGGTTATGAAATTCATATGGGACAAACCCAATGCCGGGAAGAAATTTCTCATCTTGCTCAATTTGAAAATGGATTACAAGATGGAAATTATTATCATCAAGTTTATGGCACCTATGTACATGGCATTTTTGACCGAGAAGAGGTGTCAAAAGCAGTTGCTACAGCACTGTTTGAACAAAAGGGACTGGATACTTCTGAAATTTTGACCTTTGACCGAAAAGCCTATAAAGAGAAACAATATGATTTACTGGCAGATGCTATTCGGAACAGTTTGGATATGAAACAAATTTATCAGATATTGGAGCAGGGAATATGAGTGGTCTCATACATCTTTATTGCGGTGATGGAAAGGGAAAAACAACCGCTGCTGTGGGGTTGGCAATTCGTGCGGCGGGTGCTGGTATGAAGGTGGTAATGGTGCAGTTTTTAAAAAGTCAACCAACCAGTGAACTGCATATCATCGAATCCATTCCCAATATTCAAGTACTGCGAAAAAAGAGCATTAAAAAATTTAGTTTTTCTATGACACCACAGGAAAAACAGCTTTGTGCACAACAGCACAACCAGTGTTTTCAAGAAGCACTCAAACTGGTAGCGCAGCAAAGGTGCGATTTGTTGATTTTAGATGAATTGATGGCAGCACTAAACTGTCAGATGATAGATGAAATCATGGTAAAGGATTTTATTGAGCACAAACCAGAACATTTAGAACTGGTAATCACTGGGAGAAATCCACCAAGATATTTAATGGAAGCAGCAGACTATATTTCTGAGATCAAAAAGATAAAACATCCTTATGATAAGGGGATTCCAGCAAGAGTTGGGATTGAAAAATGAGATAGAAAGCAGTGTGAACAATGAAGATAGAGTTGCAAAATGTACTGCCAGATGAGATTGAAAAGCGCAGCTTTGAATTGATTTCAATGGAATTGAAAGAGAAGGGAATTGTATTGCCAAAAGAAAATGAATTGGTTATCAAAAGGGCAATTCATACAAGTGCGGACTTTGATTATACAGAAAATCTGGTTTTTTCAGAGCACGCAGTGCAAAAGGCAATGGAGGCAATTCGAAACGGTGCTTGTATTGTAACAGATACACAGATGGCAAAAGCAGGCATCAATAAAAAGATTTTGGCAAAATATGGTGGAGAGGTCTTGTGCTTTATGTCTGATGAAGATGTTGCCATACAGGCAAAGAAACATGGTACCACAAGAGCGACCGCCAGTATAGATAAGGCGATAACCTATCAAAAACCTTTGATTTTTGCAATTGGAAATGCACCCACTGCGTTGGTTCGATTATATGAATTGATTTCAGAACAAAAAATAAAACCCCAACTGATTATTGGGGTTCCAGTGGGATTTGTAAATGTGGTAGAGTCAAAGGAATTGATATTACAAACAGATATTCCCTATATTGTAGCAAGAGGACGCAAGGGCGGGAGCAACATTGCAGCAGCAATTTGCAATGCCATTCTCTATCAAATGGGCGATAGAGATTTCTGATAAACAATGTAAAAAAACTACCATGTTTTTTGATGAAAGTTGTTTGGCACTAACATTATTCGACAACAAGTAAAATGGACTTAAATGCTTGTATACAATTAAAGTGATAATTTGAGATATTATTGTGACAGCTATCAATTGGGAATTTATAAAGGGAAGGATAAAATATATGAAACATCGAGGAACGCAAAAATTAGAAACAGAGAGATTGATTTTAAGAAGATTCGTTTGTGAAGATGACAGTGCAATGTATAAAAATTGGGCGTCAGATGATGAAGTGACAAAATATTTAACATGGTCTGCACATGCCAATATCGATGCCAGTAAAGTTGTATTGGAAGATTGGATAAATTCTTATTCTAATGAAAAATATTATCAGTGGGCGATTGTTTTAAAAGAAAACGGCGATGAACCGATTGGCAGTATCAGTGTAGTTCATATGAATGAAGATGTTTCTATGGTTGAGATTGGATATTGTATCGGAAGATCTTGGTGGCATCAGGGAATCACTTCTGAGGCAATGAAAGCGGTTATAGATTTTTTCTTTGAAGAGGTGGGAGTCAATCGTATTGAATCAAGACATGATCCAAGAAATCCCAATTCTGGTAAAGTAATGCAAAAATGTGGAATGAAGTATGAGGGAACTCTGCGAAGTTCAGATCGAAGCAATCAGGGAATATGCGACGCTTGTTATTATGGATTGTTAAAGTCAGATAGAAATTCTAATTCATCTATACCTGTTGATTCTTCCAGTCTTGCCATTCACTTTCTAAATGATGAGGACAAACCTGTTACACAAGAGGCGGTCGAAAAACTGGCTCGTCAGATTCAAAAAAATCAGATTTCATCCGCATGTTTGGCTTTGGATGAATATGGTGAAGAAGACTTTTTCTATGTAGAGATGGCTCATGGCTGGGCTTCTCTTTCCTTTCATACATGGGATGAAAAAGGAGAATCTCATATGTATCAACCCGTCAATTCTCAATATGATGTGTCTTTAGAGGAAGCTCCTGTACTAATTGGTGGTCAAACTCCTGTTTTAAAGAGAAATGCATTAGATGATTTGGGTTTGGCGGCTGAATGTGTTATATATTTTGCCAAAACTGGGAAGTTATATCCTGATTTAAAGTGGGAAGAAGCAAGATAATAGTTATCATTGGGCAGTTATCCTTGTAGATAACTGCCTATTTTAGATGTTTTGATATCAAGCAAACGATAAAATTTTTGATATAGGATATGACATAAAAGAAAAACACCTCAAGTCATATTGAGGTGTTTCTTATCAGTGCCGGAAACCGGACTTGAACCGGTACGGGAAATTAATCCCACAGGATTTTAAGTCCTGGGCGTCTGCCTGTTCCGCCACTCCGGCAATTTATATAGTGGCTTACAACGATTGAAATTATATCATATTAGATGAGAATTGTCAATACTTTTTAAAATTTTTTTGAAATAAGTGGTATTTTATTTTTTGTTGTAAAAAAAGCAGTTGACCACTTGTCAAAAAAAAGAAACTACGTTAAAATAAAAACATATTTTGCGTTGCTTTTTCATTTAAATCAAAGATTATAAGATAAAGAGGATACACAAATGGTTTTAACAATAAAAGATGTCACAAAGAGTTTTGCAGACCGTGTGATATTAAATCAAATTAATTTGACCATTGAAGACAATGACCGAATTGGTTTGATTGGACCAAACGGAGCAGGAAAAACGACCTTGTTGAATATTATTGCAGAACATGCCAGAATTGATTCCGGTGATGTGTTTATTGAAAAAAAGACAAGCATTGGTTATCTGCACCAAAATGCAGGATTAGACAAAAATAATAATATCTATGATGAAATGTTGACGGTCTTTGAAGAACTCAAAAAAATTGAAGAACAACTTCGCCAATTGGAACAACAAATGGCAAGAATACAAGACAATCATACAGAAGAATATCTTATGATTTCGGAAGAGTATACTCGATTATCCTCCTATTTTGAGGCAAGAGAAGGCTATCAAATTGATGTGAAAATTAAAACCGTATTAAATGGTATGGGATTTCAAGATAAAGCATATCGTACCCAGATTTCTACACTGAGTGGAGGAGAAAAAACAAGATTGGCATTGGCAAAACTCTTGTTAGAACAGCCAACTTTATTGATTTTGGACGAACCAACCAATCATTTGGATTTTCGCACTTTGATGTGGTTAGAAGATTATCTACTGAGTTATCGCGGTTCTATTTTGGTTGTATCCCATGACCGATACTTTTTGGATAAGATGGTTACAAAAATTTGGGAGGTGTCCCATACAAAGGTATATACCTATAAGGGCAACTATACCAAGTATAAACAATTAAAACAGGAGCGCATCACCAGAGAATGGAAAGAATACGAACAACAACAGAATAAATTGGCATCTATGCAGGAATATGTAGAAAAAAATATTGCTAGAGCTTCTACTTCGAATAGTGCCAAAAGCCGTCTACACCAGATGGCAAATATGGAAATTTTGGAAAAACCAATTGATTATGAAAAAACCCCACATTTTGAATTTACCTTTGAACGCGATCCAGTTAAAGATGTATTGATAGTAGAGGATTTGGATTTGATGGTAGGTGCAGGAGTTGACCAAAAGACATTGTGCAAAGATATTCACTTTCAGATCAAACGCGGTGAAAAAATTGCATTGATAGGACGCAATGGCATTGGAAAATCCACTCTGCTTAAGACCATATTGGGAATACATCCTGATTACTCTGGTGATATCATCTGGGGTAGAAATGTCACCACTTCATTTTATGAACAGGAGAACCAAAATTTGAATTTTCAAAATACAGTTTTGGAAGAACTTTGGAGTCGTTTTCCACATCTGCCAGAATTTCAAATTCGTGGAATTTTAGGTCAGATGTTGATTAGCAATGACCAAGTATACAAATCGATTCAGGTGATTAGCGGAGGAGAGCGTGCGAGATTGGGATTTGCAATTATGGTATCAGAACACTCCAATACACTGATTTTTGACGAACCCACAAACCATTTGGATTTGGCAAGCAAAGAGGCGTTGGAAAGAGCACTGCAAAAATTTTCAGGAACATTGATTTTTGTATCTCATGACCGCTATTTTTTAAATGCAATTCCAACAAAAATCATTGAGATGACCGACGATGGCTTGTACTTTTATGATGGAAATTACGACTATTATTTGGAACAGGAAAAAATCAATCGTGTAAAGCAGACACCCCCTGTTTTAGAAGTGGTTCAAAAGCCTGTAAAAGAACAACAAGGTTATACCAGAGGAAAACAACAGCGCAGTGAAAATGCTAAACGCCGCAATCGCATCCAGACATTGGAAAAACTGATACAACAGGCAGAAGCGGAAATTGAAACACTGCAAAAGGAAATCGGTGACCCCAAAATGGGTTCAAATTATGAATTATTGACAGAAAAATGTGACCGACTGGAAGAGGTTAAGCAGTTAAATGAGACCTATATGGAAGAATGGTTATTATTGGTAGAGGAATCATAGGAGAAGAAAATGGTTGATTTAAAACAACTTCAAAAGGAAGTTTATCAAAATAAAGTCGATAAAGGATTTAATATTACAGATGTTCAGATGGAGTTTTGTCACACTTATGGAGAGCTTGGGGAAGCCTATCAAGCTTATCGTCAGCAGAAGGAGGATTTGGGAGAGGAATTGGCGGATGTAGCTATTTATTTGTTGGGACTGTCTGAGATATTGAATATTGATTTGGAAACGGAGATTATACAAAAAATTGAAAAGAACAAACATCGAAAATATATAGAAGTCAATGGGATTATGGTAAAGCAGGAGGAATTAAAGTAAATGTTAGAGCGCTTATCCGAGACGGTCAACCTTTGGAATTATTTACAAACGGTAAAGAAACCAATTGTATTATATGGAATGGGTGATGGTGCACTTAAAATTATGAAGGCATTTGAACATTATCAAATCGAGATATCCGCGATTTTTGCAAGTGATGAGTTTGTCAGAGGTCATTCTTTTACGGGATTTCCAGTCTTGACTTTTGCCCAGATACAACAGACCTTTTCGGATTTTATCATTATTCTGGCTTTTGCTGCATACCGTGACCCACTCTTGTCAAAACTATATCATATGAGTGAGAACTATGAGTTTTATGCACCAGATGTCCCTGTATGTGTAGAGGATGACCAGTTATTTACCATAGAATATATAAAAAAGTATGAAGCAGAATTTGATAAAGTTTATGAGCTTTTGGCAGATGAACAATCGAAAAGAGTATTGATTGATATCTTGAATTTTAAGGTTAGTGGAAAGGTTTCTTATTTAAAACAGATTACCACCCCGATTTCAGAAGTATATACTAAAATTTTAAACCTGTCCCAAGTAGAACATTATATTGATTTAGGAGCTTACAATGGCGATACCATTGAAGAGTTTTTAGGTTATACCAATGGAAAATACGCTTCTATTACCGCTTTTGAGCCAGACAAAAAGAATTATCAAAAGTTGCTCAAACGAATTGCGTTATTGAATGTGGAAGCGACAGTATACCATGCCGGAAGCGATAGCCAACCTGGACAGCGGTTGTTTGACAATCGTTCTGGGCGCAATTCTGCATTTTCGAAACAAGAAGGCGTCTTGACTACGGTGGAATCAGTAGACCATATCTTACAAGGGGCACCGGCGACTGTGATTAAATTAGATGTAGAAGGGGCAGAGGAACAATCCTTATTGGGATGTCAAGATACCATTGTACAATTTCGACCAAAACTGATGATTTCATCCTATCATAAAAACAGTGATTTATTTTTATTGCCATTGTTAATTTATCAAATGTGTCCTGATTATCAATTTTATCTGCGTCATCACCCTTATATCCCAGCTTGGGAGACAAATTATTATTTGGTGCCACTCAAATAAATTAGAGGAGCGACTAAAATGGATTTGACGTTGTTAAATGATATTAGTTATGGTTTGTATGTACTTGGTGTACAGGATAAAGAGCGCCCCACTGGCTGTATTATCAATACCTGTATGCAGATTACCAGTGAAGATCCTATCTTTGCTATCTGTATCCATCGTCAAAATAATACCTATGAAGTGTTGGTACGCACAAGAAAATTTAGTATTTCTATCTTGTCTGAACAAACAAATCCCAAAGTCATTGGTACTTTTGGATTTTTTAGCGGGAAAGATAGGGCTAAATTTGATGAGTTTCAGTATGAT
This sequence comes from uncultured Oscillospiraceae bacterium, assembly GCA_910579175.1. Classification (GTDB taxonomy): domain Bacteria; phylum Bacillota; class Clostridia; order Oscillospirales; family Ruminococcaceae; genus Massiliimalia. The sequence goes on along the minus strand of CAJTTB010000009.1, from coordinate 49,203 downwards.
ATGATAGAGCAGGTTCCAATTTTAAAGGAAAATTGTACCGCAGCTTTGATATTTGATGTGATTTCCGCACAGGATATGGAAACACATACTGTCGTATATGGCAGATTGACACAAACCATAAAGGGAGTAGAAGCAAAACCAATGACTTATGACTATTATCATAAGGTAATTAAAGGAAAGGCACCTAAAACAGCGCCTACTTTTCAACCCAGTACGGTTATCAAATCAAAAAGTAACCGTTGATTTCTCTGAATGGTTCTCTTTATTAGAAGAATTTGATAACCGAGCAATTTAGAAAATCGTGATTATCATTTTTCAGCAGCTTTTTGAGCAAAGGCTGCTGAATTTATGATTGGCATGATTGAGATAATATCATAGAGTTGTGTTCGTTCTAGGCAGTTTTTATATGTTTTCGGAGAGGTTTTTTATTGTTGTTTTTTCTAAATAATTTTACACAAAATTAAAAAATAAAAACAGCTATATTTTACATAAATAATGGGAACTCTTGAAACTCTCTTTACAGGTTAGAATTTGCAATGTTATAATGAGAAAGCAGTCAAATAAGTTGGATTGTAGGTATAAAAAAAGACAATATTTTAATATTACCGGAGGAAAAAATGGATATTTTATTTAATATCATTACAATGTTTGGCGGGCTTGCCTTTTTTTTGTACGGAATGAATATTTTGGGCTCTGGACTGGAGAAAGTTTCTGGAGGAAAACTGGAAAGAACTCTGGAAAAGATAACTAATAACGTATTCAAAGGTGTGATTGTAGGAGCGGTGATTACTGCTGCAATTCAAAGTTCCTCCGCTACAACTGTTATTGTGGTAGGACTTGTAAATGCAGGAATTTTAAAACTGCGTTCTGCAATTGGTGTCATTATGGGCGCCAATATCGGTACAACTGTAACAGGGCAGATTTTGCGTTTGGCAGAACTCGACAGTAGTGGAAGTGCAAGTTTTTTCTTGGAGTTGATTAAACCAACTTCTTTAGCGCCAATTGTAACCGTGATCGGTATTCTGATGTTTATGACAAACGGCAAAAAGAAAGTCAAAATGCTGGGCGAAATTTTATTGGGATTTGGTATTTTGTTCAATGGTATGTTTATTATGACTGATTCTGTGACGCCTTTGAGTAAACTTCCTTTCTTTTCGCAAATGTTTGCTACGTTGCAAAATCCATTGCTTGGTGTATTGGCAGGTGCAATTGTAACCGCATTGATTCAGAGTTCTTCTGCGTCTGTTGGTATTTTGCAGGCATTGGCAGCAACAGGACAAATTACTTGTTCTGCGGCATTTCCGATTATTATGGGACAAAATATCGGTACTTGTGTCACTTCTTTGATTTCTAGTATTGGTGCAAATAAAAATGCAAAGCGCACTGCAATGGTGCATTTATATTTTAATGTGATTGGTACTGTTATTTTTATCATAGGAGTATATGTGTTAAATGCAGTCGTTCAGTTTTCATTTTGGGATGCACCGATTAGTATGGGAGGTATTGCCAATTTCCACACATTGTTTAATATTGTAGTAACGATTTTATTATTGCCATTTACAAAGGTATTGGAAAGTCTGGCAGTGCTGACAGTGCGCAGTAAAAATGATTCTCAAGAACCACAAGTCAGTGAAAGCAGCACATTGGACGAGCGTTTTTTAATGTCACCATCCATTGCGCTTGGACAGTGTGAAAATGTAGTGGGACTGATGGGAGAGTATTCTCATAAGAATTTTAAGGATACTTTAGAATTGTTTGAAAAGTATAATTCTAAAAAAGCAGATGGCATCTTAGAGTTGGAAGATGCGATTGATAAGATGGAAGACCGTTTAAATAATTATCTATTGCTTTTAAATAATGAAGAATTAACCATGCAGGAAAGCCGAATGGTAACATTATATTTAAAATTAGATACAGAGTTTGAACGCATTGGAGATTATTCCATTAATTTGTTGGAAAGTGCAGAATTATTAATGGATAGAAATGCAAAATTATCCGATACAGCGATGGAAGAATTAAAAGTAATTTATGAAGCCGTTGATGAGATTATTTATATGGCAATAAAGTGTTTTAAAAATACAGACACAACATTGGCAACACATATTGAACCGTTGGAAGAAACGGTTGATATGATGGTGGATACCTTAAAGTCAAAACATGTAGAGCGTCTGAAAAAAAGCGAATGTACCATTGATGCCGGTTTTGCCTATTTGGAAGTGCTCACATTTTTAGAACGTATTTCTGATCACTGTTCCAATATCGCAGTGTCTATGATTGGACATCAACATGAACAGGATACACTGAATCGACATGAATATATTCGCAGAATGCATGAAGGTCAGTATCAGGATTATATCGCGTATTTAGATCATTATAAAAAGAAGTATTTTGAACGTGTGTAACAATCGTTGATATAGGCAAAATAAAAGATGATGTAAATTCTGGATATACTTATAGGGATAAAGATAAAGATATGTGTTTTGTAATGTATTGTTTTTGCTTATCTCTTGTTATATGAATGAAGAGGAACATACCTGACAACAGTGAAAAAGATAAGTTTCATGAAAATGTTGGCAGGTGTGTTCTTTTTTGTTATTCCGCAAACCAAGTTGGCTACTTCATCGTAAAAAATGTCGTTTGTTTTGGGATTTCAATAAAATCGAAAATATCATCTATATATCAAATATTAGATAAATAAGTATCTACTTTTTCATAAAACACTTTACAGTGGGGTGAAAATGAATCTAATATTTGTGGTTGAAATGAAATTGTCTATAAATATCGGTTTTTGTAAAATGAAAGGTGAGTAAAATGCAGTATTGGAAAGCACATTATAAGGATGCATTACATGATACAAATATTCAAATTTTAAATACAGAAGGGGATTATAGCACCGATCCACTTTCGTTTACTTTGGACAATATCACATTTCAAGGGGCAAGTCTTGGTGATTTTTATCTTGCAGATGAAGCACAGTATTGCGAGGCAGGTAAAAAATTTTCCCTATTGAAATGGGGTGGAAATCATTCTGAATATCAATTTACTTCACCATATTTCTATGACTTACAAAGGTATGAATTGGAAATAGAGATACCAATCAGTGCATTTAGAAAAAAAGATCAATCTCTTACAACAGGGACACTGTTTCTCGCATTTGAATATGTTGAACCTGATTTTACAAAACCCTGTAGCATCATATTATGTGATGATATTAGGGTATATCGCGATGAAGTAATTGTGCAGGAATTTTCATTTTCTATAGATGGAAGTATTTATAAAAGCGCTTTAAAAACCTTGGATTTTGAAACTGCATTGAATGACATTTGTACGCAAATGAAAGGTGATTACAGTATAAAATGTTGTTTTACTTGTCAGTATTCAGATTATTCACCTTATGGCAATGATGATTATGGAACGATGCTTTGTTTTTGCCGTCATAAAGATGATTGTTTGAAAGTGAATAGTAAAGAAGATTTTTTTACCTTTCTAGGGGGAAAAGATTTTGATGCACGGCAGGAAACTTACTTATGTGAACAATACTGTTTGCGCAATAAAGTCAAGGGATATCGGGGATTTGTAGATGGAATCATAGACCTAATCTGAAAAATCAATTCTAGTAATTGCAATACTTCGCTTATTTTTTAATAGATGGTGTGATGTTTTTATATTTAAAGATGATAAACAACAAATCATAAAAATGGTATCCATTTAAAATATGTTGTTGATAGTAAAAAACACTTGACAAAATGAATAGAATATAGTATTATAAATGAGCACTCAATTTGTAAGTGAATTGCCGGAGTGGCGGAACAGGCAGACGCCCAGGACTTAAAATCCTGTGGGATTAATTTCCCGTACCGGTTCAAGTCCGGTTTCCGGCATGAATCAAAAGCGACCAATTATAAAATTGGTCGCTTTTCTTTTTTGTTTGATAAGAAAATTTCTTTTATTTTTTAAAAAAAGAGTTTGTAACAGAAAAGATTAATTTTAAAATCATATGTAATAAAATAAAAAAATATCAAATAAATAAGGTTTTATTAGTATAAAGGAGAAATTAAAAATCATTAAAAAAATATATTAAAAAATTACATAAAAACATTTTTATTATTTTGATTTTAGAATAATACTAATTTTTTTGTAAAATAAATATATCAGAATTTTAATATTTTTATGAGATATTCTTTGAAATTACTTTGGTAAATCGACGATTATTATCCGACTTAAAATTGACGACTTTCTGGATATCTAACATAATAGTAATATAGATATTTAAGGAGGTCATTACAAATGCAAAAATCAATTTTATCAAAACTTTATCACGGCGATATTACTCCAGTGGAACAGATTGTTCCGAATTCTATTCATTATCGAGATGATATAAAATCTTTGGATTTGTTAAAAAAATCATTTTTACAATCTCTTTCTTGTGAACAGATCAATTTATGGAATCAGGTTACTGCTATGGAAATGCAGATACATCAGCAGGAATTAGAAGCTACTTTTATTGAAGGGTTTCGCATAAGTAGCCAAATACAATTGGAGAGCTTTTAAAAGATGAAATGAATAAAAAACCATTCGTTTATCTGGTGTAAAATGATTTTAAAAATTCAATTTACGAAATAGGGTATTCTTTTTCGGCGGCATTTCTAAAAGGAATTGGTTTTCGGATGTATTATAGTGGAACATAAACTCAAAGAATATTGATAAACTTGGGTGCTGCCCTTTATTCTCAATATGCACAAAGTAGTGTGGTAAGATAAATATTTTGTCACTTGCTTTTTTATAACTTTTCTTGTGCCCTGCTTGCACCGCGTTACAGATATGACCAGATACAAAGCTGAAAAGCTTGATTGACGCAAAGGGTTTACAAGTAGCAGGTATTAAAAGGCTTGAAGTAAAAACACAAAGCAGATTAACAAAGTGACAAATCGTAATTTATTGGAAAGAAAATTTCCTTTTCGGAATTGTGTGCTCATTGGGAAATATCTTAAAAATATACATTGTAAATGGAAGATAAGGATTTTATAATTAAATATATAAATTGGTATTTTGTGAGGTGTTAAATGCTATGAAAAGTTTAATTATATATGGCAGTCAATATGGAACATCCAAAGGGTATGCAACAGAACTTTCAGAGATAACAAAAATTCCATGTGTGAGCTATCAAAGTGTAAAAGACATAACAAAATATGAGCAAATAATATATTTTGGAGGGCTGTACGCAGGTGGAGTAAAAGGGTTAAAAAGTACATTTAGATTGTTAAAAAATAGTAATGTTAGAACGATTATCGTAACTGTCGGCTTGGCTGATGTAAATAATGAAGAAAATACCAATAACATTAAAACCTCTATTGCAAAGCAGGTTGATAAAAACATTTTAAGGACTTCTATTATTTTTCATTTAAGAGGTGGTATTGATTACAGCAGATTAAATTTTAAACATAAGACAATAATGAAAATGTTATATCATTCAATAAAAGATACACCAGTTGAAAAACTTACAGCTGAGGATAAAACATTGATAGAAACCTATAATACAAAGGTGGATTTTGTTGACTATCATTCTTTGAAACAAATTATAGAAGTAATCATTTAGAATTTATACATTGGGAACACATTTCCGAAAAGAGAAAAAGAAAATAAAGAATTGTTTGATAACAGTAAAAAGTAAATTTTAACCAAACTTTTCATTTTGCAATCGGAAATATTAAACATGGAAAACTGGCAAGAGCATGTTTGTGATAGAAAAGAAGATTAGATTTTGTATTAGAAAGATATGGGATTGTATTGATGTTGTTGAAAAAAAGAGGTATACAGGCTAGATTAGTACTATAAAAAGTGGGGATATATTTTAATTTGATACTCCTGTGAATCCAAGACCATTATAAAAATCCATACAATTGATAGATAACAGAAAAAGATGATTGAAAACACTTTTGTTTTCAATCATCTTTTTTACCGCCCTAGCTTTTGGATTTTAAAGACTTGTTTGATTAATTGTAGAACTGCTTGTTTTTCTTCGATTGTTTTATCGTTTAGTTGGTAGATAATTTGTGTGGTTATTTCATCAGGTACATACTTTTCAACTTGATGGGGTGCGAAGAATTCTCCTAATGACAACCCTAAACCCATACATAATTTTTCAATTATCAATACGGTCGGATTTTTTTCACCGCGTTCCACCATTCCCAGATAGGCTGGGGTAATATTTGCTCGTAGCGCAAGTTGCTCTTGTGAAAAACTCTGTGCAATTCTAAGTTCTCTAATCCGTTCGCCCAAACGAAAGTTATCACTCATTGTTATCACCATATTTATCATAAAGGATTGATATCCAATAGACAACATATTATCGTTATATTAATTATAGTCAACTATTTTAATTTGTAAAAATTCATGGAATTTATCATTTGACATCCTAGAGAAGATTTGTTATTCTTTAAAAAATATTAAAAATCAAACAAAGGATTGAGGAATTATGTATCAATTTTATGAAAGTCCGCAAATCGCATTAGAGCAATTTGAACTCGGAAATTTAAATGCATTGCCCAGGGCTTATTGTGTACTTGTTCGGGGTGAAAAAAATGAGATTAATCGTTTGGGTACTGCTCTGACTTGTTATTTTCAAACAGTTTCGGTAAAGCGTTTATTGAGTTTTGATAAATGGTTTCGCGGTTATACTTCTATGGAATGGTATGCAGATTGGACCCATGTTTCAATGGACTGTCGCAATTATTTTAACACAGATGCAGACTATTTATACGCGTTAATTTTGGGAAGTTTCCACCCCAATGGATATTTTAGACAGACTTGTATCTGTAAATTAGCAGAGTTTCCCAACACCATTCCATTTATTGCGTTAAGAATCAATGATTGGGTAAAGAATATTAGAATTTTAGCAGGTGAACTTGTTTTAAAACAAATACAGTGTTGTAAATTAGAAGAATTGTGGAATATTGGGCTGGCTATCATGGCATTAAAACGAGGGTTTCGGAAGGAAGAGCAGATATTTTTACAATTAAAAGAAGCTGTTTTGCAAAGAATGAAAGAACAATTTCAACAGATAGATTGGACAAGCTTATCAGCCTTAGACATAACCACAAGATATGCTTTTTATCGATTTATCATAGAAGAAAGGGTCTTTCCTTGGGAGTTTTTAAACCAATTGTTATCAAGGGAAAGAAATTTACAATGTCAAACAATCTTAATCACAGGAATTTTGAAGGATAGCGCCTGCCCATTAGAACAAATAGACCAGTATCTTTCTAGTAAAAGTGCAGTGGTAAGAAAGAAAGCACTTGAGAGAAAATTTGAATTGTTAAAGAATAGTTGGCAAGGCTTGGAATCTTTTTTATTAGACAACAATGCTTTTATTCGGGATTATACGCGATTTATTCTGCGCAATTACAGTGATATTGATGTTTTAACATATTATTGTAACCAACTGGATACCGTTCATTATCAGAATGCAATTGTAGGAATTGGAGAATGTCAACCATCTCAGGAGCAGTATCGCTTGCTGTTGCTGCCATTTTTACAAAGTGATTGTGTAAAAACAGTGCGAGTAACCCTACTCGCTTTGGGGAAATTATTGGTAGAACAGAATGAAGCACTATTTTTACAATATTTATTTTCTCCAGAGGTTGGTATTGCAAAGGCGGCTTATCTTTCCCTGTTAAAAAATAAAATAAGATGTGGTGCCCAAGTGCTTTATCAAGGATTATATCAGGCGAAATTTGAACATACAATGCGCTATTTACTACTTTTATTGATACAAGAAGATTCTTGGGAGAGACTTCCTTATCTATTAGAAGTATATCAATATCGCGATTTAAATGTAAGAAGGAAGATTCAAATGGCTGTTGCCGATAGAAATTATATGAAAGTCATTTCCAAAAAGTTGGCAGATAAAATTGGGGATGCATTGAAACGAAATCGCTATCAGTTTTCAGAAGCCTTGATAGAGAATGTGGAATTTGATTTAAAATATCAACTGATACAAGAAAATAATCAAAATAAAAATTAATTTATGATACCTCAATGGAGTAGTTGATAGCTTCATAAAATAATATTTTAAAATTGGGTAATTATACTGATTTTTTGATAAAGTGGATTGGATGGGCTATGCACAAAAAATAAATTGTGTTAAACTAAGAAAAAAGGACGGTTATCCAAAATGTTAAATTCGTTTTTACAACAGTTGGAGGAAATGCCGATTATTGCAGCGGTGAAAAATGATCAAGAATTACAACTGGCGATTACAACAGAGTGTCAGGTTGTATTTGTACTATATGGTGATATTTGCAATATTGCTGAAATCGTAAAACAGATTAAGCAAAATCAAAAAACAGCGATTGTACATGTGGATTTGGTTGATGGCTTAGAAAATAAATTGATTGCCATAGAATTTATCAAGCAATACACATTGGCAGACGGCATTATTTCTACAAAATCCAATTTGATTCAGGCAGCAAAAGAAAGAGGCTTATGGACCATTCAAAGATTTTTTATGATTGATTCCATTGCATTGGAAAATATGAAAAGACATCTCAAATATAATGAGGTAGATATGATTGAAATTTTGCCGGGTGTCATGCCTAAAGTAATTCAAAAAATTGTACGGGCGGTAGAGGTGCCAGTCATTGCGGGTGGGTTAGTTTCTGATAAAGAAGACGTCATTTCGGCATTGTCAGCGGGAGCCATTGCAGTATCTACAACATTGCGTGATATTTGGGAACATGGATGATGTTCAATCTACCTGTGGATATCACAATAAAATGATATTTTTATGACTTGTTTATTCGCTTAGAATTTGGCAACAGCTTATCAGAGAAATAAAGTAAAGGGTGACTTAAATGAAACGATATATTATGGCATTAGACCAGGGGACAACCAGTTCTCGTTGTATTATTTTTGACAGAGATTTAAACATTTTATCGGTTACACAAAAGGAGTTCCCTCAAATTTTTCCACAATCTGGTTGGGTGGAACAGCGCCCAGCAGATATTTATATTTCACAATATAGTGTGATGTTGGAAGCGCTGTTAAAGTCCAATATTCGAGCAGATGAGATTGCGGGAATCGGGATTACCAATCAGCGTGAAACTACGATTGTTTGGGATAAGGAAACAGGAAATCCAATTTATCATGCAATTGTTTGGCAGTGCCGACGCACCAGTGAAATTTGTGAAGACCTAAAGGCAAAAGGTTTGACACAATATATTCAGGAAAGCACTGGTTTGTTGGTAGATGCTTATTTTTCAGGCAGTAAAATCAAATGGATATTAGACCATGTAGAAGGTGCTAGAGAGCGGGCAAATCGTGGAGAGTTGCTCTTTGGTACAGTGGACAGTTGGTTAATTTGGAAATTTACCGATGGAAAGGTGCATGTGACAGATTATACCAATGCTTCCCGTACCATGCTGTATGATATTCGCAATTTAAAATGGGATGAAACGATTTTAAAGGAATTGGACATTCCTGTTGCAATGTTGCCAGAAGTAAAATCCAGCAGTGAAATTTATGGAACCATCAATATTCAAGGGGTGGAGGTTCCAATTTGTGGAATTGCGGGCGACCAACAGGCAGCGTTGTTTGGTCAAGCATGTTTTGAAAAGGGTGCAGCAAAGAATACCTATGGAACAGGTTGTTTTGCGTTGATGAATACTGGGACCGAAATGATTCTCAGTGACAATGGCTTGTTGACAACCATTGCTGCAAGTGTGGGCAAACAAGTGCAGTATGTGTTAGAAGGCAGTGTATTTGTAGGTGGCGCACTGATTCAATGGTTGAGAGATGAACTGCGTTTTATTCACGAGTCAAAGGATTCTGAATACTTTGCAAACAAAGTTGCAGACAATGGCGGTGTTTATGTAGTACCTGCTTTTACCGGTTTGGGTGCGCCCCATTGGGATATGTATGCAAGAGGTACCATGTTTGGTCTGACAAGAGGAAGCAATCGCAATCATATCATTCGTGCTTGTTTGGAGGCGATTGCCTACCAGACAAAAGATGTGATTGACACCATGCAGAAGGATACTAAAATTCAGATAAATTCTCTAAAAGTAGATGGTGGAGCAAGTGCCAATCGGTTATTGATGCAGTTTCAGTCCGATATTTTGGGAATTTCATTGTATCGCCCAATTATCAGTGAAACAACTGCATTGGGTGCTGCATATCTGGCAGGTTTGGCAGTCGGATTTTGGAAAGACTTAGAGGATATTAAACAACATTGGGTTTTGGGAAATACCTACACCCCAAATCTAAACGAGCAGCAGGTGGCGCATTATTTGCAACAGTGGCATAAAGCGGTAGAATGCACAAAGATGTTTTAATTTTGCCAATTGAATAGTTCCTCCCATATTGATAAGTTTATGTATGAGCAGTTTCATCATAGTATATTTTTCTAGTAGTTGTGATAAAGTGAAATAGAACATTAATAGAGAGGAGATATATAAAATAAAAGTGATTTTAGGATTTGGAATAGTCTGTACACTCTACGGCATTGCAGGTATTTTGGGATTCCAAGTGATCAATGAGAGATATAAAAACCATGATTGGACAGCAAAATATATTCGTTATCGTGGAATATCACGGCTTATGCTCGGAATTCCATGGCTTATTTTGTATTTATTGATATATAATAAGGATATCAATAGACTGGTGATGTGTTTGCTTATTTTGTTATGCGGAATTCCATCATTTGTATATATACTGCTCAATGAACAAAAGTATCATGATATGCTAAAAGAGGAACAAGATTGCCATTTTTAATTTATCAAGCGATTATTTTGGGTAAATACTTGCTTGTTTGGATATTATGACAAAAGGGAAAATGAGATAATTCATCTCTATTTCAGAACAAATTGAATAAGGTACGTACCTATTATATCATGAAAGTAGCAAGTCGTATGAAGGAGAAAAAATGCTAGCGGGATACCTTTATGACTGTGGAGATTCGGAATTGCTGTCACAATGGCATAAGGCAAAGGATTTAATAAGGGATTATAATCAAACTGACTCTACCAATACAGAGGAAAAAGAGCGTATTCTAAAAAAATTATTGGGTGGAAGGGGAAAGAATTTGTGGATTACAGCCCCTTTTTATGTGGATTATGGGAATAATATTTATTTTGGAAATAACTGTGAAGTAAATATGAATTGTACTTTTTTAGACGACAACAAAATAGTCATAGGAGATAATGCTCTGATTGCTCCAAATGTTCAAATATATACTGCCTTTCACCCAACCAATGCGCTTGAGCGATTTGGAAATACAAAAGAAGATGGTACTTTTGAATTTTGCAAGACGCAAACAGCTCCAGTAACAATCAGAGATAATGTCTGGATAGGTGGCGGGGCTATCATCATGCCTGGGGTGACAATCAGCAACAATGTTGTAGTTGGAGCAGGAAGTGTTGTTACGAAAGATATTCCAGACAATGTGATAGCATTTGGAAATCCTTGTCGAGTGATAAGAGAAAATAAATAAATTCTAGTTGATTGGACAGTTACCTTTTATAAGAGACTGACTATCTATATATTCTGATAAAAGGGTTGGTGAAGAGATATTTGACAAAACCGATTTTCAACAGAGATAATAAAATATCCCCCTTTTCTTTTTGTCAAATTTGTGATATCATAAAATAAATAAAATCGTTTAAGAGAGTGAGAGAAAAACGAAGGAGAGTCCCTAAATAATCTAGGGCTTTTCTTTGTTTTTCTTTTTTAGAAAGGAAGAGTAAAAAATGTATGATGTAATCATTATTGGCGCAGGTGTGTGCGGTGCGGCGGTGGCAAGAGAGCTTTCTAAATATCAGTTAAAGGTATTGTGTTTAGAAAAAGAAAATGATGTTGCTAACGGAACAAGTAAAGCAAACAGTGGCATTGTACATGCAGGATATGACCCGAAACCAGGGACATTGATGGCAAAATATAATGTTTTGGGAAATCAATTGATTCAACAGCTTGCAAAGGATTTGGATATCCCTTATCGAAAAAGTGGTTCTTTGGTTTTGGCATTTGATGAGCAGGATATGCAGACCATCAAACAACTCTATCAGCAGGGCATTGAAAATGGTGTACCAGAATTATCCTTGATTTCAAAGGAAGAAGTAAAGGCATTGGAGCCCAATCTTACCGAGGAGATCAAAGGGGCGCTTTATGCCAAATCTGCTGGCATTATTAGCCCTTGGGAGTTGGCAATTGCACAATTTGACAATGCTGTTGACAATGGGGTAGAAGTTGAGTTGGAACAACAGGTGGTGGATATTCAAAAGCAAGAAGAATACTTTACTGTTATCACAGAACATCATGGAAAGACACAACAATTTCAAGCGGCTTTTATTGTGAATGCAGCAGGTGTACATACAGATACAATTTGCGCTTTTATTTCTCAACCAAAGTTTCAAATTGTACCCAATAAAGGACAATACTTTTTATTGGATAAAAGTCAAGGGGATTTGGTGACAAGGGTCATTTTTCAATGCCCATCCAAGGCTGGAAAAGGCGTTTTGGTAGCGCCAACGGTACATGGCAATTTGATTGTTGGACCAGATGCTGTGGACATTGAAGATCCAGAAGATGTGTCTACTACTGCAAAGCAGCTTGCTTACATTCAACGGGTAGCTTCAAAGACCTGTGATAAGATTCAATATCGGGAATCTATTCGAAACTTTGCAGGGGTGCGCGCACAGGGTTTGATAGACGAATTTATCATTGAAGCTGCACCAGAAACAGATCGTTTTATAAATGTAGCAAATATCAAATCCCCTGGTTTGACCGCTTCTCCAGCAATTGCAATCGATGTTGTAAAGATGATGGAAAAAGCGGGATTGCGTTTGATAAAAAAATCCAATTATCTCTCAACCCGTAGCATGATTCGCTTCAAAGAGCTTTCTCCAGAGGAAAAACAAAAAATCATTCAACAAGACCATCGATATGGAAAGGTGATTTGCCGTTGTGAAACGGTGACAGAAGGCGAGATTGTAGCGGTAATCCATGCACCAGTACCAGCAACTACATTGGACGCAGTAAAGCGCCGTTGTCAAGCGGGAATGGGACGTTGTCAAGGTGGTTTTTGTTCTCCTAGGGTATTGGACATTCTTGCAAGAGAACGAAATGTTGCACCAGAGACCATCTGTAAGGATAAGGCGGGTTCTTATATATTGACCGAAAAAACACACAAGGGGTAATTTTACAATAGAAAGGCTTGAATAATATGCTTGAATATGATTTAGTAGTAATTGGCGGAGGACCAGCGGGACTAGCTGCTGCTTATAGCGCTTATCAAAATGGAGTCACAAAAATTTTAATTTTAGAACGTGATGATATTACAGGGGGAATTTTAAACCAGTGTATTCACAATGGTTTTGGATTGCATTATTTTAAAGAGGAATTAACTGGTCCAGAGTATGCCCAACGCTTTGAAGAGATGTTAAAAGATACCAGTGTCACCATTATGACACAGACAATGGTATTAGAAGTGACACCAGAAAAACAAATTTTTGCTGTCAACCAGACCGAAGGATATATTACCATCTGTGCCAAAGCCATTGTATTTTCCATGGGATGTCGTGAACGCACAAGAGGAGCCATTGCCATTCCAGGAGATAGACCATCAGGTGTATTTACAGCGGGAACCGCCCAGCGATATATCAATATAGAAGGTTATATGGTTGGGAAAAGGGTTGTGATTTTAGGCTCTGGGGATATTGGTTTGATTATGGCACGCAGAATGAAGTTAGAGGGAGCAGAAGTTTTGGCAGTGGTGGAAATTATGCCTTATTCCAATGGTTTAAATCGAAATATCGTGCAGTGTTTGAATGATTATGATATTCCGTTGTATTTATCCCATACGGTGACCGAGATTCGAGGAAAAAGACGAGTGGAACAAATTGTGGTAAGTCAAGTGGATCAAGATCGTATGCCAATTTCAGGAACAGAGATCGTATTTGATTGTGATACACTGTTGTTATCTGTTGGCTTGATTCCTGAAAATGAGATTAGCAAAACAGCAAAAGTGACACTGGATCGTCGCAGCAACGGCGCAGTGGTCTATGATGATATGCAAACCAATATAGAGGGAATTTTTGCTTGCGGGAATGTGCTTCATGTACATGATTTGGTGGATTTTGTAACAGAAGAAAGCATGAAAGCGGGAAAATCTGCCGCTCAATATATTCTAAATCAATATCGGCATAGTGAACAAACCGTGATGGTTGAAAATGGGGAAAAAGTAAGCTATACTGTGCCACAAAAAATTGATTTGGCGGTTGGAGAGCCAGAAACGGATTTGTTTTTTCGTGTCAATCAGGTGATTCATCATGGAATCATTACGGTGTTGGGAGAGGACCAACAAGTATTGTTCAGCAAGAAAAAAGCACATCTGTTACCAGCAGAGATGGAAAAAATACATCTGAAAAAAGAATGGCTAACAAAACAGCGACAAATAACAATATTGATAGAAGAATAGATAAAAAAGGGGAAAGATCAATGAAACAGGAATTGATTTGTATTGTGTGCCCGCAGGGTTGTCGACTACTTGTAGAAGAACACAATGGAAGTTATCAAGTGAGTGGGAATACCTGCAAGCGAGGAGAACAATATGGGATTACAGAAATGACAGCACCTACTAGAGTAATTACCAGTACAGTGTGCCTAAAGGGTGGACGCTATCCACGTTTACCAGTAAAGACCAATGGAGCCATTCCTAAAAAACTGATTTTTGATTGTATGGAGCAAATCAATCAATTGACAGTTTATGCACCAGTAAAGATGGGAGATGTCATACTCAAAAATGTGTTGGATACAGGGATTGATATTATTTCTTGTAGAAGTGCAAAAAGCAATGAAAAGTAAAAAATAGAGAAAAGGAAGTGTTGTGGATTGAAACAGAAAACGGTGTTGGTGACAGGTGCTTCTCGTGGAATTGGGAGAGAGATTGCAAAGTTGTTTGCAAAAAATGGTTATCAGGTGGCAGTCAATTATTGTTTATCTCAAGAACAAGCCGAAAGTTGTGTAGATGAGATACAACAACAAGGCGGTACCGCTATGATGATAGGGGCAGATGTGTCCAATCGTTTGGAGGTCCATAACATGATAAAACAAGTATATCAATCATTTGGAACGATTGATATACTTGTTAATAATGCCGGAATTGCACAACAAAAGTTATTTACAGATTTATCAGAACAGGATTGGATTAACATGTTTGACATCAATGTAAAGGGCGTATTTGAAGTGACTCAAGCAGTGCTTCCCCCTATGATTAGACAGCAACAGGGCAATATTGTCAATATTTCCTCTATGTGGGGCGTGACAGGCGCTTCTTGTGAGGTACATTATTCAGCAGCAAAAGCAGCAGTGATTGGCTTTACAAAGGCATTAGCCAAGGAGGTAGGTCCTTCCCATATCAATGTGAATTGTGTGGCTCCAGGAGTAATTCAAACGCAAATGAATGATTTGTTGAGTCAACAAACCATACAAACCCTAAAGGAAGAAACCCCGTTGGGCAGGATTGGAACTCCAAAAGATATTGCGGAATTGGTACTGTTCTTGGCATCTGAAAAGGCTAGTTTTTTAACAGGACAGATTATTACAGCGGATGGGGGAATGACCATTTAAAAACTTTTTTATGGTGAAATCATTACTCCTGTTAATATTGGGCAGAATTATGAAGAATAATGTCGCTTTAAAATGTGTCTGAAGATACAAAAGTAAAAGGTATATTTTTTGTTTTTCCTGTTTATGGGTACATCCAAAATGACTGCTATTCTGGTTTATCTTTATCTGTAAAATCTTCTGTCGATTCATCGATGTGATAAGCGTTGGTGTCTTCAGAAGATTTTTTGCGCTTTTGAATTGCGTGTATTTTCATAAGAATAAATCCTAGCATTAAGACGATTGCAAATCCTCCTAAAAAGATAGGAAGGCTATTGGTTGCCCAATCAAAGGGGTGTTCTGGTTCTTCTTGAGGTTGAGATTCTATGATGATATTGCTGTTGGTATGCGTAGAATTATTTTGTAAAGAGACAGAAAGAATATAGGGGGAAGATTTTTTTTTGATAGAACTGAGCGCTAAGATGGCATTTTCAGTGGCAACAACATCACTTGGGGTTTCTAAAACATCGGAAAATCCACTGTCGGTATTTACATAATTCAACAAAAGATTTGATAAAGGTTGATTTTGTTTGATAAAGCGGGCATCATCAGGGATTCCCAAAGAATTCAGTGCAATGATGACTTTGGAAAGTGCAATAGAGGATTCTTGTCCATTTTCAATAAAGCCACCGTTTGGAAGCTGTTGCGTTGCCAGATAATCCAAAGCGCGATGGATAACATCTTGGATTTCTGTTTCTTGCTTGTAAGGAGAAAGTGCACTGAGTGCCAATGCGGTTTGCTTGACTGTGCTTTGGGATGCGTTTGTGTGAGAGAAAAATCCTCCATCCGGATTTTGATATAGACAGAGAAGGGATTTTAAATCGCTGCGCAGAGAACTGCCATTTGGCAATTGATAAAAATTGCAATCCAATGCCAAAAGAGAATACGCGATTGTATACAGGTCGCTACCACTAAAATCGTCATAAGAAAAGGAAGTGAATTCAGAAATCAAATCAACTCCTAAAACATTTGTGGCATGATATCCACAAAAGGTCACATTTAGAATATCATAGGATAAAGATAGCGCATTCTGATAATCAGAAATCAATGAAACATCGGTGATATATTGGTTGACCAATTTCGCAATAGCGGATTTTCCCGCAGTACCCATACAGGTAAAGTATAAATTTCCCTGTTCAGATGTTTTGAGCCAGTCACAGGTTAATGATAGTATGGTTGCCATATTTTCTGTCCAAAGTTGATTATTGGGTTCGGTTTTTTCTGAACTAGAATCTTTTTTAGAAGAGCTGCTTTTGGAAGAATGACTTGGTCTTGTTGGTTTGGAATTTACAACAGGAGAAGATTGGATAGGGGAAGAGGATTGGATTGGTGTTTGAGAACTTTCCGGTTGAGGAATAGAAGTGGTTTCTGATTGTACAATGTCTGCAGATTCGGAACTACTGACACTGTAATCTGGCTCTGAAGAGGTGGATTGGTCGGGAGTATCTTCAGAAGAAATGGGTATATCTGGATCCACAATGGCTGGAGTTGCCTCTGGAATAATACTTTGGGTAGTTTCAGGGGATTGTGGTTGTGCTTGTATCTGTGTATGAAAAGAGATAAAAAAAATAACACAAACTAACATAGTTAAGAATTTTTGATGCATAAAATGTCTCCTTTTTGTAAAAATGGCAGATGTAAAAGTGTATGTAAAGTCAATATATTCATTATTAGTATAACGGAAAATATTTAGAAAGTCTAGTTTATAGAGTGAAATAAATATAGACTGAAATCAAGAAAAAACATTGCGATGATTTTGATATAATAGATAAAAATTGTAGATTATTTACTAGAAAAATTAAAAAATAGTCTTTATAAAGAAGTTGTTTTATATTGTTTTTTTTATGATTATTGTGTGTGATTTTGGGGCAGTATTGACATTTTGTTAGAAAAAAGATACACTGAAAAAAACCAAATAGATTGATATAAATTTTGTAATAGTATTTATTTGACTATTGCAGGAAGTTGGGTGTAATTCCCACACAGGCACGCTGCTGTAATAATGGAGCCGATTTCTAAGAGGTGTCAAATACTTCAGTCACTGAAGCAATTGCTTTGGGAAGGCAGAAAAAGGTGTTGAGATTTAAGTCAGAATACATTTATATCATGTTATGCGAAAAGCATCTCTTCGAGCTCAGGAGATACGATTGATTGGTGTTACCTTTTTTAAAAGAATAATCAAGATCGTATCGACTTAGTAGGTCTATACGGTTTTTTCTTTTAGAAAGGAAGGTAAAAAAATGAAACAAATCTTCACAGCGATATTAGCTGTAATACTGACACTGACACTATTGAGTGCTTGTAAAGACAATGCCAATCAGCAAAATTCCTCTCAAAATGTTTCTCAAACAAGTTCAGAAAACAACACCAATTCAAACACAGACGATAC
Source organism: uncultured Oscillospiraceae bacterium (assembly GCA_910579175.1). Taxonomy (GTDB): domain Bacteria; phylum Bacillota; class Clostridia; order Oscillospirales; family Ruminococcaceae; genus Massiliimalia. The sequence continues at coordinate 31,157 of CAJTTB010000009.1, read as the reverse complement.
ACAACATTATCCAGTGACCATTCAAACGCACAATTATGCAAAAGAAAAAATTGAACAGACATTTGAAAAAGCACCTGAGCGGGTAATTTGTTATTCTTTGAATTCTGTAGAGAATATGATTGCTTTGGGTTTAGAGGATCGCATTGTGTTGGCGATGGGTATTTCCAAAGATGAGGTATTGCCAGAATATCAGAGTGCTGTGGACAAAATTGATAGGGTGCAGCAGGAATTTATTGGAAAAGAAGAAGCCATTGCATTACAAGCGGACTTTATTTTGGCATGGTATTCTTCTTTTGACGATACTCGTTTGGGAGATGTAGATTTTTGGCAGGAGCGAGGGACCAATACCTATATGGCATATAACAGCGGTCTTGGCGATCAAAACCTGCAAAATGAATTTGATGATATTTTAAATTTGGGAAAAATCTTTGATGTAGAAGAAAAAGCAAAAGCTTTGGTTGCCCAAATGCAGGAAAAGGTAAAACAAGCGCAAGCATATGTGCAGGGAAAAGACCCTGTGAATGTTGTGATATTGGAAGATGAAGGCGATGTATTTCGCATTTATGGAGAGGACACCATTGGTGGAGATATCGCTGTGCAAGTGGGAGCAAACTTGGTTGCAAAGACAAGAAAGGAGAAAAAAAGTGCGGAAGAATTGGTACAGTTAAATCCAGAAATGATTTTTGCAATTCATTTTGGCGAGAATAGTGAAAGTTTAAATGATAAGAACTGTATGGATGTCTTTCAACATAATCCTGTTTATCAAAACATTGATGCGGTGAAAAATCAAAAGATGTATCCCACAGATTTAAGTTTGGTTTATTGCCCAGGTGTTCGAGTTGGTGTTGCGATTGATTTCTTTTTAGAACATCTCTATCCAGATTTAACCATTGGTTAAGGAAATTATTATGATAAAGAATAAGCAAAGTTTGAAAAAACCTTTCTATTTGATTGTGCTAATCATATTGTTAGCCCTGTTGTTGTGTTCGGTTGTACTTGCGGTTGCAATAGGTTCTACAGATATCTCCGCTTCTGATATTTATCAGGTGATATTGTTTAAATTATTAAAAATTGGAGATGCACAAAAATTTGGTTCAGGCGTGATTTCAGATATTATCTGGTTTGTACGTCTACCTCGCATTGTATTGGCGATTGCTGTTGGGATGGGACTTTCTGTCTGTGGTGTTGTCATGCAGGCAATTGTCAAAAACCCTTTGGCAGACCCTTATATTTTGGGTATTTCCTCAGGTGCTTCACTGGGTGCAACATTGGCGGTTATGTTGGGAATTGGGGCAATATTTGGAAGTAATTTTATTGGAGTTACTGCTTTTTTTGGTGCGTTTTTTGTGTCTTTGGGTGTTGTGATGTTGGCAAATATCAATGGACGTGCAAGCTCTATGAAATTGTTGCTTGCGGGTATGGCATTCAGTGCTGTATGTTCGGCATTCTCTAATTTTATTGTTTATTTTGCAAAGGATAAGGATGGGATACAGACCATTACTTATTGGCTTATGGGAAGTCTTGCTGGAGCGAGTTGGGACAGCATTGTTGTGATTTTGCCATTTATTTTATTGGGAACGCTCTTTTTTTGGACACAAAACAGGACTTTGAACCTTATGTTATTGGGAGATGAAACTTCCATTACATTGGGAACCAATCTTCACCGTTGGAGACAGGTATATCTATTGATTTCTTCTGCTATGATAGGGTTTATTGTATATGCTTCTGGTATGATTGGTTTTGTGGGGCTGGTGATTCCTCATACAATTCGCATGTTGTTTGGAACAGACCATAAAAAGTTAATTCCACTGACTGCCTTAGTAGGTGCTATCTTTTTGATTTGGGCAGATGTTCTCTGTCGTGTTGTGATTGAGGGAACAGAACTTCCGATTGGTATCCTAACTTCTATGATTGGCGCACCATGTTTTATCTATTTGATGGTAAAAAAACGATATGGCTTTGGGGGTGGAGATTGATGGAAGTGAAAACCCAGGAAATTTGGATGGAGTTAAGTGGTCATCAAATTTTAAAGGGCATTGATATACAAATGCCAACGCAAAAATTGATTGGTATCATTGGACCAAATGGAAGTGGAAAGAGCACCTTATTAAAGTGTATTTATCGTGTATTAAAGCCAACCCATGGGGCAGTTTATTTGGATAATCGGAAACTGTCTGATTATGCTTATCGGGAGTCTGCCCAAAAGATGGCAGTGGTAGCACAGCACAACTATTATAATTTTGATTTTTCGGTTATAGATGTTGTATTGATGGGGCGTTCTCCCCATAAAAAACAGATGGAGAGAAATACAATAAAAGATTACCAAATTGTACGAGAGGCTTTGGAAAAAGTGGGAATGTCTGATTTTGCACAACGGAGTTTTTCCACTCTATCTGGAGGAGAACAACAACGTGTCATACTTGCTAGGGCATTGGCACAGCAGACGCCTTGTCTGATATTGGATGAACCAACCAATCATTTGGATATTAAGTATCAATTACAACTGATGGATATTATAAAAAAATTAAATTGTACCATCATTGCTGCGATTCATGATTTAAATATTGCAATGATGTATTGTGATGTGATTTATGTGATAAAAGACGGCATTGTGGTAGCTGATGGAAAACCAGAAGTTATCTTGACAAAAGAACTGATTGATCAGATCTATGAAGTTGATGTGGAGTTGATAAAGGACAGCAATGGCAACACACATATTTTATATCAGCCTGCCCATCGCGCCAAATAGGAGGTAATATCGGTGAAACTTGCCATGTTAAACTGTTTAAAATCCAATACAGTGTGTACAGGGGCAGCCTGTTTGAGAGCCTTTTTACAGCGGGAGAAAAGTTTTGCAGATTATACAGAAGAATCTGTAGAGTTGGTGGCATTTATGCGCTGTAATGGCTGTGGAAAACCTGTAGAGAAAGATGCAGGTATGTTGGAAAAAATGGATCGTTTGAAGTCGATTGGAGTAGATGTGGTCCATTTGGGGGTTTGTACCAAAAACAATGGTGTGGAATGTGATACCATCACAAGGATAGCACAATGTCTTTCTCAAAGGGGAATCAAAGTCGTCCGAGGTACACATTGATACAAACCATATATTTTTTTGGTTGTCATTTAAAAAACTGTCAGGGCTTTTAATAGCTTTGACAGTTTTTGTGTATGAGTTTGTATTTAATCATATTTTAGCGCATCTACTGGTTTTAATTTTGCGGCTTTCATAGCGGGATAAACTCCAAATAAAACGCCAGTGCCAATGGAGAATAAAATTGCAAATGATATCATATTTGGTTGAATCACTGGTGAAATACCAACAATAAGGCACCCAATGATTCCAATGAGCAAACCTATCACAGTACCAATGATAGAACCAATTAGTGTAATTAGAAAAGATTCTGTTAAAAATTCCATCAGAATGATTTTTTGATTGGCACCGATTGATTTTTTGATACCAATTTCTCTGGTGCGCTCACTGACAGAAACCAACATCACAGTCATAATAGAAAGACCAGCGACCAAAAGTGAAATACCAGCAATTGCAGTTAAGACAAGGGTAATGATATTTAAGATTTGATTCAATTGGTCCATTTGTGTATTTAGATCATCTACTACAATATGAGCAATACCACTTTCCTCAGCGATTTGGGAAGCGAGTGTGGCACCGACCTGTTGTGGGTCTAAATTGTCGTTTGTCTGTACTGCAATTTGTGTAAAGCCCGTTTTTAAAGAAGAATCCTGCATGGTAGTATAGGGAATATAGGTAAAACAGGGGACAACATTTCCCATTAAATTTTGTAAAATACTGCCACCTGCTTTGGCAACACCAACAATTTTAAAGGTTTCATATTTTCCATTGAATAAAATCTCCAGATTTTTCCCAACAATATTAGACCGTTTATAGTGTTGAAGTGCATAGCTTTCGTCAACAACACAAACTTGATTGATAGAGGAGACATCTGATTGATTGATCATACGACCGTGCAATATTTGTATAGACATAATATTAGCAGTATCTTGGTCAACTCCCCAGACAATACACTTTGTTTTTTCTGTGCGGATACGAACCGTGCTATATTGTGTAATGAGTGGAGCTGCATACTTTACCTCTGATTGGTTTTTTACAAAGTCCAATTGTGTAGTATTTAACCTTTTGGAAGTTTTGGTGTTGTCGGTGCGAAGAATCATTCCGCCAAGTCCCATACTGGAGAGTTCATGATTGATTTGTTGTTTTCCAACATCTCCAATCATGGAAATGATAACCACTGCCATCACGCCGATTGCAATTCCAGCAATGGTCAAAGCAGAGCGAAGTTTTTTCCGAAAGATATTTTTAAAGCCATATTTGATATAATCAATCACGTTATTTCACTCCTACTACATTGATGTATTGTTCCTCTGAAGAAATCTTAGAACAGTCTGAAATAATATAATCGCTTGGAAAAAGTCCATGTGTTACTTCAATGCCATCTTCTGTTTCGATTCCAGTTTGAATATCCCTTCGCATAGCTTTTCCATTTTGATAGACATAGACGTATTCTTGACCATTATCATCTTGATTGATTGCTTCATAGTTAATGATATAAAATTCTCGCATTTGTCCTGTATAGACCTTTCCTGATACAGAATAGCCGGATTTCAATGGTGTGTCGGCGGGAAGATGAATGTACATTCCCACAACCGTTTCTTGAGAAGTGCCTACAAGTGTATCATGGGCGGTTGGAAAGATGGTATCGACTGTCCCTGTAAAGGTTTCTCCTTTGATTGCGTTTGATTTTAAACTGACCTCTTGACCAGTCTGGATATCTTCTGCAAATTCTTCTGATACCTGAACATTTGCACGCAATGTATTTAAGTTGGAGATGGTTGCAATGGCTTGACTTGGATAGAGGATACTTCCAGGTGTAAAATTCAAACTGCTAACCGTTCCAGCAACATCGGAAGTAATTTGATTTGGAATTTGGGAGAGCAAAACATCATAGTCTAAATCGGCATAAGAAAGCACTTCAATGGCTTGCTGTGGTATGGAATCAGATAAAGATGCCATCTGTAAGATGGCTTTTTTTGTCTCTTCAAAGTCGATTTGAGCAATTGCCTGCCCAGCTTGTACATAGTCTCCTACAGATACATAAACCTGTTTGACAACAACAGGAAAACTACATTCAATTTCATTTTGATAAAGCTCTTCTATTTTTCCACTGACCGAAACATAAGGTTGATAGGTATTGGTAGAAAGTCGAGTTAATTCTACTTTGGGAATCACTGCCATGGCAATGGTTGGAAGCATAAAAGCAATGATGAAGATGGGTAAGGTCAGCATCAGTAAAGCTGCAATTTTTTTCAAGATGATTCTCCTTTAACTGATTATTTTTGATGGTTGTGTTATCTAGTAAATGGTCTATGTTATCATTTGCATCTTAAAAATAGTTTGGACGTTTTGGAAAGCTCTTTATTTATTTTGGCAAGAAATAAAGGGAATATTTATGGATTGTAAAAAAATAAAATTCAATTTTTTGTAAACAATAAAGATAAAGGAGTAAAAAAAGGCTATCATAATAAAATGATATTATTGTGTAAAATTAATTAGAAAGGGAGCTTCAATCATTGAATTTAGTAACTTGCAGTAAAAATTGTATCCACCAATGTGATGGATACTGTCAATTAGAGAATAGTTTTTATATTAGTCAACATAAAGTAGACGGCTGCTGTTATTTTCAAAGCATTGCACAAAACCAACCAGTAAAATCAAATCAAGAGGTAAAACATTGGACAACAGGCTATTATAAGTAGAAAAATCCGCCAATGAGATGGCGGATTATATTTATAAGAGGAGTTTATATGTTATATTTGCCCAATGGATTTTATTAGGTTTTTTGAAAAACTGTTTCTACAACTCGTTGAGAGCAGTCGGGGGAATAACGAAAATAGTCAATGTGGTTGCTATTGATATAATAAGAATATTTAGAAGATGGATAATCAGCATCAAAGCTGTCAACAATATTGAGCTTGATCTTCATTTTTTCAGGGATTAGACTTTTGATATAAACGCTTGCCTGTTGACCAATTTTGACATCGTCTTTAAATTCTGCCAAACCGGCAAGATTGGGTGTCAATTCTACAAAAATGCCATATTCTTCAATAGAACGCACAATTCCTGCAACCGTTTCACCGGCACGAAAATGACTGGCGTTTTCTTCCCAGGTACCTAATAATTCTTTATGGGAAAGACATAGTTTTCCAGTATCATCAAATCCTTTGACAACAGCATGGATATGCTGTCCGATTTCAAAGCGCTCATTTGGGTGGGAGATGCGTGAGATGGAAATAGAATCAATTGGAATAAAGGAAACAATGCCACAACCAATGTCTACAAAACAGCCAAATGGCTCTAAGTGTGTTACTTTTGCCTGAATGATATCACCGGGAATGAGTTTGCTAATATAATTTCGGTGACAGTCCATTTGCACCAATTTTCTAGATAAAAATGCGATTGGTTTTCCATTTGTTTTTGTTTGAATATTGGTTATGTAAAAACAAACAGGTTTATTGACTTTTGAAATAATTGCGATGTCTCGCGTTGTTCCCTCTGAAATGCCAATTGCACATTCTTCTTTGGGTATAATGCCTTTCATACACCCCAAATCCACAACTAAGTTGTGTTCATTATCACAGATAACAGCCCGTGCTTCTACGATTTTTTGATTGATCATAGCTTCTTGTAGAGTCGTTATATTTTTTAAGTTCTGTGTATTTTCTTCGGTTAATGACAATAACCCTTCTGGTAGAAAAGATTGCATTTGATGACCTCCTATTTTTTTCTTCCTATGGGAATTTATATGCAGATAGTTTTATTTTATGTTTAAAATAAAAAAGAAATCTAAAATAAGTACATTTGACAATCAAATGGATGGCAAATGTACTTATTCTTAGAAATCTCTGTTTAAGAAACACTGATTTGTCTGCCGCCTGCACTTCTGAGGTGTGATTGGATTTGTTTGATCTCTGATTCGGGCGCTTTGATGATTAAATGACTTTCTGTGGTTCGTTCGATTTCTGGAACCTCATCAAAGGAATTGGAAAAGCGTGTTCCGTTTAAGTCTGTATCGGCTGGAAAAGGAGTGGGAAAAAGGTTGTTTCCTGCCAAAGCTCCTGCTCCAGAGATAGCAGCTCCAGGAGCTGCCAGTGCAGCAATCGCAGAGAATTCAGGATGTATTTCTTCACGCTCTGTATTTGGATAATTTTTGTATTTGATGGTGATGGTTTTTACTTGAGAAAAATCATTTTTGATTTTTTTAGCGGCAAGTTCTGCTAAATCAATGGTATCAAAACTTGCAGTGATGGTATGAATCATGTAAGTTCCTCCTGATAATCAATTGCGAAGATGATTTGAAATAGCTGTTAGATTTATTATAAACCGGTGAAGGAGAATTATACTTTGGAAGAAAAATTGAAAAAATTTTCAAAAAAGTTTGCCTTTTTGATTGTGTATGTTATAATAAAACCATTCACGTAGTTTTGGTAATACAAGAAAGGCGGGAAGCATTCAAATATGGATATTATGGTCGGAGATGTATTGAAGATGAAGAAAAATCACCCTTGTGGCAATGCTTTATTTGATGTGTTGCGCGTTGGTATGGATTTTAAAATTCGCTGTACAAAATGTGGTCGTGAAGTGATGGTTCCAAGAACAAAGGTAGAAAAGAATATCAAAGAGGTCATTCGCAAGTGAATAAAAGATATTTGGGATAAAATAAGAATGAAACAAAATTACTTTTGGTTTTCTACAAATTATTTATAAAAACAGTCCATTGATAAAATCGTGGCAAAGGTGAAATCATGTAAATTTAATCAATGCGTTCATACAATAAAAAATAGTATTGATTTGGAAAGTGCCTACAGGCACAAGAAAAAAGGAATATTTTTTGTTACTCGCCAAATCGCTTGACAATTGTCAGCGGCTCGTAATAAAAAATAAACGCTTTTTTGGGAATGATATGCCCTTAGGTTTTTATATAGGAATGGAAAGTTTGAGAGGAAATGATAAAATTTCGATTGAATACCAATTATTCTAAGGAAGAATTAAAATTTCTTGAAAAACATAACTGTGAAATTCTCTCTGAAATAAAACTTTCAAAAACAGATTTTTCAGAGTATGAAGTACCGCGCCGCATGTTCAAGTATGGCGGTGTCTATATTGCTGAAGTTATCGATGATGAAACCAAACATTTCGCATGGGCAGTGTTATCCAAATGGAAAAATGTTTATCTTTTTTCGGCTTATTATGATGGTTTTGATGTATTAGAACAGGGGTTATAAAGTTTTCATGGATAGAATGATGTAACCTAAACTTTATAAATGAGACATACTTTTTTAATAAGAAAAAAATAAAATAATAAAGATAATAAGGAGTATTTTATGTTTGATAAATTGAGTTTAACAGAAAATCGATATGAGGAAATCAATGAGAAGTTGATGGATCCAGCGATCATCAATGATAATGTACAATATCGAGATTTGATGAAGGAATATAAAAATTTAACACCGATTGTAGAAAAGTATCGGGAATATAAATCCTGTAAAAACGCTTTTGAAGAGGCAAAGGAATTGCTTGAAGAGGGTGGACTAGACAAGGACTTTAAAGAGGTTGTCCAAGAAGAATTTGATGTCAATAAAGAGAAACTGGGACAAATCAGCGAAGAATTAAAAGTCTTGCTGTTGCCCAAAGACCCCAATGATGAAAGAAGTGTTATTATGGAAATTCGCGGCGGTGCTGGAGGAGAGGAAGCAGCTTTATTTGCACATTCTCTGTATCGCATGTATTCTATGTATGCAGAAAAACAGGGGTGGAAAGTTGATATCATCAATCTAAATGAAACAGAATTGGGTGGCGTAAAAGAAATTAGCTTTAGCATTGAAGGAGAAGGCGCTTATTCCAAATTAAAATTTGAAAGTGGAGTACACCGTGTACAGCGCGTGCCAGAAACAGAGTCTCAAGGGCGCGTACATACCTCTACGGTAACAGTGGCGGTACTTGCTGAAGTAGATGATGTAGAAATTGAGATCAATCCAACGGATTTACAAATTGACACCTTCCGCGCAAGTGGAGCAGGTGGACAGCATATCAATAAGACAGAAAGTGCGATTCGCATTACCCATCTGCCAACTGGTTTGGTAGTAGAATGTCAAGATGAACGAAGCCAGTTTAAAAATAAGGACAAGGCGATGAAGGTATTGCGTTCCCGCTTATATGAAGAAGAACAGAGAAAACAAATTGATATGGTAGCTTCAGAAAGAAAAGCGCAGGTTGGTACGGGCGATCGTTCAGAACGCATTAGAACCTATAATTATCCACAGGGAAGATTGACCGATCACCGCATTGGTTTGACCTTATACCATTTGGAAGATAATTTGAATGGTAATCTGGATGAAGTGTTTGACGCTTTAATTACTGCTGATCAAGCGTTAAAGTTGGCAGCAGAATCCGCAGAAAATTAATGGATATCTCATTGATTTAAGGAAATAATCATGATGAAAGATACAAAAATTATACAACCAGTGGAATCATGTTTGAATCTTGCAAAACAAGAATTGTTACATGGTGAAATCGTGGCGATTCCCACCGAGACCGTTTATGGATTGGGTGCAGATGCAACAAATCCCCATGCGATTGAAAAGATATTCCAAGTAAAGGGAAGACCTCAGGACAATCCTTTGATTGTCCATATTTCAGATATACAGATGATACATCGAGTGGTTGGTGTATTTTCCAAGACAGCACAGGCATTGGCAGAGACCTTTTGGCCAGGACCTTTGACGATGGTTTTGCCAAAGCATCACAGTGTGCCGTTTGAAGTATCCGCTGGACTGGATACCGTGGGTGTACGTATGCCCTCCCATCAAGTGGCGCGAGCGTTTATCAGATTGTGTAATGTACCCATTGCAGCGCCTTCTGCCAATCTTTCAGGAAAACCCAGCCCAACAAAGGCACAACATGTTTATCAGGATTTAAATGGAAAGATATCCTATATCATTGATGGTGGTGAATGCGCTGTCGGTTTGGAGTCAACAGTAATTTCGGTGGGAGATGATGAAGTTACCATTTTACGTCCGGGAAAGATTACAATGGACGATTTACTCCATGTGGTACAAACCGTTAAGATTGACAATGGTGTTTTTACCAAGTTGGAGGAACATCAACCAGCAGCTTCTCCTGGTATGAAGTATAAACATTATTCACCCAATGCAGAAATTATCATGTTAGATGGTACTTTAGCGCAGTTTGAACAATATGTTCAAAGGCATCTAAGTGATAAAACTGGCGTGCTTGTGTTCGACGGAGAGGAAAACAGATTTTCTATCCCCTGTGTTACCTATGGGGAAAAGGATAACAGTGACCAGCAGGCAGCTTCTTTGTTTGATTCACTCAGAGAGATTGACAAGTTGGGATTAAAAAAAGTATATGCCCGTATGCCCAGTAAGACTGGGGTGGGATTGGCTGTCTATAATCGCTTGGTTCGCGCTTGTGGATTTCAAATGATTTCACTGAAACGACCAATTATCATTGGATTGACCGGACAAACTGGAAGCGGAAAGACAACGGTCAGTCAGATTTTTTCAGAGCATAAAGTTTCGGTATTAAATTGTGATCAGATTGCAAGACAGGTGATTGAACGTCCTGAAGTAATAGAAAAATTGACTGGATATTTTGGAACAGCCATTTTAGATCAGAATCAGGCATTAAATCGAAAAAAATTGGGCAATCTTGTCTTTGGCAATGCAGAATATTTGAGTTATCTAAATCATGTGATGTATCCACGGATCACAAAGGTGGTTGAACAACAGGTACAACAATTACATCAACATGGTTGCAAATGGATTTTATTGGATGCACCCACATTATTTGAAAGTGGTATCAACCACATTTGTGATTATGTTGTATCCGTATTGGCCCCAAAAGAGATTCGAGAAGATCGCATTATAAAAAGAGATTTTATTTCTGTTTTTGAAGCGGCGAAACGTATGAGTGCGCAGCATGACGATGAATTTTATAGCGCTCAATCAGATGAGGTTATAAAAAATGATGGCAGTCAAGAGGATTTAAAGGAAAAAACAGTACAAATCATCAAAAAGATTAAGGAGAATATCAATGGTGATAAGGCTTAAAGGCTGGGCTAAAATAGTACTGAGTATTTTATGCTTGGTAATTTTTTTCTTTTTTGTAAAAATAGGAATTGATGTTTATCATAGTATGATGTATCCTCAAAAGTATGCAGTACTGGTAGAACAGTATGCAGACCTTTATCAGGTAGACCAGAATTTAGTTTATGCAGTGATTAAGACAGAAAGTGGATTTCAGCCAAATGCTGTTTCCGAAAATAATGCAAAAGGACTGATGCAGATTACAGAAGATACATTTCAATGGATTGGTACCAAAATTGGGAAAAAACAAACAAGTCAATATGTTCATGATGATATGTTAAGACCAGAGGTAAATATTATGTATGGGACTTATTTATTGTCCTATCTGCTCAATGAGTTTCATGATTATGAAGTGGTTTTAAGTGCCTATCACGCTGGTCGCACTGCTACAAACAATTGGCTAAGCAATCAGGAGTATTCTTCAGATGGAAAGACATTGGAAGTGATTCCCTATCGAGATACCAATCACTATGTGGATAAGGTAATGCGAAATTATCGCAAGTATCAACAATTGTATCTGAAAAAATAATGGGAATATTTTTTATGATTCCGCAAATTACCAGGAAAACTGGTTATTTTATAATCAAATATGAAGGAGATAGATTTATGTCAGAGAAAAGTCTTGGAAAACAATTAAAAGAAACCCTTATCATGGAAAATAAAAATATTGGAGAAACCATTGATGAAAAGGAGTTGCAAAAAGCATTTGAATTTTGTGATGGATATAAAACGTTTTTAAATGCAGCAAAGACAGAACGCGAAGCTGTTGATCAGATTGTGAAAATATTAGAGCAACATGGCTTTCAACCATTTGACAAAAATCAAACTTATCAGGCAGGAGATAAGGTGTATTTGAACAATCGAGGAAAGGCACTGATTATGGCAACCATTGGAACACAACCAATTGAGCAGGGTGTGCACTTAGTTGCCTCTCATATTGACGCGCCTCGTTTGGATTTAAAACCACGTCCATTGTTTGAAGAATCACAACTGGCATTTTTTAAAACCCATTATTATGGGGGCATTAAAAAATATCAATGGACTGCAATTCCATTGTCCCTTCATGGTGTCATTGTAAAAAAAGATGGCACGAAAATAGAGGTGAATATTGGAGAAAGCGCTGAAGACCCTGTATTTTGTGTAACAGACTTGCTGCCACATCTGGCTGCTGACCAGATGAAGCGCTCTTTGCCAGAAGCAGTAAAGGGAGAGGAATTGACAATTTTAATTGGTTCACTTCCTTTTAAAGATGATGATATCAGCGAAAAAGTAAAATTGAATATCATGTCTTTGTTAAATCAAAAATATGGCATTGTGGAAGGCGATTTTATAACTGCAGAATTAGAAGCTGTTCCAGCTTTTCCAGTACAGGATATCGGTTTTGACCGCAGTTTGATTGGCGGTTATGGACAAGATGACCGTGTATGTGCCTATACTTCTTTGATGGGCGCCCTGACCTGTGACAAACCGAGCAAAACATTGGTCACTATATTTGCAGATAAAGAAGAAACCGGTTCTGATGGAAATACTGGTTTGCACGCTTCCTATTTAAAATATTTTATTGCAGATTTGGCAAAACCTTATCACGTCGATGGCAGAACTGTATTGTCTCATTCTCAGTGTTTATCTGCTGATGTCAATGCAGCATTTGACCCCAAATATCCAGATGTACATGAAAAGAACAATGCAGCTTATATCAATTATGGCGTTACGTTGACAAAGTACACCGGTTCTCGTGGAAAAGGTGGTACCTCTGATGCTTCTGCTGAGTTTGTGGCAAAGGTTTGCAATATATTAGATAAGCATCAAGTGGTTTGGCAGATTGCAGAACTTGGAAAAGTGGACCAAGGCGGCGGCGGAACAGTAGCACAATATATTGCCAATCTAGATGTAGATGTCATTGATATTGGTGTGCCAGTACTGTCCATGCATGCACCTTATGAAGTGACTTCAAAATTGGATGTTTATATGACTTATAAAGCATTTGAAGCATTTGCAAAAGATGAATAATCATAAAAATAAAAAATCAGTGGTATGAAATTTATGCCACTGATTTTTTGTTGTTTGGTGAACCGTCAAAAAGTCGACAATTCTATCATAAAGATAGTATTGATTTAGAATGTGCCTAAAGGCACATAAGAAAAAGTCATATTTTTGATTACTCTCTCATTTGCCTAACCATCGTCGGCGACTGATGATAAAAAATTTTTTAGAAATCTTAATATTGTAGTTATGATATCTTAATATAAATTTATGATTTGGGGTCAGTATTTAAGTTGACACTTCTGATAAAACCATGTAAAATAAATACAGATAAACTTAAATTAATAGATTGGCTGGTGAAGTTTTTATGGCTTGGAATAAATTGGATGGAACAAGGGTTGACCGAAATCATCAAAATAATTCTGGCTTTCCACAACACACAAAACCTGCTCATTGGAATCAATCACAACAATCTCAAATTGTTTCTCAACAGCCGCAACAAATACAAGTACAACAAAAATCTCGGTTTCGTATGTCGATTGCCATCTTGAGTGCAGTATTGGCTTTTGCAGTATTATTTACCATTCCAGAAGTGCCAATTGTTTTGGGAGCTGTTGTTGGGATTATTTTATATCAGATATTAAAACGTGCGATTCCAGATAAAAGAATGGCTCCTCCTTTGCCACAGATAGAAGAACCTCCACATCTTGAACAGGTCAAAGAGGTAGAAAGAGTTTTAGAAGAAGCTGAACCACAAAATGAAGTGGAAAAATTGATTACAGATGGACGCTTGTATCTAGAGGCGATTAAGAAGATCAATCGTCGAATTGCGAAAAATGACCAAAATGTATATCAACAGATTGTAAGAATGGAAGAGTCCATTGAAAAAATCTTTAACTACATTTCAGAACATCCTGATAATGCGCCTCAAATTCGCAAATTTATGAATTATTATCTGCCTACATTATTAAAGTTATTAAATTCTTATGATGTTTTAAAACAACAACGGATTGATGGAGAACATATCAACGCTTCTATTACAGATATTGAAGGTATGATACACACCATGGCAGTGGCATTTGAAAAGCAGCTTGACAAACTATTTGCAGACGAGGCAATGGATATTGCTTCAGATATTGCTGTATTAAAGACGATGTTGGCACAGGAAGGTTTGACAGAAGATGACTTCAAGTTGGATATAAAAGGTGATACGATTCACGACGACCGCGGTGATGCCGACAATGGTTCAATTCAACTGACACTGTAAATGTAAAAACAGAGAATATAAGGGGGTAACATCATGGATGAAAATTTACAAAAAGATGAGATTGTTTTGGAAATGACACCGACTTTGACATTAGATCCTTTTGGGGATACAAAACTGCCAGAGGAGAAAAAGGAAAAACCAGCACCAGTAGAGGAAGTGCGTCTATCACCTCAAGAGCAAAAAATGGTAGATGAATTTGCAAAAAAGATTGATTTGACCAACAGTGGTGTTGTACTGCAATATGGAGCAGGCGCACAGCAAAAAATTGCAAGTTTTTCTGACACTGCCTTGAATAGTGTTCGCACCAAAGATCTAGGTGAAGTGGGAGACATGATTGTCAGTTTGGTAGGAGAGCTGAGAAACTTTGATGCAGAAGAAGAAAAAAAGGGATTGATGGGATTTTTCAAAAAAACTTCCAATCAAATCAGCAATCTAAAAACCAGATATGACCGTGTAGATGTGAATGTACAGAAGATTTGTGATACACTGGAAAAACATCAAATTCAGTTGATGAAAGATGTTGCTATGCTTGATAAACTCTATGAAGTGAACTTGACAAATTTTAAAGAGTTGTCAATGTATATTTTAGCGGGCAAGAAAAAGCTGGAGGAAACCAGAAATACAGTTCTTCCAGAATTGGTTGCAAAGGCACAAGCGACCAATCTGCCAGAGGATTCACAGGCTGCCAATGATTTGGCATCTATGTGCGATCGTTTTGAAAAGAAAATTCATGATTTAGAGTTGACTCGTATCATTGCGATTCAGATGGCACCTCAAATTCGTATGGTGCAAAACAGCAATACATTGATGTCTGAAAAAATACAGTCCACGATTGTCAATACCATTCCTTTGTGGAAGAGCCAGATGGTCATTGCACTTGGACTTTCTCATACACAACAGGCGATCAAGGCACAGCGAGAAGTAAATGATTTGACCAATCAATTATTGCGCAAAAATGCAGATGCTTTAAAGATTGGTACAATTGAGGCTGCTAGGGAATCAGAACGCGGCATTGTGGATATAGAAACGCTTCGCCACACCAATGAAGCATTGATTTCTACCTTAGATGAGGTAATGCAAATTCAAGTAGAAGGACGTCAAAGACGCCGTGAAGCAGAAGTAGAATTGCGACAAATTGAAAATCAGTTAAAACAAAAATTATTGGAAATTAGAAATTAATCAAAAACTGCCATGGCAAAGAATTGTCATGGCAGTTTTTTGATTGCGTTTAAAACACCTTTGATACTTTTTTCTGTTACCTCTAAATAATGCTCTCGTTCGGAAATATGTTCCAGATAGTGTGCATCGGAATTGGTGATAACATTTCCTGTAAAGTCACAAGAAAAGGGCGGTTTTTTAACTTCTACACAAGAAAATTGATAATCTGGCGGAATAAAACCAAGACTGGATATGATGGAGTAGGAACTGCGGTCAATGTGCGCAGGAACGGCAAATCCCTGATAATCTGGAAGAACATTGACAAGTTGGTCAATACTCAGATTAGCAGCATTGATCAGCAATTTATCGAGTGTTTCCACTGGTTCATCAAGCGCATTCATCACGATTTGTTGTCCAAAAATTTCCGGTTTGTTTTGAATGGGAGGAAGCAGCGAGTACAAATACGCTCCAAAGGCTTCACAGGCGGAGAAATTTTCAAATAGACAGAGGATATGTACTTCTTCATTGGTACATACTTCAATCGCTGGAATTACCAGTAAATCCGATTGTTCAGCAACCTGTTTGACAGCGAGAACATTTTTGGCGGTATTGTGGTCAGATAGTGCAATTACATCCAATTCCTTTAACAATGACATATTGACAATGTTGTTGGGTGTCATATCATTGTCGCCACAAGGGGAAAGACAAGAGTGAATATGTAAATCGTAATATAATTTCATCGTGAAACCTCAATGTGTTTCGGTGAGCAAATCTAACTTTTGAGCAATTTTAACTGCTGCTTGAAAGGTGGGAAGTGATGTTTTTAATACACAAACACCCTGTTGTTTGGCACGTTCTAGGCTTTCTGGATCAAACTGCATATTTTCAGAGAGTAAGATACAACTGACATCTGCCAAGACTGCAACTGCAACTGCATTGATATTTCCCATAACAGTGATCCAAACATCATCTGCTTGTGCCCGTCCCATGACAATACTTAACAGGTCACAACAATAAATGCCCTGTATCTCTCGTTCGGCACCTTCTCCCTCTACTAAAACTTCAAAGTCTAATGCGTTTGCCATCTCAAGTGCAGTCATTTTGATTCCTCCTTGTCTGTATCATGGTTGCGAAAACTATTTGGAATATAGCCTTCTAATTTTTGAATATTATCAATGAGTGAAGTGATATTTTCCTTGAATTTAAAAATACAATCATCTACTGATGCAAATCCGCGCACAACATCTTCCGCCAGAGCAGAACAACTGGGGGCGCCACAGGAACCGCAGTCCAGACCAGGAAATTGAGAAGTGAGTTTTTCCATCTCATTCATTTTATTTAATGCCACTTGAAAATTTTCATCCAGTTCCATAACTGGGAAAAATTCGAGATCTTTGTCCCACTTCATGGGGGTTGCAATGGTATTGATGTGATTTAAAGAAACGGGGAGATATTTTCTCAGACGTTTGATTTTCGTACGGGCAACATATGGATTTTCCACATTTAAAACACCGCCTACACATCCGCCATTGCAGGCATTTAATTCGATAAAATCCAGATTTGTAAACTTTTCGTCCTCTAGATCCTCCAATACACGAATGACATTTTCAATGCCATCTGCCGCTAGATAATTGTCATTTAAAAGTGCTGCCGCTTCTCCGCTACTGGAAGCCCAGGAGACACCAATTTTTCCAGAGTGGGAAAGATTGTCATAATTTTTTTCTTCCTTCATATGTTTTAATAATTGGGGATAGACTTCACTGATGGCAAAAACAGCGGAAATTTCACTTTTTTCTGTACCCAGTGGCATTTTAGAGGCAGTGACCTTGGCAGGGCAGGGAGAGATAAAGATGGCTCCAATTTCTTCCGGTTTTAGTCCGGTTTTTTTGACAGCTTCTTCTTTTGCCAGACGTGCTGCCAGTTCTACAGGAGCATGAAGCGGTAAAACATTGTCAATTAAGTTGGGGAATCGAACGCGTATGAGTCGAGTGACCGCAGGACAAGCGGAACTGATAACAGGTTTTTGAATTTTATTTTCATTTAGCATCTTTCTGGTGGCGTCGCTGACCAATTCGGCTGCCTTTGCGACTTCATATACTTCGTCAAATCCCATTTTTAACAGTGCGTTTAATACGATATCGACATCATCTAAATGATTAAACTGCCCATACAGCGTAGGGGCAGGAAGCGCAATTTTATAAGAATACTCATCTAAAATGCGAATGGGGTCAAAGATCGCTTTTTTAGCATGGTGTGGACAAACGCGAATACATTCCCCACAATCAATACAGCGCTCTTTGATGATTTTTGCCTTTCCGTTACGCACCCGAATGGCTTCGGTGGGACATCGTTTGATACAGTTGATACAACCCATACATTTGGTAGTATCTAGTGTAACGGAATGGAAGAATTCAGGTTTGTTCACCAAAAGAACCTTCTTTCATAAATGATTGAAAATGTCACTGGATAAATACCGTCATATAGACGTTTGTACCCACACCAACCGTGGATTCAACAGACATTTCATCGGTGTATTTTTTCATATTTGGCAGTCCCATACCAGCGCCAAATCCCAAAGAACGCACTTCGTCAGGCGCAGTGGAATATCCTTCTTGCATGGCTTGCTCTACGTTTTCGATGCCTTTTCCCTTGTCGCATAAGGCCATCGTAATTTTATTGGGAGTGATTTCAATATCAATATAGCCTCCTTCAGCATGGATAACCATATTGATTTCACCTTCATAAAGTGCAATGGCTACCTTTCGGATAGCCTCAGGAGCGACCCCCAATTTTCTGAGTGTTTTTTTCACATTTGCAGAGGCTTCCCCTGCACGGGTGAAGTCATCTCCGTCCACTTCATAATGCAGTTTCATTGTGTTTTCCATTATTCACGAGGTCCTCCTCTCAGTCCATTTTCCCATAACTTTCCACAAGCAGAGAACATTCTTAGTTGTGTGTTCATCAAAACAATTCCTCGTTGACGAGCTAGATTTATCATATCTTCATCAGGCGTTTTGCCGCGTACAAATATCACACAAAGCATATCCATCATATCTGCTGTGCGAATGACCTGCGGATTTACCAACCCAGTTAATAAAATGGATTGGTCTTTGACAAAAGCCAATACATCACTCATCATATCAGAACCGCAGGCAGTTTGAATTTCTTGGTCGCAGTCATCTTCTCCGCAGAGTATCTCACAGTTTAGGATTTCTTTTACATCATGAATGGTCATAAAAATAATTCCTTTCTATTTTAAATTTGATAAACATAAACGAATGATAAAAGGGCAACAAATCATATCATTAAAAAATAAAGTCAATTGAAATTGTTAGGTAAAAATGAGTAAAAAGTCTATAATTATTTTGTACATCAATGTTGATATTTGTATTATATCACCAATCAAACTGAAAAGGCAACTGATTTTTAACAACAGAAATTTTAGTGAAAAAAATTGTATATTATAGATAAAAATATCGAATTACTTTTGCTTTAAAATCCATAGATTTTATAAGGTAAAAATGATATAATGTATAATATCTGAAAACATGCTATAAATTGCAGGATGTTTTTTAACAATATCTACAGAAAAACAATTTATCAAGGTTTTATTTATAGGAGGTTTAGAATATGGCGAAAATACAGTCTGTACCATTTAAAGGTACACCGGAGCAGGAAAAACAGCTCCAAGAAATTATCGCTAAGTATAAAGATCAAAAGGGTGCTTTGATGTCCGTGCTACAACAGGCACAAGATGTCTATGGTTATTTGCCAATTGAAGTGCAGACAATGGTCGCAGAAGGTCTTGGAATTTCTTTAGAAGAAGTTTATGGCGTAGTGACATTTTATTCTCAATTTTCTCTTTATCCAAAAGGACAATATAAGATTTCTGTTTGCTTGGGTACTGCTTGCTATGTCAAAGGCGCTGGCGATGTATTTGACAAATTGTGTCAGAAACTGAATATTAAAAGTGGGGAATGTACACCAGATGGTAAATTCTCTTTGGAGGCTTGTCGTTGCATTGGCGCGTGTGGTTTGGCCCCAGTTATGACGATTAATGACGAAGTATACGGAAAATTGACAAAAGAAGATGTAGATGATATCTTGGCAAAATACAATTGATCATCAAAAATAACCGCTGTCATTTTATGATGGATCATCACATGGATTTTTTCAAAATGGATGATGATTATCATGAGGGTTAGAAACTAGCCTGATGCTTAGCCAGTAAACGAAAAATCATAAGATACAGGCTAAGAAGCCATTACATAAAAAGTGTTTGGCAGTTTAAAATGCAAACAATGGATGTGGGAAATGATGCAAGAATTGTCGTTGAATATTTTGGACATCGCTCAAAATTCAATCAAAGCAGAAGCTGATTTAATTAAAATTGAAATTCACAAAAATCCCATAGAACATACTATGCGTATTGTCATTGAGGACAATGGTCGCGGTATGACAAAAGAACAGGTAGAACGTGTAGAAAATCCCTTTTTTACCACACGAACTACCCGCAAAGTGGGGTTGGGTGTTCCTTTTTTTAAGATGTCCGCAGAAATGACAGGCGGAAACTTTCACATTGATAGTGAAATCGATGTCGGAACTACGGTGGTTGCAACCTATCGGTTAGACCACATTGATTTGATGCCACTGGGAGATATGGCATCTACTATGGTAACGTTGATATCGGTGAATCCCGATATTGATTTTATTTATACTTATGGAATAGGAGAAAACCAATTTTCTTTGGATACTCGAGAGGTTCGTGTAATTTTGGAGGGAATGCCGGTAAATTCTCCACCTGTGTTGAGTTTTATAAAAGAATTTATAGAAGAAAATACAAAGCAGGTCAATGAGATTTGAAAGATGGTGTTGTAAAATGAAAAGTTTAGCTGAACTAAAAGCAATTCGCGATAAAATGCAAAATGCAGTCAATGTGAGAGAAAGTGGTGCAGACAATATTAGAGTCGTCGTTGGAATGGCAACTTGTGGGATTGCTGCTGGCGCTAGACCAGTACTCAATGGCTTTACAGACGAAGTGGCAAAACGCGGCTTATCCAATGTAACAGTTACACAAACTGGTTGTATTGGTCTTTGCCAATATGAACCAATTGTGGAAGTATTTACCCCAGATGGAACTAAAACAACTTATGTAAAGATGACTGCTGAAAAGGTGGCAAAGGTTGTTTCTGACCATTTGGTAAATGGAAATGTTGTCAATGAATATACAATTGGCTCATTAGGAAATTAGTAGGAGGTAAATGTTGTATGTATCGTTCTCATGTACTTGTCTGCGGTGGTACAGGTTGTACTTCTTCAGGAAGCGAACAGATTATTTCTGTGCTGGAAAAAGAAATTGAAAAACAGGGTTTATCAGAAGAAGTAAAAGTCATTAAAACTGGATGTTTTGGTCTTTGTGCTTTGGGACCAATTATGATTATTTATCCAGAAGGCAGTTTTTACTCTATGGTAAAAACAGAGGACATTCCAGAAATTGTCTCTGAACACTTGTTAAAAGGTCGAATTGTAAAACGTTTATTATATACCGAAACGGTTGAAGATAACAATGTAAAATCTTTGAATGATACCGATTTCTATAAAAAACAACAGCGTATTGCGCTTCGCAATTGTGGTGTTATCAATCCAGAAAATATTGATGAATATATTGGATTTGATGGATATGCTGCACTGGGTAAAGTGTTGACCGAAATGACACCTGAGCAGGTTATCCAAATGATGTTAGATAGCGGATTGCGTGGACGCGGTGGTGCTGGTTTCCCAACTGGACTCAAATGGAAGTTTGCAGCTGGCAACCAAGCGGACCAAAAATATGTTTGCTGTAATGCGGATGAAGGTGACCCAGGTGCATTTATGGACCGTTCTATTTTAGAGGGTGACCCTCATGTTGTGATCGAAGCAATGGCAATTGCTGGTTATGCAATCGGTGCTTCTCAAGGATATGTATATATTCGTGCAGAGTATCCAATTGCTGTAAAGCGCTTACAGATTGCAATTGATCAGGCAAAACAATATGGATTGTTGGGTAAAAATATCTTTGATTCTGGTTTTGACTTTGATTTGGATATTAGACTTGGAGCAGGTGCATTTGTATGTGGTGAAGAAACTGCACTGATGACTTCTATCGAAGGGCATCGCGGTGAGCCCCGTCCACGTCCTCCATTCCCAGCAGTTAAGGGCTTATTCCAAAAGCCAACCATTTTAAACAATGTAGAAACCTATGCGAATGTACCTAGAATTATTTTAAATGGTGTGGATTGGTTCCGCAGCATTGGTACTGAAAAGTCAAAGGGCACAAAGGTCTTTGCAGTAGGCGGTAAAATACATAATACTGGATTGGTAGAAGTTCCTATGGGAACTACTTTGCGCGAAATTGTAGAGGAAATTGGCGGAGGTATTCCAAACGGCAAGAAATTTAAGGCAGCTCAAACAGGTGGACCTTCTGGCGGCTGTATTCCAGCAAGTTTAATTGATACTGAAATCGATTATGACAATCTGCTTGCAATTGGTTCTATGATGGGCTCTGGTGGTTTGATTGTTATGGACGAAGATACCTGTATGGTTGACATTGCAAAATTCTTCTTAGAATTCACAGTGGATGAATCTTGCGGTAAATGTACACCATGTCGTGTTGGTACAAAACGTCTTTATGAAATGTTAGATAAAATCTCCAAAGGTCAAGCGACAATGGAAGACCTAGATAAAATGGAAGAATTGTGCTATTTTATCAAAGAAAATTCACTTTGTGGTTTGGGTCAAACTGCTCCAAACCCTGTACTGTCTACGCTCAGATATTTTAAAGATGAATATGTTGCACACATTGAAGACAAGGTTTGTCCTGCTGGCGTATGTAAAGGTTTGGTGACCTTTAATATCAATGCAGATAAATGTAAAGGCTGTACGTTGTGTGCTAGAGTTTGTCCTGCTGGTGCGATTGAGGGTACTGTAAAACAACCACATATCATTAATAAGGACAAGTGCGTAAAATGTGGTGCTTGTATTGAAAAATGTCGTTTTGACGCAATCTATAAGAGATAGAATAGGAGTGTACCAATATGGAAAAGGTGAATATAAAGATCAATGGTATGCCTATCAGTGTGCCAGCGAATTATACGATTTTAGAAGCTGCGCGCGAAGCTGGAATTGATGTTCCAACTTTGTGCTATTTAAAAGAGATCAATGAAATTGGAGCATGTCGTATCTGTGTGGTAGAAGTAAAGGGTGCAAGAAGCCTTGCAACCGCTTGTGTATACCCAGTCAATGAGGGTATGGAAGTATTTACCAATACCCCAAAGGTGCGCGAAGCTAGAAAAACAAACTTAGAGTTGTTGTTGTCTACACATGATAAGAAATGTTTATCTTGTGTGCGCAGTGGTGATTGCGAACTACAAAGACTCTGTAAAGAATATCAAGTAGAAAATGAATCTCGTTTTGAAGGTGATAATACCGTTTATGAAATTGATGATTCTGCGGCTCATATGTATCGCGACAATAATAAATGTATTTTGTGTCGTCGTTGTGTCGCTGCTTGTAAACACAATCAAGGAGTGGCAGTAATTGGACCCAATGAAAGAGGACAGGCAACACATATTGGTTGTGCATTTGAGACTCCTTTGGGAGAAACCAACTGTGTATCTTGTGGACAATGTATCGTAGTATGTCCAACTGGTGCAATTTCTGAGAAGGATCAGACAGAAGAGGTTTGGAAAGCGTTAGCCGATCCAAATAAACATGTAGTTGTGCAAACAGCTCCTTCCGTTCGTGCGACGTTAGGCGAAGCATTTGGTATGCCTGTTGGTACCAATGTAGAGGGAAAAATGGCAGCAGCATTGCGCAGATTGGGATTTGATAAAGTATTTGATACCGATTTTGGTGCAGATTTAACCATTATGGAAGAAGCAAATGAGTTTGTAGAACGTGTGAAAAATGGCGGTGTATTGCCAATTATCACTTCTTGTTCTCCTGGATGGGTGAAGTTCTGTGAACATTTCTTCCCTGAATTTATTCCAAATCTATCTTCTTGTAAATCACCACAACAGATGTTTGGTGCGATTACAAAAACTTATTATGCACAAAAGATGGGAATTGACCCAAAAGATATTTTCTGTGTTAGTATTATGCCTTGTACTGCAAAGAAATTTGAAGTTGGACGAGAAGATCAAAGTGCTGCGGGCGTTCCAGATGTCGATGTAGCTTTGACTACTAGAGAGTTGGCAAGAATGATCAAACGTGCTGGCTTAATGTTTGAAAATCTTCCTGATGAAAACTTTGATGCTCCATTGGGCGAATCTACTGGTGCGAGTGTTATCTTTGGTGCAACTGGTGGCGTTATGGAAGCAGCTTTGAGAACAGCTGTTGAAACTTTGACCGGTGAAGAACTGGAAAAGGTGGAATTTACAGAGGTTCGTGGTACCGATGGAATCAAAGAAGCAACTTATCAAGTTGCTGGTATGGAAGTAAAAGCTGCTATTTGTTCTGGTTTGGCAAATGCAAAGGTATTGTTAAATCGCATTAAAAATGGCGAAGCAAATTATCATATTATAGAAGTGATGGCTTGCCCTGGTGGCTGTGTCAACGGTGGTGGTCAGCCGACTCAACCTGCTTCTGTTCGCAATTTTGTTGATTTGAAATCAATTAGAGCAAAAGTACTTTATGATTTAGATAAAAATATGCCATTGAGAAAATCACATGATAATCCTGCAATCAAAGAAGTTTATGAAAACTTCTTAGGAAAACCAGGAAGTCATAAAGCGCATGAAGTTTTACACACTTCTTATGTAAAACGTCCTTTATATTAAAATGAAAAAAAGCGGAATGGATTTACATTCCGCTTTTTTTCGTCTATAATAGAAAAAGTAACAAAGAAAATTGAGGAGAATGGTAAAAGAAGTAAATCTATCAATTGAAAAAAGGATGTGAAAACGTAATCATATGGAAAAACAAAAAACAGTGAAACCGGTCAATTTTTTATTTTTAGGCTTCTATGCACTTTCTGGTCTATTCATAGAATGGTTATTTTCATTATTAGAACCATTCTTGTTTGGAGGATTTACAAAAACCACACAACAATGCTTACATTTGATAATTGCCTGTATTTTATGGGGAGTTGTTTCGTTTTTTTTAATCTATCGTGCCAAAATAAAGTATTTATTTAATATGTTTGCACTTCGTGGAAAGATAGATGGAAAGTATTTGGCGGTCTGTATTTTTTTACTATTCGCAGTTTTTTTAATTAGTACCCGATTAGAGGGAGGAATAAAACCACTACTAGACTTTAGAAATTTGGATACGGTTACTTTTATTTTTCAACAAATTTATCAGTTGCTCAAAGCACTGATGGTCTTATTGGTGATAATATTTGGACAGCATTTTGGAGAACTTTATTTTGAAAGAGAAGATATCCCATGGGGTGGATTTTTATTGGCTTTTACCTGGGGATGGGCTCATTTGTCTGTTCAGAGTAATGCTGAAGGATTTTTTGCAATGATGTTGTCAATTGTTTATGGTGTGGTTTATATGTATTTTAAAAAAGACTTGAGATATGTTGGCCCTATTATTGCAATTATGTTTATTTTATAGGGAAAAGCGATGAATCAAATAGAGTTTGACTGTAAAGTATATGAGGTGGTTGGTTGTATTCCATATGGAAAGGTTACCACATATGGACGAATTGCAGTGCTAATAGGATGTCCGAACAATGCTCGTCGAGTAGGGCGAGCATTGTCTTATGCGCCTAACAATATTCCCTGTCATAGGGTGGTAAATAGTCAAGGGAAAACGGTGACTGGCTGGAATGAACAGGTGGTTTTGTTAAAACAAGAAGGTGTATTATTTAAATCAAATGGATGTGTGAATTTTGAGAAGGCGCTTTGGAGATTGGAGGAATAAAGATGTTACAAACACAGCGATTGTATCTGAGACGTTGGAATAAAGATGATTTAGATGATTTATATGAATATGCAAAAAATCCGAAAGTGGGAATCAGTGCGGGATGGAAACCACATCAAAGTCGAGAAGAAAGTGCATTGATTCTGAGTAAATTTATTCAAAGTGACGAACTCTGGGCGATTGTAGAAAAATGTGAAAATAAGGTCATCGGTTGTATTAGTCTAGAGCAGGATTCTAAGCGAGATAATCAGCGTATTTGTTCTTTAGGTTATGGATTGTCAGAAGCTTATTGGGGAAAAGGGCTAATGACAGAAGCAGTGAAATGTTTATTACAATATGGATTTGAAGAATTGGATTTGGATTTGATTTCTGTGCGTCATTATCCGTTTAATCAGCGTTCTAGACGGGTAATTGAAAAATGTGGTTTTCGGTATGAGGGAACCTTGCGACAGTCCGCAAGGTTGTTTGATGGTGAGGTATATGACGATTGTTGTTATTCTTTGACCAAAGAAGAATATATTCGTATGAAAGCAAGCCAAAATGAAGATAAAGAGTTAATGAATCAAGTATTGGCATTACATGCTTTACAAAGTCGGGAATTGGCATATGCCCCTTACTCTAATTTTTTAGTTGGAGCAGCTTTGTTGTGTGAAGACGGAAGCATTTATTTGGGTAGTAATATTGAAAATGGTGCTTATACACCTTCCAATTGTGCAGAGCGCACTGCGTTTTTTACCGCGGTACAGGAGGGGAAACGGGAATTTTCAGCAATTGCAGTTGCAGGAGGAAAGAGAGAAGAAAAAACGTTATCTCAATTTTGTGCTCCCTGTGGAGTATGTCTACAAGTGATGTTGGAATTTTGTGATCCTCAAACATTTGAAATAATCCTAGTGAAAAATGAATTTGAATATGAAGTGCACCTATTAAAAGAGATGATTCCATTTGGATTTCAATTGAATGCTCATAAGAATAACAGATGATAAAGTGAATGAAAAAATATACTTTTTCCTTCAGGTGAAACATCGACAGAAAATTGTAAAAAGAATATAAAAAACAGATTTACTATTCAGTAAATCTGTGAAGATAAAATAATTTTTTTAGAAAATTTATGTTTATATAAAGCGAAAGAAAAAGTATACTTATTAATTGTGAATGATAATATTGTTTTCATGAAATGATATTTTATATGAATCATACCTTAATCATTTAAATGGCGTAAAAAGGAGAAAAACAAGGTGAATAGTTTAAAGAGAATTGTTTTATATGGATGTGGATATGAAGCTGAAAAATTTTTGATAAAATTTCCAAATGTAGAGATTTCATATTGTTTAGATGAAAAGTTACATGATAATTTTTTCCATGAATATTATATCTATTTACCAGAAGATAAAAAATCAGAATTAAAATCAGAATATGTTTTGATTTTTACAGATCATATATTGGTATATCAGAGGATTGCTCAGCAATTAAAAGCATGGGGCTTAAAAGAGTTTGAAGACTTTATACCTTATAAATTATTTCAAAGAAAAATGGCATTGATTTGGGGAAATTGTCATGTGAGATATATAAAAGGATTTTTGTCTGCTAGTAGGGAATTTTCAAAAGAGTATGCTTTTTATGAATTAAAGGATTTGTGGAATATGAAAGAAGCAGATTTGGATGAAAATTTGTTTAAACATTGTGATTTGCTTGTCTGTCAACATATCCGAAAGGAAACCTCTTTGGGTGAAATGTTTTCATCAGGTTATATTGAAAATCTGTTAAAGAAAGATTGTCAAATTGTAAAGTTTCCAAATCTATTTAGATTACCACAATTTTTATTTCCTCAGACAGATTTAAAGAATGTTTTTGCTCCAAATGGTTCTGTGCAGTGGTATCGAGATCGTGAAATTGATAGGTGTATTCAAGCGGGCATCTATGATATAGAAGAAATTTATGAAAAAATAGTACAGAAAGAATATGATGCTGATGAATTACAACAAGGATATCTTCTTTTTTTGGAAAAATTAATTGCAAGAGAAAAACAATGTAATATTCATATTTTTGATTATATAATAGAACATTTAAGAGATGAACAACTTTTTTTAGATGTAGAACATCCCCATAAAAAGTTGTTAGGAGAGATTGGAAATAGAATTTTACAGTATTTGGGATTTGCAAGGCTTCCAGAAAATTTATTGATTGGCAATGTTTATGCACATGAAGTGATGACACATCCAGGGGTTAAAAAACACTTTGGAATGACATGGGAAAGTGGAGACATAAAACATGATAATCCAGGTGAAAAAATATTTTTAGGATATATGGATGAAAAAGAATATATCAGACAATATTTGGCTATCTATGGAAGAAAAAGAGAGCGGGATAAAAAATCAGAAGATGTTGCAATTTACTACAGGTTAAAAGTCCAAAATCAGCAAGGAAAAGTGGAATGGGACAATATCGTAAAAAATGGTCAAAGAGCGGGCTCGGTTGGGCAGGCAAAAAGATGTTGTGCAATTAAAATATGGGTTGAAAATAGTCAACAAAAATTTGATGTACAATACAGGGTGTATTTACGCAATATAGGGTGGACAGAATATGTATCTTTTGGACAAGAATGTGGCTCGGACGATTTGGAACATTATATTCAGGCAATCCAAATGCAGCTTGTGGGAGAACAAAGTCATGAGTATGTTTTATATTATCAGGTACATTGCCAAGCATTGGGATGGTTAAAGCCAGTGAAAGAAGGGGTTGTGGCTGGAGATGAAACATCTAGTTTATGGTTGGAAGCTGTCAAGATAATTATTCAAAAGAAGTGACTGAAGATAAAAATGATAGATAAGGTATATTTTTTATGATTCTGTGAACTGCCAACCAAATTGTTTTCTCTATAATAAAAAATGTAATCATTGCGTTTGATTTTGTAACAATTACATTACAAATAGATACAATTCTCTGATATAGATTGTAAATTAGAAAAAATTCAGTATAATAAAGATAAAGCCCAACACACTTGTGTTGGTGATATAATAGATTGTTTCTTGTAATAACAAATCTCCTCAAGTAAGTCAAACAGCCTATTTTTTAATAGGCTGTTTGGCTTTTTTAGATAGATGTAGTTTATTTTACTGACAGCTTGTAAAATCAAAGTATGTCTTTTTTTATTATGGAGCAGCCAACTTGGTTAACGGTTGTACAATCACAAAAAATATACTTTATTATTTTTTATCATTGATTTTATAGATTAAATTCGTTACAATAGAAAAAACAAATCATAAGGATAGATGATGATGCAAATACAATGGAAAAAAAGCCACTGGACAAAAGAGGATTATCAAATTTTAAGGCAATATTTAATTTCAATTCAAGAGGAAGCTTATCAGAAGTTTCAGATGAAATTGATTCCAAATGCAAAGAATTTATTGGGAATACGAATGCCCAAGTTATATCAAATTGCAAAGGAAATCGCTAGGGGAAATATAGAAGAATTTATATTGCAAAGTCAAAATGATTTTTATGAAGAAATTATGATTTGCGGTTTGGTAATTGGGGAATGTACACACTTTACCGAGGTCTGTCTTCATTTGGATAAGTATATTTTTAGAATCGATAATTGGGCGATTTGTGACAGTGTTTGTTCTCATTTAAAGATATTTCGGCGATATCCTGAAGAGGGATTTACATATTTGTTAAGCAAATTGAAAATGCAATCGGAATATCATTTGAGATTTGTTTTGGTGATGTTGTTGTGTCATTATATAAAACAGCCCTTTATCAAACGTGTTTTACAGATCATTGAGCAAATTGATACACAATATTATTATGTGAAAATGGCACAGGCATGGTTAAGTGCAGAGTGTATCATTTGTTTTGAAAAAGAGTCACTTTATTTGTTAGAGGTGCTTCCAGATTGGACAGCCCACAAAACAATTCAAAAATTAAGAGAATCTAAAAAAGTTACCAAGGACAAAAAATTATTTTATCAAACTTATAGGCGAAAGGAAACATAGATATGCCAAGATTTTTTTGTGAAACACCATTGGAAAATCAAATTGTAATTGTTGGAGAAGATGCCTTACATATTAAAAAAGTATTGCGTATGAAAATGGGAGAAAAACTGACAGTTCATTGTGTTGATGGCAATGATTATGATTGTGTGATATCTCAAATGACACAAGCGGAGGTATATTTGGATATTGTCAATCAATATCCAAATACCAGTGAGCCCAGTGTCAAAGTAACCCTATATCAAGCATTACCCAAAAAAGATAAAATGGAATGGATTATTCAAAAGGCAGTGGAGTTAGGGGTTTATCAAATCGTTCCTGTACTAACAAAGCGTTGTGTATCACGTCCTGATGAAAAATCTATGCAAAAAAAGATAGTTCGTTATCAAAAAATTGCACAAGAAGCAGCAAAGCAAAGTGGTCGGGGAATGATTCCAGCTATATGTCAGTTGATGACCTTTGAAGAAGCTATTGAGCATATGCAGCAGTGTCAAAAGAAAATATTGTGTTATGAAAAGGGAGGGAAGCGCTTAAATGAAATAATTGATTTAAAAGATCAGTCGATTGGGATTTTGATTGGCTCAGAAGGAGGCTTTGAACAAACAGAAGTGGAGTTCGCTACTGCAAAGCAGGTACAGATTGCAACTTTGGGAAAATTGATTTTGCGGTGCGAGACAGCGCCTTTAACGGCTCTTTCTATTATGATGAATATCACAGAAAATATTTAGAAATTTGTCTTGTTAAATTCATAAAAAGAGTATATAATAATAATAATATAAATTTGAAAGGTGGTTTCAGGTGCATGAAGAAAACTTCTTGGGTAAAAATTGCAGCAATTGCTACTGCGATTGTGGGAGCAGTATTAGCAGTAGTGGCCTTTATCAAA
Organism: uncultured Oscillospiraceae bacterium; assembly: GCA_910579175.1. Lineage (GTDB taxonomy): Bacteria > Bacillota > Clostridia > Oscillospirales > Ruminococcaceae > Massiliimalia. The sequence continues at coordinate 763 of CAJTTB010000009.1, read as the reverse complement.
AATAAAAGTAAGCGATTAAATGAGGAATTAGATTTTGATAACTCTTTATATTTTGATGAAGACCTTTCAATGATGGATGATGATTTGATTCATGACGACGTATCTGAGGAATCTTCTGTAGAAGAAGAAAAACAAACAACTTCTTTCTCTAGTACTACAGAAGCAGATGATCTTCAAGACGATGACAAAGTTGCTGAAAAATAATGATAATATAAAAAATGATAATACAATATTACCAAAAAAGTAATATTTGTAAAAAAAGTATTGCTTTTTTGGTTCTTGTATGCTATTATATATAAGCAGTCAACAAGAGATTGTAAAAATAAATATCGCGGGGTGGAGCAGTTCGGTAGCTCGTCGGGCTCATAACCCGAAGGTCGTAGGTTCAAATCCTGCCCTCGCAACCAATAAATAGCACCGAAAAAGATGTCGGTATTTAGAGCCTCGAGACTATATAGTTTTCGAGGTTTTTTTATTATAATTTTTAAGTATAAATATAAAAAAAGGATATTGTTTTTTGATTATGACAATTTAGTCGCACTTGAATGAGTAATTTAAGGGAAGATTTTGCAAAAAATAATGCAAAATTTACTTTTTGTTAGTTGTTCGATAAAATATTACAAGTATATTATTTTTATATTGACGTCGATTTGTTGTAAAGGATTCTTTTTTATCTTTTAAGTGGTGTGGTTTTATTTCGTGATTGGAAGAGATGGTGTAGGTGAAATAAAATCGCTCTAATGGTATACTTTTTCGTTCATTC